>CAYWGC010000019.1:0-56002 GCA_964457755.1 uncultured Thermodesulfobacteriota bacterium | reverse complement strand
GTGGCTAACGATTAGAAAGTTTGACGAAATAAACGGGACATCCATGATAAAAAAACAAAACAATGAGATTCTTACCAGTACCAAATTCAATCATCCACCATATATTGGAAGGTCGAATCTATTTCTATTTGGGTGATGATTCAGGATTTAAAGCTGAGGGCATAAAAAGATAATCTGAGAGTATGATAAAAAGATGGTTAATATGTCTGGAAGAGGTTCCACCGGAAACGTAATAGCCGCCCTATGCAGTTTTCTCATTCCTGGACTGGGTCAACTTTTACAGGGAAGAGTATTGATGAGCCTTGTTCAATTTGTCTTGGCAGGAGCTCTATGGTTCATTTTTCTGGGTTGGATCATTCATCTTTGGTCAATAATTGATGCGGCTCGATTTGATCCGAGCAAAGAATAATTTACAAAGAGCAGGAACATCGTAATAATCTGCTATGCGCTCAGGGGGCAGTTCTATAGCATCTCTACCGTACATAAAATATAACCTTTAAAACTTTACTGGACAACCAAACAAATGAGTTCATTTCTGACAAACATAGATCACATCAACATTGTTGTCAAAGACCTTGAGAAAGTCAAACAATTCTTTCTTGCCATTGGTTTTGAGTTGCAAGACCAGTCAAGGCTGCAGGGTGAATGGATATCGAAAATAGTGGGTCTTAACGATGTTGACGCAGAATATGTGAGATTGACCCTGCCCGGAGATAGCATCGCTCTGGAGCTACTTCAATTTGCCAATCCACCACTCTATGAAATAGAAAGTCCAGATAAGGCTAACACTCAGGGATTCAGACATCTGGCTTTTCGGGTAATTGATATTGAAAAAACTGTCGCTCATTTGAAAGATAAAGGGATTGAACCTTTCAGCCCTATCCAAGAATTTACCAAAACCGGGAAAAAGCTGGTTTATTTTCGAGGCCCCGAAGGTATATTACTTGAATTGGCTCAATATAGAGATTGAAAGAACCCGCCACCATAACCATAATTGTAAAATCGACAAAGGATTATTTGATGATACACGTAATTGCATCTATCCAAGTCAAAAAAGGTAAAATGTCCCAGTTCATGGAGATCTTCAAGGCCAATATCTCGAATGTATTGCTGGAAGATGGTTGTATTGAATATTTTCCAACAGTTGATGTCCCTAGTGGGCTGCCACCTCAAGATTATAACCAGAATGTTGCAACTATCATTGAAAAATGGCGAAGCCTGAACGACCTCAAAGCGCACTTGTCAGTACCGCATATGCTCGATTACAAGGAGAAAGTGAAAAATATTGTTGAAGGTATGTCGGTGAAAGTGTTGGAGGAAGTTTAAACAGATTTATTGGCGAAATGATTTTTATATAAGTGCCGACTTTTCCTGATTAATAGACACTCGGTGATCATGATCAAAAGGATAAAGGCCAAGATGCCAATGTTGGCAATAGCGACAATAAGGGTAATGGTCTATAGGATGCGGGGTCGTTATTTTGGCAACAGTAACCTCCGTTTCTCTATACTGGTATTTCATTTAAAGAGCAAAATAATGCCCGGTTACCCCACACTAAAAAAAAGAGAGCTGCTGATAGCTATTAATTCTAGGAGATGTGATTATGTCTTATGTAACTGCAAATGGGATACAGATCGAGTATGAGACGTTTGGAGATAAGAACAACTCACCAATTCTATTAATCGTCGGGATTATTTCACAATTAATCATGTGGGATGATCTAGTTTGCGAAAAACTTGCAAATGCGGATCACTATGTTATCAGATTTGACAACCGAGATGTTGGTCTTTCCACTAAATTCGAGAGCGCAGGAACACCAGATTTAGCGAAAGCATTCAGTAACCTAATGCAGGGCAAACCAATTAGCGCACCTTACACTTTTTCCGATATGTCTAATGATACGGTTGGTCTGATGGATGCTTTGGGAATAAGCAAAGCCCACGTTTGCGGCATGTCTATGGGTGCAGGTATTGCCCAAACAATTGCGATTGAACATCCTGACCGACTGTTGAGTTTAATTTCTATTTATGGATCAACTGGGAACCCACAATTACCAAAGGCAAAACCTGAAGCATTTCAATCTCTTATTGCACCTTTTCCTAAAGAGAAGGAAGCGGTCATTGAACGAGTGGTCGATACTTATCTATTTTTTGCAGGATCAGGATTCTCTTTCGATAAAGAATGGCACGATAATCTTGCTAGACGATCATATGATCGTGGTTTAAGCCCTGGATGTTTAAACCGACAACTCCTTGCAGGATTAGGACTCAATAGGAAACCTGCATTAGCAAATATAAAAGTGCCGACTTTGGTAATTCATGGTACAGAAGATCCGATAATGCCGGTAGAAGGTGGCAAAGATACTGCGGAGACTATACCAAACTCAGAACTGATGTTGATTGAAGGGATGGGACATGATTTACCAAAACTAGGCGGCGCTTGGGATGAAATCACTGATCGAATCATCAAATTTTGCTCAAATATCGAGTATTAGATGGTTAGGAGGGGATTTTAATAATACTCACCAATACGGTGAGTATCTTATGCGGCAGGGCGCACAGAGCCTTAAGCTGGCTGAACAGAGCCGAGCAATGTGTAGATGATAATGATGCTAATTAAACTCAGAACTTTTTGAGAGCGATGAAATTCCATCATTAAATCAAAGATTACGATTGTTTGTTGCTGCTGAAAAAATATTTTCAGCCAAAGACATTTATCAATTAATCTTAGAGAAATATCTGACTTTTAATCAAGGCACTGTGGGGTGTCAGATAATGTCAGATTGCGTAAACCATACTTCTCGTCACCATTATCCTGGTGGTGAAGACTTGTATTGGTGGAAAGTAAAAGGGAAATATATGTTATATAAGCCTACAAAAAACAAGAAAAATTTAGTAACAAATGGATAAATGGAGACCGCCATGACCACCCCAAATTATACTCCAGAAAAATTTTCGGCATGGATTGGCGGGTATTCAGGTAATTCATACGGTGTTCTTTGGGAAAATGACTCATTAATATACGAAATCCAAGAACATGGCTTCATGCCGTCTACGTCGGGGCCACAAATCATCATACCATCACAAAGAAAGTGGAAGTGGTTTTGGAAAAAACTCGACAAAGTACAGATATGGGAGTGGGAACAAAATTACAACTGTACCAACATAGTAGATGGAACCAGTTGGAATGTTGATATAGCATATTCCGGAAAGATATTAACATCTGGAGGTCGTAATGCTTATCCTTATTTCGATGACAATGAAGATGTTTTTGGTTATTTTTTAAAAGCCGTATCAACCCTGCTTGGAGGACTGACTTTTTGTTAATCCGGCTAAAATATATGAGTAAACAGCATCGATTTCAAGGAACAAGTTGACTGAATTCAACAACAGCTAAAAGGTAATCAGCAATGACAGAAATAATCCCAACTCGTGATGACACCCTAAAACTCCTTCACAAATACAACGAAAGTGATAGCCTACAAAAACATGCTTACGCCGTAGAAGGGGTTATGCGCTACTTCGCCAAGAAAAATGGCGAAGATGAAGAAAAATGGGGAATAATTGGTCTAATTCATGATCTTGATTATGAAAAATATCCCGACCAGCACTGTGCCAAAACGAAAGAAATCCTTGAAGAAAACAATTGGCCGGAAGAATATATTCGTGCTGTCATCTCCCATGGGTGGGGAATATGTTCAGACGTGGAGCCACAAAGCACTTTGGAGAAAACACTTTATGCCATTGATGAATTGACCGGTCTGATTGCGGCCAATGCTATGGTCAGACCATCAAAGAGTGTTATGGATATGACTGTAAAGTCAGTAAAGAAAAAATGGAAATCACCTGCCTTTGCTGCCGGGGTTGATCGATCTATCATCCAGAAGGGTGCTGAGATGCTGGGGGTAGAGATCGGAGAACTTATTGAAGATACCATAATGGGCATGCGGGATGTTGCCGAAAAGATTGGGTTGAAAGGAAATCGAGTTTAATCATAGGATAATTTCATCAATTATGACATTTTTTGAAGAACCGACATTTTACGACAAAACCGCTCTTTCCGAATTACAAGGGGCGTGGATTTGCCTTCGCGATTACGTAGTTAAAGAATTCGGCTTTAAAAATTCTGACAAACTTATCTTTCACATTGCTGAAGCCATGAGCTGGGAATGCGTCCGGGATATTGGCAGCATGAAACCTCTTATTTTGCTGATTGATAATATTGCTAAACAGGCCGATGCTCCCAATTTAATAATTGAAGCTATCGAAGATGTTCGGGAAGCCTATGAAGATGTTTTAACGGAGATCAGTGGAGGCAAACTATAGACCATGGAACTATCACATAATCAATCGGCACTTATCCTTGAAGAATCTGAAGATGGAGGAATAACCGTAAATGTCGCTTCTGAAAATATGGATGGTCTGACCGGGGCTTTATGTCAGGCTCTTGCGACCAAGTTGATGCAGGATGAGGGATTTCAGAAAGAGTTGATGGAAATGATTGAGGCGGACTGAACCCAAAAAAGATGATCAACCTACCTGACGATAAAATCAGTCGTGAGATTTTAAAGAATCTTACTGACTTGAAAGCTGTTGCTGTCGATGCCTGTTCGCTAACCTACCTTGACCGGGTGCAAATGCTTGAGAGTTTAGGAAACTCTATTTAGTGCGCCAAGCTAAGCTTTGCGCTTCTTGCCGGGTGTAAGTCCCGGTCGGTTGGAGGTCTATTGCAGGCTTTCTTAGGGGCTAACCACCCATCCGTATCGAGTGTTGCGTCCCTTGCGGAGCGGTGTTTGCGGTAATCATACTGTTACACATGTATACAATTGGGTCGAAGCGTACACAGAGAATCTTGCAGGCCAGAGGGGTGATGTACCATCCTGAAGTGATTCAGCCTCGTTAACGTATGCAAAGCAGGTGGTGACGGTGTTAAATAACCGGAAGCCAATACAAAGGAATCGTTAGACGGAACCATGGTTGAGATATTGTGGCACTGCCGGGAAACCAGGCAGAAAACGGAGAAAACCAACATCAACCTAAAGATCTGTCATGGTGAGATTCCTGAGGGCCTGTCGGGGTCGCTAGCGCCTGGCAAGTAAGAAGAGAAGCGTCGAGAATTTGGGAGGCCTCATAGGCTCCTGTAATCAAAGTAAGGTATGCGGATATTGAGACACTGAAAGGGAAACCTGGAAACAGAATTAGGCCGAAATCTAAGCAGTGATTGGCAGGTAAGATCTTCTGACCGAGATGGGAGGGAGTCTGAAGGCTTATGTGGAGTCAGATCGGTTCATAGTACTCTGAGCACGGGAAAGCCGTGTACATGGGGAAGGGGCCGGCAAACTTACGTAGCCCACAAAGGGAACTTCATCCAGACACGAAGTACTGACGGAAGCTGTCAAAGGAGGATGGTATCGGGCTAAGCTGGTGCTCAGAAAGTACATACCTAAAGCCAATGGTAAAATGCGGCCTTTGGGTATACCTGCCGTAGCGGATAAATTGCTACAGGTGGCGGTTACCAAGATACTGGAAGCGATATACGAACAGGATTTTCTGGGGTGCAGTTATGGCTACCGACCAAATATCGGAACCTTGGATGCAGTCAAAGACCTTAGTGCCGTACTTAGAAGCGGACGTTATCACTACCTGGTTGAGGTGGATATCCGTAGCTTTTTCGATAAACTCGATCATGATATTCTGATTGATATGCTGGAAAAGAGGATAGACGACAAACTGTTCCTGCGGTTAATTTGCAAATGGCTGAAAGCAGGTATATTGGATACGGATGGTAAGGTGATTAACCCTCAAACGGGCTCACCCCAAGGCGGAATTGTTTCACCGATGCTCGCCAACATCTACCTTCACTATGCCTTGGATATGTGGTTCGAGGAGACCGTTAAAATTCATTGTCGTGGGTCTGCGTATCTCTGTCGGTATGCGGATGACTTTGTCTGCACCTTTCGGTATGAGTCGGATGCCAAACGCTTTTACGAAGTACTTGGCAAGAGGCTTAAAATTTACGGATTGGAGGTGGCCGAAGAGAAGACGAACCTGATAGGGTTTAGTCCGATAGACATGAAGAATAGCGGGGGTTTTGAGTTTTTGGGGTCTGAGTTTCGGTGGGTCTTGAATCGATGGCGCAAGCCAGTGATTAAACGGCGTACAAGCCGTAAGAAATACCGTGCTTCCCTAGCGAACTTTCAGGAATAGTGTCGAGACAATTGTCGTATGCCCAAAGAAGACTTTTACCGGAGGTTAAACTCCAAACTTCACGGATACTATAATTACTATGGTATTCGGGGTAACTCCAAGAGTCTGTCAGGTTTCTTTCATCAAGTGCAGTGTATTCTTTTTAAGGCGTTAAATCGTCGCAGTCAGCAGCGTAGCTACAACTGGAAAGGATTTACCGAACTGATGAAAGCCTTTAATCTTCTGCAGCCACGTATTTGTCATAATTTCTGAGTAGTCGCTACAGTGTGTTACTTGAATGTACGAAGTGAGTAACTTTGAAGAGCCCTGTGCGGGAAATCCGCAAGCAGGGATCTGAACGGGGGCAGCCGGGTAACTGGCTGTTCTACCGTGATCGATGAAGGTTAGGTTTGATGTCCAGCAGAAGTGTTTAGGTTGGCGGTGGATATCTTTAACTGATATCACTCATTAATGAATGATATCAGGCTACGAAACAAGTGGCACAACCGAGATTTCTTTGTCTAGCATATCGGGTTTGAGTAGATATCAGGAAACTATAGATTAACTTGTTCGGCGAAGAAGCAGAAAGCTTTACGATTTTTAAGGTTCTGAAGTTTTGTACTTTTGAGAACCGCCAACGACTTAGGGACTTACGGTTACAGAGTTTTGGTGGGGTGGCCAGATCTAGGTAATTGGGGTCGGAGTAAAATAATTCAACGATGACATTTAATGTTACTCTGACTCCGTTTTCCGCCCGGTAAAATCCCCATCTGGGCTAACTTCTGGGCGGTTTTGGCGAGTTCCATGGCCCAACGGTTGTATAGCCGGTTGCCGCTTACCCGGGCGATCTGGTTGAGGGCGTGCATCCATTTGGTCAGGTAGTGGAAGTATTGGCCGTCCTGATCCCACTCCAGGCGTTCATCATAAGGTTCACCGGATTTTCGTTCATTTAACTTTTTCCCTATTCTCAATCCGCCTGCCGTAGGATGCAGTTTTCCCTCTTTTTCATCAAGTCCGCTGATCCACCCGTTCCGGGAATCAATGTCACGGTGTCTGCCCAAGACAGCATGCACTTGATCAACAAGGGCAAAGGCCGTTTGTTTGTACTGTTCATCGCCTGTTTGATGAAAAAGCCCCAGAAAATTACAGACCGAAAAGGCATCTGTCCAAAGATACCTTTTCGGTGCATGGCTGCCTGTTGACAAACCGGTCCGGTCAGCAAAGGCGGTCATGATTTCCTGAATTTTTATGGTGTCGTGCATGGTTTTTCACCAGTACTCAATTCTCCGGTAAAAGGAACAAAGGCCACAGGCAAAATATTTTGACTGCTGAATACACCCTGTTTGTCCTTTTGAATCAGCAAAAGCTCCTGAGGCATACGGGGATCCCCGATGGGAATAACCAGTCTGCCACCTGGTTTGAGCTGTTCTTTCAAGGCCACTGGTACATGACCGGCAGCGGCCGTGACAATGATACCGTCATAAGGGGCATGTTCCGGCCATCCCCGGGAAGCATCTCCCTGTCGTATTTCTATATTTTGGTAGCCGAGTTTTTTAAGGAGTTGTGCCGTATTCACTGCCAGGGCCGGTACAATTTCAAGGGTATAGAGTTGCTTAACCAGTTGTGACAGGACTGCAGCCTGATATCCTGATCCGGTACCCACTTCCAGGGTCACATCCCCTTTTTTCGGACTGAGCAGGTCAGTCATCAGGGCAACAATGTACGGTTGAGAAATTGTCTGTTCGTTGCCGATGGGCAGGGGCTTGTTTTCATATGCCCACGGTTTTAGCGATTCCGGTACGAATTTTTCTCGTGGCACATTGGCGATAGCCGCCATAACCTCGGGTTTAAATGCCTGTATACCTGTGTAACCCTGGGTATATAGGCACTCCGCTTCAATGCTTGCCAACATGTCATTGATTCGTTTTTGACTCATGTTTTTAAATATCTCGTTTGTTTTTTCCTGGAGTCAGTCATCTTTTTTGAAATGAAGCAAGCATCCTGCATGCGTCGGATTCATCGACATCGTCCCATTGGCGGTAGGCAGCGGTTACGGCAAATTGCTGCCCACTTCGGATATTTGCACAATAGAGTGCATCGACCCCGTTCAGTATCCGGATAAGGGATTCCTCATGGGCAGTGGGTACAGCAACTATTATCTCTACTGCTCCGGTATTACGCAAGGCCTGCACAGCTACACGCAGGGTGGATCCGGCGGCTATGCCGTCATCAACGAGGATGACTGGTCGATTCTGTAGATCGGGCCATAGCTGATCACCACGAAAGAGCTTGACCCGTCGCTGTACTTTTTTCAGGGTCACCTGGGTTTGTTGCTCAATAGTCGGCTGACCCAGTTTGTAATAGTCGACGTAATCCTGGTTGATCCAGATGGACCCGTCAAAGCCCACGGCACCAAAACCTGCCTCTGTAGTCCAAGGAAGTAAGATTTTGCTTACAACAGCTACATCAAGAGACAGATCAAGAATCCTGGCAACCTCCACAGCAACCGGCACTCCACCTGATGGAACAGCAAGAACCATTGCCTTGCTATCCTTCTATTTATGCAGCATCTCCACCAGTACCTGTCCGGCCTGCCTTCGATCGTGGAATACGCTTGTTTTTTGACGTAACTTTGGGATATCGTAGAGTTTGCCATTTATGTAAATAGTATAAGCATGATACAAGATTTTGTACAGAGAAAAGAGTTATTCAACAATACTAAGCCAAGGAAAATGGAAGAAATCAAATCAGGGAATGCTAGTGTCGCATTAACCATCAATTGACGGATAGAGTCGCGACAGTTTAACTATTTTGATATCGCCAAAGGCAAGCTCTAGTCGCAATCCTTCCCTTGAGAGTATAGATGTTCTGCTCTTGTTACGTATATTGACCGAACGTATTAACCAACCATCATAACCGTGCCAAAGGGCACAAAGCCTCTTCGGCCCGGTTTTATTTTAGGTGAGGGGGTTAGACAGTATTGACATTTATGTTTAGCTGATTATAATTTTGTAAATAAGGTAAAGCTACACTTGTTGTGAGGCAGGCTCGGAAACCCACGTGTCTTGTGACGACTGAATAAGTTGAGATGATGCAAGATGGCCGGGTTGCATTGATAGTTTGAGGTTGCCAATGTCAATAAGTTTAAGAAAATCAACTACCCTCCGAATTCAATCTCATAAAAATCTCAGAATTAATGTTTTTATGCTGTTTTCTAGGTTTCAGTGGCTCAAGCAAGTTAATATCGTCCTTTTTTCTTTGCTGGTTGTTTTTACTGTAACTCCTGTTTGTGCAGAACAGTGGAAAACCATCATAGATGCAGGTGATTCTTCCGTAAACTCATCATCGGGTATGTCTGATTTCAATGATCAGCAAAATATTATTGATGACAAAAACATTTTTCCGACAGAACGGGTTGCCTATTTTACCGGTTCAACGGTTAAGGTCCCAGGCGCTACTATTCTTTATAAGGGAAATGTTTATGATAATGAAATATCAGTAACTCGTTCTGAAAATGCTTTACTGGCGATATCGCTCGAAAATAAAATCTATTTTTACCATCCCGCTGTGGGGGAAACTGAGTTATCTAAAAAAACTGACAAGCTATCTTTGATTTATTTTCTTCTCGGTGTTACCCCGGAAAATATTTCTGGACCGATATTAGTGGCGTCAAAAGATAATCTTAGTGGAAAAGAGGTTACACCTGGTGTTCAAATTTTTAAGCCGGGTGACAACCGGCTTTTAGATGATATCGGTTTTAGGGTTATTGTTGGCGAGATTCCCGACGGTAAAAGATGCACCATGGATACCACTAATATATTTAGGCGCTGGGCGGCTGTAAAAAAAACTGGCCCATCCGAGCAGGTGACATATTTTCCCCCACGAGCCAACATTCTGCCCAAAAGTATTGCCGATGGCTTTTATCGTTATTGGGTTGCCA
This sequence comes from uncultured Thermodesulfobacteriota bacterium, assembly GCA_964457755.1. Taxonomy (GTDB): domain Bacteria; phylum Desulfobacterota; class Anaeroferrophillalia; order Anaeroferrophillales; family Tharpellaceae; genus Tharpella. The sequence goes on along the minus strand of CAYWGC010000019.1, from coordinate 45,877 downwards.
AAGGCAATCGCTCCTGGGCCCATTTTTTAGTTATAGGCCAGACCAGCACTTTCATTTTTGAGCCACCTCAAGAATTCGAGTTCATGGGTGCCGGATGGAGAAGTCTCATTTTACCACTATGTTTACCCAGACAACAATACATACCGTTTGAAAATAGAAAAATTCTGGCCGATCTTGATGATTTGGGTTTTAAGTTCTCCATAATCAATATTATACAGGATTTTCTCGGCCTGATACCACTTGAGTGCGCCGATGTGGTTAACAATATCGCGGGAGTGGGGCTTACCGATATGTGGTTAGACGCCTACAACAAGCCCGGCAATTTGGCGCAGGTAAGACTATACCTTGCCAACTCCGGTCTGCTCGAGGTCGCTAACAGTCTCTTTTCCTGCGTTTTTTCTCAATTAACTTTGAAGGGCAATGTGAAATTTCAGTTGAAACTTGAAATGTTTAACACCGTATGGGACAGTCTGAATTTTCTCAGTACCATCACGGGAGAAATTGTTGGCACGAATACTCTCGTGTCCCAGAAGCTTCGCTACAAGAAAATCAAGACCGTGTTTGGCACCCTATCCGTTATTGTTGCCCCTGACAAGGACCGCTACAAAGCAAAGGAAATGGCAATCTTCAGCGGTTTTGTCAGGGCTGAAGGAAAAGCCGTCGAAAATGCCAGCGTCACAATAGTTGTTAAAAGTGCCGACACCTCGAAACTGGAGGCTCATCCTGACAAGATTCAGTGGACAGTTAAAACCGATGCCGAAGGACATTATGTGAAGAAACATACGCTGGCTTTGCTTCAAGGTTCCTATGTTGTGAGTGCCTGCACCGTACAATCCGGGTACGAAAAAGGCTGTGCGACGGCCCGATTTTCAATTTCAGAAGGTGTTGCTTCAGGAATGGTTGAGAAATGGTATGTCTATCATACGTGTAATATGCCAACAAATTCTGCATCCCCATTACACCTAAGAAAAACAACCAAAAATTGGTTGAAAAACAGGGCAAAGAAGTTTGGTCACAAGCTGACAATTATACATGCTTACAAGACCAGGGAAGAGGCCTTAAGAACAACATGTGCTCAATTTTCTGAATGTATTCCCGCGTCACCTCAGGGTCTAAGAAACCATGCTTTTGCACGTTTGGGTGGCAGTTTTTTCAACGTCAAAGAATTCATGAGATCTGATTGCACTTGTCTCCCTGTAGAATAGCAATTGGGAAAGTTTTCCTGAATTGTTGATTGCTCTATCTATTGAAAAAATTGGGCTACTCCGAGAAGCAGTAGAATTCGACTCAATGTTAATGTTGCCAAAGCTAAGCTCAAATAAAACCCTACCTATCCGGATCAAAGGTTTTCTGCGATATGCATAAAAACCATAGCCATTAACAAGAGGGCGGAGGTGAAAACTTCCGCCCTCAACCTATCTATCCGTGTAAATTCTCAATCCACCTCATAGCTTCAGCATCATTGACCTTGCCCAAATACCTCTGGGTGGTTGATAAGTCGGAATGTCGTAAAATCACCTTGCTGATAATTTCAATTGGCGTTCCAGACCGTGAAGCATAGGTTGCCGCAAACCTCCTCAGATCATGGGGCCGTAATTTTACACCAACCATTTCCCCCGCCTTTTTCACCATTGCCCAGGCTGCCACATAAGAGATTGGAAAGATTCTTTGGACGGAGTTGATCTCGTTGTCTTTCACATAATCATTCAATCTCTGTAATAATTTTCTTGGGAGATAGACAACTTCACTTTCACGACCGCTTTTGGGTGCTTGAATTATCAATTTTCGATCATCAATATCTCGTGGAGTCAGTTTCAAAACTTCACCAATTCTAATTCCACCCCTGGCCATCAGCTCTAAGATGATCCTGTTCCGGAAATTCATTGTTCTGAAAATAATTTCATCGATAGTTTCCTTGTCAATGGTCTTCCATTGGATGCATGTTGGCCGACGGAATATTTTTTTGATAATTGGTGTCGCACAATGATTTGTCAGATTCGGGGATGCGGTATTTATTGTGAAATTGTAAAAAGACGAAAGAGTTGAGTAGCGATTACGTTTGGTTGACTGCTTGTTACCGTTGGTGATTTTAATCAAAAAAATCAAGGATCTCATTCTGCCTGACCTCTTCCAGTTTCCGGCCAGTAAATGTTTCAGAAAAATTAAACAGAACGAACTCGCAAGTTTTAACGGTATTTTTTTTTGGAATTTACCCGATGGTACTGAAGGTGATAATCGACTGCCTGAGAAACGTTCATCTTTTTTCTCCTTTACAAAAACAATGCTTTAAGATAACTACCTATACTGATTTTATCATAACAGAAGTTATTTATCAAAGACAGTCGGTTTCTGAATTTACGATGAAGTTAAAGTTTCCTGTTTAACGGAAAAGTTGAGATTGGCGGATGCAATTTATCAGTCAGGGATAAAAATTTGACTCCATTCATTAAAGCAAATAGAGATAAGAAAATAGATTTTTAGGATAATAATGATTCTGTAAATAGTGCAACCATCGCGCTTGGCACTACAGGCAAGAACAGCTTTGCCCGTGAGTCACAGGAATGGGTTCACCAAAACATCTCTGGAAGCCCAATCTTCCAAGGCTGGAAAAACCAAGTCCCGGGAGAGTTTACACTTAACCTGTATTTAGATCACAAACGGTGGCTGAATTTTCTAGAGCAGACAAAAGAGTGGCCAATCAAATTAGATGGTTATGTCGAGTGGGGCGCGTCCCTGGGCAATTTCCGAACCGATGCATATGTCGGCAGTCTGCTGCGCGCTGGCTACAACCTCCCCGCGACCTTCTCGACCCCTCGAGTCCAAATCGGCAGCTATGGACACGAACTCTTCCGCCCCATCGAATCGGAAGAGGCTCCCTTTTTAGAAGTAATTAATGTAATGCTGGATAGTAGACTGAGTGACTTGTTGGCTTACCGGCATGAAAAGAGATTATTTACAATGAGAATTGCCGATGCAAAATTTTCTTGAAAAACTGCTGCTCGACTCCGGTTTACCCGCCCCAGCAGTCCAATTAATTATTCTGGCGCTGTCCATTTTAGCCCTTGTTGTGCTTGCTTTCCTGGTATCAAGGCTGACCATCCACTTGATGATTCCTTTTTTTGTTCGGGCAACGACCCTGAGCAAGTCCGACTGGGACGATCTGTTGGTCAGTAACCGCTTTTTTGATCCCCTTTCAATCATGATTCCGGTGGTAGTGGTTTATGCCACCGTCGGTGTCATGTTGGCAGGACACTCCCTTTTTGCCGAGGTGGTCAAACGTCTATGCATGACCATTCTGGTTTTCCTTGCCGTACGAATGGTCAATTCAGTCCTGTACACCGTTGAAGATATCTACAAACGTAGTGAGGTATCGAAAAGGAAACCGATAGGCGGGTATCTTTCAGCGGTCAGGATTGTCATGTTCATCCTGGCCGGGATTTTTATAGTTTCAACCCTGACCGACAAATCACCCTGGGGAATTGTCAGTGTCTTCGGAGGATTGACTGCTGTCGTTTTGCTGGTCTTTAAAGACACCATCCTCGGCTTCGTCGCCAGCCTCCAACTGGTCAGCCACGACATGGTACGAGTAGGAGACTGGATTGAAATGCCCAGATTTGAGGCTGACGGTGATGTTATTGATGTCTCTATTCATACTGTCAAGGTGCAGAATTGGGACATGACCATTACCACTATCCCAACCTATGCGCTGGTCTCAAACGCCTTTAAAAACTGGCGGGGGATGTCGAAGTCCGGCGGGCGTCGAATCAAGAGAGCTCTCTTCCTTGATATGAACTCAATCAGGTTTTGTACTCCGGAAATGCTTGAAAAATTCAATAAATTTGGCTTGATCAAAGAGTATCTTCAAAAAAAACAAGAAGAGATTGACCTCTATAACAAAGAGCATGATTTTGATAGCTGCTCCGTAGCGAACGGCCGTCAGCAAACAAATATCGGTATCTTCCGGGCCTATGTCAAGAGCTACCTGATCAACCATTCCAAGATAAATAAAAATATGACCTTGCTGGTCAGACACCTGCCGCCGACCCCCAAGGGGCTCCCCATAGAAATATACGTCTTCAGCAGCGACCAGCTCTGGTCCAATTACGAAGATATTCAGGCCGATATTTTTGATCATATTATAGCAGTGTTGCCGGAATTTGATTTACGGGTTTTCCAGGAACCTTCAGGCCTCGATTTTCAATCTCTGAAAGTTACCGGTGACAGGATTATGAGAGCTGGTGACTTAGCTGAAAATGAGGAAACCCATGACTAAACAAAATGAATGGACGATTGGGGATTTACTCAGCACTTCCATGGCATATTGGAGGGGTTGTGCCTTGCAGGCCGGAGTCAGACTCGGGGTGTTTACCGCCTTGGATAATGAACGGTTAAACCTATCCAATCTCACATGTAATTTGCAATCCGATGAGCGCGAAACAGAATTGTTAGTTAATGCGCTTTCATCCATGGGGCTTTTAGTCAAGGAATTTGAATACTATTCAAATTCTCCTGCCGCCAGAGATCTCCTTTCTCAGAAATCTTCTCGCTACATGGGCCATATTATCCTTCATCATCATCATATTTTGGATGGTTGGGCGCAGCTTGACGAGGTTGTTAAAACTGGGAGCCCAGCTGAAATTCGGTCATACGGCGAAGAGACCGAGCGTGAAAGTTTCCTGATGGGGATGTTTAAGATTTCCACAACTAATCTCAAGTAAATTATTGTGCACCAAGATTAGAGCTTCTCTGCGAGAGGACTTTGTTACGCATATTACGATGAAGCTCAAGTTTGCAAAATGTTAGGAATGTAGACATTGCCAGTGGATATGTATACCAATTAAATGTTTGACTTGGCTCATTTATGTAGACTATCTTATCAAGACCATCAAACAAAACAACCTCAGGGAATGCCAAACTGGCAAAGGGTTGAGATGGAAAACTAGAGATCAGGGTAGATAGCCGGACTGCTTTTCAGAAAGCGGCTCGGCTATTTTTGTTCTTATGATTTGGTGTTACCGCTTCCAACTGCATGCCGACGGAGGAAACCGCTAATGTTTACAAAACGTATTCTCGCTACTTTTTTTATTGTTGCAATATGTTTGGCTGCAGCCCTGCCTGAACGAAACTTTTGTCATGCAGCCCTGATCCTGGAAGGCCAACTTTTTGAACACGGTGAGAAACTTAGTCCCGAACGAATCGTTAAAATGACCTTGCGTATCTATGATGACGAGTTTGGTGGGCAGCTTTTGTTTGAGGAAAAACAGAAAATTGTCGCAGGATCGGAGAAAGCCCTATTCACCTTTGAAAAAGGCGACATAACGGTTCGGAAAAGAACCTCCGTCCTGGATCCCGAAACTCTGTGGGTTGAGGTGGAAAGTAATGGTCAGATCATGATACCCCGACTTAGCTTGGCAGAGATCAACAAGATTAACAATCTGACCAGTATCAGTATGAGTTTTGCTGAAGCAAGTTTGAGAACCACCGGGGAACCGACCCTGATTATAGATAACGACGGTGTTACTTTGGGCAGCCTGCTCAATATGGATACGCATTCGATTAATTTAGGGGGGATACTGCGCGATACCTGGCCCGAATTTTCCGATATTGTGGGTACTGTCAGTGATGGTCAAATAACCGATACCATGACTAGGGATGCGGAACTAGCTGAAGGGTTGGACACCAAATCCGATACCGGGCATTTACACGACGACCGTTACTACACCAAAACCCAGGTGGACAGCCTGGTAACTACTTTGGAAGCAAGAATTGTGGCCTTAGAAACCCTGCTGGCCAACGTCAGCCGAACGGGAAATGACCTATATTTCGACAGCATGAACGTTCACGTCCGGAACGGTACTGGTGCCACCGCCAGCAACGTCAACGGCCTCGGCAACCTGATCGTTGGTTACAATGAGGAACGGGGTAGCGGTGACGATCGGAGTGGTTCTCATAACCTGGTGGTTGGTATCAACCAAAATTTTTCCTATTATGGTGGTCTGTTGGCTGGATTGCATAATGAAGTATCCTCCCCCTACGCTAGTGTAGCGGGAGGATATAACAATACCGCCACCGGCAACAACGCCAGTGTCTCAGGGGGTATCGGCAACACAGCCAGCGGCAATAACGCTAGTGTCTCAGGGGGAGGTGGCAATGTTGCCAGTGGTTATGCTGCCAGCGTTTCAGGGGGAGGTAACAATACTGTCTGTGGTTATGCTGCCAGTGTTTCCGGCGGCGATTGCAATGAGGCTTTTGGCGAGTATACGGCGATTGCTGGAGGTAAGTCAAACCTTGCTGGCGACCCTGACAAACTCGATCATAACATGGGCGAGCATTCAACGGTCAGCGGTGGCTACAACAATACTGCTAGTGGCCAATATGCAAGTGTTACTGGAGGTGGATTTAATATTGCCAGCGGCTCAGGTGCCAGCGTTGCCGGCGGCGGCGGGCTGGAGACGTATTGCAATGAAGCCTATGGCGACTATACAACAATTACTGGAGGGCGGATGAACGTTGCCGGCGACCCAAACAAACTTGATCACCGCATCGGCTATAATGCCGTGGTCAGTGGAGGTGGATTAAATACAGCCAGCGGCTCAGGTGCCAGCATTACCGGAGGCTTCAAAAATACAGCCAGCGGCAACTTAGCACTTGTAAGTGGAGGCTACAATAATATTGCCGGTGGTTATGCCGCCAGCGTTGCCGGTGGCGGGGGATTTGCAACCGCAGATGGTAATGAGGCTTTTGGCAACTTTAGTGCAATTGTCGGAGGACGGGCAAACCTTGCTGGCGACCCGGATAAACTTGATCACGAACTGGGCGAGCAGGCAACCATCGGTGGCGGCATTTACAATATCGCATGCGGCATTACTGCCAGCGTTGCCGGAGGTATTAACAATATTGCAAGTGGACAGGCCGCAGTCATTGCGGGAGGTGCCGATAATGTTGCTAGCGGTGATTATGCCAGCGTATCCGGGGGTGGTGCCAATATCGCGGACGGGTATAAATCCAGTGTCAGCGGTGGTAACTGGCGTAAGGTGAGTGGCAATTATGACTGGCAGGCAGGTAGCCTTTTTCAGGATTATTAGAGAATGAACAGTCTGTCTCCAGGTTGACGACAAGCTCATTAAGTATTACCGGCTTGGTTGTATGTAGGGACATTATAGTACCTTTCAGGACGATGAAATAAGATTTATTATTTTTTCTCAGCTGACTTTCGGCAGTTGGATGCCGGAATATTGGTCGAGGTTGACATCATTACATTAGTTTCAATAAGTTGAGATTGGCGTTAGATATCTATTGTTTTTTCCACCCCTGCGACTCTTGAGATGTTCTGCGATAGGCCGAGGTTCTAAGATTTACGATGAAGTTCAAGTTTGCGCAGTGTCATAAATGTAGAGATTGACAGTGGATATCTTTATAAATATTGTCTTGAGTTGTGGTCTGTGCTTATAAGGTAGCTACATTAACTTATTGTGAACGCCACACTCGTTGAAAGACGGGGTCGGAAAACCACGGGTCTTGTCTCCAATATCATCAAAGACAGCCGGGCTACCTCTTTATAAAGAGCAACTTGGCTGTCTTTTTTTGTGCATGGTAAGCAGAAAAAGGTTTATAGAGATTTCACTAACACTTAATTGACGGAGGAGTTACCAATGTTATCAAAGCGTATTCTTATCCCCTTTTTTATTATAACGATCTGTTTGATAACATTTTTAACTGAACGAAACTTTTGTCATGGGGCCCTGATCCTGGAAGGGCAATTTCTTGAACATGGTAAAAAAATGGGTGCCGAACGTATCGTTAAAATGACCTTGCGTATCTATAATGACGAGTTTGGTGGACAGCTTTTATTTGAGGAAAAACAGGAGATTGTCGCAGGATCGGAGAAAGCCCTCTTCACCTTTGAAAAGGGCAACATAACTGTCCGAAAAAGAACCTCCGTCTTGAATGCCGAAACTCTGTGGGTTGAGGTGGAAAGTAACGGTCAGATCATGTCACCCCGACTTAGCTTGGCAGAGATCGACAAGATTAACAATCTGACCAGTATCAGTATGAGTTTGGCCGAAGTAAGTTTAAGGACTGCGGGTGAACCGAGCATGTTAATCGATAGTAGTGGCGTTACTTTTACTGATTCGGTTTCTTCCGCAGGAGTGGTTAAGGCATATAACACAGATTCTCTTTATGGTTATGGAATCCATGGCGAGGCCACAGGAATTTTTGGTCGAGGAGTTCATGGTGTAGCTTCGAACTCAGGAGACTACACAAACTTTGGCGGCTATTTTACTGCTTTAGGTAATCAGGGTTGGGGTGTCTACGGTTACTCCGCAGGGTCTGATGGTCGCGGGGTTTGCGGTGAGGCAGCGGGAAGCGCTTCGAATAGTAAAAACTATGGCGGCTATTTTACGGCTGCAGGTACATTAGGAACAGGCGTTTATGGCGAGGCTACTGGCAACGGAACCGGCTATGGCGGCTATTTTGTAGCTACGGAAATTGGCGGCACGGCAGTTTATGGTACGGGAGCTAAGGCCGGCGGTTATTTCCTGTGCTCAGCAGGTTCAGGAAACGCTGTTTATGGTCATGCCACTAGCACAACGGATTATGTGAGTAACTGCGGCGGATATTTTAGCGCTGCAAGCCTAAAGGGGAAAGGCGTTTATGGCTCGGTTACTAACACCGGAAATGGAACTAATTATGGGGGATATTTTTCCGCTGCGGGCATGAGTGGGCGGGGCGTCTATGGTGAGGCTACAAATACGGGCAATGTCGAAAACTACGGTGGCTATTTCATTGCCGACGGGGAATCGGGAACAGGTGTTTTCGGCTCATCTACAGGCGCGAGTGGCATTGGTATCATCGGCCATTCTGCCGGGGCAGGTAGTTGGGGTATCCGAGGTAATTCCGAGGGAGATACCGGTCAAGGGGTTCATGGTACTGCTTATGGTGAAAACGGCATTGGCGTCTATGGTGCAGGTGGTGGATACGATTTTTACGCTGGCAGTTCTGGCTCAAGCACTACCGATTATGGTACCTTTACCGGTGCTCATGACGTACGTTTTGCTGATCTCATGCCAGAAAAAGTCGATTCTGGCATGATTGTTTCGGTGACCGGCAGGGTTGCAGTTCCACCACCGGATGCGGGTGGTGAACCAATCTCTTCGACCTTGCCGAGTGTGGTTTTGTCAAGCCAGGTCAAAGACAAGAATATCTTTGGCGTTATCGTAAAAGAGGGACCGTTACCGTTTGCTCACTGGTACCGAGGCACTCAAAAAGAGCGTTTTGGCATTGTTAATGCGTTGGGAGAGGGACGTGTCTGGGTCAGCAACATAAATGGCCCGGTTATGGTTGGCGATTACATTACCTCATCCAGAATCCCCGGGTACGGTCAGCGCCAGGAAGATGATCTGCTACATTCTTATACTGTCGGTAAGGTAACAGAAACGATTGACTGGCAAAAACCATGTAAGACAGTAATTTTTGAGGGTAGAAAAATTAAGCTACATCTCATATGTGTAGTTTATACAAGTGGATAATTTGTAAAAGTAAAAAAATTGACACTCATTACTGGTTTTGCCGATTAAGGTCATCTTCTGCTTTAGACTTGAGATTGCTACTGGCAAGGGCTATTTGCAACCAGCTACTTCCGAAGTAGAGCTTCTCTTTGCGATAGACCGAGGTTCTAAGATTTACGATGAAGCTTGGGTTTGCTGTCTGGCTGGAAGGGTGAGGTTGCCAGCGGAAAGATGTTAAACTTACTATTTGACTTGAACCATTCAGTATATTACATTTAAGGATGAGCAAATGAAATAACCTCAGGCAATGCTAATCTGAGAAAGAGTTGAGATGATAAATCAGATATCTGACTAAATAGCCGGATCGCTTTTCAGAAAAGCGGCTCGGCTATTTTGTTTTGATGATATATTTTTAAGGTTACCGTTTGACAGAAAGTGTGAAGATATAGGACAACGAGTAGTTCTTTAAAGGAGGTTAGCGATGAAACAAAATCGGTTACGTCAAAGTTTGGTTTATTTGTTCGTTGCTTTAGTGGTGTTTACATTTGTTAGCGTTAGTTGGGCGGATGGGGTTGCAGTAGAGGTGCCGTATGCCGTTACCAATACCCAGTGGTGGACCGGCGTTGCGATTAAAAATCTTGATGCGAGTAGTGCTACCGCCACACTTGAGATGGAGTTCTTTAGCAAGAGTGGTAATCTTTTGGGTGCGGTTGAAATCGATCCGCTAGAACCGCAGGAGATCTTCAGTGAGGTTACTACAACCATCTATTCTGCACTCCTGCCCACTAACTACTCTATAAAGGTCTCTCACTCAGGCAATGAAGAGCTGGCAGTGACAGTCTTTGTCGGCAACTCAGCGACCGGCGGTTTTTCTTACCAGAGCTATAACAGTCGGGCTTACTGTCAGGCAACGGCGTCAATCCCGACCTGGGATCAGATACTGCCGGCGGCCGAACGTTTTGAATTAGTTTTGGGTAACGAAGCTGTTTTAGATCACGAAACCGGTTTGGTTTGGCAAAGAGATACCGATGCAAAAAGGGATTGGAACGATGCTCATACTTATTGTTATCAACTTGTAATTGGGGGGAGAGGTGGGTGGCGTTTGCCGACAATAGACGAGTTGGTAACTCTTGTCGACTATACTGCCACTAACGATCCCAGGTTGCCTGCAGGTCATCCTTTCACTAATGTTATGTCGGCCTATTACTGGTCGTCTACTACCTACGCCGCTGATACGACCATCGCGTGGTACGTCGATTTCAACTATGGCCTCGTCAAAGCCAGCAATAATCTAAATAGTTATTATGTTCGTGCAGTCAGGTCCGGGCAGTGATCAATGATTTGTAGATTTGATTATTTAAAGTTCAATCTCGAGTTTACGTGTCGACGATGATTACCGGTGAAGAATAATAGTGCTTATAATGGGGGGTGTGCGGGTGTGCAGTGCCCCCCCTGTCTCGAGTTTATTATTTTCCAGGAAATGATGGCAGGTTTTTGATGTTGGCAGTGGCAAGGTCTAATCTTTTTCTGATTATGCAAACTTAAGATATTCTGCGATAGGACTTTGTTACGCATATTACGATGAATGTTAAATGTTAGGTCTGGCTAAAAAGGTGGGGTTGGCAGAGGTAAGGTCAACCACAACCAATATTGAATATTTCCTCAAGAACAATCATTCCATTAATCCTTTCTCGAATATGATTTCGTATTTTCACTGATTGACTTTGGCCTTGATTGTAAGTAGGGCATATAGACGTTTGTTAAATAGATTAATACTATCAAAATACATTAATTATAGAGAGGTTCCATATGGTCGATTTCAATCTTGTTCCTTCTTTCTTTCAACAGATGGGCAATAATCAATTTGAGCCTACCGAAGCAACGATCGGACCATGGTCATCAGATTTGCAGCATGGCGGACCACCTTCTGCATTGTTGACAAATGCTTTACGAAATTATCCATCTTCTGGTAATTTCAACATCGCAAGATTAACGATAGAGTTTTTTGGAGCGGTTCCGGTTAAACCATGCACAATAAAGGTCGAAAAAATCCGTCCTGGAAAAAAGGTGGAACTTCTCAGAGGGGAATACATATCAGAAGGAAAAACGATTTTGCTTTCTCATGCTTGGCGCATAAAAGAACAAACCGGGATAACCCATTCTATTTCAGACGGATTTAAAGTACCAATCCTTCCTGGGCCACAAGTCCAGAAATTTTTTAAAGGTGTCGATTATTTTCCATATGGTGAAGCACTTGAATGGCGTTTTGCTGTAGGGTCGTATGATGAGATCGGCCCTGCAACTGTATGGGTGAAACCCAGAATCCCACTGATAGAAGGACATGAAATAAACGATTTGGAGTCATTTATACTCATGATAGACTCTGCTAATGGAGTCAGCGCGGAACTAAACATTTTGAATTGGACATTCGTACCAATTGACATGACTGTCGGCTTCCATCGTCATCCGATTGGGCCCTGGGTGGGGATGAAGGCCCGCACCGTGCTTGGCAATGAAGGGATTGGCCAAACAACGACCACGATATTCGACTCAAAAGGAAGTGTTGGTCATAGCATTCACACATTGTTTGTAAGTCCAAGATAGGTATGTGAACGGTAGCGAAATTTCTATGAATATTTTCCTGACTTGGTTAAAAGTTTAGGAAAAAAACGAAAGTATTGAAAAAGCCAAAGAGAATCATATAACCAGGCAAATTCAGCCGACGCAAAAAGCCGCGTTGCTGATTAACGCCGTTAAGATTTCCACAACTAATCTCAAGCAAATTTCGGCATCGTTAAAGTAGAGCTTCTCTGCGAATATACGTATATAAAGAGAAGGTCTTAACTTATCATTAAGTCTAAAAATAATTTTTCATAAAATTAGAAGCCCGGTGATTGATGCTGGGCTTTTTTTGTTTAATATGGGGTGGAAAGCAGGTGAAAATTAAAAAGCCGTTACCCAAACCGTTACCCAAAGGCAAAAAAGGTATTTTGTTAGGAACTTAAAACAAAGAAAGGGTTGCTAGCGAAAAGCCAACAACCCTTTGATTTATTAAGTATTTAGGTGGTGCCCGGAGCCGGAATCGAACCGGCACGGGATATTATCCCGAGGGATTTTAAGTCCCTTGCGTCTACCTATTCCGCCATCCGGGCGTATTTTCGGGAACCGCTTCTTTACGGAGGGAAATTTGGAGGCGCCACCCAGATTCGAACTGGGGATGGAGGTTTTGCAGACCTCTGCCTTACCACTTGGCGATGGCGCCAAAAAAAATCAGCATCATTTGCTGATTTTTCTAACATTAGAAATGGAGCGGGAAACGAGATTTGAACTCGCGACTTCAACCTTGGCAAGGTTGCACTCTACCACTGAGTTATTCCCGCGCAACCAGTTAATTTAGAGAGCGCTTTATAAACGAGTCGAAATTAAATGTCAACTTAAAAATCTAAATTAAATGGTTTTTATCTTGGCTTTTTTCGCTCTAGATTGGAGCTTTACCGGAGTTTTGTTATGTAAGATGAGTGCATCAATTTTGGGGAGCGCGGAAGGTTTTTTGAAAAAAATAATGATAGGGCTTGCGTTATCATCCAAATAGAGGTAAAATTATTTTTTTTGTATAGTATGAGTCGCGGTTTGAGTTGCGCATATTTTATTAAAGTCAAGAGAGTGAGAAAAGATGCAGAAAAAACTTCTTGAAGTGTTGGTTTGTCCAGCTTGTTTGCCGCATGAATATTCGCTTATGGTTTCGGTACATATGGAGGAGGCCGAAGATATTGTGGTCGGTGAGTTGGTTTGTCCGGTTTGTGGTCGCAAGTATCCGATTAAAGATGGTGTTGCTTTTCTTGATCCTCGGCCATCGGCCTCAATTTCCAGTGCGTCTCGTTACGAAAGTGAACTGCTGCTGGCCTCCTATCTCTGGAGTCACTACGGTGATCTCCTGGCAGATCCTGAAGCCTCTACAGCTTATCAGGAATGGGGTGAGCTCTTGCCTGAAAATGATGGCTGGGGTCTTGATATTGGGGCTGCGGTTGGGCGTTTCAGTTTTGAGATGAGCCGGACTTGTGATTTTGTGGTGGGGATCGATTCTTCAGCCTCATTTGTCGCGGCCGCCAGGCGTTTGCTCAAGGAGAGAAGTTTCTCTATAAGCTTGCCGGAAGAGGGTCGTCTCTGTCGTCAGGTCAGCTTGCAGCTGCCGTCGACGTGGTCTTTTTCTGCGCTTGAGTTTATGGTTGCCGATGCCCAGGCTTTACCATTTAAAGCGGGAGTCTTCAGTCAGGTGGCATCGCTCAATCTGGTCGATAAATTATCGCGTCCAGGTGTACATTTAACAGAGATGAATCGGGTCACCCGTGGTTGGCAGGCGCAATTTCTTTTTTCCGACCCTTTTTCCTGGTCGCTTGAGGCAGCGCCAGAAAAGGAGTGGCTCGGAGGCACCGAAAGTGGCGCTTTCGCAGGTTTTGCTAAGGATAATATTAGTCGACTTTTAAGTGACCCGCAAGGATTACTGCAACCCATCTGGGAGGTTACGGGCGAAGGTTCAGTCTGGTGGAAAATTCGGACGCATCGAAATCATTATGAACTGATCCGCAGCTGTTATCTTAAAGCCGAGCGTTAAGGGGTTTAGTGTGGTCGAGAAAAAAGATACGGTGTGCCGACTCTGTTCTGCCTGTTGTCCGGTTGTGGTTGAGGTGGCAGAGGGGCGCTTACTTAAAGCTTCAAGGAAAAATCCTGGAGATCGAAAAAAAGTTTTGTCCTGTCCCAAGTTGGCGGCCGCAGCCGAGATTATCTATGCCCCGGAGCGTTTGACAAAACCGCTTTTGCGGAGATCTCGTTTGCGTGATGAGTTTAGCGAGATCTCCTGGGATGAAGCGTTTGCTTTTATGGCTCAGCGTCTCCAAGGTTTGAAAGATGAGCACGGGGCCTCTGCGGTTGCCTGGCTTCGGGGGATGGCGGCGGATTGGGGAGTGCCCTGGGATTACGCCAATCGCTTGATGCATGCCTTTGGTTCGCCTAATATTATTGGCAATGGGTCAGTTTGTCACGTGGCCCGGGAGATGGCTAATATCTTTACCTGCGGGGCGATGCCGGCGGCCCAGGTCTCAGGCTCTGATTGTATATTGATTTGGGGTAAGAATGATCTCAATACCGCACCGGCAGTGGGTGAAGCCATACTGGCTTCGCGCGAGCGCGGGGCCAAGTTGATCGTGGTCGACCCGGTAGAGACCGAATTGGCCCGAAAAGCTGACATCTGGCTTCCTTTAAAGCCTGCGCATGATGGTTTGCTGGTTATGGCAATGATTAATGAAATCATCGTTAATGGTTGGTATGATGAGGAGTTTGTCGAAAAGTTTTGCTTGGGCTTTGCTGAACTCAAGCTTGCTGCCGCTAATTTTCCGGCTGAAAAAGTGGCGGCGGAACTCTGGCTTGAGGCGGATATTATCGAAAGGGCGGCGCGGCTCTATGCGACCACAAAACCGGCCTGTCTGATTGAAGGTAACGGTCTCGATATGCAGCGCGAAGCCTTTCAGGCGACTCGGGCTGTCAGTATGCTTAGGGCTTTGACTGGAAATCTGGACCGGCCGGGAGGTGATCTGATTCCTCAGCCTTTGCCGCTGCGGAATATTCAGTTACGTGAAAATCTGCCCTCTGAGAGGGGCAGTATTGCTCCTGAATACGATCTTTTCAACAGTTTTCATGATACCTGGGGTTGCCACGCCCAGTCTTCTTTGATTGACGCCGTTCTCGATGAAAAACCTTATCCGATAAAAGCCTTGATTGTTCAATCAGGGAATCCGGCCGTGACTATGACCGATTCTCAAAGGGTTCGCAAAGCTTTGTCAAAACTAGACTTTCTCGTGGTCATCGATCTTTTTAAAACTAAAACTGCCGCCTTTGCTGATCTCATTCTGCCGGCGGCCAGCTGTTTTGAAGAGACCCAGTTGAACCGTTCTTATATACGTAATAATCCTGTTATCCTGCAGAATCAGGTGGCGGATCCCTATGCTCAGAGCTGGCCTGACTGGAAGATTATCTTTGGCTTGGCGGGGCATCTTGGCCTTAAAGAATTTTTTCCCTGGAAGTCAGTTGAAGAGGCTCTCGATTATCAGCTTGAACCCTCGGGTCTGACGGTTGCAAAATTGCGTGACCATCCCGAAGGTCTACGCTGTGAAAGTTTGCGTTATGAGAAATTTTGGAGCGAGGGTTTTGCGACCCCCAGTGGTAAAGTCGAGTTTTTTTCTCAGAAACTTGCGGAGAATGGTTTTTTGCCGGTTCCTTTTGTTGATGGTAAGTGGCAAAACCCTTTAAGTTATGTCGATTGTTTTTCTGCAGATGGGCTGGTCGCAATCAGTGGCCAGCGGGTCAGCAGCTTTACGCATACCCAGTATCGCCAAGTTGCCGCTTTGCGGCAACAGGGGGGTGAGCCTGCGGTGGCAATTAATCCCCGTGATGCATTGTCCCGCAGCATCAGTAGTGGCGATCTGGTTCGAGTTAAGACCCCGCGTGGGGAAATCCGGATGGCGGCAGAGCTCTCCAGTCAGGTAAGGCCGGGTTCGATTATTATTGCCTGGGGCTGGGGAGAAGTCGACGACCTTTACAATCTCAACAATTTAACCGATGATAGCTTGCGCGATCCGGTTACCGCAACTCCGGCCAACCGTGGTTTCATGTGCTCTCTCGAGAAGGTTTGAGCTGAGATAAGGCAATTTACTTCTTCTTTACATTTCTCAGCTTTTTGTGTTATCTCGCCACAACTTTAAAAATGCTGAGATTTTTTATTTGAACCTGAATAAACTTATTAGGAGATCAAAGATGGCTAAAGCAAGTGCGCGTCACATTCTGGTAGAGAGCGAAGCGGGTTGTTTGGAACTTAAATCACAGATTGAGGGTGGCGAAGATTTTGCCAAGGTGGCGGCGGCCAATTCTAAATGCCCTTCCGGCCAGCAGGGCGGGGCTCTGGGTGAATTCTCTCCGGGTCAGATGGTGCCGGAGTTTGATACTGTGGTTTTTAATGCCGAAGTGGGTAAAGTGCATGGCCCGGTAAAGACCGATTTTGGATATCATCTTATTGAGATCACCAATCGCACCGATTAATCTTTTTTGGTAACTATTCAGTGTAGGTAGAAATTACCGCATATTGATCAAATTTAGCAGATTCTGGGGACATAGCCTGATTTTCTTAAGGAAATTGGGATTGTGTACCCTGAATTTGCGGGTTAGCTGAATAGTTACCTTTTTTGTTGATCTGGGTTATTTGAAAAGAGGGGCTTTTGAGCCCCTCTTTTTTTTCTTTACTTTTGGCGCCAGAGATGTAGAATAGACCGATGAATGAATGCCTATTCACTTTACACCAGATAAAGGGTTATATTGCAACCCTTTATCTGGTTGAGTACCCAGACCGGGTTTTGCTTCTTGATGGCGGAGCTCGCTATGACGCGGTTCGTATTGATGAGTATATGATTCGTGAAATGGGTCGGTCGCCAGCTGATCTAAGTCTGGCCCTGGTTTCCCATATGCATCCGGACCATGCTGGTGGGGCTCCGTTGTTGCGCCGCCGTTTCAAGACTCCGATCGCCGCCCATGTTGATATCGATCAGTGGTATCGAGGTTTTTGGGGCGGCACCCAGCATATTGTTGATACTTTGCTGGGTCACTATTCCGCCCGTCAGCAGTTTGGTAAGCTGGAAAGGGCCTGGTATCCAAAACGGCTCAAACCCGATTTTTTCCTGTCTGATGGGCAGGCGCTACCCGATTTTCCTGACTGGAGGGCTTATGCGGCTCCGGGCCACACCCTTTACGATATGGTTTTCTATAATCCTGAAGAGGAGCTTCTTTATGTTGGTGATCTGCTTATCAAGGTTGGAGAAAAAGTGGTTTTGCCCTTTCCTACCCTTTTCCCGGAGCTAATGACGGCAAGCCTTGAGAGGGTGGCGCATTTTCCGGTAAAAAAATTACTCTTGGCTCATGGCGGTGTCATTGAGGTCGATGATAGGGCCTCTTTTTTTAATAAATTGTTGGCGCTGGTGGGAACCCATGGGCAGGCTGCTTTTAAACTGATGGAGCCTTTTTGCTCTCTTGCGCCGGATGTCCGGTTGTATCGGAAAAGTTACAAATAGTTAATCATGATAATTTTAGTTGTATTTCGTTTGCTGCTATGATAACTTCGTCTTAAATTAAGTTTTTTAATTCGTCTTGGCGGTCGCAGAAGGTTTTTTTACTGGGGGCGTTGGGCTCAGAAAGAGGAGGAATACCATGATTAATGAACGTGTTGAAAAAGCTTTGAATGAACAGGTTAATGCTGAGATCTATTCAGCCTATCTCTATCTCTCGATGTCTTCCTATTTTGAGTCGGTCAATCTGCCCGGTTTTGCTCAGTGGATGAAGGCTCAGGCCCAGGAAGAGATGGTGCATGGCATGAAAATTTATGATTTTATTCATGAACGCGGCGGTCGGGTCCTGTTGCGTGCGATCGAAGCCCCCCAGACGCAGTGGACCAATCCGGTTGAAGCTTTTGCTGCAACTCTGGAGCATGAGCAGAAAGTGACGGCTTTGATTAATGATTTGGTTGATGTGGCGATTGCGGAAAAAGATCATGCGACCAATATCTTTCTGCAGTGGTTTGTGACCGAGCAGGTTGAAGAGGAAGCCTCAGTTGATGCCGTATTGCAGAAATTGAAGATGGTTGGTGACCAGGGCCACGGTCTTTATATGATGGATCGTGAACTCGGAGCCCGGGGTGCGGTGGAATAGGTCCATTTTTTAAAAATATAGTAAGGAAATTATTTAATGGCTAATCGTTTACAGAATGAGTCGAGCGCATATCTGCGGCAGCATGCCGAACAGCCGGTTGATTGGTACCCATGGGGGCCGGAGGCCCTGGAAAAAGCCCGGCTTGAAGATAAGCCGCTGTTTCTCTCTATCGGTTATTCGACCTGTCACTGGTGCCATGTTATGGCCCATGAATCTTTTGACGATCAAGAGGTTGCAGATCTTTTGCGAGAGCATTTTGTCGCGGTCAAGATCGATCGTGAAGAGCGGCCTGATCTTGATCAGATCTATATGCTCGCCTGCCAGTTTTTTACCGGAGCCGGAGGCTGGCCGCTTTCAGTTTTTATCACTCCGGATGGTGTGCCTTTTTTTGCCGGGACCTATTTCCCGAAAAAGGGTGGCTATGGTCTTAATATGCCAGGCTTTGTCGAGATTCTTAATTATCTGGCAAAGCGTTGGCAAGCCGAACGTCAGGAGCTCTTGAAAAACGGGCAAGAGGTGGTGAAACTGCTGCACTCTATGGAGCAGGCGCGGCCGCTTGATGAAGTTTTAAGTGTCGATTTACTCGGTAATGCAGCTGAACATTTAAGTGAGAATTTTGACTCTGCGGAGGGAGGTTTTGGCAGTGCGCCAAAGTTTCCGACTCCGCACCAGTTGCTTTTTTTGCTGCGCTGGCATCAGCGTAGCGGTGCCAATATCGCTCTGGAAATGGTCGAGAAAACTCTCGATAAAATGGCGGCCGGAGGGATTTTTGATCATTTGGGGGGTGGTTTTCATCGCTATGCGGTTGACGCGCAATGGCAAATTCCCCATTTTGAAAAGATGCTTTACGATCAAGCCACTATAATTTACGCTTATACTGAAGCTTTTCACATCTCCGGAAAGCCGCAATATGCTGAGGTTGTCGCCTCTGTGGTCAACTATGTAGAGAGAGAGATGTGTGGTGCTGAAGGCGCTTTTTATGCAGCCCAAGATGCCGATAGTGAAGGGGTTGAGGGGGCTTTCTATGTCTGGACAGAGGTTCAGATAGAGGCTCTTTTAGGAGAGTCTGAAAGCCGGCTTTTTTGTCGTTATTATGGCGTTTCCGGAGAAGGCAACTTCCCGGAGATTAAAGGTAGCAGCGTCCTGCGCCGGCTTGCCGTTGATGGTGAGAGTGGGGTTGCCGAGGCCGAACTTGAGGGGAAACTTAAGGAATGTCGGCAGACTCTTC
Source organism: uncultured Thermodesulfobacteriota bacterium (assembly GCA_964457755.1). Lineage (GTDB taxonomy): Bacteria > Desulfobacterota > Anaeroferrophillalia > Anaeroferrophillales > Tharpellaceae > Tharpella. The sequence continues at coordinate 26,395 of CAYWGC010000019.1, read as the reverse complement.
TTAAGGCCAGGTCAAAGCGTCAGGCGCCGTTTATTGATAAAAAAGTTATTACGGCCTGGAACGGTTTGATGATTGGCGCCCTGGCCCGGGCTTCAGTGGTCTTTAAAGAGCCCTCCTATCTCGTTTTGGCTGAGTCTGCGGCTCGGGCTCTCGATAAATATCTTAGTCGCGAAGGAGATCGTCTTTTCCGGTGCTGGTCGGCCGGAGAAGCTGCTGCGATCCCAGCTTTTTTGGATGATTATGCCTTTTACATCTGGGGTTTGCTCGAGCTTGATGCGGCCGGAGCCGATTCTGGTTTCCTTGAAAGGGCTCAAGCTTTGACTGCGACGGTCAACAATCTTTTTTGGGATGCTCAAGGTGAGCGCTATTTCTATAGTGCCAGCGACGCAGAAAAACTGGTCGCCCGCAACCTTGAACTACACGACGGGGCCCTTCCTGGCAGTAACTCGGTAATGATTATGAACCTCTTGTGTCTGGCGGCAAAAACCGGGGATAAAAATTCGCAGGAGCGGGCTGAAAAAGTCTTGGCTCGGATCGCCGGTCTGGCGGCCCAGACCCCGTTCCTCTATCTGCAGTATCTGAGCGCGTTGGACGAGTATTTACCATAACTTCAGAAAATCTATTGAGGGCTCTCCTCCAGCATCTCTAAATACTCATCTTCACTGATCACGGCAACCCCTAGTTGTTGAGCTTTTTCGGTTTTGCGAGCGCCAACCTTTTCGCCGCAGACCAGGTAAGTGGTTTTGCCAGTTACGGTTTTCTGGATCCGGGCTCCCAGGTGGCGAGCCCCCTCCTCCATCTCTTCCCGGCTGCCTTTTGTCATTTTTCCGGTAAAGACAATACCCTTATCTTTAAGCGGTTGATTTTTTGCCGATCCCTCTTCCAATGTAGGTGTTACTTTGAGGTTGAAGCCTAGCTCCAGCAAATGCCTGATTTCGGTCTGGTATTTATCGAGACCTTGCGTAATCGCGTTGGCGGTGAGTTCGGCAAAACCGGGGATTGCGGCAATAGTTGCGGCGTCAACTTCGTTAAGGAGCTCATTGAGAGTGATTTGAGCCAGCAGGCGACGACTGTCGCCTCGGCCTAACGAGGGTAAGCCAAAGGCTGCGAGAAAGCGCCAGTCTTCAACCTCCTTATTCCGGCTTAAAGTCAAGGCTTGACTCAGATTGAGTGATTGCTGCGGGCCAAAATCAAGCTTGTTAAAATCTTTTTCCGTCATCATGTAGATCTTTTCAAGATTGTCATAAGTGTTTGCAACCAGGCGTTTGATGGTTTTGATGCCAAACCAGTCGGCGGTTCCCAGGGTTTTGAACCAGTGGAAAATTCGTTGCTCGGCCTGGGCTTGGCATTGCGGGTTACGGCATTTAAGAAAGTCGTTGCTCCAGACCAGGGGAGTGTTGCAGCGCGGGCAGTTTTCGGGCAGGGTTACGCTAGTGGCCACTTTGATAACCTTCTCCAGTTTGGGAATGACTTCACCGCTGCGAATTACTTCAATAGCAGCCCCTGGGCCTAAGCCCTGTTCTTTTACAAGCCCGGCGTTATGGGCTGTAACCCGTCTGATTGTGGCTCCAGAAATATTGACCGGCACAACTTCCAGAACTGGGGTGATAGTGCCGGTGCGGCCAACCTGCCAGATGATCTCAACAACTTCAGTCCGGGCGGTTTCACCTTTGCTTTTAATGGCTATCTGCCAGCGGTAATGGTGGTCGGTGGAGCCCAGAAATTGGCGCAGTTTAAGACTCTCTACTTCGGCGACGAAACCATCAAGAGGGTAGTTAGTCTGGCTGGCGAGCTCTTCTTTTAAATTATCGATATCGACGAGAAGTTCCTTGCCTGAGCCTTGCCATTGAGGCAGTCTTTCGTAGGGAACAAATTGTACGGCTCCGGCTTTAAGAGCTTTTTTTGCATATGGATTTAAAGTGTCGGAGTTGATGATGCCGACGACCAGGTTTCGGGGATGTTCAAAGTGGGCTGCAAGACATTCTTCAAAATAAGAATTTGTAATGACAATCTCGCCCAGGCCCAGGCCCCGTCCGCCAAGAGCCAACACCCCTTTGGCGAAAGCTGAACTGATCTCATAGCCGGTCTCACCGTTCCCCCGGGTTGCAAAAACCTGGCCGTCGTCACGGGCTGCAAGGCCGTCAAGTTTAGGGGTCAGGCGAAAGTTGGGGGCCGCGAGATTGTTTTCACTGGCGCATTTTAAAACGCGTTCAATAAAGCGCTTCAAAGCCTCTTTTGTGTACGCTTTTTCAGTTGAGAGCATCGCTTGAGGGTGGTGGACTTCGCGGCGGCCGGGGAATTTCTCTGGTTCAACCTGATGTAAAAAGGGGTGTTGTGGCGCTTGATTCCGCAGATCTTCAATCAAATTGTCATATTCAGTGTCACTGATCAGGGGCTTTCCTTGACGATAAGCGTGGTTGTATTTATGGAGTTGTTCGACAAGAAGTTCCAGGCGGGTATTTTTTTCTTGCATGGTCATGATAGTTTGTTTCCTTGGTTGGGGGGTACCTGTTGGCTGGATGTATCTTTTCTGGGAGATTAAGGTCTGGGCACTAGCCGGTACGCCGGCAATAAAAGAGGTTAAGAGTAAGCAGATGACAAGTTTAAGCATTATGAATTTAATTGTATTTTTATGGTGGGCCACCGAATAATTAAGGGTAATCTTTTAAAGCACATCACTCTACAAAACACAACCCTCATTAGATGAAATATCCAAATTCTGCTTGTCAGAGTTTCAGGGCTTCGCTATAGTGCACAACGATGATTTTGGATATTTAGTTTGAGACTGCCGACGCTTTTTTTGAGCTTGGCCCGGAGCTGTTTTTGTGAATGCTATACTGGCCGTGAGTATTCTGGTGACAGCCGGACTTTTTGGGGGCAGCGTTGCTCGGCGTTTGCATCTTCCTTCGGTTACCGGCAATATTATTGCCGGGATTATTATTGGGCCCTACCTAAGCAACCTTTTAACCCATGAAATTGTCTACCAGACCCTCAAGCCAATCTCTGAGATAGCTTTAAGTCTTATCGCGGTTTCGATTGCTTCCCATCTTAAAATACGCCGCATTGCTCCCCAGGTTTTAAGTCTGGTCTCAATCGCTTTGGCCCAGGCCCTGACGGCGATGGTTGCGGTCTATTTTTTTTGTGATTTATGGCTTGATAACTGGGTAATCTCCCTTCTCTTGGCAACGATTGCGGCCTCGACCGCGCCGGCGGCAACCTTGTCGGTTATCCGGGAAAGTGAAGCTGACGGGCCCTTGGTCAAAAATCTTTTATCAGTTGTGGCTCTCGATAATGTCCTGGCGATTGTTATTTTTGTTTTGGTTTCAGTAGTCATCAGCAGTCGTCTTGGGGGGCGCTCTGATGTGGGGGTACAGATCACCCATGCGGGCCTGGTGTTAGGGCAGGCTTTACTGCTAGGGGTTGGCAGTGGCGGGCTCATGATGTTGCTGGCCCGTCGACTCCAGGAGAAGGCCCATTTTGTCTCCCTTTTGTTAATGGTTGTCTGTTTCACAACCGGTATCTCACTAGGGCTCAAGATCTCACCGCTTTTGCCGAATATGGTGCTGGGCTTTATTATCACCAATTTTATAGTTGCTAATCGCCAGATCCTGACATCGGTCGAGGATTTTGAGCCATTTCTCTATGTCTGTTTTTTTACCCTGGCCGGGACCCATCTTGATCTGGCTCTACTGCCCTCACTCGGCGGCGTCGGAGTGACCTATATTCTGGCTCGTTATGGAGGTAAACTTTTGGGAGCCGGGGTCAGTGGTTGGTTGACCAGGGCCCCGGAGCCGGTGGGTAAACTCTTGGGTTTTTGTCTCGCACCGCAGGCCGGGGTCGCCATTGGTCTGGTCGTGGCAATGCAGGAAAACCCTCTTTTTCGCCCCTATGAAGCAACTGTAACCGCCATTATTCTGGCCTCAATCGTCGTCAGTGAACTTTTTGGACCGGTAATAGTTAAGGGCGTTTTACAGCGCGCCGGCGAGACCGGTAAAGCCGGCCATCTGCTCTTTGGCATCGCTGGTCGGGAGGCTATATCGATGGATTTCAGGCCTCTAGATAAGTGGGTTTTGCTCAAAGAGATGGTTGCTTTTGCAGCGCAAACCTACAACCTGCCGGATGATGTCCAGGAACCGCTTTTACGTTCGGTTGTTGAGCGCGAGCGATCGCTGAGTACGGGGTTGGGTAAAGGGATCGCCATCCCGCATGGAACGGTGGCCGATGGTTTAATACCTAAAAGCCGGAGTATCATGGGGGTTGTGGCCGTGATTCGGGAGGGGGTTGAATTTAACTCTTTAGATGGTCAAAACGCGAAAGTTATTATTTTAATGATTATCCCTGAACACTGTTTTGCGGATCATTTAAAGACGCTGGCAGCGATCTCTAAAGTTTTCAGCCGTAAGGAAATTATTGAGCGGGTGGTGGCTGCCGAAACTTCTTATGATGTCTATCACCTGATTTTCAGTGAAGAGATGGGGGAACTCGACTATTTGGCCTCGGCTTCGCTGGTTGAGTCGAAGTGATGATTTAAGAGAGTTCAAGATTTTTTGTTATCAATTACAGTCGCGATAATCGTATGGCCTTGTAAGGCTATAGTGTAGATGGTCTGCAAGGCGATGGTGAGGGCTTTTTCATCGATATCAAAGAGCGAGCTATGCAATGGGTGGATAATTCCTCGTTCGTGGTTACCGCAACCAAAGAAGAGATAACAGCCCGGAACCTGTTCTGCGAAACGGGCAAAATCTTCGCCGCCAAGCAGGGGTTGGCCGTTATCTTCAAAATGGGAGAGGGCTGGATGTTCACTTAAAATGCCGGTCAAAAGATCACAGAGTCGGGGGTCGTTGATCAGGGCCGGGGCAACTTCACTGATGTTGATTTCAGCTTCAGCCCCGAAAGCTTTGGGGAGCTCGGTGACAATTCTCTTGAGAGCTTGATGTAGACGTCGGTGCTGCTCCTGGGAGAGGCTGCGGATGGTGCCGGTCAGGGTGACCTGGTCGGCAATGATATTGGAGGTAGTACCTCCGTTTATAGTGCCGATTGAGATCAAGGCAGGATCAATCGGATCGATATTCTTGGAAGTCAGATGGTTGAAAGCGAGAATCAGGTGGGCCGCGACCTGGATTGCATCGATAGATTTTTCCGGCATGCAGGCGTGGGCGGAGAGGCCTTTGACTGTGATCGTGAAATGTTCGGTTGCCGCCATAAATGCCTGGCGGTGGAGTCGGGCGCTGCCGACCTCCATCTCGGGAAAGAAGTGGAAACCGAAAATCGCCGCTGGTGGTTCCTGAAAAATTCCATCTTCGAGCATGGCCAAGGCGCCCTGACCATTCTCTTCGGCGGGCTGGAAAATCAGCTTGATTGGGGAACTTAGAGATTGGGGTGTTTCAGTCAGGGCTACAGCCAGTCCCAAAAGGACAGCGGCATGAGCGTCGTGGGCGCAGGCGTGCATAACCCCGGGATTGCTCGAAGCATAATCCGTCTTTTTGTGGTCATTTAAGGGGAGGGCATCAAAATCGGCGCGAAAGGCGATTTCTGGCCCTTTTGCCTGACGATTGATCCAGGCGACAATACCATAGCCACCGATACCGGTTTCATGCTCGATCTTGTATTGTTGTAAAATCTGGCTTATAAAACGCGCGCTCTCCTGTTCCTGGCCGGAGAGTTCCGGGTGGCGGTGTAGATGCCGGCGCCACTGCCTGACTAAAGGGAATATCTGGCTGTTTGGAGAAGTATTTGCAAGGTTCATGGAAGTCTCCTGGTTGATTTGCTGTTTTCAATTTATTTGACTGAGATCATCATAACCAAGTTAACTTTTGTGGTCAAGAACGATAATCTGTAAAACTTGGTATTGCGAAATTAATGTGTCGAGGAAAACAAACCCCAAAGAGAGCTGCCGTTGATCGTCTTGAAGCGACTTTTGACAGTTTGGCAGGTCGTAGCAACGACACCTTCGATCGTCGTTATCGGAGCCGGGATGGAGCATTGACGCCGAAGATTTTGAGTGTAAGTCGCGAACGAGAAATTTTTCGGGAGTGCGTGCGCCAGGACTTTGCCTATCTCATGGCGCAAAAATTTGCCACCGCAACCGATTTTTTGGAAAAACTGCTGCCCCAATCGGTTCTCGGCCGAGCCCAAAATGGGCACGGGTGGTTTATGGATGCCAAGGGCCGTCCTCTGGTTTTCGCTGATGTTACGTTTGATCGGGTCTGTTCGGCGCTTGAGGGATCTTGTCCGCAACTGAATCACAGGCAAGTTCGAGCCTGGCGCAGTCAGCAGATAGAGCGTTTAATAAAACATCTTGTGAAACATTTTCAGGATCCTTTTATTGCTCTCGAAGATGAACAAGGGCCTCTCTTCGGAATTGATTTTTTCAAAGGACGAGTCGTGGCCCGAGAACCTTTTATAAAAGGGATAGTGCTGGCCGGGCAGATGGATGATCCCGATTGCCGGCAACGTTCTCTGGCTCTTTTCCCCTTTACATTTAATGATTATGAACTTGTATTGGGTTATGGTGGTCAGGAAGTAGTGCGGCCGGAAAGGCTGGCCCAGCTTTCGTTGGGCGATACCGGGGCGCGGGCGTTCAGCCCGGCAGAACGCCGACAGCTGATTGAACTTGAAATCATTGTTGAAGAGAAAAAACTCTATGATTATCCGGAGTTTGATCAAGCCTATTTTCGGCGCTGTTCAGGTGATGGGGTTTGTGATGATCTCGCGCTGCTCTATGTCGGCCGCAGTTACGGTTTTGATGCTATGTTGGGTGCTTTTTTAAGTGATGCAGTTGACACTTACGATAAATTTCTTTTACAATCTCGTCCTGGTGGTATGGATGGATATCTTGTCGATCAGCTGGTTTCACTCTCTTATCAGATTTGCGGGGCCCCGCCCGTGGAAGAAGAAGAGCTCGCCCGGTTGATAAATTTTGCCGCTAAACTTAATCAGCCTAATACCCGCTTGAGTTCATCCCATCGACGTCTGATCCAATACGAGAGTTGCAGCGATCAGCCGACTCTGTTGCAGCACTGGAAATTTTTGTCCGGCGAAAAACTTCCCCGGATACATCTGGGCTTTAGCCGGGAGCCTGCCGAAAAGTTTTACCAAACCGCATTTTCACGTTTTCAAGCGGCCGGTTTAGCTGTGCCAGTTCCGCAATTTAAAAAAGTCCGGACTTGACAGAGTTTCGTCGTCACTGCTTTTCATACTGACAACTGACAACTGACAACTGACAACTGACAACTAACAACTGACAAAAAAGGATAACGATGCCAATTTATGAATTTGAAGGCCGCCGGCCAACTTTTGCGCCGGGTGCCTATGTTGCGGAAACGGCAATTGTGATTGGTGATGTACGCCTTGCGGAGGGGGTCTATATTGGTCACGGAGCCATCTTGAGAGGTGATTACGGAACCATCGATATCGGTCCGCAGAGTGCGATTGAAGAGGGGGCGATCCTGCATATTAATCCCGGGCGTTGTTGTCGTCTGGGCGAGCGCGTAACGGTTGGCCATGGGGCTAAACTGCACTGTCTTGAGGTGGCGGACTCAGCCGTGGTCGGGATCGGGGCGATTCTCTCATTTAATGTGAAAATCGGTGAGTGGAGTATTGTCGCTGAAGGTGCGGTGGTGCCTAATGGTAAAATTATTGCGCCCGGGGTGGTGGTGGCGGGCAATCCGGCCCGGGAGATTGGTCTGGTTGGAGAACGTCATAAAGAGTTCTGGAATTATGGTAAAGATCTCTATGTCGATCTGGCTGCCCGTTATCCGCAAGGGTGCCGCCGGTTAGATGTGTAATTTTATGAGGTGATTTTGATTGACGCTATAACGCTTCCTGATTCTGGTCAGAGTCTTCTGGTCAAAGGTGAAACAGCGGAGGTCGCTGCAGCGCCATTGCAGAACTTGAAAGGACTTCTTGCTGGGCGCCTTGGTGAGTTGTTGACGGTTCGCCTGGTTGAGGTTTTAAGTCCCGAAAAATTGTTGCTGGAAGTGGCCGGGACTGAGGTTGTGGCCAAAGGTTCAGCGCCGCCGGGGAGCGCCGGTCTCTTTACGGTTCGTCTAGAGAGTGTAGAGCCTGTGGTCAGGTTTAGCCTGACCGATCAAACCGCGAGTGAATTGCCCTTGCTACTGCGCCGGATTATGGGTGAGGTGGTTGCAAAGCCTAACCTTTTTTCTAAAGATGTAATGTTGCTGAAAGAGTTGTTGCTGGATCAGTCGGCCCCTTTGCCGACCGCATTGCGTAATGATTTGACCTCCTTGACGGCGCGTTTTTCAGCGGCCTCTTTGCTTGCAGGCTTACGTTCCGGGGAAGGTTTACCTCTGGCGCAACTGGGTCTTTTTCATGAGCAAGGACTGGCCCAGCTGTTGTCGGCCGACCCTGAAAAAATATCTCGTTTAACGATGTTGGAGCCGCTTACAACCAAGGAGAGTTTATTACGCCTTTTGGTTGGCTTGGAGGCTGATTTTCCGGAAGAAATTTTTCAAGGTAGTGGTTCTGAGTCGAAAATGATCGCTAAATTACACTCTGCACTGCGCTCTATGCTTGAATCGGTCGAATTAAATCAGTACTTAAATAACTCCGGCCTCCGTAATGACGAGGGTTTTGTTCTGATGATGCCGTTATGGGGCTGGGGCGAAGCTGCGGATCTTTGGTTGCGTCTGACCCGGGATGGTGAGGCTAAAACGGGCGCTGGAAAGCCCTATACCTTGATGATCTATCTTGACCTTGAGGGGCTTGGTCCTTTGGGGGCGCAGGTGGTAGCAGGCGCCAGAGAGATGCAGGCAAAGTTGATGGTTGTGGGTGAAGAGTCAGCCCAGAGTTTACGCGAACTGTTGCCTGCAGCGAGAAATCAATTGCGGACTCGTTTTCCCGCTGGAGTTCGTTTAGGGGTCGAGAGTATCGGGCCGAACGGAGTTGAAGAGTTTCGGCAGCGAGCCTTTCTGGCATCACTGCCAGCCTTGTTTACGGCTTCGGGATGACCTCTAAGGATGTAATATTTACTTGCAATGAGCTGGGTTCTGTTTTACTTAGTCGAGGATGACTTTTTTATCAGTGTTTCATGTGAATTCATATTTAATTTTCAAGGGTGAAAACCATGATTGTTACCTGCCCTCGTTGTTTGACTAAATTTAATCTACCTGAAGAAAAACTGGTGTCCGATGCGAAACTTCAGCTTCACTGTTCACGCTGCGCTTGGGACTTTATTTTTTCACCTGTGGCTGAAGATGAAGAGCTTGAGAAGGAGGGCGAAGCCTCACTGCCTCCGGCGGAGGCAGATCTTGAAGTAGATGATGATGATACGTGTGATCTGGTTGAGCTTGAGCGAGCCGACGAAGGTGGGCAAACAGAAACTGCTTCCGCTGATGTTGAAAGTGAGGCCGAGGTAATTGAAGAGAGTGCCGGAGATGGGGCGATTTTTGAACTGTCAGATGATTTTGATGATGATCAAGAGACCGATTTTGATGAGGGGTTGGATTTTCAAGATGATGAGTTAGAGTCTGAAGCGCCGGTAAATAGTGAGCCTGAAGCGGCCAGTCAGGAGCTTGACGATCTTGCCCTTGACCTTGATGATCTTAATATGGACGATATTGAATTTGATAGTTTTGGTGATGAACCGGAGTCTGGCAACGGGCTGGAAGATAAACCAGAAGAGCGCCCGACGCAAATTGATGACGAGGGTGATTTGGGTGATTTTCTGAAACCCGATGCTGCGTTGCCGGTTGAAGCTGCAAAGGCTGAAAAGAGTTACGCAGAAGAGCCGGTTACAAAAAAATCTGCCCCCTCACAGGAAACTGGGAAAACCCTAAAAGCTGTCAACACTAAGCGTAATTTTATTCTGGTGCTCTCCTGTTTTCTGGTTTTGAGTCTGGCGTTGTGGGCTGGTTACGGGCTCTGGCAGCGTTTTTCTGTGGACATGAAAAAGCATCTTAAGCTGGTTGAGGTTGAGAACCAGCGTCTGCGTTTGCCCTCAGATCGTGTCGTTATTGTTTTGCGGGGTAAGGTGATTAACAGTTCTCCCAAGTTGGTGACCGATCTTCAAATCAAGGGTATACTTCTTGATGCAGCGGGGCAGGCTGTGGCTGAGGTGGTGACGGCTGGTGGGGTTAGTTTTTCGGAAGAGGAGCTCGATCGCCTCGATGCCGGCAAGTTGACACTGCTTGAAAATAGTGCGGTTACTTTACCGGCAAATGGAGGAGAATTGCCCTTTATGATTGCCTTTTACGACTATCCCGAGAAAGCTCACGAATGCTATGTTGAACTCTCCTCATTTAAAGTGAAAAAAGGCCGTCGGCCTAAATGATGGCTTTGTTATGGAATGCTATCTGTAGCTCATAAAGTAGTTTGTTTTTAGAAGGTATCAAGTTTGCGGCAAAATATTTTTTATCGAAGTTTAGGTTATATATTTGTTGGGCTTTACGGGGTGGCTGTACTTGCCGGTTGTGGGGCTGCCAGGGTCCAGGAACGTCAAGTTTCCATGACTCTGAGCAAAACTGCTACGGTGCTTGAACGACCTGTCTCAGCCGCGGCCTATTACTATTTTTCGGTTTACAACTGGTTGCGTTATCAGGGTGATAATAAATCTCGGGCCGGGGCTTTACTGAGTTTGCAAAAAGCGGTTAAGGCTGATTCTGAATCGGCTTATCTGCGTTTGGAACTGGCCGATCTTTTGCTTAAATTGATGAAGCTTGAGGAGGCTCGGGTTCATGCCGGTGCAGCTCTGGAACTTGAGCCCGGCAATCGCCGGGCCCGCCGTCTTTTAGCTGGGATCTATACCATGACTGGTAACCATAAGGAGGCGATTGCGCAATACGAAACTCTGATCGTCGAAGAGCCTGAAAACAGTGAGGCGATCTTCTATCTGGTGGCCCTTTATGTCGAAACCTTAGAGTATGAAAAAGCCCTGCAACTTTTACAGGAGTACCGTGAAAAGCGTCCGGATGATGTTTTTGGCCCTTTTTATCAGGGTAAGGTGTATACTGAGTTAAAACTTTATAAAGAGGCTGAGCGTTATTATAACGAAGCCCTTGAGATTGATCCCGAGATGCCCAATGTTTGGCTCAGTTTAGGGTTGATCTATGAATTTACTGAGCGCCGGGATGAGGCCGTTGCCGCCTATAAAAAACTTCTCGAAATCGATGGTGATGACCGTCAGGCTCTCGAGAGACTGGGGCAACTGCTGGTTAGTGATGGCAATCTGGACGCAGCGCTTAAAATTTTTCAGCGCCTACAGAAACAGGGAGAGGTGCCGGTCAGTATTGATGTCAAGATTGCCCTGATCTATTTTCAGCAAGGGAAATACCAGGAGTCTGCCGATATTCTTGAAAAATTGCACTTAAAACATCCCGAACAGCATCGTATCACCTTTTACCTGGCTTCAAGTTTTGAAGCTTTGGAGCGTCAAGATGAGGCCTTAGAGCTTTTTCTCGCCATTCCTGAAACCAATGAACTCTATTATGATGCCCGCATTCACACAGCTTTTCTCTATGAAGAGAGAGAGGAGTATCAAGCTTGCGAGAATATTTTGCGGGCCATGATTGTCAATTATCCGGATAAGGTTGGCTTGCATCGAATGCTCTCTTCCCTGCGGCAAAAACAGGATGACAATGAGGGGGCTTTAAAGGTTCTCCAGGATGCGATGGCCCAACATCCGGATGATTATAAACTGCGCTTTGCTCTGGGTGTGGTCTATAACGATCTTGGTCGGGCGCTTGACAGTGTCACAGTTATGCAGGCTCTGCTTAAGGAAAATCCGGATGATGCGACAGTTTTAAATTTTATCGGTTATACCTATGTCGAGCAGGGGGTACAGCTTGACGATGCCGAAAAACTGCTCGATCGGGCCCTTGAGCTTAAACCTGATAGCGGTTATATTCTTGACAGTATGGGCTGGCTTTTTTATGTTCGCAAAGATTATGAAAAAGCTCTGGAGTATCTGTTGCGGGCTCAAGAACTGGTGCCCGATGATCCGGTCATTTACGATCATCTCGGAGATATCTATGTTGAATTGGGGCGTCGTGATGATGCGATTTCGAGTTATAGCCGTTCTTTAGAGTTGAAAGATGACAAATCAGTCAGGGGGAAGTTAGAAAAATTGTTGCAAAAGAAAAAATGATGTGATAAGCGTCACATTCTGTTGTTAAAAAGCAGAAATTTTATAAGGTTTGAACTTAAATTTGTAAATAACTTGAAATGGAGGAATGGCAATGGCTGAAGTAACTTCCCCGATGGTGGGTAAAATCTTTAAAATTGAAGTTGGTGTTGGTGATCAGGTGGCTGAAGGCGATGAAGTTGTCATCCTTGAGGCGATGAAGATGGAAATGCCGGTTGTCTCCCCCATCGATGGAACGGTAAAAGAGATCAAGGTAGCTGTTGGTGATGCGGTTGAGTCAGATACGGTTATTGCAGTTATTGAGTAAGTCTATTTCCGAGCGTGTCTCTGGTTTTCGGAGGCACGCTTTTTTTCTATCATTGGGGACGGTATACAGTGTACAATGATGTATACAGTTGCTTGCAGTAAGAATTTTAATGGAGACTTGAGATGGCAAAAGTACAGATTACTGACACTGTTTTACGTGATGCGCATCAATCATTACTGGCGACCCGGATGCGGACCAAGGATATGTTGCCGATTGCTGAAAAACTGGATCGTATTGGTTACTGGTCCCTGGAAGTATGGGGTGGGGCAACCTTTGATACCTGTCTTCGTTTTCTCAAAGAAGATCCCTGGGAGCGCCTTAGGACTTTGCGTAAAGCGATGCCCAATACCCGTTTGCAGATGCTTTTACGGGGTCAGAATATTCTTGGTTACCGTCACTATGCCGACGATGTTTTGGAAACTTTCGTTGAGCGTGCCGCCGTCAACGGTATAGATGTATTCAGGATTTTTGATGCCTTGAATGATCCGCGTAACATGAGAACCTCGATTGATGCGGTCAAAAAAGCCGGTAAAATTGCTGAGGTAGCGGTCAGTTATACGATTAGTCCGGTCCATAACAACGACTATTTTGTCAAGATGGCCAAAGATGTTGCCGGAATGGGCGCCGATACCATCTGTATTAAGGATATGGCAGGTCTTTTGGCTCCTTACGATGCCTATGATCTGGTCAAAGCGATCAAGAGTGAGGTTGATATGCCAGTTCATCTGCATTGTCACTGCACCAGCGGGATGGCACCGATGACCTATTTGAAAGCCATTGAAGCCGGGGTCGATATTGTTGACTGCGCAATTTCAGCGCTTGCTTCGGGTACCTCACAGCCGCCGACCGAGAGTCTGGTTGCTTCTTTGAAAGGGACTGAGTATGATACTGGTCTTGATCTTGAGGCGATGGCTGAGATCGCTAATTATATTAAAGATATCCGTAAGAAATATAACGCTTATGAGAGTGGATTTACCGGCGTTGATACCAACGTGCTTCTCTATCAGGTGCCGGGTGGCATGATGTCCAACCTCGAAAGTCAGTTACGGGATCAAGGTGCGATAGATAAATTGAAAGATGTGCTTTTGGAGATTCCCAGGGTGCGCGAAGATTTTGGTTATCCCCCTCTGGTCACCCCGAGCAGCCAGATTGTCGGTACTCAGGCAACGTTGAATGTGATTACCGGCAAGCGCTATATGATGATCCCGAAGGAGTCCAAGAATGTTCTTAAAGGGATGTATGGCCGTTCGGTGGCCCCGTTTAATGCTGAAGTCCAGAAAAAGGCACTCAAAAACGAAGAGCCTATAACCTGTCGCCCGGCTGATCTTTTGCCGCCTGAGATGGAAAAACTGACCGCCGAACTTGGTGATAAAGCCAAGAGCGTTGAAGATGTCCTCTCCTACGCCCTTTTCCCAGATGTCGCCCTGCAGTTTTTTGCCGAGCGTGAGGCTGGTGAATTCAAACCTGAGGACAAATTACCTAATGATTGAGGTGCTTTAAAACCGGCTCTGGTTGCAAATTAACTGATTAGGCCACATCTTTAGCTTGGTTAAAGGTGTGGCCTTTTTTAGGAGTGATTTTTATGTGGTTGGTAATTGATGGTTATAACGTAATTAGTGCATTAACCGGAGAGCCTTTAGCGCGCTTAGATATTGAGAGTGAACGGGAGCAATTGAATCAGCTCTTGGTCCAATATCGAAGCATCAGTAAAAATCGGGTAACTGTGGTTTATGATGGGGGTCAGGTAAGCAGTGGTGAGCCGCGTCAATATTCAGAAAAAGGAGTCAAGATTATCTTCTCCTCCCTGGGGCGGAGCGCTGATCAGGTTTTAATTCAAATGGCTCGGCAATATGGTTCTGGTTTGACGGTTGTTACATCCGACCGGGAGGTTGCTGAACGTTCTCAGAGTAGTGGAGCTGTAGTCCTTGACTCGGGAGATTTTTGTCAGCGCTTATTGATGGTGCTTGACGGTGGTGAAGAGGGTTTTGACGAGGCTGAACCTGAGACCAGACAAAGACGACATTTGACCGAGAAAAAAGGTAACCCCCGTAAACTCAGTAAGAAAGAGCGCCAGCGTAACCGACGTTTAGATTCGCTTTAAAGAACATATCGGCTTTAAAAAAGTCTGCTTTCTTCGTTTTGACAGAGACGCAGGATGTTGTTGCGGTGTTTGTAGATGATAAAAGCCGCCATAATTAAAGAGCTATAGACAATTTTCCAGCTGTAGCCGAAATGGCAGATAAAGAGCGGCATTGTCGCGGCGGCGACCAGAGAACCTAAAGAGACGAAACGTGACCAAGCCGTAACTACAGCAAAAAGAGCAACTCCCGCGATTACGCCGCCTGGTGCCAAGGCCAGCAAAACCCCCAAAGCCGTAGCTACCCCTTTGCCGCCTTTAAAGCCGAGAAAAATTGGATAGAGGTGGCCCAAAAATGCGATAAGTCCGGTAAGCGCCGCAACCCCATCTCCAGCCCCGAAAAAGCGGGCTATAAGAACCGCCAGTAAACCTTTCAGACAATCTCCGAAAAGAGTAATCAGGCCCGCTTTTTTACCCGCAGTTCGGGCGATATTCGTAGCTCCGATATTGCCGCTTCCCAGGCTGCGGGGATCACCGCTGTTAAACCATTCAGCAACCAGAACGCCGACTGGTATAGAACCTAAAAGATAGGCTAAAATCCATAGTAGTGGAGCTTTAATCATGGTCTCTTCTTTCTGTTTTAGATAGTTGGTTTTATTGTAATATCTCTGTCATATTGTGATAATTGGTCTTTTTGTTTTTTCTTGTGTCGTACGAATTTATTATTATTGCCAGTTGGAGGTTGAGGCGGCTGGCTTATTGACATTGTTATCCGGGTTGCTCTGCTTGATCAAATCGTAAACCATCTCATAGAATTCGAGTGATGATTGATTGTTTGTATTGTTCATGAAAGCCGGTCTCATCAGCGCGATTGATTCTTCTATCTGTCGGTCAAAAGTGATCGACCCCAAAAGAGTAATATGGTCAATGTTAAGGTATTTTTGAATAACGGTTTTAATGATCTCCGCTGCTTTTCTATCTTTGTTGGTTTTTACCATATTGGCAATAAGATAGAGATTAAAATTATTGATCAGTTGCTGGAGCTTCTCGCCATGACTTGGATGAACCTTTTCAAAAGCGGAAATGAGCTCAGTTATAGAGGCAATCGGTTCATCAGCGTTCTGGTCAGTGGCGCGATCGATCAAGGGGGCTAAGAGAGTGTTGTTTTTGAAGGTGATGGTTATGGAACGATAGAGTGCGCTTTTTATAAAACCATAGCCGTTTTGTAGGGCTGTAGGTTGGGGTGTGATAACAGCAATTTTATAGTTGCAGTTAAGAAAAAAGTCGAGGGTATTATAGCTTGAACCGGCGCCAAGATCCATGATCAGGTGGTCGGCATCCAAGTTTTGGAGAGCTTTTATGATTTTTTGTTTCTGGAGATATTGGGGGTTTGCCAGACCGACAATATCGCTGGCGCCGCAAATTAAGCGTAACCCTGGGACTGGTGTTGTAATCGCAATATCCTCTAAAGATTTAACTCTTTTATTAAGGTAGTCAGCCAAGGTGTTTTTGACAAATTTTATACCTAACAGGGTATGTAGGTTGGCTCCACCTAGGTCAGCATCAATCAGAACCACTTTCTGGTTCAGTTTAGCCAGCCAGTAAGCCAGGTTAAGAGAGACAATACTTTTGCCAATCCCTCCTTTACCCCCTCCCACGGCCCATAATTTACTCTTAATATTGGTGGTTTCTAGAGGTTTAGATGGGGTCTTGTCAGGTGTGTTGTCGCTCATGGTTTTACCTCTCGATTCCAGAGATCCCATAATAGATTGTGGTCTCCGGAGTTGCTACCCAGATAGCTTTCCAGGTATTGGCAGTCAGTCATGGAGAGATTGCGGAATTGAACCCCTAGCGAAAACGTCTGGTTGAGGTTTTTTTTGTCGGCTTTAACCCATTGAATTAATCCAGTTGTAACCATGTTGTAGTCGAGGTGGGGAAATGGCATTGAGAATTTTATTACCTTTCCTGAGAGCTCTTTGCCGAAGAGGAAGCCGTAAGGGTCAACGATTTGAATGCGGGCGCCGCCAATCGAAATATCTTCAACAAAACCACTGAAATCCTTAAGTCCGGCCAGGGTTTCATCCGCACCAAAAAAACCGAAGGAGACCGACAAGGGTTTGCTTTTTCGGGTAGACTGTCGCTTATCTTCCATAAATAATCCTCTTTACCAAGTCGCTATTGGTTGTGCAAATTTTTTTTTAACGGTATTTTTCTACATAGGCGTAGGCGCTGTGATTATGAATGCTCTCCATATTTTCAGCCTCTATTGTGAACCATGTAATATTCTTGTCATATTGCAGTTTTTGAAAAAGCTCCCGGACCATATCTTCGACAAACATTGGGTTGTTGTAAGCTTTTTCTGTGACATATTTTTCATCCGGTCTCTTTAACAGTGGGTAAACTTCACAGCTTGAAGCGTTTTCGATAGTTCTGATCATATCCTCAATCCAGACAAATTTGTCAAAACTAAAGTTGACGGTGACCAGACTGCGCTGGTTGTGGGCGCCATTTTCACTGATCGCTTTTGAGCAGGGACAGAGACTCGTGACCGGCACCTTAATCATGACCTGAAAATCCATGCTTTCAGCGGTTTGACTGCCGATGAAGGTGCATTCATAGATCATCATGCTTTTAGCGCGGGAGACCGGCGCCTCTTTTTCAATGAAATAATCAAAAGTTATTTCTAAATGGGCAAATTCCGCTTCTAAGTGCTCGCGGATCTCTCCGAGGATTGTGGGGAAGATATTGATGCCGATCTTTTTGTGATATTTATTGATAACCTCAACAAAGCGGCTCATGTGGGTGCCTTTGAATTGGTGTGGCAGGCCGACATAGATGTTGAATGAGCCGATGGAGTGTTGCACACCGTTGGTTTTGTCAAGTACCGTAATTGGGTATTTTACCCCTTTGACGCCGACCTTGTTGATGTCAACCTGGCGGAAATCCTGCATTTTCTGGGTGTCGTGGATGGGGGTCATGCTCTTTCCTCAAAATTAATGGTAGTAGGCTGCCGCGGCCTTTTCTGATTCCCAGGCAACAATTTTTTTAACCGTGACCGGGAGTTCATCAAGTCTTTTCTCGAGTTCCTGGAAGATGTATTTGGCGATTAGTTCCGAGGATGGACTTTGTCCGGCAAACATGGGCAGATTATTGAGGTAGGTGTGATCAAGGTTGTCGAGGATAGCGTTAGTGTGATCCTTAAGAACCTTAAAATCGATCAGCATACCGCTTTTGTCGAGTTCTGAACCTTGTATATAGATCTCAATTTTCCAGTTGTGGCCATGTAAGTTTTCACAGGCACCGCAGTAGTTTAGAAGGTTGTGAGCTGCAGCGAAAGCCGTCTCTATTTTAAGTTCATATGGCATGGCTTAATTTCTCCCAAAATATATGCTTGATTAGTTGAAAAAATTTTAGGCGGGTTATTAGAAAATGATTTTTCATTATCTGTTGCCCTCTTTACTGGCTTTGACGGTAGGCTTCGATGAATGAATAGGGAAGTATCCTGATCAACTCATCAAGAGTGGTGTCGCCAGCTTTTAACTTGATCATTGCCTCGCTGATAATCGTGATTGTGCTGTCGCTGGAACTTGCCTGTAGATCTTCTAAGGGTGCATTTTTGTTGATTAGTATAATGTCTTGCTGGTTGGGTTCCCATAGTTCCGCCAAGGCGATACGGCCTTTAAAGCCGGTGTGGTTGCACGCTTGGCAACCTTTCCCTTTAACCCAGTTTATATCGGTGGGTGGATCCTTGAAGAACTCTTTAAGGATTTCTTCGCTTGGGGTGTATGTCTCTCGGCATTGCGGACAACTACGCCGCGCCAGGCGTTGTGAGATAACCCCGATCAGGGTTGAGGAGATCATGTTGGGGGCAATGCCCAAACCGGTCAAGCGGGTAATCGTACCGAGTGAGTCATTGGTATGCAAGGTACTTATGACTAGATGCCCGGTTTGGGCTGCTCGAATTGCCATTTCAGCGGTTTCGCCATCACGTATTTCACCGATCATGATAATCTCCGGGTCGTGGCGCAAGAAGACCCGGATATAGCTCGCAAAGGTCAGGCCGATCTTTTCGTTGACTTCGCACTGCATGAACTGATCATGGACATATTCGATCGGATCTTCAGCGGTCAAAACCTTCAATCCCGGGCGGTAGGCACTTATCATGCCCGATTGCAGGGTTGTGCTTTTGCCGGAGCCGGTGGGGCCTGTAACCAATATGATACCAGTATTTCTCTCGAAAAGTTTTGTCAGTTTTTCAGTCATTAAGGGAGAAAAGCCTAAATTTTCAATGGATGATGGAGTTTTAGTTGAGTCAAGTATGCGGATGACAATATTTTCCCCGTAATAGGAAGGGATCACCGAGATACGGAAGTCAATGTTGGTCTTTTCTCCTTGGCGTATAACATGGGAGCGGAAACTACCGTCCTGGGCCAGTCTTCTTTCAGCAATATCAAGTTTGCCAAGGATCTTAATGCGAGAGATGACCTCACGGTGAAACTTATTAATGTCGTCTTGAAGACTGCCGAGATTGAACTCCTGGAGGAGGCCGTCGATCCGGAAGCGGACCACCATGCGATGGTCAAGGGTTTCGAGGTGAATGTCGGAAGCTTGTTTTTGGATAGCCCAACTGATGATGCTTTGCACCAGAACGTCGGCTCTTTTGCTTTCGTGGGCTTCAACGTAAACCGGTTTTGTGATTTCTGATGGATCCTCTCCCTCTTCGAGGCTGAAGTTGAAGTCTATGGCGTTGTTTTCACTGCTGATATCGGTGTCAGTGTTGTCGAGGTTGTTTAATTGGCTTTCGTCTGGGTAGAGCCTTTTGAAGGCGTCTTTGATGGCGGTTTGTGATGATGTTACGATATTAACCTTTAAGCGGGTGAACATCTCAAGTTCGGCTACGATCTCATTGTTGGTGGGATCATCCATAGCCAGAGTGATGCTGTTATCGGTCATTGCAATCGGAATGATTTTATGCCGATAGGCATAATCGCGGTTAATTATCTTGGTCAGGTTGTGGTCAATAGTCAGGCGGGATATATCGATATAGGGGATGTTAAGTTGAGTGCAGAGGGCCTGGCGCATAGTCTCATCAGAAACCAGGGATTTTTTCAGGAGAACTTCACCGAGGCGCTTACCGCTCTTTTTCTGCTCTATGAGAGCAAACTCAAGTTTTTGTTCGGTGATGGCTCCACTCCGAAGCAGAATATCACCCAAACGAGTTTTTTTGTTGTGTTTAGTCATGATATAGTGAAGCTGTTCGGCATCAATATATTTTTTCTCGACCAGAAGCTGGCCTAAATATTTATAGTCATCCGGATTAGTGGTGCTCTCTTGCTGCAGTTTTAATACTTCCTGTAGCTGGTTGGGAGTTATGAAGCCTTCATCAACCAGCAATATTCCCAGTCGGGAGCGATTTCCTTGGGGTGCTGAAGGTCGTGGTGCTTGGTTGGATACCGTTGCCATGGAGTTACCTTAAAACAAGAGAGTGTTTAACGTTATTTTCAAGAAAGTTTTTAGCCACCCCTAAGCAATGTCAACGTTGCCAGAGAGAGGGTGTCATTTTGATTGACCAGCAAGCAGTAAGTTTGACCTATTTTAGTTCATCACGGTTACTTTTGTCAATCTGCTTTCTTGGTTGTGCTGGTCGCTGTTTTCGGTTGTGGTTCAGGGTTGTTGTGGGGGTAAGGTGGAGGGGCTTATTTTTGGAGAAGTTTTTCGAGTTGGGTGACGCTGTCGGCAAAAGTTGCGGGTTGCTCGATCTCCTGGCGCAGGTAGTTGAGAATCTGTTCATGCAGGGCGATGGCACGATCGATACGCGGGTTGCTGCCGCTGACATAGGCGCCGATGTTGATCAGGTCTTCAGCTTCCTGGTAAGCGGCCATAAGATTGAGTAACTCGCCGGCATTTTGGACTTGTTCACGGCGCACAACATCGATCATGACCCGGCTTTTGCTGCTCAGGGGGTCGATGGCTGGGAAAATGTTACGGTCAGCCAAGCGTCGAGAGAGAACAATGTGACCGTCCAAGATGGAGCGGGCAGCATCGGCAATCGGTTCGGTCAGGTCATCACCCTCAACCAGGACGGTGTAGAGTCCTGTGATGGAGCCGTCGCTGTCGTTGCGGCCCGCCCGTTCAAGAAGTTTTGGCATCAGAGAAAAAACTGATGGGGTATAGCCTTTACTGGTTGGGGGTTCGCCGATCGAGAGGCCAATCTCTCTTTGGGCCATGGCAAAGCGGGTCAGAGAGTCCATCATCAAGAGGACGTCACGATTAAGATCGCGAAAATATTCAGCAATGGCAGTGGCCAGAAAAGCCCCACGCAAACGTATCAGCGGGGCTTGGTCTGAAGTTGCGACAACCACGATACTCCGGGCCAAACCTTCCGGGCCGAGATCGCGCTCGATGAATTCGCGTACTTCTCGACCACGTTCACCGATCAGGGCGATAACATTGATGTCGGCTCTGGTGTACCGGGCCATCATGCCCAAAAGAACGCTTTTGCCGACCCCGGAGCCCGCCATGATACCCATTCGCTGGCCTTTGCCGCAGGTCAAAAGGCCGTTGACGCTGCGGATGCCAAGATCAATGGGGGAGACAATCCGGCGGCGTTGAAAAGGGTTGATCGGGTCACGATAGAGGGGGATCTCTTCCGGGCAGTTAAGTTCGCCAAGGTTGTCAAGCGGTTGGCCGAGGCCATCGATGACGCGGCCGAGAAGGGCCTCGCCAACCGGAATATTTGCCGGTTGGCGCAGTGAAAAAATCCGGTTCCCGGGGGCCACACCCTGGAGATCACCGAGTGGCATCAAGAGGATTTTCTGATCTCGGAAACCAACCGTCTCACAGGTGATACTGATTTTGCTTTGCGGGTTTTCGATGCGGCAAAGATCGCCAACCGAAACCGGGGGGCCGTCGCCTTCGATAACCAGACCGGTAAGGCCTGTAACCTGACCGGTATAGCGGAAAAGTTTCTCTTTTTCAACGCGGTTTCTGAGAGTTTTAAAGTCAACCATTTTATGAGTCGGTCCTAACCTAGAAGGCGCTGGAGTTCTTCAAACTTACTGCGGAGGCTGGCATCGATGCGGCCCATAGTCGATTCGAGAATACAGCCCCCTCTCTCGATGCCTTCGCCGACTTCGACTGAAAGGCCATTGATTCGGGGGAATTCGCCGAGTAACTGTGAGCGTTGTTCAGTGATCATCTGTAGATCTTCAGGGTTCAGCAATAGGGTGATATTGCCTTGCACGCTGCTTTCGTTGAAAACTTCCCGAACACAATCGGTGATGATACTTGCATCAAGAGTTATCACGCGATTGATCAAGCGGCGGGCGCAGCTTAAGGCCAGTTGCACCATCTCCTCTTCATGTTTTTGACGACAGTAATATTGGGTTGTAGACAAGCGTTTGAGGAGTTCATCAAGTTTGGATGTGCGCTCGTCAATCTCTACCTGAGCCGCTTGAAGGCCCTCTGCGTGAGCCTTTTTTTCAACTTCTTTTTTTATCTTGTGGGCTTCGACTTCGGCTGCGGCCAGGATCTCGGCGGCTTTTTCGCGGGCTTCCATCAAGATCTCGGTTTTCTCTTCCTCAGTCTGCAGTCGGGCCTGATTGTTGAATGCGGTGTTCGTCTGAGATAAGCCGCTCTCGGTATCGACCGGGGCTGCGGTGGTGGCTGCGGAGAGAGGGTAGGCGGCGCTTTTGAACGTTGCTGGAGATGAAGTTTTTCTTTTCGCTTTGGTTTTCCCGGTGGGTTTGGTAAAGCGGGGGAGTTGTAGGTCCTGCATGTGCGACCGGTTGTGAGACTCTCCCGGCGGTTTATTCTGGATTCCCAGCCGGGAGTAGGTCAGGGTTTGGAATGCCAAGCTGCGAAGAGGTTTTTTAGACAACGACATCACCTCCACCGCCCTTAGAGGCAATAATGATTTTACCCTCTTCCTCAAGTTTGCGAGCCACCTTGACAATGCCCTGTTGGGCCTTTTCGATGTCGGTCAAACGGACTGGACCCAAGGCTTCAAGGTCATCCTGGATCATGGTTGCGGCCCGCTGTGACATGTTCTGGTAGATTTTTTCTTTGACCTCGTCAAGAGCTGATTTTAAGGCCAGTAAGAGGTCTTCGTTGTTGATCTCTTTGAGGATCGATTGGATGCCACGGTCATCAACGTTGATGAGGTCATCAAAGGTGAACATCAGTTTGCGAATCTCATCGGCAAGGTCGGGATCGCTTTCTTCAACCACAGACATGATTGCAGTCTCAGTGTTTTTATCAAGATTGTTGATTACTTCAGCAACAGCTTCAACCCCGCCGAGACCTTCACTGGCCATGCCGCCAGTGGTTTTTAATTCGTCATCGAGAACCGTTTCAATCTCGTCAATCATCTCCCGGGGAACCGCCTCCAGAGAGGCTATGCGGAGCATGATATCGCCCTGAATACCTTCTGGTAACAAGCTGATGATCTCAGCGGCCTGCTCAGGGTCAAGATGGGCCAATATTAAGGCAACCGTTTGTGGGTGTTCGTTGCGGATAAAAGAAGCGATAACCTTGCCATCGACATGGGCCAGGTTGCCGAAAGGCTTGTGGCGTAAAGAATCTCGCACCTTGTCGAGAAAATTTTCAGCTTTATCTTCGCCCATGGTTTTGACCAGGATGTTACGAAGATAGTCGCGGCCCCCGGAGAAAACTGCTTTATGGCCGACTGTGTCGGCGAATTCTCGAGCGATTTCTTCAGTGACTTCGCCGGGAATGTCTCCCAAGTGGGTGATTTCCTGGCTTAACTGCTGGAGTTCAAATTCGCTGCAGTGCTGTAAGACCGAGGCGGCTACATCTTCACCTAGTCCGAGGAGAAGAATCGCTGCCCTTTGGCGTCCGCTAAGATTGCTACCTTTGTTGCTTTTAGCCATATTTTTTTACTTGTCGAATTTATGGTTGATGGTGTCGGTTAGGTGGTGTGGGTTCGATTTTCTAATCCCTGCCTCTGTCCTTTAAGCCGGTTGATCTTTTAACCACACTTTAACAATTTTGGCAACCTCTTCAGGGCTCTCTTGCGCAAAGGAGGTGACCTGATCCATAACCGTTGTCTGTTTGTTCATGGAAACTTTTTCGGCAATCTGGTCGGCCATTTCACCAATCCCGCCTCTGTCTGCACCGGCTCCTTCTTTGGAAGTTTGAGCCGAGTCACTGTCGCTAAAGCTTGAGGCGATAAAGCGCAGGCCGGGTTTGAGTATCTTGAAATAGAAAAAGAGGGTTACCAAGGCGATTGCCAGATATTTAAGGCCGCTGAAAATCATACCGTAGCGGTTGGCCTTGTCGAGTTCTTGGACCTCTTGATTAAGGCTTTCATTGTTGAAAGCGATGGTTGCCACCTCAATTTGATCACCCCTTTTTTTATTGAAGCCGATCGCTTTTTTGACCATGTTTGTGTAGATCATGATTTCAGTTTCGCTGCGGGGGGTGTAGGTTTTTTCCTGATCCTTGCCGCCACCCTCATACTTACCGTCGACCATAACTGCGACACTGATCTTTTTTACCGCTCCTACCGGCATTACTGTGCGGCTGACAAGCTTTGAAATTTCGTAGTTGCGGGTTTCATCAGATTTGTCGGCATTGCTCCGGCGCCCGCTCTTAGCTGTTGACTCAACATCTCGTTCAGGTACATTACTGTTCATTCCGGGAACGCCACCATCTATAGTGTCTTGATCCTCATTTTTTTCGTTGAGGCGGTGTTCACTCCGGATTGCAACTTGGTCGGGGTCAAATATCTCTTCAGTCTTTTCGACCTTGTTGAAATCGAGATCAGCTGAAACCCGGACCACAACTTTTTGTCGGCCGACGACTCTTTCGAGCATCGATTGCAGACGTTCTTCAAGGTTCGTTTCATACTGACGTTGGAAATTCATCTCGTTTACTGACATCTGGCTCTGGCCGGGGTGTTTGCCCAAATCTTTTGATAGGACAGTACCTAAAGTGTCGAGAACGGTGACTTTGTCCGGGTTGAGTCCGGCGACACTTCCGGCGACCAGGGACATGATTCCTTCTACCTGATCCCCCCGTAGTCGCGCCCCCGCACGAAGTTTGAGGATGACCGAGCAGGTTGTATCCTGTTGGTCTTCGCTGAAGAGCGTTTTTTTAGGTAAAACCAGATGGACTCGGGCTGATTCAACCTGCTTGATCTCAGTGATAGTTCTCGCCAGTTCTCCCTGCAGAGCGCGCTGGAAGTTGATGTTCTGGACAAACTCAGTAACCCCCAGATTGCTTTTGTCAAAGATCTCAAAGCCGACACCGCCCTGCATAATCTGACTGCCAGCCAGCTTCAACCGGACTTCATAAACATCATCCTTTGAAACCTTGATGGTTTGCCCCGAGTCGGCCAGCCGGTAGGGAATGCGGTTGCGCTGTAGATAGTCGACCACCTCACCCGCATATTCAGAAGAGAGGTTGTAGTAGAGAGGTACGTATGCGGTTGACACAGAGACAATGATCGCTGTAATCAGGCCGATGGCCAAAATTGCAGAGCCTCCGAAAATCCCGATTTTTTGTAAAGGACTGCGGCTCTTCAACCAGTTAAGCAGGGCGGTAAAACGTTCCATTTGCTTGCCTCTGAATTCGTAATTCGTAATTTCTAATTAAATCAAACCGGCATTTTGATGATCTCTTCATAAACTTTCATGGCCTTGTTGCGAACCTGAGCTAATAGTTGCATTGAAAGGTCAGCCCGTTGCAGGGCCACCACGGCACCTAAAGTGTCATTGGATTGTCCGGTGGTGACCTCGGTGATCTTTTGGTCGGCGCGCTGCTGCATGCTGTTAACTTGTTCCAGCGCCTGGTTTAAGGTGCCGGCAAAACTTGTAGATGAGTTCCCGGTTGGCGGTTGGGAGGCTGTCCGCGCTTCGCGCGAGAGGCGCTGGATTTCTTGGAGATGGCTGGCAAAGGGGTTGCTGGTGATTTTCATAGTCATGGCATGGCTCGCTTAATGGTTCGATGTTGGGCGTTTTCTATTTCAAGAGATCTATGGTTTTGTCGGCCATCTCTTTGGCGTTTTTCATAATAGTTGCATTGGCTTCATAACTCCGGGTCGCGGAAAGCATGTTGACCATCTCTTCAAAGGTATTAATATTGGGGTAGGCCACATAACCATCGGCGTTAGCGTCGGGATGGCCGGGTTGGTACTTCATGACCAGGGGTGAGGGATCGGTAATGACATCTATCACCTGTACGGACATGGCCGGGTTTTCCAGATTTGTTGGCGAACCTCCCACACTTTTTTCTGGAGATGCTGGGGGGGTTGCCTGAAAAACGACATCTCGGCGGCGGTAGGGCCCGCCTTCCGGGGTTCTCGTGGTATTTTGGTTGGCCAGGTTACTTGCAATAACATTAAGTCTGAAACGCTGGGCTGACATGCCGCCCGCACTGATCTGCACCATGCCGTCAAAACCCATGGCTATTTACCTCCTTCAACGATGGCATTTTTCAGGATTGCCATCTTGCTTTTTAGCATCTGCATAGCGCGGGCATAAGCCCCATTGTTGATGGCTTGATCAGCCATCTCTTGGTCGAGGTTCACCGAGTTGCCATCGAGGCCGCCCAGAGGGTTGGTTTTGATCGTGATGTTTCCCTGGATTGAGTTGAGGTTGTTTGAACGGCCAAAATGATTGGCATTGGTTGCCGTCATCAGCAGTGGGTTTGTTGAGGTTGCGGAAGCCGTCTGTAACTGTTTGGCAAACTCAAAGTTTTTGGCCTTGTAGCCCGGGGTGTCGAGGTTGGCGATATTGCTGGCTATGACTTCAGCCTTGTGTGAGCGAAGTTGGGCGGTTTTGACAAGTAAATTGCTGGTACTGTCAAAAAGAGCGTTGATTGTCATTGGTTTGACTACGGTGGTCCCCAAAAACTGGACAATATGTTAAGCTATAGATCACTCACAATT
>CAYWGC010000018.1:31227-56989 GCA_964457755.1 uncultured Thermodesulfobacteriota bacterium | reverse complement strand
ATCTTCTGATCGCCATCTTCCTGGATACTGATGGCTCCGGTCGGACAGACATAGACGCAGGCGCCGCAACCGATACACTGATCAGCCTCTTCACCAAAAGGCGGCACGACCACCCGATCAACCCCGCGCTGGGCAAAGGTGATGGCGTTGGCGCCAACCACTTCACGACAGACCCTTTCACACAAGCCACAAAGAATACAGTCATCGTAGCGCAGTTCAAAACGAGAGGTTTCGAGACCGTGTTCGGCCGCCATACGATTGAGTTCAGGTGAGGTATTACAGCGAGCAATCAGCATCTCTAAAACCATACGCCGGGCTTTGACAGCCGCTTCACTCTCAGTCTCGACCACCAATGATTTGGTAATCGGATAGTTGCAGGAGGTGGTTACCGTCGACCAGTCACCATCGATAATCTCGACCAAGCAGAGACGACAGGCACCATAGGGTTCGAGCAACTCATGGTTACAAAGGGTTGGAATTTTTATATTGAGAGCGGTGGCTGCATTAAGAATGGTCGTACCACTTTCAACTTCACTCTGTTTACCGTTTATAGTTATCGCAATCATCATCCTCTCCCTTTAAGCCTGTGCATCAGTCGTCAAGGCTTTGCAGACCCCAGCCGGACATTTTTTATCATTAATGTGGGCCAGGTACTCATCACGGAAATAGCGCAGGGTACTTAAAACCGGATTGGGGGCGGTTTTACCGAGCCCGCACATTGAAGCCTCCTTGATAACCGGGGCCATCTCTTCGAGCAATTCAAGATCGGCCAGCGATCCCTCACCGGCCGTAATCTTGTCAAGGATCTCGTACATCCGCTGCAGACCTTCACGACAGGTCGTACACTTACCACAGGACTCATCTTTAAGAAAACCGACAAAATATTTGGCGACATCGACCATACAGGTCTGATCGTCCATAACAATCATACCGCCAGAACCCATCATCGAACCAAGTTCGGTCAAAGCATCAAAATCAACCGGCATATCAAGATGCTCTTCGGGAATACAGCCCCCTGAAGGGCCGCCGGTCTGAACCGCTTTGAAGGCCCGGTTTTTGGGAATACCGCCGCCGATCTCAAAGATAATTTTACGCAAGCTGGTACCCATCGGCACTTCGACGAGACCGGTATTCTTGACCTTGCCGACAAGACTGAAAATCTTGGTGCCGGAACTGCCTTCAGTACCGATGCCCTTGTACCAGGCGGCTCCACGATTGATAATCAGGGGGACATTGGCCCAGGTTTCGACGTTATTTAAGACCGTCGGCTTGCCCCAGAGACCGCTCTCGGCCATATGGATATGTTTAACCCGCGGCTCACCGACCTCGCCTTCGATCGAAGCGATCAAAGCACTTGACTCACCACAGACAAAGGAGCCACCACCCCGACTGATATGAATATCGAAATTAAAATTACTGCCCAAAATATTTTTCCCCAACAGACCGAGTTCGCGGGCGCTGTCAATAGCACATTGAAGATTGCGGACGGCTTGCGGATATTCGTTACGGACATAGACATAACCGGCGGTCGCGCCAATCGTAAAGGCACCGATCATCATCCCTTCGACAATGGCATGGGGATTGCCTTCGAGCAAACTGCGATCCATAAAGGCCCCGGGATCACCCTCATCGGCGTTACAGATAACATACTTAATATCGCCGGTCACCTTTTTGGCTGACTCCCACTTACGTCCGGCCGGGAAACCACCGCCACCGCGACCACGCAGGCCAGCCTCCTTGATCTCAGCCAGAACCTTATCGGGATCTAACTCAGTTAAGACCTTCTGCAGGGCTTTATAGCCACCAATTCCGAAATAGTCCTCAATACTGGTCGGATCGATATAACCATTGTTGCCAAAGACCGGACGTTCCTGGAGTTTGTAAAAAGGAACATCCTTCTCCAATTTGATGCGCTTTTTGGTCACCGGATCGAAAAAGAGAAGTTTGTCAAGGACCTCGCCTTTAGCGATGGTCTTATTGACAATATCGGCAATGTTTTTCTCTTTGACACGCTGATATAAAATTCCCTCCGGCCGAATTACGGCCAGGGGTCCTTTTTCACAAAAACCTTGACAACCGGTAGTTTTCACCCCAATCTTATCGCTAAGTCCCGCACTATTAAGCTCCGAGCGCAGAAGGTCGACGATCTTGTCACTACCACGCGCCCGACAACCAGTATCGGTACAAACCGCAATCTCGGGCCGGTCGGAATCGCGCTCGGCAACACACTGATTACGATAGGCATCCAGCTGCGATGCGTTCTCTATCTTTTTCATATCTAATTCCTTATATAAAATAAGTTTTCAATTCTTTAAGTCACAGAGGGTAGCGGCTAACTTTGCTTCGCCCTCTTCAATGCGTGAAGCCACCCTTAACGAAAACGATTCAGGATTTCCGGTAGTTTCTCAGCTTCCAGCTCACCAAAGTACTCTTCGTTGATAACGGCAACCGGTCCTAGAGCGCAGGCTCCAACACAGTTGACGGTCTCAATCGAGAATTTAAGATCACTGGTGGTACCACCATCAGCGATGCCAAGTTCACCCTCCAGAGCCGCCAAGACCTTAGCTGCACCCCGCACATGACAAGCGGTACCGACGCAGAGACTGACCATATGTTCACCTTTGGGCTCAAGGTTGAAAGCTTTAAAAAAAGTAGCGATCCGGTAAACCTTGGCCACCGGAATTTCCAGGCAGAGCGCCAAAGCTTCGAGCTCTGGACGTGGCAAGTAACGATTCTTGTTACGAAGTTGGATCTCCTGCAGCATGGCAATAATATTTGCCGAATTGTTATCATAGAGGGCTGCAACCTCTCGGCTAATCTGTTCTGCACTCATATAATGCCCCCTTCTTAATCGAGCTCAATCTGGCTCATTTTAACTTTTTTCAACAAACGATCATAGGATTTATCGACCTGCTGCTGAATCTCGGCAATATTGCCTTCACTCAAGTGCCGAAAACGGCCCTGGGGCTTTAAATAATCAATCACCGGCCGATGATGTTTGTGGGTCACCGTCATTTTGTACTCCCCATTCTCAATCTCGTAGAGGGGAAAGACCTTGCTCTCGACAGCAATCCGACCAATACTGACAGCCAGATTTGGAGCCATGCGCCAACCTGTGGGGCAGGGTACAAAACAGTGAATATAGGCTGGTCCCGGCATATCGGCTGCTTTACGCACCTTCTGCATCAGATCAAAAGGGTAACTCGGCGACGCCGTGGCCACATAGGGAATATTATGGGCCGCAGCAATTTCAACCACATTCTTTTTCATTGTATGCTGGCCTAAAGGTGAGGCCTTACCTGCTGGTGAAGTGGTTGTCGTCGCCCCATATGGGGTGGCACTGGAGCGCTGGATACCGGTATTCATATAGGCTTCATTATCATAACAGATATAGATCATGTCATGACCGCGCTCCAAGGCCCCGGAAAGCGCCTGCAGACCAATATCTACGGTCCCGCCGTCACCAGCCTGAGCGACTATGGTTATTTTACGATCAACCGGATATTTGCCTTTTTTCTTTAAAATTTTAATCCCGGCTTCAACCCCGGAAGCTACGGCTGCGGCATTCTCAAAAGCTACATGAATCCAGGGAACCTCCCAAGCCGTGTGTGGATATGATGAGGTCACAATCTCAAGACACCCGGTCGCATTGGCGATGATATAATCTTTACCTAAGGTCTTGGCCACAAGACGTGCCGCCAACAACTCAGCACAGCCCTGACAGGCACGATGACCGGAGGCCAAAGATTCCTGTTGCGGAGCCAGTTTGGCTGCGTAAACGTTTAAATTCTCCATTATTCCCGCACTCCTATCATCTTATATTGGTGGATTTCTTTCTCAGCTGCCATCTTTTCAGCCTGATCAACAACCGCAATAAAATCGTCGATAGTGATATCCCGACCTCCAAGACCAGCAATAAAACTGGCCACATAGGGAGCCTGATCCGTAGAATAGAGGGCTGAACGAACCTCACCGGCCACCGGCCCGGCCGTGCCGCCAAAGGAGACGGCTCGGTCAATAACGGCTAATGTTTTGATGCCGCCCATTGCCGCTCGCAAAGCCTCTGCCGGGAAGGGGCGCCAGAGGCGCAAACGAATCAATCCAACTTTACGATTATCTTTATCGCACATTTGATCAATCGCTTCCATCGCCGTTTCACTAACGCTGCCCATGGTCATCAGCAAGGTTTCTGCGCCTTCGGCACGATAGGTCTCAACTACCTTATAATCACGGCCGAACATCTCACCAAATTCGGCAAAAACTTCTTTAATTACCGCTTCGGAACCTTTTAAGACCTCATCCTGACACTTCTTGGCTTCGCTAAAGATCTCAGGAATCCCGACTGTGCCCATGCTCACCGGGGCATCCGGATTGAGCTGCACGACAGGCTTATATTCGGGCAAAAATTTATCAACCTCGGCCTGATCCAGAAACTCATGGGGCTCGATAACATGGCTCAAGGTAAAACCGTCAAGATTGACACTAATCGGCAAAAGCACCCGATGATCCTCAGCTATTTTGAAAGACATCAAAGTGAGATCAAAGGCCTCCTGACCATTTTCTGCAAAGATAGCAATCCAACCGGTATCGCGAACACTCATAATATCACTATGGTCATTCCAGATACTAATCGGCCCAGAAAGAGCCCGGTTGGCAATCGTCATGACCACCGGCAGACGCAGAGCCGGGATAATAAAAAGAATCTCATTCATCAAGGCCAGCCCCTGCGAACTGGTTGCGGTATAGGTCCGGGCCCCGGCCGCAGAGGTTCCGGCGCAAACACTCATGGCTGAGTGTTCTGATTCGACCGGAATAAAAGCGGCATCAAGTTCTCCGTCAGCTACCAGTTCGGAGAGATGTTCGACAATATGGGTCTGCGGGGTGATCGGATAGGCGGCAATGGCATCGACATTAGCCAGCTTGACCGCCTCACTGATCGCCAGCGAAACTTCAATTCCTACTCTTTTAGCCATTATTCGCCCTCCTCAACCATGCTGATACAGCCGGTCCAGCATTCGGTTGCACAGATACCGCAACCCTTACAATGCTCAAGATCAAAATCATAGGTACCATCGGCGGCCAGAACGATCGCCCCTTCCGGACAGACCAGATAACAAACCCCGCATTTGATACATTTATCCTTATTGGTTTGGGGGCGCTGGGAGCGCCAGTCTCCGGTGCGGTACTCGGTCGCACAACCGGGCTGAGAGACCATAAAACCCAACTCATACTCATGCCAGGCTTTTTCATTAAATTTCTTCGTCACTATTACTCTCCTTAGCTCGTCCGACATCATAAATTTTGTCGAAACCATCATCAAGGTTGACGGCTCTTAGATGAGATCAATTTCGGTCTCGTCATAGGCTCGCCGCATGGCTTTGATATTGCGTGCCGCAATACGCCCGAAACGGGTTTCCAGAGGGCCAACCAAGGCTTCAACCGGAATCAAGGTGCGAGCTTTAACAGCCGCTCCCAACATCGTCGTATTGGTAATTGGCAAGCCCAGCTCCTCCAACGCAATATGGGTTGCATCAACCCGCGCCAGAGAGGTTTTAAAACCATACTCCTGACGTAATTCAGCCACCGATTTGGCACTGTTGATAACCAGCATGCCATCACTCTTTAAACCCTCTTCGACATTAACAATCGATAACACCGATGGATCCAGAACAATTACAACATCCGGATTGTAAACTTTTGTGCGGTTACGAATCTTTGCCTCACTAATGCGGGCAAAGGCGATAACCGGAGCCCCCCGCCGTTCCGGCCCGAAACTGGGAAAGGCCTGGGCAAATTTGCCTTCGTTGATCGCGGCAATGGCCAACATCTCTGCCGAGGTAACTCCACCCTGGCCACCTCTGCCATGTACTCTGACTTCGATCATGAAAAGTTCTCCTTTTGACTAAGGGCTATATTGAAAAAGGATCAAGCTCCTGACTAACTTAGATAAAACATCGGCATCAATCTAAAGATAACCATGTATACAATGCGGTTTAACCGTGTACTGTATACAATATTAAAAAGTAAAAGTGAAGCGTTTATTGGTTTGATATAGATAAATTAAAAAAAATTAACCTTCAGGATAAAAAATTCCCAAGGTTATTAGAGAGGGCCCCGCCCATCCATAGACTTACGAATGGTTACAGAATCCATATATTCAAGGTCGGCGCCAACCGGTAATCCGCAAGCCGGTCGGCTTAAGTGAATCCCCAAAGGTCGTAGAAAACGGCTCAAGAAAAGGGCAGTAGTATTGCCTTCTACTGTAGGGTTGGTGGCAATCACCACCTCATTTATTTTATTATCTAACACTATTTGTCGAATTTTTTCAAGCCGCAAATCGTCCGGCCCTAAGCCCTGCATCGGCGCTAGAACGCCATGCAGAACAAAATAGCGCCCTCTAAAAGATCCACTATTCTCAATTGAGGCAACATCGGCAGGATATTCAACCACACAGAGTTGATGTAAATCTCTAGCCGTATCGCTACAAATAGGACAAAGCTCATTTTCCGTGAGGTTCTGGCAAAACGTGCAAAGGGTTAGTCGGTTTTTGACATCAATAATCGCCGCCGCCAGTTTCTCAGCCTGTTCTCCCGGCATCCGCACCATATGAAACGCGAGCCGAGCTGCGGTCTTACGACCGACACCCGGCAATTTCATCAGATGTTCGACCAGTCCTTGCAGAGCTCCGGGATAACTATTCATAAATTCAGTGGCCAGTCGCCAGTTGTCAGTCGCCAGTTGTCAGAAATAAGAGTTTCACTAACAACTGATAACTAACCACTACTTTTGTGAAAGTTCGGTTAAAACCCCTTTCGAGGTTTTGGGATGAATGAAGGCAATCTGAGCTCCATGAGCTCCAATACGCGGTTCTTCGTCGATCAGACGCGCACCTTTATCTTTAAGATCCTTCAAGTCTGCAATAATATCATCGGTGGCATAACAGATGTGGTGAATGCCTTCGCCTTTTTTCTCAAGATGTTTGGCAACGGCCGAATCATCGCTGGTCGGACAGACCAGTTCAATGTGGGTTTCTCCGATCTGGAAAAAGGCGACTTTGACCTTCTGGTCGGCGACCTCCTCCATGCCATGAAACTCCATACCCAGCATATCACGATAAAACTTAGAGGTCTCATCGATATCTTTTACAGCAATGCCAATATGGTCAATTTTTTTCAACATTTTACTCTTCTCCTATGGTCATTCCCAGACCGGCAAAAAGTTCCTCGACCCCATCCATCGGGGTTATCTCTTTGACGGCAACCCGTTTTACCACATCACCATAGAGACTCATTCCCATAGAACGCTCCATGATATTATCCACCAGGTAGGCCCGTAATTCACTTTCGGCTTTTTGAGCCCGCTTCTCTTCAATAACACCGCTCTCTTCAACCCGGGCTCCATGCGCAAAAATGCCCTGCACGAGCTCATCAATGCCAATATTATCGACAGCTACAGTTCTGAAAATCTCAGGTTTAATATCACCTTTAATCATATCGAGCATCGCTCGAATTTCGCTGAACAGCTTGTCGGCACCGTCACGATCAGATTTATTGATAGCAAAGACATCGGCAATCTCCATAACTCCCGCCTTAGCGATCTGCACTGAATCACCAAGACCTGGAACCATCACAACCACCGTGGTCTGAGCAATGCGGACGATATCCACCTCATCCTGACCAACACCAACAGTCTCGACAATAATAACATCTTTACCGAAGGCATCAAGCAGATGGATAACATCAACCGTATTCTTGGCCAAACCACCCAGATGGTTACGGGTTGCCATGCTGCGAATAAAGACCCCATCATCCAAGGCATGCTGTTGCATACGAATGCGATCACCAAGTATCGCACCCCCGGAAAAGGGGCTCGAGGGGTCAACTGCAATAACTCCGACAGTTTTACCCTGCTTACGCAGGTTGGCAATCACCTTGTCTGTCAAGGTACTTTTGCCAGCTCCCGGAGGGCCGGTAATACCAAGCAGATAGGCGTTGCCTGTTTTAGGATAAATCCGTTTTAAAAGCACTCTTTTTCCAGGCCGGTCATTTTCGACAACAGTAATCGCTTTGGCCAGCGACCGCACCTTACCGGACAGAAGTCCGTCAACTAAATCTTCCACTTTAAAATCCTTTCAAAAACCTCCTGCCCCAAACATACCGGAAGCAAATGGCGCATTTTTTGTGTGCACCACGAAGGGCATGAAGAAAAGAAATTCCTTCGTGCTCGTCGAGTCTTCGTGGTGAAAAATATTTTCCTATTTTACATTATTTCTAATAAAAGCGATAGTATCTTCGGTCGAAGTTCCTGGCAGAAAAATCTCCGTAACGCCGGCGGCCTTCAGGCCCTCGATATCTTCATCCGGAATAATACCACCACCAAAAACTAAGACATCGCCAGCCCCTTTCTCTTTCAGCAGGTTTACTACTTTGGGAAAAAGTTTATTGTGGGCACCGGAGAGACAACTCATACCTATACTATCGACATCTTCCTGCACGGCGGTTGCGACAATCTGTTCCGGCGTCTGGCGAATACCTGTATAGATAACCTCCATCCCGGCATCACGCAGAGCTCTCGATACTACCTTGGCGCCACGATCATGGCCATCAAGCCCAGGCTTGGCAATCAATACTTTTATTTTTTTATCCATTTTCACTTCTCCTCGGTTTGCTTTAAATTAAAGCGGGTAACCTCGAACTTTGTGAAGTTTATGCCCTTTAGGGGGTACCCCACTGTAACCAGGGACAGAGCTCAGACCGGCTAAGGGCTGAAGCCCTGCCTGGAGGTCTGTCACCACATCGAGATAATTTGGAACAAAACCTTAAATAGTCACAAACAAATTTAGGATTCTATATATTCACCAAAAACTTCTCGGAGCACGCCACAAACCTCACCTAATGTCGCATAGGTTTTGACGGCGGAGACGATGACCGGTAAAAGATTATCTCCAGATTCAGCGACCTGCCTTAACGCTTTAAGTGAGTCGGCAACGGCATTCGCGTCGCGGCCCGCCTTCACGGCCGCAAGACTCTTACGCTGCTCGATCTCCATCTCCTGTTTTACACGTAAGAGGTTTGTCGGCGGGGCCTCCTCGATCGTAAATTTATTGACACCAACAATTACCTGATCGGCAGTCTCAACTGACTTCTGGTAGGCATAGGCACTGTCACCAATCTCCTGCTGCATAAATCCGGCTTCAATGGCCTTGACAACCCCACCCAGATCATCGATTTTCTTGATGTATGCTAAGGCTTTTTCCTCAATCTCCGAGGTCATCGACTCAACCATATAAGAACCGGCCAAAGGATCGATAGTATCAGCAACCCCACTTTCATGGGCGATAATCTGCTGGGTTCTAAGAGCAATCCGGACCGAATCTTCGGTCGGCAGACAGAGCGCCTCATCCCGGGAGTTGGTATGTAGCGAATTAGTCCCACCCAACACTGCAGCCAAGGCCTGCATCGTGACCCGGACCACATTATTGTCGGGCTGTTGCGCCGTCAAACTACAACCGGCCGTCTGAGTATGAAAACGCATCATCATTGAAGAGGCTTTTTTGGCGCCGAAACGTTCCTTCATAAGCCGCGCCCAAAGCCTGCGAGCAGCCCTGAATTTGGCTACCTCTTCGAGAAAATTGTTATGGACATTGAAAAAGAATGAAAGACGTTTGGCAAAAACATCGACATCAAGACCGGTCTTAATCGCCGCATCGACATAAGCAAGGCCGTCCGCCAACGTAAATGCGACTTCTTGAACCGCTGAAGAACCCGCTTCGCGGATATGGTAACCACTGATACTGATGGTATTCCAGTTGGGCATATTATCTTTGCAATAGGAAAAGATATCGGTAATGATCTTCATCGACGGCTGCGGCGGAAAGATATAGGTACCACGGGCAAAATACTCTTTCAAGACATCATTCTGAATCGTGCCGCGCAACTTATCGGAGCTCACCCCCTGTTTTTCCGCCACCGCGATATACATCGCCAGAAGCACTGCCGCCGGAGCATTGATGGTCATCGAAGTGCTGACCTTGTCAAGATCGATCTGGTCGAAAAGAATCTCCATATCAGCCAGCGAATCAATGGCGACACCGACTTTACCAACCTCGCCGTCAGCCAATTCCATATCGGAATCGTAACCGATCTGGGTCGGCAGGTCAAAGGCGACACTTAAACCGGTTTGTCCCTGTCCGAGAAGATAACGATAACGTTCATTGGTCTGCTTGGCCGAACCAAACCCGGCGTATTGACGCATGGTCCAGAAACGAGCCCGATACATGGTCGGCTGCACCCCACGGGTAAAGGGAAATTCGCCGGGGAAACCAACATCTTCTGTAAAGTCAACAGCTTCAACATCAACCGGCCCAAAGAGTCGCTTCATCTCAATCCCGGAGGTTGTCGAAAAATTCTCTTTACGTTCCGGAAAACGGCTCAAGGCTTTATCAACCATCCCCTGCCACTGCTCCTGACGTTCCGCCAGGCGCATTTTTTTCTCTGTACAACTCATATATTCACCTCTTAGTAATTTACAGCGGCATATTGCCATGCTTACGATAGGGCAGCTGCTCTTCTTTATCCTGCAGCATCTCCAGGGCGCGAATGATCTTTATCCGGGTCATCTCCGGCTTAATCACTTCATCGACAAATCCGTAAGAAGCAGCCCGGTAAGGGTTGGCAAAGTTTTCCTTGTAGTTATCGACCAACTCCTGACGTTTGGCAACCGTATCCTCAGCGGCCTTGAGCTCTTTGTTAAAAACGATATTAACTGCACCGTCCGGACCCATAACCGAAAATTCGGCCGTCGGGTAGGCAAAGTGAATATCAGCACCAAGCTGCCGCGACGACATGGCGCAGTAGGCCCCGCCAAAAGATTTTCTAGTGGTAACGGTGATTTTCGGAACCGTCGCCTCGGCATAAGAATAGATAATCTTGGCGCCGTGACGGATAATTCCACCAAACTCCTGGCCAGAACCGGGCAGAAAGCCGGGAACATCGACAAAGGTCAGAAGCGGAATATTGAAACAATCACAAAAACGAATAAAACGGGCACACTTGTCGGAGGCATTGATATCGAGACAACCGGCCATGAAATTGGGCTGGTTGGCGATAATACCGACCGATTCACCATTAAAACGAGCAAAACCGACAACCAGATTTTTTGCGTAATCCGGTTGAGTCTCCATAAAATCCCCATTGTCGGCGACCAGCTTGATGATCTTCTTAATATCATAAGGCCGACGGGAATCGGCCGGAACAATATCGTTGAGCTCGGGGATGACGGCCCCAACTTCACCCTCAAAATGCACCAGCGGCGCTTTTTCCCGGTTGCTCTGCGGCAAGAATGAAAGCAGACGTTTGGTCTGATCAATCGTATCTTGGTCGCTCTCCCCAGCCATATGAGCCACACCACTGGTCTTCATATGGGTATTGGCACCACCCAGTTTCTCCTGAGTAACATCCTCGTTAGTTACCGTTTTGATAACGTTGGGACCGGTAATAAACATGAAACTGCTCTTTTTCGTCATGATAATAAAATCCATGATCGCCGGAGAGTAGACGGCACCACCGGCACAAGGACCTAGAATCGCAGCAATCTGCGGGATAACACCTGAATAGATGGTATTGCGGTAAAATAGTTCCGCGTAACCGCCAAGACTGGAGACACCTTCGTGAATCCGGGCGCCACCCGAATCATTCAAAGCAATAAAAGGAGCCCCGTTTTTAGCCGCCATATCGAGAATTTTGCACATCTTCTGGGCATTGGTCTCACTTAATGTCCCGCCAATCGCAGTAAAATCCTGGGCGCAGGCATAAGTCAGACGACCGTTGACCCGACCGTAACCGCTGACCACCCCATCACCGACAATTTTTTTCTTCTCCATCCCGAAATCGGTACAACGATGAGTGACAAATTTGTCGATCTCCTCAAAGGTTCCCTCATCAAAAAAATAGAGCATGCGCTCACGGGCGGTCAACTTCCCAGACTCATGCTGTTTGGCGATACGCGCCTCGCCACCGCTTATCTCAGCGGCCTTATTCATACTCTCTAAACGATCTAACTGGGCTTCTCTCAATGACATCTTGCTAATCCCCCCGGATAATTTATCCAAAAATTAAGTTACAACGAACAACTATAAACTTTGCTTCGCCCCCATTAACGGGGCCAAAGCTGGACTAAAGCGAATCGAGATTTCGGCTTACGTGATCACCCCGGTCGCCTTTAGACCAGCAATGACCCCACTTGAGACGAAACGACAACCTGAAAAGTCACAAGAGTTTAGAACCCACATGGAATTGTATATTGCATACCGTCCTAACGAAAGGGTTCACTATTATAGTATGCGCTCCCCTGTCAAGAAAAAACTGCTCTTAATTATTTGCGGCCAACACCGACATAGGTGAAACCTGAAGCTCTCACTTTATCGCCATCATAAACATTACGGAGATCGGCAAAAATCGGTTGCACCATAAGGCCACGCAGGCGCTCAAGGTCGAGATAGCGAAATTGATTCCATTCGGTCATCAAAACCAGCACATCGGCATCTGTCGCCGCTTCGTAAGCATCTTCGGCATAATACACTTCGTCCTCAGAACAAAGTTCTTTGAAGGCCGCAATCGCTTCCGGATCATAGACCCTGATCTTGGCCCCCAGCTCACTTAAGGCTTTAATAAAATAGAAAGCCGGAGCATCGCGGACATCATCGGTTTCGGGCTTGAAAGAGAGCCCTAACACGGCAACCGTTTTACCTTTAACATCTCCACCCAGCAGAGCTGTCACCTTTTCGACCATCCGTTGCCGCTGGCGCCGGTTAACTTCTATCACGGCCTCGACAATTGCCAGAGGTTCTTCATATTGGCGGCCGGTGGCCGCCATCGCCAGCGTATCTTTAGGAAAACATGAACCCCCGTAGCCGGGCCCGGCATGGAGAAATTTTTTGCCGATACGTCCATCAAGTCCAATCCCCCGCGCCACCTGCTGAACATTAGCACCAACCTTCTCACAAAGATTGGCAACTTCATTAATAAAACTGATCTTGGTCGCGAGAAAGGCGTTAGCGGCATATTTGATCAGTTCTGCAGTCTCAATATTGGTCAAAACAAAAGCGGTCTCATTCAAGTAGAGAACATTATAGATATCCTTCATGATGGCTGCCGCCTGCTCACTCTCGGCCCCGATCACAACCCGGTCAGGCCGCATAAAGTCGCCAATAGCGGAACCTTCACGCAAAAATTCAGGGTTTGAGACGACATCAAAATTGATCTTGGTCGACTGATTTTCGCTGACCACCTCTTTAACCATCTGGCCGGTACCAACCGGAACCGTACTTTTATCAACAATTACCTTGTAACCGTTCATG
Source organism: uncultured Thermodesulfobacteriota bacterium (assembly GCA_964457755.1). Classification (GTDB taxonomy): domain Bacteria; phylum Desulfobacterota; class Anaeroferrophillalia; order Anaeroferrophillales; family Tharpellaceae; genus Tharpella. Next base: position 43,632 of record CAYWGC010000018.1, on the reverse strand, counting down.
TAGCGGCCAATATCCGCGGCCACCCCGCGAACCTGACTTAAATCGGCCGAACCATCGGCCGCCGGTGGCGTGCCAACGGCGATAAAGATAACCAAAGAGGCAGCAATCCCCTGCTCCAGATCGGTACTGAAGGCGAGCCGTTTCTGAGCCACATTACGACTGACCAGATCTTCGAGACCAGGTTCGTAGATCGGAATTTCACCCCGATTTAAAGCTGCGATTTTCACCTCATCAAGGTCAACACAAAGAACATTCATACCAAACTCGGCAAGACAAGCACCAGTCACTAAACCGACATAGCCGGTACCGATTACGGTTATATGCATATTTTCTCCTTAATTACTTCCCAAGCCCCCCAGTCCGTTAAGACTCAACAATAAACGAAAGGAGAGATCGTAGGGATCGCGCTCCTCATCAACTGAAAAGTCCAACGACCAGCATTGGGGATGGTAGTTGAAGCCGTAGATGGTCTCCCAGATATGGCTGTCGGCGACGGAATATCGAACACTGCCATAAACATCGAGCCAACTCGAGAGCGGCAGACGACCAACCCCGGTAACAAGTTCGGCAATCTCCCGTTCATAACGATACTCAAGCGAGAGAAAATCACCGCGCCGGCCATTGGTACTGATAAGGGCCGTCATCAACTCGTTGGCGTTGTCATAGGGATCGAAACGGTTTTCAAGTTTCATGTAGAGGCCACCGCCACGACTGCGCAGCTCAAGCTGGCTGAAAAAATTCGAAGCGTGTTGATCATCTTCTAAAAAGCGTACGCCATCGGCAACATCGATGAAACTGTAGGCCTGGCCAACCTGAAATTTCAGCCACTCATGATAATCAAACTGGTCAAGGGCTCCGGCTTTAGGATAACGTCCAACCAAGCGACTAACCAGGGCCCAGGTAACATTGCTCTCCTCTGCCAGATAGTCAAGATCATCAAATGCGGGCAGGTCAGACTGGTCCACATCGGGGACATAACGATAGCCAACGGTCGGTTCCAAGGTATGAAGCAAGCGATCCATGCCGAACCAGTCACAGGCGTAAACCCGTTCCGCTACACTCTTTATTTCAACCCCGGCCGCCAGCGTCTCCCGGGACTCACTGCCATCACTGCGAACATCTGAATTATTGGTTTGATACCAGGTTTCCCGAAGCTCAAGAAAAGGGATAACCTCGAAAACCCCAAATTTAAGCGGCATAGTCAGAGAGGGATTAAAATCGAAACGGTGGCCGCGCTCGCCATCTTTGCGCCAGAAATTAGCATAGGTGCCCTGCATCCGCCAAAAAAGCCAATCAACCCCAGGCACCGGTTGGTTGAGAGCGGTAAGTGCAACTTCCGGCAGCAATTGCAGGGTGGCATCATCATTTTTGCGCAGCAGTGATTGATAGTAACGGGCTTCACCACTTACATTGTAACGCTCCCAACTATGGGAGGCCACCGCCAGAGAGCGCAGATAGGTATCAGTTTTAGCGTCGGAGTTATCCAGTTCATCGATGAAATTACCCGAAAAAGTATCTGGAAAGTCCTCTAAATACTCATTGTCGCTGACGAGGTTGACATCAGCCTTTAAAGTCGTACCCACCTTTAAGGTCTGGAAATGGTGCGCCCCAAAGGCCCAGCGCTCTTTGTCGGCATCAGGGTAATCTTCAGGATTATCCTCAACCAGCTGGTCGCTGATAAAAGATGCCCGGATATCCCCTTGGGCCTGTTCATTGATGACATAACGATATTCAGCCCCAAATTTGACCCCTCTCTCGCTATAGATTTCGGGATAGAGGGTCAAGTCATGGGAGCGGTTAATCGCCCAGAAAAACGCATTTTTAACAATCACACCATCTTTGTCGGAGTAGCCAATACCAGGCAGTAAAAAACCGGTCTGACGCTTGGTATTAACCGGAAAGACCCCTTTGGGAAGATAGAGTACCGGGACATTTTTGACGGTGAAGACGGCATTGTCAACGACCCCGTAGCCTCCCTCTTTAACATGCACCTTTTTACAGCGAATCAACCAAGCGGCACGTTCCGCATCACAGGTGGTCAGGGTTGCATTCTCGACATCGTACTCGTTGGGACCCAACTTTTCGATATTTTCGCCGGTAATATAGTAATTTTTCTCTTTAATAAAAATCCGGCCATTTTTGATTGAACCGATCTGTTTTTGATAGTTAAACTTGAGATAACGACAGGCAAGATAGTCGGTACGATCACGCAAAAGCACATCACCCCAGGCCTCAAATTCATTTAAAGCTTGATTGAGCACGGCCTTGTCGGCTTGTAACTCCATCCCCTCCTGACGAATTACAACCTCGCCTTGAGCATGGTAGAGATTGGCCTGTTTGTCATAATAGAGATAGCGGGCCTCAATCTCAACCGTTTTATCGGCAACGGCAGCGGTGGCACCGGCCAGGTGGGGGACTGCGGCAGAAACCGGGATTGAAATTCCCGTTAGCAGAACTGACAAACTGACAAGAAAGAGTATTATAGGGTAATTTTTAACCTTAAATCTTTGCATATTTTCCTGGATTGTAATGGGTAAAAATTAACTACGTGCAGCTTACTACTTTGCTTCGCCCTCATAAACGGGGTCACATCTTGACAAATGGCGGGTTAAATATCCCGGTTTTATAAGATCATCGCTGCCGCCAAGTGTCAAGAAACGACCCCAACCGAGATAGGACGAACAGCAGCGATATTCGCCGCTACCCGCTGATATTTAATTCCCCTACTAAATCGATTCCAGCCTGGCGGGCCTCGGCGAGATACTCGGGATGTTTAAGAATATCATCGGCCTCATCGAGGCCGCGATAACCCAAAGTCCGCCAAAGCGCAGTATCAAAGGTGTCGAAAAAATATTTGACACTCATCTGGGCTCCCTCAAAAAGCCGTTTCCCCTGAGTCGCTCCGACGGAAAGAAAAAGGCCGGGTTTGTGATTATCGAGTCGTCCCAGAGGTTTTTTATCGAGCCAGTATTTTTTCACCCACAAAGACTGACAACGATCCATCAGAGCTTTGACATGGGCGCTGACGGCATAGAAAAATATCGGTGAAGCCAAAATTGTCGCTTGGCCGGAAAGCAGAGTCTCCGCCAAACCATAAAAATCATCTTTAATGGCACAACAACCATCTTTCTGACAAGCGTAGATCTCAAGGCAGGGCTGTAGTTTAAGATCTCTTAAGACAATCTCAGTCACCTCAGCCCCGGCACTGCGGGCTCCCGCAATTGCAGATTGTAAAAGTTTGGCAGTATTACCATTACGCCGAGGACTGCCATAAATTGCGGTTACCTTCATGAGCTCTCCTGGACGACTGGCAGATCCAGCACATTAAAGGCCTCACCGACACAGTAGAGCGATCCGGTAAGGAAGATCAGATCTTGTGGCTTTGCCCGATCACGAGCCAAAACAAAAGCCTCGGCCACCGAGTCAGTCACGGTTACTTTGGCACAGTGCTTCCTGACCTCTTCAGCCAACCGCTCCGGCGAGCAGGCCCGATCCAGAGGCGCCTGCGTGACAATTACTTCATCGGCCAGAGGAACAAGCCGGGCCACCATATCCTTAATCCGTTTATCCTTCATAACGCCGAGAATTAAAATCAGCCGGCGGTCAGTCGCCAGACGCCGCAATTCCGGTTCCAGAGCGCGCACTCCATGCGGATTATGGGCCCCGTCAAGATAGATGTCAGGAGCGCTTGCCACCTTCTGCAAACGCCCGGGCCAGCGCACCTGAAACAGGGCCTCGGTCACTTTCTCTGCATCAATCTCAAAAAGACCTTCATATGAAATATACTCCAGGGCCCGCAACGCCAAAGCCGCGTTATCCTGCTGATGGCGACCGCTCATTGAAAGCCTTAAGCCAGCAAAACGATAGTCCGAGCCAAAGTAGGAAAAGGTTCCGTCACGGTGGCGCCTAATCCGGAAATCCCGCCCCAGAAAATCGCTTGCGGCTGCCATCTCCCGTTGCTTTTCAGCTAAGAAAGCGCGGACCTTCTCCTGCTTGACGCCGGAGACCAAGGGCACCCCCGGTTTCAGAATGCCAGCTTTTTCCGCCGCCACCGCCAATAGCGTCGAGCCTAAAAAATCCTCATGTTCAAGAGCGATATTAGTGATCATGGTAAGCAGGGGTTTGCGCGCCACATTGGTGGCATCAAGACGTCCCCCAAGACCGGTCTCAAGTAGCACAATATCGGGAGCCTGCCGGGCAAAATAGAGCAGGGCCATGCAGGTGGTAAAATCGAAAAAAGTAACGATACGAGGAATTTTTTCAACGGCGGGACGTAGCTCTCGGGTTAAAGCAACGATTTCAGTTTCACTGATCGGAATCTCATTGATGACAATGCGCTCAGAAAAATGACGTAAATGGGGAGAACTGTAGACCCCGACCGAAAGCCCATGCCGACGCAGCATCTCCCGTAAAAAGGCAATGCTTGAGCCTTTGCCATTACTGCCGGCAACATGAACAATACACAACTTCTTCTGAGGATTCCCACAGGATTCACAAAGTTCGTCAATATTCTCGAGTCCGAGACTGATGCCAAAATGCTCAAGTCCGTAAAGATAATCGAGGGTGTCCTGAAATGAAGTCATAAATTTATTTAATGCGCCTCCAGCCAGTTTTTACCAACCCCGATATCGACAACGAGCGGTACTTTCAGGGGGTGGACATCTGCCATCTCTTTGCGAACCATCAGGGTCAGCTCATCAACTTCATCCGGCGGCACTTCAAAGACCAGTTCATCGTGAACCTGCATGATCATCTTGCTTTTAAATTTACGTTCACGCAAGCATTGGTCGATAACCACCATAGCCAATTTGATCAGATCAGCTGCCGTCCCCTGGATCGGAGTATTTAGGGCAGTGCGCCGGGCCATCTCTTTCAAGTTATTATTTTTGCTGTTTATTTCCGGAAGATAGCGACGCCTTTTAAAGATCGTCGAAACATATTCCAGGCGTTCAGCTTCAGCCACAACCTTGGCAAAATATTTTTTCACCCCGGAGTAAGCGACAAAATAGCCCTCTATATAGGCCTTTGCAGTTTTTCTGTCAATATCAAGCTCACGGGCCAATTTATGCGCCCCCATCCCGTAGATCAAGCCAAAATTAATGGTTTTGGCCTGGCGCCGCATTTCGGGGCTGACCATCATCGGCAATACATTAAAGACTTCTGCAGCGGTCCGGGTATGGATGTCATCGCCTTTTCTAAAGGCATCGACCAAAGCCGGATCTCCGGAAAAATGGGCCAGAATGCGTAGTTCGATCTGCGAGTAGTCAGCCGCCAGGATCAGATTAGCACCGGCTCCGATAAAAGCCTGGCGAATAACTGCACCGTCAACCCCCCGAATCGGAATATTCTGGAGATTGGGGTCGGAGGAGGAGAGCCGCCCGGTCGCCGTTACGGCTTGGTTGTAGGAGGTATGAACCCGTCCGGTGTGGCGATTGACGAGCCGCGGCAGAGCCACAAGATAGGTTGAAACCAGTTTGGCAAGGGATCGGTACTCTAAGATTTTCGCCGGCAGAGGGTGTTCTGTGGACAACCTCTGCAAAACATCGAGCGCCGTTGAGGGTCCGGTTTTACTCTTTTTCAAAACCGGCAGGCCCAGGCGCTCAAAAAGGATCTCGGCCAACTGTTTGGGCGAATTGATATTAAATTCACCCCCGGCCAGCTCATAGACCTCTACTGCCATCGCCTGCAGACGCTTTTCATAGTCAATGGTGGTCTTTTTGAGCAACTCAACATCAAGATAGACCCCATTCATCTCGACCCGCATCAAGACCTCGATCAAGGGCCTTTCTATCTTTAAAAAAAGTTCCTCGAGATCGTCATCTTTCAATTTCGGCGCCAACAATTTTGTCAGCAGAAAGACCAACTGGGCATCTTCACAGGCATAATCGGAAACTTTCTCCGGCACAATTTTATCCATGGTCACCTGATTGCGACCCGAACCGACCACCTCCTTGAAAGTAATCGGGGTATGCCCGAGATATTCTAACGCCAGAGCATCAAGTCCATGCCGATGCCGGGTCGGGTTGACCAGGTAGGAGGCCACCATCGAATCAAAATCTAAACTACCAAGCTCTAAACCGGCCCGTTTCAAAACAATGGCATCGTACTTGATATTCTGGCCCCATTTTTTGACCTTGCCAGCACCCAACACCGGTCGCAACCCGGCCAAAACTGTCTCTTTATCCAACTGAGTTACATCACCGTCGTGCCCCACCGGGATGTAGACGGCGTTATCTTTAGTCCAGGCCAGGGAGATGCCCACCAACTCGGCGCTCATCGGATCCACGGATGTCGTCTCGGTATCAACGGCGAGTTCATGCACCCCGTTAAGCTCTTCTAATAACCCGGCGAACTTATCCGGGGTATCAATCAGGCGATAACCCTCCCGGGTTACGGTCTGCCGAGGACTCAGTTTACGACTTAAGGCATGAAATTCAAGTTCCGCAAAAAGCTCCCGCAAAGCGGCGCGATCGGGGTCTCGACAGAGAAAATCATCCAGTCCCAAACCAATCTCCACATCATCGGAGAGGGTCACCAGGCGCCGAGAGAGTTCAGCTGCGGCTCGATTTTGTAACATTTTTTCGCGCCAGCTTTTACGTTCAATCCGCTCACTCTCCTGAAGCAGGGTTTTAAGGTCGCCAAATTCAGCCAGCAGTTTGAGGGCGGTTTTGGGGCCGACCCCCGGCACTCCGGGAATATTATCGGCGGCATCTCCGGCCAGAGCGAGCAGATCAAGCAGGCGTTCACCGGTCACTCCATGACGTTCGGCTACCGCTTCCAAGTCGTAATGTTTGTTTTTCATGGTATCAAACATGACGACCCCGTCGCCGACCAGGCTCATAAGATCTTTATCGCCGGAGATAATCAGAATCTCATATCCGGCCGCCCGCCCACGGTGTGTCAAAGTGGCAATAACATCGTCCGCCTCAAAACCCGCTACCCCCACCGCCGACAGAGCAAAGGCCTTAAGGAGACGAGGCACAAACGGAAATTGCGCCGCCAATTCGGGATCCATCGGCGGCCGCTGCGCTTTATAGGCGGGGAAAACCTGGTGCCGCCAAGTTTTCCCGGGAAGATCGAGAGCTGCCACGGCATGGGTCGGTTTAAAATCTTCAAGCACCTTCATTAACATCTGGCAAAAACCAAACAAAGCATTGGTAGGTTGACCAGTCGAGGTGGTCAAGGGCCTGATTGCATGAAAAGCACGATAGACCAGAGCGCTGGTATCAATCAAACAGAGCAATTTTGACATAAACTATCCTTTATCCTGCGACACACAAACAACATCCAGGCCCAACTTTTCGGCCGCAACGGCAAGTTTACGATCTGCAGTAAAGAGCGCTAATCCCTCACTAACACTAACCGCCAAATGCAGAGCATCCAAAGTCCGTAGCGATAAATTAAAGCGGCAGATCCAACTACCCGCTTGGCGAAAATGTTCAGGCTCAACCGTCAAAGTGCGATATAAGTTTAAAGATTCTACATGATGACGATAGAGCCTGACAATTTTTTCACCATCACCAGCAAGAAGGTTGCCCTCTCTTATTTTTCTTGCCACCGCTGAAAAAAGTTCGACCTCACTCAGTTGGCTGATCACAGGATCCGGATCCTGTAAAATCAACTCTTCAACTTGTTCACTTAAAGGTTCCGGACAGTAGTAAGCAGCCAATAAACTGGTATCAAGATAGGCCATTAATAGCGCTCCTCTAAACGACCAGCAATAACCGTTTGACTCATTGTCTCTCCCTTAACAACTATTGATCTTCTGAATGCTTCCAAACTCGGCAGGTGCTCTTCAAGGTCCAACGGCATCAAACGAGCAACCCGTTTACCCCGTCGGGTCAGCATAACCTGTTCCCCTTTTTCCACTCGGCTCAGTAACTCACCGAAATGGGAACGTGCCTCTCTAATATTTACTTCCAGCATAGGCGCCTCCCTGATAACCGTCAATTCATTGAAAACTTCTCATGTGTTACAACAACGATACACAACCAGCACATCAATGTCAAAACAAAAAGGACGGGATGTTATCCATCCCGTCCTTCGACTAACTACAATCTCATTGTTTTAAGATACTACTCTTGCGGTTTACCAAAAGTCTGCTCGTAAAGGGCTTCACCAATCTCCTGACCTTCACCCACCAACTGCCGATATTTGATAAAATCGACCGTATCCTGGCCTGTGATCTTTTTCGTATTGAAAGCATTAAAACCCATAAAAGCTTCATAATTCATATTAGCGGCAAGCCAGTGCCGGTTGGGCAACTTCGCCTGATCCCAGAAAAACTTCTTCTTGGCGCGAATTCCGTCTACCGACTTCATGAGACAATGCGGCATCAGGTTGGTAAAACGCCAGATAATTTCGTCGACCGCCTTGTCGAGCAATTCGAAATCAGTGGTCGCGTTCTTGATATAGGCACGCGCCTCTTTGGCGGCGGCTCCAGTTTTGAATTCACCGTAAACTATTTCACCATCATCAACCCATTTGTCGGTCTCAATTAAAGGATTACGAACCCATTTTTCACCATCTTTAATGACCGGAACAACCTTGGAAAGCAGGCCCTCACGTTTCATTTTATAGGCACTCCACATCTCACAGGAAACGCAATTCCACATAGCCTGCTCTATCCCGAGATACCAAGGCAGAAAATCGGTCGAGCCGCCATCCGGAGCCGAGCCGTGCTTGGGGCCAGCCTGCCCTAAAATCGCGAGATCGGAAGCAACCGACAAATCAGTCGCCATCCCGATCTCCTGACCGCCACCGACACGCATCCCGTTGATCCGGCAGATGGTCGGTTTTTTACAATTTAAGATCGCATCAACCATACCATTGAAAAGATCCATATAGTCGCCGTACTCCTGGGGCCGCTTGGAATAGTACTCAGCATATTCCTTAGTATTACCACCAGTACAGAAGGACTTGTCGCCAACTGCAGTAAAGATGGCCGCAACCACCTGACGGTCGGCAGAGGCCCGCTGGAAACCGGCGATTACACCTTTAACCATCTCGGTTGTGTAAGAGTTGTACTGTTTCGGGTTATTGAGAATAATCCAACCGGTGTAGATACCCTCAACAACATTGCCGTCGGGATCGATAACCGGACGTTTCTCATAGATCGTACAGGGGGCATCGCCTTCGCCGCCAAAATGATCATCTTCCCAAAGATAGTGGTTTTTCGGTTCATTCTCGCGTGGTATCCATTCTAAAGACATCTTATTCTCCTTATTTGTAATTGCACCACGAAGACACGAAGATCACGAAGAAAAGCTTTTCGACTTCGTGATCTTCATGTCTTCGTGGTTAAAAATATTTCGAGTAACCTCTAATCGAAATCTGGTATCAAAACTATCCGGCGGCTGATCGGTTTAGCGTGAACTTCGGCAAAGGACTCCTTGATCGAACTCATGGGCCGGGTTTCCAAAAAAGCGTCGATCTCAACCTTACCACTCTGAACCATATCGAGAACCGGGGGATAGTATTTCGGATGACAGCCCCAAGTCCCGATCATTTCGGCATCAAAGGCCATCAGTTTCGAGAGCATGTACTCATGTTTGGCTGTGGAATAACCAACGACTATCAGCTTACCAATAAATGAAAGCAGGTCAAGCGCCAGCGCCTGTCCCGGTTTACTTCCGGAACACTCAAAAATCTTCCAGCCGTAATTATGCGGCACGCCCAGCTCTTTGCAGTAAGCTTTTATGATTCCTTTAACATCTCTACTTGATTTACCGATCGGATTGATCGTCAGGTCGGCTCCATATTTGAGAGCTCGTTCAAGTTTTTCATCATCGATGTCAATCGCAATCACCACCCGAGCCCCCATGGCTTTGGCAATCTGGGTCATATAGGTACCGACCCCGCCACCGGCCCCGGTTACCACGACCAGATCCCCATCCGGGAAATAGGGTTTATCGAGCTCGGCCCGAATCGCAGCCTGGTAAGGTGTGGTCGCGGCGTCGGCGATGACGGCATAATGTGACAACGGCCGTTTGCCGCGATTTTCGATAACACAAAGACCTGCAGTCGGCACCACAATATGGCTGGAAAACCCACCATACATACCGATGCTGTTGCCCGGCATCTTCTGTTTCAGACAACGATTACCGCGCCCGGCTTTACAGATAGGACACTCATTACAGGGCATGACCGCCGGGATAATTACCTCCTTACCGATCATCTCGGCATCACCGCCGATAACCATACCACTGATTTCGTGGCCTAAGGTCAGGGGCGGCTCACAAACCGTCGGAACGCCGTCGTAAAAAAAACCAAGATCAGTATGGCAGACACCACAGCCAGCAATCTTGACACAGACTTCGCCTTCGCTTATCGGCGGCATATCGATTTCAGTCAGCTTCATCTCGCCCGGCTTAACCATCTGCCAGGTTTTAATTTTTGCAGGAATTTCAGACATTTTCTTCTCCTTACTTAGTGACTATTCAACAGCTCACCATAAAGCCACATCTAGTCACATTAAACTTCGTTTCACCCTCATAAACGGGGTCAAAGCTGGGGTGCTGGCGCACCTTGTACCAGCAATAACCCCAATCCCGGTAATTTGTGAGCGCCCAAAATTCGTAATTTACTTATTACTCCAAACCGGTTTACGTTTTTCGAGAAAGGAGTTGAGGCCTTCACGGGCATCGACGTTACGCATACAGTCATTAAGATAGGAGCCCTCAACCGTCTCTAAGGCCGCAGCAAAAGGTTTGCCAGAAGCGGCTTTCAGAGCCCGCTTGGTCGAGCGCAGAGCCGAACCACTCAAGGCGGTAAAGGTAGCCACAAATTTTTCGAGTTCGGCTTCGAAATCCTCCAGCGCCACAACTTTATTGACCAGACCGCAGGCCAAAGCCGCATCAGCCCTTAAAGCTTCGCCACCAAGGACCATCTCAAAAGCTTTTTTGGGGCCGACAATAGTCGGCAGAGCCGCAACCGCGATCGGCGGGAAAACCGCTAATTTAATCTCAGGTTGACCAATCTTGATATTTTCAGCCGCCAAAACCATATCGCAAAACAGGGCTACTTCACAACCGCCACCAAGGACCGCTCCGTGGACAGCGGCCAAGGTCGGAATTTCAAGACGATCCAGACGCCGAAAGATACCATGAAAAGCCTCGATCATATGACCGACTTTATCTTCAGTATGGTCGCCGACATCGACGCCAACCGAAAATGCTTTCTCTCCAGCAGCTTTAATGACCAACATTTTGAGCTCCGGACCAGCGGCCAAAACCCCATCCAAAGCGCAGTTCATCTCTTCCATAGTGGTAATATCAAGCCAGTTCAACGGCGGCCGGTTAATCGTCAGATAAGCCGCCCCATCTTTTTCTTCGTAGGTAATAAATTTGTAATCAGACATACTCTTTCTCCCTTTATAACTAAATTTGAGAACACCGCGAACTTTGCTTCGCCGTCACCAAAGGGGTCAAAGCTAAATAAATGGCGGATCTAAATTTTTTATTCAAACGAACATCCAGACCGCCAATTATCCAGCAATGACCCCACCCGAGACAACTGACAACTGACCACTGACTAGAGGCAATGGCAAAGAAAAATGTTCAGATGCGAGGCGCCCAAAACCTGAGGAATGAGGCGTACACATAGTACGCCGCAGTGATGAAGGTTGAAGGGAAACGAAGCAGGTGGACATTTTTCGAAGCTATTATATATATTGGCCACCGTCGACCTTTATAACTTCACCGGTGATGTGACCGGCGGCATCGGAGGCTAAAAAGGCAACCAAGTTGGCAACATCTACAGGTAAGCCCGCTTTTTTCAAAACCCCTTCGTTGATGGCGATCTGTTTAAATTCATCCGGCATCGCTTCGCCCATCTCGGTCAGGATAAAGCCGGGAGCAACCGAATTTGCGGTGACCAGATATTTACCCAGATCCTTGGCCGCAGCTTTTGTCAGGGCGTGAACGCCGCCTTTGGCAGCCGAGTAGTTGGTTTGCCCGAATTTACCCCGCAAGCCGTTGATTGAGGTGATTGTGACAATCCGGCCCCACTTCTGCTCTCGAAAGATCGGGGCACAGGCGCGGATATAGTTAAAGGTTCCGGTCAAATCGACATCAATAACCTTCTGCCACTGCTCAGCCGTCATCTTCCAGATTGTACCATCCCAGTTCATGCCGGCACTGGTAACCAGAATGTGGACAGAGCCCCATTTTTCTTTGGCTGCAGCAACCAGAGCTTCAGCATCGGGCAGACTTGAGACATCGGCCTGGCAAGCGATGGCATCACTGCCCATAGCTTTGATTTTCGCCACCAGAGCTTCAGCCTGATCAGCACTCTTATTATAGTTGACCGCAACTTTAGCCCCCAAGGATCCCAGAAGCTTGGCGATCTCAGCACCAATGCCGCGGCTCCCACCGGTAACAATTGCTACCTTATCTTTTAAATCGA
>CAYWGC010000018.1:9673-31127 GCA_964457755.1 uncultured Thermodesulfobacteriota bacterium | reverse complement strand
ACATTACCCAGAACCTGAGCGGCAAAGGCCTCATTAATCTCGAAAATGTCGATATCGCTTAAACTCATACCGGCCCGCTGCAGCACTTTGGGAATCGCTTCGCCCGGCCCCTCACCCATAAAGGTTCCATCGACCGCAGTCTGGGTAAAATCGACCATCGAAAAGAGCGGTTTAACGCCACGCGCCGCCGCCGCTTCCCGGGTCATGGCAATCATCATCGCGGAGCCGTCAGTAAGCCCGCAGGAGTTACCGGCGGTTACCTTGCCACCCTCTTTTTTAAAGGCCGGACGCAATTTACTTAAAACTTCAGCCGTACTGCCGGCTTTGATCGATTCATCGGCGGTAAATTGAAACTCAGGTTTTTTTCGGGTTCCGGGAATCGTCACCGGAATAATTTCATTGTCAAACCAACCATTATCGGCTGCCGCCTGGGCTCTCTGCTGGGAACCGGCAGCGTATTCATCCATCTCCTGACGGGTTATACCATATTTCTCGCCGACATTTTCCGCAGTCATCCCCATACTGACCTTGGCAATCGGATCAAAACTGTCGCCCCAGCCATCCTCAAGTTTGCGATCACCCATCTTGAAGCCACCGAAACGAGCTCCTTTAAGCATGTAAGGAATCGTACTCATCGACTCCATACCGCCGCAAAGTACTATATCAGCCTGCTCCATGACAATCTGCGAGACCGCCATCGTCGCCGTTTTCATACCGGCAGGACAAGCTTTGTTAATTGTAACCCCGGGGATCAACGGATTACAACCACCTTTCAAGGCCACGGTCCGACCGGGATTGACGTGATTCCCAGCCTGACGACAGTTACCGATTATCGCCTCATCGACATCGTCACCAACCACATTGGCCCGTTTCAAGGCTTCCCGGACCGGAAAAGCACCGATATCATAAACCTGCATATCCTTCATGGTGCCACCAAAACTACCCATTGGCGTCCGCACCGCACTGACAAAAACGACATCATTTAAGCTTCTCATAAATTCCAATCTCCTTAGTAGTAATAGTGATTAATCTCTCTAAACAGCTCTGTTTTACAGCAACTTATATGCCATCTTTTGAGGGTCACACCCCGCTAGCCTTAAAGCCTCAGAGGGTAAAGGTGGACTTTGCTTCACCCACACAAACGGGGTCACACCCCAAGAGTGCTTCATCGCTAAGCTCACAGCGAAGCTTGGGGTGCTCGCACCTTGTACCAGCAATGACCCCAATCCCGGTAGTTTGTTAAAAAAAACGCGGCGGCTATTTCTATTGCGGTTTTTCTTTGCGTCTTTGCGTCTTTGCGTCTTTGCGGGAGACAAAAGCATTTTCCCGCAAAGACGCAGAGAAAATCAAAATAAAACCCTCAAACATTACAATTAAACTCGCAAACGGTAAATTGTCACCTTACGAGGTGACTTTCGCCACTTCGTAATGACAGGTAAACGCAAAAAGCCCCATGAAAAGGCGGAATTACCGTTCTTTTCATGGGGCTTCTAATTTTGTGGCGGAGAGACGGGGATTCGAACCCCGGGTGAGCGCAGAGCCCACAATAGATTTCGAGTCTACCGCCTTCGACCTCTCGGCCATCTCTCCAAGGTTACGCGCAAGGCTCTTAACATAAGAGACCTCTCAATTCAAGTTCTAAAGAGCCGCATCTTTAAGGATTTCGGCAAGATCAGTTTTCTCCCAGGAAAAACCCGGTTCAGTACGACCGAAATGACCGTAAGCAGCCGTCTGCTGATAGATCGGGCGCAACAGATCGAGGCTTTCAACAATGCCAGCCGGCCGGAGCTGAAAATGCTTACGAACCAACTCAGAAAGACGCTCTGAGGGGAGTTTGCCGGTGCCAAAAGTATTGACCATAACGCTTAAGGGTTCAGCTACGCCAATCGCGTAAGCGAGCTGAACTTCACATTTTGCCGCCAGCCCTGCAGCGACCAGATTTTTAGCAACATAACGGGCCATATAGGAGGCACTGCGGTCAACCTTGCTGGGGTCTTTGCCGGAAAAACAACCCCCGCCATGACCACCTTTACCACCATAGGTATCGACAATTATTTTGCGCCCGGTTAAACCACAATCACCCATCGGCCCACCGACGACAAAACGGCCGGTTGGGTTGACCAAAAACGTGGTCTCACCATCAATCATCTCAGCCGGCAAAACCTTTTTAATAACCTCTTCGATGATCGCCTCACGCAATTGCTCATAAGTAACATCGGGACTGTGCTGGCTTGAAACGACAATCGTATCGATGCGTTTCGGCAAAAAGTTTTCATATTGAATCGTAACTTGAGACTTACCATCAGGCCGTAAAAAGGGCAGCAAGCCATTCTTGCGAACCCGCGACAACTGCCGAGTCAGACTATGGGCAAAAGTGATCGGCATCGGCATCAGTTCTTTAGTATCATTGCTGGCATACCCGAACATCAACCCCTGATCGCCAGCCCCCTGCTCTTTGTAGAGTCCTTCGCCGGCAGTTACACCTTGGGAGATATCGGGTGACTGCTTATCGATACTGGTCAGAACCGCACAGGTTTCCCAGTCAAAGCCCATCGCAGAATCATTGTAACCAATATTCTTGATCGTCTCCCGCACAATCGCCGGGATGTCAACATAACAACCGGTTGTAATCTCACCGGCAATCACCGCCATACCGGTGGTCACCATGGTTTCACAAGCAACCCGGCATTTGCGATCCTGGCTCATAATACTATCTAAAATTGCGTCTGAAATCTGATCAGCAACCTTATCGGGATGCCCTTCAGTTACAGATTCCGAAG
The DNA here is from genome assembly GCA_964457755.1 of uncultured Thermodesulfobacteriota bacterium. Taxonomy (GTDB): domain Bacteria; phylum Desulfobacterota; class Anaeroferrophillalia; order Anaeroferrophillales; family Tharpellaceae; genus Tharpella. The sequence goes on along the minus strand of CAYWGC010000018.1, from coordinate 28,347 downwards.
AAAAAAGATAATCTTTAGTCGGCATATCAACTCCATAATTTAAGTTCAAAGTTCAAAGTTTAAGGGTTTGAAGGTACGGATTCGGTTTTGGGCTACTTCGACCTACCGGGATTGGGGTCATTGCTGGTAAAAGGTGCGCCAGCACCCCAAGCTTCGCTGTGAGCTTAGCGAGGAAGCACTTTTGGAGTGTGACCCCATTTATGAGGGCGAAGCAAAGTTCGAGGCTACCCGCTTCAACTCTTTAGCACCATTAAATTTTCATTAAAAAGGTTTCGGGAAAGCGTCGATTCATCTCTTTTGCGACATAGGCCTCAATCTCAAAAGCGGTATTCATCAACAAGGCTTCTTCCAGTATTTGCCGGGCTTCGACAAAGGTACTTTGTCGAATAATCTGCTTGACATGCGGGATCGATATCGCATTCATACTTAACTTGTCAAGACCTAACCCCAGAAGAATCAGAGTATAAAGCGGTTCCCCTGCCATTTCGCCACAAACACTGACCGGAATTTGGGCGGCTCGGGCATTATCAATAACCTGCGTCAAGAGGCGCAAAATTGCCGGATGCAAAGGCTCGTAAAGATAGGACACATGCTCATTGCTGCGATCAAGAGCCAAGGTGTATTGAATCAAATCATTAGTACCGATACTGAAAAAATCGACTTCCTTTGCCAGCTGGTCAGATATGATCGCCGCCGACGGCACCTCAATCATAATTCCAACTGGAATTTTGGAATCAAAAGGAACCCCCTCACGTTCAAGCTCAAGCTTAGTCACCTCAATGATTTCACGCGCCTGACGAATCTCGTTAAGACCGGAAATCATCGGCAACATTATTTTAAGTTTGCCAAAATGACTGGCCTTAAGAATACCCCGAAGCTGGGTCACAAAAATATCCTGCCGATTAAGACAGAGGCGAACCCCCCTGAGGCCCAGAGCCGGATTGATACTATCTTCATGAAAATGTTCAGACGAAGCAATTTTGTCGGCTCCGAGGTCAAAAGTTCGAATTGTCGTGTTACTCTCCGGGGGCAGCGACTCGGTAACTTTTTTGTAGGTTAAGAAATGTTCCTCTTCACTGGGTAGGGTCTGGCGATTAAGGTAGAGAAATTCAGTTCGGTAGAGGCCAATATTGGAAGCCCCATGCGAAATAATCGATTCCGTCTCTTCCGGGGTTTCGATATTACCGGCCAGAGCAACCCGAAAACCATCGCTGGTCTCGGCCGGGAGATCTCGATTTAAAATTAAATGAGCCTGAAAAGAGTTGTACTGTTTTTTCTTCTCCTGATAGGCTACCAATTGTTCACGAGAGGGATTGACAATAATTTTTCCATCAATACCATCGACCACCAGCCGGTCGCCACCATTGATTTTCACAGTTGCATGCTCGGTTCCGACAACCGCTGGGATTTCAAGTGAGCGGGCGACAATCGCCGTATGCGAGGTCCGCCCGCCAAGATCGGTAACAAAGGCACTGACCTTTTGCGGGTTAAGCTGCAGGGTATCAGCTGGAGAAAGATCGTGGGCCACGATGATGACCCCGCGACTGATTTTATCGATACTGTCGTACTCACTTTTGGTCAAGTGCCGCAAGATGCGCTCACTGACATGGGCCACATCACTTTGCCGTTCACGCAGATAGCCATCCTGCATCTGTTTGAAAAAATTAATTATTTTCTCACTATTAAGACTTAAAGCCCACTCCGCATTAATCTTCTTCTCTTTAATCAGAGTCAACGTATCGTCAACCAGCATCTTGTCTTTCATCATCAAGAGATGCACATCAAAGATGTAGTCGTGCTGACTCGAAACCTCATTACCTCCAGCTTTCAAGGTCTTCTCTTTAATCTCTTCAAGTTCCTGCCGGGCCCGGGTAAGCGCCTCCAGAAAACGTTCCGTTTCCGCCCCGACCTGATCACTGGAGATCTTTTCGCCCCGAGGTTTAAGTTTACCACGATCAAGGAGAAAGGCGCGGCCGATAGCAATTCCCGGTGAGGCCCCGACCCCGCTGACAACACAACTTAGCGTTTGATTGTTATTATCCATAATACCTCTCTGTAAAAATCACGGCCCGCTCAACTTAAAAAACCACCAACATCAACCACCTTCCAACTCCCCGAAACCATCTTCAATCAGATCTCCCAAAGCCGCCAAGGCCACGTTTTCATCCTCACCCACAACCTCTACGGCAATTGTTGTATTCTGGGCTGCAGCCAGCATCAGAACGCCCATAATACTTTTGCAATTAATCGTCAGCTTCTCTTTTGAGATCGTGATCTCTGAAGAGAAGCTTCCCGCCAACTGCACTAAAACGGCGGCCGCTCGAGCATGAAGACCAAGCTTATTGACTATTGTAAACTCTTTTCTAAGCATTTTATTTATTTCATTTTATCAGTTTAAATGTGAAAAAACAGAAGGATAAGCACCACGGCAACACTTCCCGCAGGCAAGCACTCCCACAAACGCGGTTGACCTTCGCCAAGTTTTTGGCGGCGCCAGGCGAGTCCCGCAATCAGAGCCAGAAGCACTAAAAAAGGCAACACTGGCGTGGCCAAACCCCGTAGATCAAAATAGTCCACCAGTAAAAAAGCCGTAACCGCCAACGCCGCAGAGGTCACAAACTCCATAACATTCCTGACCGCCGGCAGATGCCAGCTGTTAATCGTCTCAATCACCCCGATACCGCGATGCAGACCATGCAGAAAAACCGTATAGCGCATTCCGAGATGAACCAGATTGTAGGCACAAAGCAGAAACACTGCAGCCCAGAGACTCGGATGCCAAAAAAATATCATCACCGCCAGGGATGAGACCATCGGTTTCAGACCATTCCAGAAGAAAGCGTCACCGATCGCTCCATAGAGACCGCCCAGACTCCCACTCAAAGCCAGACCCTGATCACCCATCTCCTCACTCTGCTGCTCCATATGAACCATAAACCCTAAGATCGCGGCGGCCATATAGGGGTTGGTATTAAAACAGACGAGATAGCGCCGGGTGCGCTGGGCCAGACGCTCAGAGTCTTTGCCATAGAGCTGTTCAAGCAGCGGAAAGATGGCATAAGCCAGTCCCAGACATTGCATACGAGCAAAGTTCCACGAGGTTTGCCAGCACAAGCTGCGCAGAAAGATGCGCTGTTCAAGTCGTAATTTCATTACAAATGGCCAATAAACTCCCTAAAAAATCAAAAGCAGCAACGCAACCCCGGCAAAAACAGCTAACTGTCGTTTTTGATTCATCTTGCTGAGCAGGCCGGCAATACCAGCTGCCGGAAAGATCAACAAGAGACGATCAGTCAAAGGCCAGGCCCATACCGGCAGGCAGTACAACAGTACTGGTACCAACAAGAGCGAACTGATCATCATCAAGCCCAATGCACAGACTGCAGCCCCGTAGAAATTAAGCATCCCGTAAAGATGAAAATTTATCGCCGAGCAGTTTTGACCCGCTAAAAGAGCGGTCTCCATATCATCTATAAGTCTGGAATTCCGCACTCTGACCCAGCTGTCGAGCTTACGGGTTAACCCAGCCCAAGGCAGAACCACCAACAAAACCACCAGCGCTAGAGTTTTTTCAGGCACCAACCCGTTTGCCGGCAAGCCCCTTAAGGCGGCCGCGGTTCCACCCGCCGCTAAGGCCAGCAGGGTATCATCGGTCGGAATATTGGTGCCAACCGGCATCTCACTTAAAAAGTAGAGCTCTAAAGAGACCCCGACCAGCAGACCGATCTCCCAGTTACCAGCCAGCAGTCCACCCAAAGTACCGGCCACCAAAGGCCGTGAAAACATAACCTGAAAAGCGGCGGTTCGATCAAGCGCACAGATTGCCCCTAACAGCGAAACCTTGGTCGTCAGCCATATAAATGAGGAGAAATCGAGCCCCACAGCCTTTACCAGCCTTTACTCTGTAAAAGGTTAAAAACATCACGTGCCGGAGCCGTTGGCACCGGCTGGATGGTAATCTTCACATCCTGCTTCTGAAGATCTCTTAAACTTATAATTTCATTGCGGCTTAAAGAGATCGAATCTGCAATCTGCAGTTTACCCGCAGCACTATGAATATTGCCAAGGTTCAATTCAGTCAAATAAAGCCCTGCCTCCACAGCTTGAACGACAGCTTCAATACCAACAAAAAGCATAATTGTTAAAAGTCCGGGACCGGAACGCTGCTGCGCCATAAAAGTCACAGCCTGACGCACAGAGAGAATTTCCACCCGTATTTTTGGGGGAGCGGACATCCGCAGGATTTTAGATTGTAGAAGATTACCAGGGATCTGGTTGTCGGCCACAACTATACGGGTCGCCCGGGTATAGGGAACCCAGGAGGCGATAATCTGACCATGTATCAGGCGGTCATCAACACGATAAAGAACGGTTGTCATAGATCCAGGAACTCGGCCGCAGTAAAGATGTTCTTGCGCCCATATTCGGTAATTTCCGCGGCGATTTCCTTCAAACCCTTCTCACTCTTCTTAATGCCGCCAGCAAGTTTCAAAAGAATCGGTAGATTGACACCGGAAACAATTTCAACCTTATCCGGTTCATAAAGAGCCAGGCTGATATTCGATGGGGTTCCGCCAAACATATCAGTCAGAATGAGAACTTTCTTCCCAGCTTTATGATACTTTTTTATCATCTCGACGAGACGTTTGCGCACGACCTCGACATCATCGCTCTGTAAAATCCCGACCCCAACCAGATTTTCATTGGGGCCGGCGATGAATTCAGCCGTCGCGATAAGGTGCTCGGCCAAAGTGTGGTGGGTTACAACTATAGTAGCAATCATTTCAATTATTCCGTTTTAAGATCCCGGTGAAGAAGATCTATTTCATAGCCCTCTTCCCGCAGTGCGGTGCCCAGGACTCTCACTAATGCTACCGAGCGGTGCCGGCCTCCGGTACAACCGATGGCCACGGTTAGATAGCTTTTACCTTCTTTAACATATTCAGGAATCAACATCTTTAATAAGGCCAGAAAACGTTCCTTAAAGGAGCGACTCACGGGATGACCGAGGACATACTCCCGCACCCCCTGATCGAGTCCACTCTGCTCTCTGAGAGATTCAATAAAGTAGGGATTTGGGAGAAAGCGAACATCCATAACAATATCGGCCTCTAAAGGCAGGCCGTTGCGAAAACCAAAAGATAAAAGCGAGATCTGCAACCTCGCCGCACTATCTCCGGAGGTCACAATTTTACGTATATACTCCTTAAACTGATGGATCGTAAAATTGCTGGAGTCGACTCGATAGCTCGCCAAAGACCGAATCTCCTGTAAAAGCTCGCGCTCCCGGGCCACAGCCTGAGCCACAGAACCTTTAACTGCAACCGGATGTTTGCGCCGGGTTTCACTGTAGCGCTTAATCAGGCTCTGGTCATCAGCCTCAAGATAGATAAGTTCTAAAGCTATAGATGACTTTTTAATCCTGCGGTAAAGACCGGGGAAACTGTTAAGAAAATGCTCCTCCCGCAGATCCATCACCAGAGCGATACCTTTGATGGTCGGCGAAAAGTTCCCGGAGAGCTCGAGGAATTTCGGCAAAAAAGAGACCGGCAGATTGTCGATGCAGAAGTAACCAATATCTTCAAGCACATTTAAAGCGCTGGCTTTACCCGCTCCCGAGAGGCCGGTAATAATAATAACCGAAGTCTTAACGTTATTATCGAGCGTCACCATCTCAAACCTCAGTCGCCAGTCATCAGTCGTCAGGGTTTTATTAACCTCGGGTAACTGAAGACTGATTTAATCAGCTTTTAAACGATTGGCCAGATCATCAAGCAGGGCGTGTCCAGTCTCTTTACCCTGTTTCTGCAAACGATAGGTGTGGGCCGCAACTTCGACAATGGTCACCAGGTTGCGGCCGGGGCTGACCGGAATCGTCGCTTTCGGAACGTTGACCCCAAGAATCGGAAAACTCTCCTGATCCAGATTCAGGCGTTTGCTACCGTCATACTCCTTCCAGGCAACCAGTTCAATCACAAGATCGACCCGCTGACTATCACGCACGGCTGTGACACCAAAGATATCCTCGATATTGATAATCCCCAGACCGCGAATCTCCATATGAAACGTTAAGATCGCATTGGCCTCACCAATCACGGCCCCCGGCGGCCGAAAGCGCATAACCACAACATCATCAGCAATCAAACAATGCCCGCGCTGAATAAGATCAAGGGCGACCTCACTCTTACCGATTCCACTCTTACCTACCAGGAGAACCCCAATACTGTGAATATCGAGCAGAACCCCATGAATCGTGGTTTCGGGGTTGATAAAATTTTCAAAGTAACGATTGATTGCGTCAAAAACTGCGGCGACCGAAAGCGTGCTCTGCAGGAGCGGGATTTGACTCTCACAACATTTTTGCAAAAGTTCAGGAGGCGGCAGACAAGCCCGAGTCGCGATGAGACAAAGAGGATTCAGGGCACAGAGCTGTTCAATCACCTCAAGACGGCGCTCGGGGATTAGAGTTTCGAGGTAAGCCACCTCCGCCGTGCCCATCACTTGAATCCGCTCAGGTTCAAAAAACTGGGTAAAACCGGCAAAAATCAAGCCATGCTTCTGAATCCGAAAATTAGTGATTTTCCGGTCTAGAGAAACCTCCAGAGTCAATAAACTCAAACGTAGCCCCCGCGCCTCATCCCCCAAGAGATCAGCCACGGTGATTTTCAGACTATCATCGCGCTCAAGAACGCTCATCTTCCAGTTTAATCATGTTAAAGAGGCTCAAACCATCCTCAGCTTCGCGGAGTTTATCACAAAAATCCCGATTTTTCAGCATCCTGGAAATCTGAGCCAAAGTTTTCAAATGGATCCCGGCTGAGTTTTCCGGAGCTAAGAGCAGGAAAAAAAGATGCACCAGCTGACCATCGACGGCTGCAAAGTCAACCCCATTCCGACTCCTGGCAAAGAGCACAACAATCTTCTCCAATTCGGCCATTTTGCCGTGCGGAATAGCGATTCCGCCACCGATTCCAGTACTCCCTAAGACCTCGCGGTCGCGCAAGACGGTAAGAATTTTTTCCTCTGAAAGTTCCGGGAAAACCACTGCCACCCGGGCCGATAAAAGTTTAAGCGTCTCCTCTTTGCTAACCTGTGCAAGCTCTGCAACAACCAGTTCAGGGGAGAGATAGTCAGTAATTTTCATAATTTATTTTAAGGTCATCCTCATAAAGCTTGCAAGCTAAAGAGTAACTTACTCCTACAATCCTGTCAAAAAAATGGTTTAACGAGTTACAAAGGCTGAAGGCACAGAGGCACTAAGTTTTCAACCAAGTATCTTCTTCTTATATTGAAGCTTTGTGCCTTCAGCCTCTTTGTGGGCAGAGCCCGCAAGCATCATTATTGGGGTTCAATGAGCCCATAATTGCCATCGTCACGACGATAGACGACATTGATGCGATCGGTCGATTCGTCGCGGAACACGTGGAAATTATTATCCATCAAATTAAGCTGCATGATCGCTTCATCGGGACTCATCGGTTTAACCATAAAGTTAGCGGTTTTGATAATTTCTGGAACCGACTCTTCCTGGTCGTGATCAACACTCAAAACATCAACCGGCACACTGGTATGCAGACTCTCGTCAATCCCCGGAGAACCCTTTTTCTGGCGCAAACGACCTTTGTAACGCTGCACCTGCCGGCTTATTTTACTGGCGACAAGGTCGATGGCGGCAAACATATCGCCGGCCTCCTCCTTGCCTTTAACGATAAAACCATTGATATTAAATGTTACTTCAACAATCTGGCGTATTTTTTCGACGGAAATTACAACGTTGACATCTATCGGACCATCAAGATATTTTTTAATTTTGGAGAGTTTCTCGACCGCATAATCTTTAATTGCATCTGATTGATCCATGTGACGAAAGACAACGTTTATCTGCATAGTATCCCCCTTTGGCTAATGGGCAGTGGGCCGTGGGCCGTGGGCCGTAAAACCCGACTTACCAGCAACCCTGCCGGGTTAATTTTATAATATTTTTTTGCGCTGGCTTGAGGCCAGGATTCCGAGTTGGTTACGATATTTGGCAACTGTACGGCGAGCGATCTTGATCTCTTGATCTTTCGCCAGCAACTTGACAATAGCATCATCACTCAAAGGTTCTGTCGGACTTTCACGATTTATATATTCAATAATTTTCTGCTTAACGCTGGCCGAAGCGATGTCGCCACCACCTTGATTAATACTGCTGTTAAAAAAGTATTTAAGCTCAAAAACCCCATGCGGGGTCTGCACATATTTACCCTGGGTGACCCGGCTGACCGTAGATTCATGCATTTCGATATCATCGGCGACGTCACGCAAAACTAAAGGCTTTAAGTAGTGAACCCCCCGGGCAAAAAAATCATCCTGAAACTTAACAATACTGACCATCACTTTATATATGGTTTTCTGCCGCTGCTCAATACTTTTAATCAGCCATTGGGCGGCCCGAATTTTTTCAGTCAGATAGTTGCGGGTTAAATTGTTAGGTTCCCGACGTTGATCAGCAATCCCCTGATAGTAGCTATTGACAGAAAGCTTGGGCAAACGATCCTCATTGAGAACAATGACAAAAACCCCATCACGCTTATAAACAAAAACTTCTGGAACCACGACCTGAGTCGAATCGGGTTGATGCCGGGCTCCGGGTTTGGGATCAAGGGTCAGAATAACTTTAACCGCATTAAGCACCTTCTCCTCATCAATCTGGAGATGGCGGGCAATTTTCCGATAATTTTTAGTTTTAAGCTGGCTTAGATGGTCTCTCACAATCGTCCGCTTCAGCTCACAATCGATCCCGAGATGGACCATCTGACAAAGCAGGCACTCCTCAAGGGAGCGGGTGGCGACCCCAACTGGATCAAATTGCTGAATCCGCCGCAAAACCCCCTCAACCGCCTCAGTTTCACAACCGAGCCGGGCCCCTATTTCTTCAACCCTGGCTTCGAGATAACCATCTTCATCAATGCTGTAGATAATGGCCTCACCAATCTTCTGCTCAGTTTCACTGAATAACGGAGTCAGCTGCAGCTGCCAAAGCAGGTGATCAATCAGGGTTGCCGGTTTAGTCAGATTATAATCCCAAGACGGGCGATCATCACTATCAAACCCCGAACGGGCGCTGCCACTGATGCCGCGTTGCTCAAAATAGGGTTGCCAATCAGCATCCCCCAAAGCTTCGCGAATTTCAGGACGATTTTCGGAGTCGAGCCCCTCCCGCAGCGAACGTTCATCACTTTCAACCTGCTGACGCTCAGCCTGTTCAACCTCTTCAAGCCCCTTATCGACAGCCTCTTCAAGAACCGGATTAGAGACCATCTCCTGACCCACCATCTCGAGAAGTTCAACCTGATTAAGCTGTAAAAGTTTAATCGCCTGTTGCAACTGTGGGGTCAGAGCCAGTTGATGGGTCTGGGTAAGACGGATATTCTGACTTAAGGATATTGACATATAAGAAAGTTTGACCTGCGATTAATATTTTTAAAATAGCGATGAGTTGGAAAAAAATTACATTCTCGGGCCGCCTGCTACGCAAATATTGTACCTTGAAGTATAGTAAAGAGAAAAAATAATTACAAGGGGAAAATCAAAAACCGGGAGATTCCCGGTTTTTTAAAGGCGAAAGTCTTCACCAAGATAGATCTTGCGAGCTTTGGAGCTGGCGATAACGAATTGCGGTGTACCCTCCTCAAGAATAGAGCCCTGATCCATGATATAGGCATAATCACATATACCAAGGGTTTCACGAACGTTGTGATCAGAGATCAGGACACCAATACCCTGGGCTTTGAGTTCAACAATAATCTGCTGAATGTCATTAACGGCGAGAGGGTCGATGCCAGCAAAAGGTTCATCAAGCAGAATAAATTTAGGCTCCAGAACCAAGGCCCGGGCGATCTCCACCCGACGCCGTTCACCACCAGAAACGGTGTAAGCCTGATTATCCTTGATTTTCTCCAGACCGAAACGCTTGAGCATGTTATCAAGGCGATTTTTCTCCTCATCCCGATCAAGACCCAAGGTCTGGATAATAGCCATAAGATTATCGGCTACCGAAAGCTTGCGAAAAACCGAGGCTTCCTGGGGCAGATAGCTGATCCCTTGACGGGCGCGCTGGGGCAGGGTCAGACCGGTCAAATCATGATCATTGAGCAGCAAAGTTCCAGAGTCTGGTTTTACCAGGCCCACGACCATATAGAAGGTCGTGGTCTTACCGGCACCATTGGGCCCCAAGAGACCAACTACCTGACCGGAATCAAGGGCAATTGAGACCTGATCGACAACCCGGCGACGCTGATAACTCTTGACAATTTCACTGGCGACCAATCGATAACTCATCGCAATCCCGGCCCGCCCCGCTGACCGGGGAAAATCGTCGTTTTCACCCTTTTTTGCTGACCACTTTTCACGACACTGCGCTCTTCATCTATAAAAAAGGTGATCTCCTCACCGCTAATCACATTCTTACCATCATCAAGCGAGGGGCTGCCGGTCAGGACAATTTTACGCGCTCCAGCATAATAGTGCATCTTCCGACAAAGCGCCTTTTTGCCCTGTAACTTTATGACCACCTCTTTACCGGTGGCAATGATCTCCGAAAGCGTCTGATCGGGCTCCGCAAAAATCACTTTCAAGGTATCGGCTTCAAGAGAGGTCTCGGCCTGCTGCGCGACCACGTTACCAGTAAAGATTGCAACCCGTTTTTTCTGATCAAAGTCGAGTTTGTCCGAAGTAATATCTACTGGGTCTTTGCTTTTACCGAAAAAAGCCGGTTGCGAAGGATTACCGGCAGCATAACCGATTGGGGCCGTCATGGAGACCAGAAAAACCAGACTCAGACATAAAATAAGGGCTATCAGCAAATAATTTTTAGCGTGATTCTTTGACATATCTAATCCGATTTATGTGAATATTCAGGTTTATTCTTAAAGTCCCAGCGGGTAGTGGTAAACTTTGCTTCGCCCTCATAAACGGGGTCACAAGGGTGCTCCCTCACTACGCTCACAGCGAAGCCTGGGGTGCTAACGCACCTTTTACCAGCAATGACCCCAATCCCGGCAGATCGCAACAATCCAAAACCGAATATTTACCTATTTCTGTTTACCAATTTGAACTTCAGGCTTGGCTTTAGAGTAAATTTTTTTCAGTAAAGGTTTGGCTTTTTTTGTCGACACCGGCTGAGACTCGGGTTTCTCTTTTAACTGCGGTTCTGAAGTGGATGCTTTCTTTTTGCTGTTCGCATCCGACTTGGCGGGCAACTTTTCTGGAACAGTTGGCTTGTCCGGAGTAACTCGAATACGAGCCCGCACCCCACCGCTGAAATGGAGCTGCTGCTGTTCAATATCGATGGTTGCCCGGGCAGCCTCTATTTTAAGCTTTTCGCTGTTAACAAGCAAACTTTCCGGAGCCACGATTTCGCCTATAGCCTCATGGTAACTTAAGCTTTGAGTCTCAATCTGAAACTGTCGATTGATAATCTTGACTTGACCCTCAAGCCGCATATCACCACTTTCAACCACGTAGGATCCCTGTTCAGCCTCTATCTGAGTATCGCTTTCAAGTTTACCTTCAGCATAGATCCGGGCCTTGACCCCCTCCAGAATAATTTCAGCTTGCCCTTTGATACGCCGGGCTTTACGCGTACTCAAATCCCACTTTTTAACCCCGGCGCGGGTATGACTATAACGCACATTCTCAAGCTCAAACTCAAGGTGTTTAGCAATCTGAGGCAGATCGATCGGCAACTTCGAGGGATCACGCAAAACCTGCCGCACCAGATAAAAGCCCCCGGCAACGAGAACGAGAGCCAACAAAAGAACAATAATAATTTTTTTCAAGTTATAATTTCACATGCCATCGTTAATAGAGATGTTCCACTGCCTTTCTCTGCGCCTTTGCGTCTCTGCGGGAAACCGCTTTTTGTCTCCCGCAGAGACGCAAAGGCGCAGAGAAAAACCGAATTCTAAACAGAGGCCACGTTTTTTTATTCTAAATACCAACACATGGAGACAGACAGCGATAAATCTACCCTGAATAGTTACAATTGAGTTGAATATTTGGCCATCGCCTTATCCCAACTCCCTTGCGTCTGCATGATCAGATGGCAGAGCTCGCGGACAGCGCCGCGGCCGCCGGGCAATGATGACTGCCAATCGACAACCGGAACAACATCGGGATCGGCATCGGCAACCGTCGCCGCAAAACCAACCTTAAGCAGCACCGGAATATCAACCACATCATCGCCAATATAAGCAACCTCGGGATCGCTTAAACCTAAACGCTCACGGATCTGATGATAGGCTTTAACTTTATCGTAACAGCGCTGATAAACAATCTCTATACCCAGCTCTTCAGCCCTTTTAGTGACCACCGGCGAACGCCGACCCGTCAACAACGCCAGAGTCACCCCGCTGCGCGCCAGCATTTTCAAACCATGCCCGTCACGCACATCGAATTGCTTACTCTCAACCCCATTACTGTCAAAAATAATGCGGCCATCAGTAAGCACCCCGTCAACATCCATGATCAAGGCTTTTATCGGTAAAATTTTTTCTTTTAATTCCATCTTTGAAAACCTGCTAAAACTAACTGTTTACGGGGTTATGCTGAAGACTGACGACTGACCACTGACAACTGTCATACCACTCCGGCGCGTAAAAGATCGTGCAAATGAACAATGCCGACAGGCTTAACTCCCTCAGTTGACGATGAAGCTTCTCCGGCGACAAAGAGGGAGGTAATGGCAGCATCTTCCATCTTTTTTAAGGCCGTGGCCGCCAGATCATCTGGCAAAATAGTTTTCGGGTTTCGAGTCATCACCTCCACGACCGGCAGGTCAAGAGGGTTCTCATACTCTGAGAGGAGACGGCGCAGATCACCATCGGTTAAAACCCCACCCAGACAACCCCACTTATCTGCTATTCCGGTTACACCAAAACCTTTACCACTCATTTCAAAAAGAGCCTCTTTGAGAGAGACAGAATCAGCAACCAAAGGAATACCGTCACCCTGATGCATTACATCAAAAACCCTGAGCAGCAAACGCCGCCCCAAAGCGCCACCGGGATGACGCAAGGCAAAATCATCGGCACTGAAACCTTTAAGCGCCAGGAGGGCCGAGGCCAGGGCATCACCTAAAGCCAAAGTCACGGTCGTGCTAGCGGTCGGGGCCAGGCCGAGAGGGCAGGCTTCTCGATTAATAGAGATATCGAGAGCCAGATCGCTACTTTTGGCAAGCTCTGTGGCCAAGTTGCCGGTCAGAACCAGCAGCGGCATACCCTGGCGTTTTAAAGCTGGAATAATCTTTATGAGCTCTTCTGTAGTGCCGCTGTAGGAGATCGCAATGACCAGATCGGTCTTTGAGAGAACCCCGAGATCACCATGCAAACCTTCAGTTGGATGCAGAAAAAGGGCGGGGGTTCCGGTACTGGCCAGGGTTGCAGCAATTTTCCGGCAGATAATTCCCGATTTACCAACCCCGGTAACCACCACCTTGCCCTTACAGGCTGCCAACATCTCGACAGCCCGGGCAAAGTCTTCACCAAGACGCCGGCCCAAATCTTCCAGGGCTGCGGCTTCGACCGCAATAGTGCGTTGCCCTTCGGCAATAATTTCTTTATAATTTAGCATGTTTTCCTATGCACTATGCATGTCAACTTAAAAACTGCAGCCCCGAACTTTGCTTCGCCCTCTCCGACGGGGTCAAATCTTGACAAATGGCGGATTAAAAATCTCGGTTTTAAGTTTCATCACTGCCGCCAAGTGTCAAGAAATGACCCCAACCGAGGCAGAACAAACAGGCCTTGACCATTCCTCCGAGGGCAGAACGAACAGGCCTTAACCTTTTCCCAGCCTCCGAAGGTGGGGTCATTTCTTGACTATGGCGTAGCAAAATAATCGGACAATGCAAAGAGCTGCCAGCAGCCATTGTCAAGATTTGACCCCATTCAAGAGGGCGAAGCGATGTTCAAAATTACCCGCTGTAACTTTATGGTAACCCGCTGCATCTTGACAACTCTTAAATTTTACTCAAAGCCAGCAAACGTTTAAGCAGGGGTTCCAGTTCATCCAAAGCCAAAGAATTAGCCCCGTCACACAAAGCTTTGTCGGGTTCGGGATGAACCTCCATGAAAAGAGCGTTGACCCCGGCCGCAACCGCAGCGGCAGCCAGAACTGGAATCATGGCCCGATCACCCCCGGAGGAGTTTCCTTGAGCGGTCGGAAGCTGAACCGAATGCGTCGCATCAAAAACCACCGGACAACCACAGGCCGCCATCTGGGGGATAGAACGAAAATCAACGACTAAATTATTATAACCAAAAGTAGTGCCGCGCTCGGTCAAAAGAATCCGGTGATTTCCGGTCGAGGCGACTTTATTGACCGCCTGCCGCATATCGTTAGGAGCCACAAACTGCCCCTTTTTGATATTGACAACCCGACCGCTGCGTCCGGCGGCCGTCAGAAGATCGGTCTGCCGACATAAAAATGCGGGAATCTGGATAATATCAACCACCGCAGCCACCACCTCGACCTGTTCGACAGTGTGGACATCGGTGGTTACCGGCAGACCCAACTCAGCTTTAACTGCAGCTAGAATTGCCAGGCCTTTTTCGAGCCCGGGGCCCCGGTAAGAGTCGATACTGCTGCGATTGGCTTTATCAAAAGAGGCTTTAAAGATGTAGGGAAGATCGAGCCGCAAACATATTTCAGCAGTCTTTTCAGCAATCTCAAACGCCCCGTCGCGACTCTCCAAAACACAAGGCCCGGCAATCAGGACAAGGCCATTTTGCGGCCCGCCGATACTGATTTTATCATTGATCTGTACTGAATTCATAGCTCCCTCCCCCTAACCCCTTTTCTCTTTCGCTGCTTTAATGAAAGCTACAAAGAGGGGATGGGGGTTCATCGGTTTAGAGGTGAATTCGGGATGAAACTGGCAGCCCAAAAACCAGGGATGATCCTCTATTTCGATAATTTCAACAAGATCACGATGCAGATGGGTACCGGTCACTTTAAGACCTTTCTCCTCTAACACTGCCCGAAACTGATTATTAAATTCATACCGATGGCGATGCCGTTCAGCAATCTCTGGCTTCTGGTTGTAAGCCTTATGGGCAAAAGAGCCCTCACTCAAGCGGCAGGGGTGAGCCCCAAGACGCATAGTCCCGCCCTTGTCACTGTTTTCATCCTGGGTGAAGGTCTGGCTGCCATCCGGACTGGTCCACTCTTTCAAGAGATAAAAAACCGGGTCCGGGGTCGCGCCATCGAACTCAGCACTGTTGGCATTTTTGAGACCGGCCTCGTTACGGGCAAACTCTACGACCATGAGCTGCATCCCGAGACAGATACCGAAAAGCGGCACCTTCTGGCGCCGGGCAAAACCGACGGCCGCTATTTTGCCTTCAACCCCGCGCGTACCAAACCCGCCGGGAATCAAGAAACCATCAACGCCTTGAAAACGCTCAGCCATCTGCTCATCACTCAAACCATCGATCTCTTCAGCATCAATATATTCGAGATTAACCTGAACATCATTGGCGATCCCACCATGGGTCAAGGCCTCATTCAAACTTTTGTAGGACTCGGTCAGTGCAATATATTTGCCGACAATGCCAATCGTCACCTCACCCGCCGGCGCCTTGATCTTGCGGACAATCTCACGCCAGGACTCAAGCCTTGGTGCTCCGGTCCATATATTGAGCAGCGAGACCACCTTATCGTCAACCCCCTCCTCGTGCAGAGCCATCGGGCACTCGTAGATACTCTCAACATCTCGGGCCGTAAAGACAGCATCGCCACTAACATTACAGAATAAAGCTATCTTATCTTTAATATCCTGAGAGAGTTCACGATCCGCCCGACAAAGCAGAATGTCGGGCTGAATCCCGATCTGACGGAGCTCTTTGACGCTGTGCTGGGTGGGTTTGGTTTTAAGTTCACCGGCAGTCTTGATGTAGGGCACTAAAGTCAAGTGGATATAGAGAACATTACGGGATCCGACATCGTTACGAAACTGACGGATCGCCTCAAGAAAAGGCTGACTCTCGATATCACCAACGGTACCGCCGATCTCGACAATGGCGACATCGATATTGTCGGCCCACTGGCGGATACAATCCTTAATCTCATTGGTAATATGGGGAATAACCTGAACTGTACCACCGAGATAGTCACCACGGCGCTCTTTCGAGATAACCTGATCGTAAATCTTGCCCGAAGTGTAGTTACTGTGGCGAGAAAGTTTGGTATGCGTAAAACGCTCATAGTGGCCCAGATCAAGGTCGGTTTCAGCCCCATCATCAGTGACAAAGACTTCGCCGTGCTGAAAGGGACTCATGGTCCCGGGATCGACATTAAGATAGGGGTCAAGCTTCTGCATGCCAACGGTCAAACCGCGAGCCTCAAGCAAGGCCCCCAGAGAGGCTGCGGCCAAGCCTTTGCCGAGCGAGGAGATAACCCCACCGGTAACAAAAATATACTTTGGTTTCAAATCTTATATCCCTTTGTTGATAAAATGTTTTTGTAAACGCCAGCCTTCAGCAAAATGGTTATCGGCAGCAGCCGCAGTTTTTTCGTTATAGCCATCGGGACTTCCGGGACCATCTTTAAGATTATCGTAAAGTAGAAACGGAACCGGCTCCGAGGTGTGGGTTTTGAGACGAATCGGGGTGGGATGATCGGGCATCACTAGAACCCGGTAAGCCGAAAAGTTCTCCTCCAAACCCTTTAACAGAGGCGCTAAAAGACGACTGTCGAGATCGGATATCGCCTGCATTTTCTTCTCCAGACTGCCCTCATGGGCCGCCTCATCCGGGGCTTCGACATGGAGATAGAGAAAATCGCTTCTCTTTAAAGCATCAACCGCATAGGCCGCCTTATTCTCGTAGTTGGTATCGAGATAACCAGTCGCCCCGGGAACCTCGATAATCTCCATCCCGGCAAGCACCCCAATCCCCTTAAGCAAATCTACCGCCGAGATCACCGCTCCCGAGACTCCGTAGAGCTCGGCAAAAGGATCAAGCCGGGGGCGCTTACCCTGGCCCCAGAGCCAGATCGAATTCGCAGTAACCTCGCCCCGATCAAGACGTTCGCGAAATTTCGGCATCTGGTGAATAATCATTTGGGATGAGATGATCAGCTGTAAAAGCGGCGAGCCGAAGTCACTCGGCAGATGGTCAACCACCTCTTGGCCGATAATATCGTGCGGCGGCATCAACTTAACGGCGGCCAGCTCTGGCGGACAATCTCTGATAACCAGCAAGTGACGATAGCTGATACCGGGAAAAAACTGGAGTTGCTCGCTCTGTAACTCCCGGTTTAAGGCGGCAATAATCTCATGAGCTTCAGCTGTCTGGATGTGCCCGGCACTGAAATCGTGCATGAAACCCCGCGCTTGATGGTGCAGAATGTTGACCAGGTTACAGCGAAAGGCGACATCATCAGGGCCCAATTCGATCCCCATATTAGCCGCTTCCAAAGGGGCCCGGCCGGTGTAATAGGCTTCGGGGCTGTAACCAAAAACCGAAAGATTGGCAACGTCGCTGCCCGCCGGATAGCCTTCGGGCACGGTCACCGCCGTGCCTAATTCAGACTTTTTAGCCAGCTCATCAAGGTGCGGGGTAGAGGCCGCCATCAGCGGGGTTTTGCCATCAAGCTCAGCTAACGGTTCATCCGCCATGCCATCACCTAAAAGCACCACATATTTATATTTTTCACTCATTTTCCTATCACTCCAAATCGAGAACGCCACGAACTTTGCTTCGCCCTCATGAACGGGGTCAAAGCTGGGGTGCTTGCGCACCTTTTACCAGCAATGACCCCAATCCCGGCAGGTCGAAGTAACCCAAACCAAATATCTACTCAATTATTGATCGACACCGTTTTTTTTGAAGAATTTTCTCACGGTTACTTGATTACCACTATCGTTGAAGAAAAACTCGTCAAAGAAGTTTCCGGCCATAATAATGCCGCGTCCATGCGGTTTAAAAAGATTTTCGGGGTCACTGGGATCCGGCAGACTATGCCAATCAAACCCTGGCCCCTGGTCACGAATAACGCAGGTAAAAGACTCGGTTACAATCACCAGCTCAATGGTTACGCGCCGCTCTATAAATTGTGGTTCCAACGAACTTCGTTTAAGAAATTCAAGATAATCATTGCGCCGTTTCAGCTCAGAATCAAGCTCCAGATTGCCGTGTTCAATGGCATTGACAACAAGCTCATGCAGACCCATACGAATACCGGGTAGATAGCTCCGGGGAATTCGACAGGAGAGTTTTATCTCATCCGTCAACCCCCCCACCAAAGGTTGGACAAGTTCGATATCGTTGCCAATTTCAAAAACCAGGCTCTTTTTAACAAGGTTACGATACACCTCAATCGTCTTATTGCTCTCATCGGCCAGAGACTTAACCTTACGAATCGAAGAACTGATCTCCTTAATCCCGAAAGGTTTCTCAAAATAGTCCAGGGCCCCCTGCTTTAAAGCTTGAACAATCTCCTTCTTGGTACCATACCCCGAGGTTACGATAAATGGCGTATCGGGAAAATCCTGACTCGCCAAACGCATAAACTCAATTCCGTTCAGGCGCGGCATCTTGATATCAGTGATTACCAGAATAACATCATCATGATTTTCCTGCAACGCCTCTAACGCTTCTTGACCATCAGCATAACTGTCAGGGATCAGG
>CAYWGC010000018.1:0-9573 GCA_964457755.1 uncultured Thermodesulfobacteriota bacterium | reverse complement strand
GCCCGCTCAATCGCTTTAAGCAGAGAGCCGCCACTGGTCACAACATCCTCAACAATGGCCACCGCATCACCCGACTTAAAATTCTTGTCACCTTCAAGCCAGAGCTGCTTGCCGTGACCTTTGGGCTCTTTCCTAATCAAAAATGCGTGCAGAGGATCATTTTGCAAGACACTAACCACACTGATCGCCGAGACGATGGGATCGGCCCCCATAGTCAAACCGCCGACGCCCTTGATAGAGATGCCGGCGGTTTTCGCCTTTGCCGAGATCCTTTCATAAAAAAGTTGCCCGACCAGAAAGGCACCCCGCGCATGACAACTCGTCTGTTTACCATCGACATAATAATTGCTTTTTTTCCCGGAAGTCAGGGTCACCGCCCGCTCCTCATAGGAGAGACGGTATAAGAGTTCTAAAAGTTCCTCTCTATAGGTCATCATCAGCCTCAAACACAAATTTGTAAGAAGTAAAAAACAAGCAACTTTTGTACGAGGTTATGAGGCTCTTGTCAAGCAATAACAAAACACCTCGCCCCAGTTCAGACAATAAACCTTGCGAAGCGTTGCATAGAAGCTCTTGTCTGTAAACCTAAGTAGAAAGTACACAATTCCCGAAATTTCTTGACAAAATCAACCCCCAACCCTATAAAGAACCCCTTAAATATCAAGCTCAAAGCCCGACCCTGACAATCTTAATTTAACAACCTCCATCACATAGTTTCTGATTCTTCACATCCCTTTAATAACATCAAGTTAAACTTTTAAATATGCCAAACTCTCTCCATAGCCAACTAAAATTCTTCAACCGTTTCATCCAGAAAAAAAACTTCTGGATTATCCTGCTTACGGATATCGCCCTCATCATTTTCGCTCACTGTGTCGCTTACTGGCTGCGTTTCCCGGGCTGGTTCTCCGAGCCCGTTTTTATCCAGCAATTAACCGCTGCACTACCCTTGTTAATCATCATTAAAATTCCCACATTCTATGCCTTTGGTCTTTATCGAGGCATGTGGCGCTATACCAGCCTGGATGACCTGTTGAACATTCTCAAAGCAAGCCTGGTCTCACTTCTCATCACTATCACCGCCATCGTTTTTGCCAACCGCTTCCAGGGCTTTCCCCGCTCCATCTTTATTCTTGATGCAATTCTCACTTTCCTTTTAATTTGCGGCCATCGCGTCGCTATCCGCTTCTTCTACCAAAAAGTCGGAGGCTCACGCACTCTGGTCGCAAGCCGCCATCATGAAGGGAAAAAACGCCTCCTGCTCATTGGCGCCGGTGATGCCGCTGAACAGATTATCCGTGAAGCCCAAAGTAACCCGGTACTTCCTTATACAATTGTCGGCCTCGTCGATGACAACCCCGCCAAGATCGGCCTCAAGATCCACAATATCCCCGTCCTCGGTCTGATTGATGACCTTGACGAACACTGCATCCGGGTTCATGCCGAAGAGCTCCTTATTGCGATCGCCGCCCTCACCGGCGTGCAGATGAAACGCCTCAACGATCTCTGCCGACAAACCCGCATCGAATATAAAGTCCTGCCCGGCTTAGGCGAACTAATTGATGGCCGCGCCACCATCAAAGCGATGCGCGACATCTCCTATAAAGACCTCCTCGGCCGTAAAGAGATCCACTTAGACCAGGATAAGATCGGTAATTTTCTAACCGGCAAAACTATTTTCGTCACTGGCGCTGGCGGCTCTATTGGCTCAGAGCTATGTCGCCAGATCATTCGCTACCAACCGGCCCAACTCCTCCTCTTTGACGCCGGGGAAGAGAATCTCTATGCCATTCAAATGGAGCTCGAACATGAGCTCAACTTCACCAATTGCCTGCCGATTCTCGGTAAAATTCAAAACTTTAACCTCCTCGACACAATTCTAAAACGCCACAAACCATCGATCATCTTCCATGCCGCAGCCTACAAGCACGTGCCTCTCATTGAAATCAACCCCTGGGAAGCGATCTTTAATAACATCAAAGGCTCACAATGCCTGGTCGAAGCTGCTATCATCCATAAAGTTGAGCGCTTCGTTCTGGTCTCCTCCGACAAAGCCGTGCGTCCGACCAATGTCATGGGGGCTTCCAAACGCCTCTCAGAGATGATCATGCTAGCCTGCACTAAGGAAAAATGGGACGGCACTTTGACCCGTGCCACTCCCTCCCAAAAAACCCACAACACCATCTTTCAGGCGGTTCGCTTCGGTAATGTTCTAGGCTCCTCAGGTTCGGTCATCCCCCTCTTTAAGCGCCAGATCGAACTCGGCGGCCCAGTCACCATAACTGACCCCAAAATTACCCGCTATTTCATGTCGATCGAAGAGGCCGCCCGGCTCATCATCCAGGCCGGAACCATGGGCCATGGCGGCGAAATTTTCATCCTGAAAATGGGTGAACCCATTAAAATCGACAAAATGGCCCGCGACCTTATCCGCCTGGCTGGCCGCGAACCCGATATCGAAATAGCGATTAAATACATCGGCCTACGCCCCGGTGAAAAACTCTACGAAGAACTCATCAGCGAAGGTGAAGGTATTATCCCCACCCACCACCAAAAAATTATGGTCTTGCGTGGCAATGGAAAAACCTATACAGAGATCAATGAACACATCATCAGGTTAAAAGAGAAAGCTAAAAAGTTCGACGGAGAGGGGATTAAAAAAATTCTGAAACAACTGATTCCCGAATACCAACCCGACAAACCCGTCAAAACTCACAGACTTGACAAATAAAAATGGAAATTCCGTATCAAGCACCTATTTCCAAAAAAAATCACCGCGACATAGACAACAGCTCGGATGTTTTCAGCCAATTAAAAAAACGCTGGAACAAACAACTTTCCGAGCAGCAGAATAGAGCGTCTCAACGCAGGTCTGCGCTAATTGACAACGGTACAGCAATATTTAAAAAATATTCAATCAAAAAGGCATTTCTTTTCGGATCGGTACTCGAAAAGAGATGCACCATCAACTCCGATATTGACATCTTGATCATACCTCTTAACGAGGCCGATTACTGGAAGATTCGCTTTGATCTCGAAGAAGCTATTGGTTTTCCCATCGACGTTTATTCCCAGTCTGATGATCCGCAATTTATAAAAAAGATCATGGAACGTGGAGAAGTGATTTATGAAACATAATATAGAACTTCTTAAAACAGACATCCTGAACGAACTTGACAAACTTAGCCTGATCAGAAAAGAGCTTGAGTTATTTGCCGAAAAGCTGGAACTCGGCAGTGAACTTGTACCCGCCTACGATCGAACCGCAATAGGATATTTTCTGCACAATTTTTATAACGGTTGCGAAAACATCTTCCACTCAATTGCAAATTTTTTTGAAAACGATCTTGCTCCCGACACCTGGCACACCGACCTTCTTAAAAGGATAAAGCTGACCATTCCAGGTTTTCGACCAGCCGTAATCAACGACGATCTCTATGTCCTCCTGAATGACTTTCGAGGATTTAGACACATTTTTCGCCATAGCTATATTTTTGAACTAAATTGGGAAAGAGAGCAGGCCGTAGCTAAGCAGCTTGAAAAAACAACCAAAATGCTGACCCAACAAACACATGCCTTTCTAGCACAGTTTGATAAACTGAAAGGCCCAACATCGTAAGGTGGGAGATCTTTTTGGCGTTGATTATTCAACCGTCAACCAATGGTCCGGCTATATATACGGGAAGGGAAAAAGGTTGCTTTCAAGGGAGCACCAAAAAGCGGCGGTTACTATATAGCCGATTGATATGATCTATCCATAAACCCAACAAAACATGAAAAATCAATGCTCAAACAACACTCAACCATTATCCGCCGCATCGTAATCGGCACCGACCTCATAATTCTTGGCGGGGCTTTTATTGGGGCCTTTGCTCTGCGTTTTCAACGCCTGCCCCTAGCTGCCGATTGGCGTAACTACGGCTGGATCACCTTGATTTTTATGCCAACCCTGCTCTTTAATTTTTACCGGTTTGGAATCTACCATAAACTCCGCTATCTCTCTACTACCGAGATCGGCAAACGTCTGGTCCTGGCCTTTGCCATCACCTTTGCCCTGGCCTCCAGCGCCCTCTTTTTAAGTCATGCGACCCACTACAGCCGCCTTTTACTCCTCTATTTCACCGGGCTCTCCCTCCTCCTACTGGCCACCACAAAGCTTACCGGCAAACTCTCTATTGACCGTATCCGAAGGCGGGGTGCCAACTTTCGTGCCGTCCTCTTAGTCGGTCGCCAACCGAAACTTAAACGGCTGCAAGAGATCTTTCGCCCCGGCAACCCTTACGGTCTCAAGATCGCTAAGATTGTCGACCTCGACACAGCGCCCCAGCTTGCAAGCTTTTCGCAAATGCTGACCAGCACGATCATAGATGAGGTCTATTTTGCCGTCCCCCGGATTCCGCCGGGGCCAGCACTCGACCCCTACCTGGAACTTGCCGAAGCCACCGGCAAGACCTGTAAAATCGTCTTGAACATCAACGAAAACCGCCTCAGCAAATGTGAATTTTCCCGCCTTGAAGAGCTCCACCTTGTCGTACTCCATCCGGTTACTCTCGACCCCGACCAACTCCTCCTCAAAAGAACTTTGGATCTGGTGGGCGCCGTGGTCGGCATGAGTATCAATCTCTTACTTTTTCCTTTTATTACTCTGGCCATCAAACTCGACTCACCCGGCCCCATCTTTTTTCGGCAGCAGCGCATCGGCGAAAACGGCCGCCTTTTCAACCTCTACAAATATCGCTCTATGTTTGAAAATGCTGAATCTCTGAAAGCTGGCTTAGAGTCCCATAATGAACTCAGCGGCGCCGTTTTTAAAATTTCTAACGACCCTAGAATCACCCGTAGCGGGCGCATACTACGCCAATCCAGCCTTGATGAGTTACCCCAATTTTGGAATGTTCTGGTCGGTCAAATGAGTCTTGTCGGCACCCGCCCACCAACCCCGGACGAGGTTAAAGAGTATGACCTGCACCACTATCGCCGGCTCTCGATCAAACCCGGCATTACCGGACTCTGGCAGGTTTCCGGTCGCAACAAAATTACCGATTTTGATGAAATCGTCAAACTCGACACGCAATACATTGACCAGTGGTCACTGTGGCTCGACTGCAAAATTTTAGGCAAAACTTTGATGGTAATCCGGAGCGGCAAGTGAAGGTTGCAATTATCCATGAGTGGCTCCTGGTTGAAGCTGGTGCCGAAAAAGTCTTAAGTGAGATCCTTAAGCTCTTTCCTGAAGCTGACCTCTTCTGCCTGATCGACTTTCTGCCCTCCGCTAAAAGAAATTTTATTGGCAACCGGGTCACCAAAACCAGTTTTATTCAGAAATTACCCTTCGCCAAAGATAAATACCGTCTCTATCTCCCGCTCATGCCATTGGCTGTCGAACAGTTTGATTTAAGCGCCTACGATCTGGTTATATCCTGCAACTATGCGGTTGCTAAAGGGGTAATAACCGGACCGAATCAACTGCACATCTCCTACATTCACAGCCCGATGCGCTACGCCTGGGATCTCCAGTTTCAATATCTGCGTCAGGCCCACCTTGAAAAAGGCGTAAAAAGCTGGCTGACCCGCTACCTTCTTCACAAAATGCGCATCTGGGATACGCGCACCGCCCATGGCGTTGACCACTATCTCGCCAACTCCGAATTTATCGCCCGCCGGGTTAAAAAGGTCTACGGGCGCACGGCAACGGTCATCTATCCGCCGGTCGACAGCGATTTTTTCTGCCCCGATCCGGCCCTCCCCAAGCAGGATTTCTATCTCACGGTTTCGCGGCTGGTGCCCTACAAACATATCGATGTCCTGGTTCGGGCATTTGCCCTGACCCCGGCCCGGCAGCTGATTATTATCGGCAGCGGCCCCGAAGCCAAGCGCTTGCAGGCACTGGCCAGCAACAATGTGACCCTGCTCGGTTTCCAGGACAACGCCACAGTGCGCGACTATCTGCGCCAGACGCGGGCCTTTCTCTTTGCCGCGGAAGAGGATTTCGGCATCGTTCCCCTCGAGGCCCAGGCCTGCGGCACCCCGGTCATCGCCTATGGCCGCGGCGGCGTGCTGGAGACGGTCATCTCTCCCGAACACCACCCGAACCAACCGACCACCGGACTTTTTTTTCCAACCCAGCAACCAGCCGCCGTAGTCGCGGCGCTGGACCGCTTTGAGGACGATAGCGAAAGCTTTAGCGCCCAGGCCTGCCGCGCCAACGCCCTACGCTTCAGCCCAGCCATCTTCCGCCACCAACTCCAAGAGTTTGTCAACTACAAGTACGAAAAATTCACCGGAGATTTAAAAAACTTTGCTGAAAAACTTTAAAATTGCAGAGATCACTGACCGCAAAAGGGCTCGGACATTTTATGGCGATATATTGCGTACCGCCCCATCCCTCACACTCCAACTGTCAAGGATAAAGATTTGACCCCTTTACCACATTTCCATTTAAAAAAATGGGGACTGAAGAATCCTCCAGCCCCCAATACTCAGATCATGATGCTTAAAATTCAGCATCATTTCTGTTTCTGTTACTTATGCAAGACGTTCCAGGTTAGCCAAAGAAAAATCCATGGCATAGAGCAGCGCCAGCCAGCCTCCCCGAGCCCACTCCAGAATCACTTCATCCGAGAGTTCTTTAACCCGATTACTATCGACTACTCTAAACTCACCCAGAGCTTCAACCTCACCCGCTACTTTCCGGCTTATCTGCTTAACACTAAAACACTCTAATTCCGCCATCTTTGCGGAAAATATTTCCCCGGCTTTGATCTCATTTTGAAAACTCTGAAGTAATTCAATCGCCTTACGGGTTACCTCTGCAGGCTCCTCATTAGCTGTAAAGAGTGGATCTCCCAACCCGCCTATAAATTGCGGCGCCTCGACATCAATACAGACATGAAATTTCTCCTCATTCGCGACAGCTTCACTATCTTCGCTGGCCTTTCCCGGAGCTAAAATAAACGGATAACGCCGAAAATGGGCCGGTATATAAGGCACCCTCCATCGGCCCTCCACATCGACAAAACTATTATAATCTTTCTGCAGAGACATCAAAGCCATCGGGCTCGCGGACCCACTGGCAGAAAAGACAATCGGATAATAACGACTGGCAGGTAAAATTTCCGAAACCCCCAGAGGTGCCGCCGTGACTTTCCCCGCAAACTTGAAATCCGCCTGCAGCGCCAGCCGCAGGTCCGAATGGTTATTATAAGCTAACAATTCAACCTTCGAAAACATTACAACCTCCTACACTAAAATATACACTAAAACACTAAAAGCACTAAAAGGGGACAGATCTATTTTACTTATGTTTACGCGGTCTTCCTGGTCCACGAAACTCTATTCTGCGAGCTGTCCTTTTCTCAATCTCATCAATAAATTTCTGATTTCCGGTAAGTTGCCCCCGTTGCAGTGCCAAACTAATCTGATCCCATTCTCCGTCAGGGATATTATCTGAAACCCACTCAGCATACAACGCACCACGTTTTTTGGGATCAACAGACAGACCCAGATAGCTTGGATCATAATCAATCGTAAGCAACTCACTATCACCTATTTTCTGGGCATAGCTTGACCATCTATATTCTGCTGGAGATACAACTAAACCCGCCCTTACCGGGTTAAGCTCAACATATCGACAACAAGCCAGAAGATATTTATCCGTAGATATTGGACTCGATTTATAACGTCCCTCCCACAAACTACCACTGCGTTTCTCCAACTTATTAACATACCGGGTCTGGCGTCCGGCGAGTCGCTTCATTAATTTGCCTAGATTTTCAACATCTTCTCCGGGATCAATTATCAGATGGATGTGGTTTGTCATCAGACAGTAGGCATAGATTCGACAACCAAGCTTCAGTTTCCATTCCCACAGATTTTCAAGATAATACTGGTAGTCCTCATCGGAAACAAAAACCGTCTGTCGATTGTGACCGCGTTGTATGATATGATGCGGATATCCGGGAACTATGAGTCGTGAGCTTCTTGGCATAGTCACTATTAAGCACGTTAAGACCGCTTGGTCAATAAATAGTTCTGTCCCCGTTTTTTGTCCGTTTTTTCATTTTCATTCCTCGTTATCTCGTTATCCCGTTTTTAATATCAGATCACCTTCAACATATCTATGAATTAAACCGGAAATAAGTGTTTGGTATGGTATTCCCATTTCCATGGCTTTTTTTTGTATGCCGGTAAAATCATGGTCGTACAAACGAATAGTAATACGTTTGTCTTTCTTGAAAGTATTCTTAGCAGCTGTTTTTATTAATTCAATTTCTTTTTTAGATGGTGAGGTTAATTTTATCTTATCGTTTTCCAGTGCATCAATTAAATATTTTTCTTCATTATCATACTTCATTTTTTATCCTCCCATCTTTTTTATACATTTTTGTTGCTTTTCGGCTTGGAATAATTGTTTTTAAGAAAATGTGTTCTGTGCCAACAACATATGGAACGATATAGATATAATCTTCAATAATTTCGAAATACAATTTTTGTTTTGGGTAGTTGTTTTGATCTGGGTGGTCGGCGGTTCTCCAGATATCACCTTGTGAAAGATGAAAAATTATTTGCTCAAATGAAATATTTCGTTCTTGTTTGAGCCATTCATTTTTTTTTGGGTTCCATTCATATTTCATGATAGTAGTGTACATTCTTTACATGTACAAGTCAAGGGACTGTGAATATAATTTAAAGGAAAAAGCAGACGCAGGGAGGGAAGATCGGAACTAAGTAAACTGCAAGTATTCTACCACAAGTGCTTATTTTTTGTTTTGCTTATTATCAAGCTCCGCAAAGCGGGGACAGATTTCAAATCTGTCCCCAGTACAAGAGGGCGAAGCAAATTTCAAGCTTACCCACTGTACATAGACAGTATTATTTAAATAGATCTGTCCCCATTAATCTTAATCTACATTAATCTACTAAAATTTAGTAGGTGGCTCCTTTAAGCCGATCCCGGAATGGCTCCATATGGGCGGACGTTAACACACGTTAAGACCGCCTGGTCAATAAATAGATCTGTCCCCTTTTTTTCCTTTTTTTCCTTTTTTTCTTTTTTTCTTTTTTTTCGAATAAAAATGGGAATAAGTATTATCTGCCTGTTCCCATTTCGTTTAATTATTGAAATCTTTTAATTGGCTTTAAACAATGATTATTAGTGCAATTGAAATGCAATATTTAATCATGAAAGTGTCAAGACACCACCTGAGTCAGCAACAGAAGTGATACCAGTTAATATGACTTCTACACTAATAGGTGTAGTGCCATTATCAGCTGTTTCAAATGTCAATGTATTATTACTAGTGTTGAAAATCCAGTCGAGCACACCAGATGATGTAGCTGGCAATACTGGAGCAGCTCCAACAACACCAGATCCAAACGTCAAACCTGTGTCGATCTTATCGCCAGCCGCAAAATCACTGTATGTGCCAGCAGTCAATTGACCTGTAGTAACTGCACCTGTTGTATTACCTAAAATAGTATCCGTATCAGCTTGTGAGCCAACATCACTTAACGACACAGCATAATTAGCAGCGGTTGTAAATGCCGCACCTGTATTATTAACAATCTCCAGCA
>CAYWGC010000017.1:0-57434 GCA_964457755.1 uncultured Thermodesulfobacteriota bacterium | reverse complement strand
GCAGAAAAGCCGCTATAATGGATGCAAATAATAACCACAAAACCCACATCCAAAATAGAGGCTTTTCATGCACCATAAAAATATCAAAAAAGAAGTGATAACGCAACTTAAAAAAGAGTTTCCTGACTGGAAACGCCTGCCGAAAAAGATGAAAAAAGAGCTTGCCGGCAAAGTTTTGAAAGAAATTGTCGGTGAGTACGATTTCAAGCAGGTCATAACAGCTCCGGCTGAAGAATTACTTGGCATAGATAATCAAATTTCTGGCGACGGTATTATCAAACTCGATGAAATGGGTCAATTCATCGATAGAATTACCAGTGACAGGATCATAAAATTCAGCAACTATGATCGGTCCGCGATTTATATCAAAGATGAAGAACTACTTTATCATCGACCAACTGGTCGATGATAAAGTCATCAATGCTTTACTCGCTTACGACAGTTACAGTCCCTCCATGCGAGAGACCTTTCTAAGCCATCTATTTCGTGCTGAATTGTTGAAGTGCATTAAATACCCTGAAATCAGTTACCGTAAATTTTGCACAGAAGAATATTTTGGTTTGGATCGCAAACAAAACCGGGTTTTTATCGGTTTGCCGCTACACAGACAAACAACCATTGACCATTACGAACTTAGTAAATTCAGAAACAATCTGACCTTTGTCCAGCAAATCAATCTTCTGGTTTACTTTCTTCACCATTTTTATCAGTCAGGCCTGCTTGGCGACTGTACCCTTTTCGGAGTTGATTCCACTGAGTTAGCCAACGATTGCAATATTCCCCTGGCCAGCATGGAGATCAGAGGGAAAAAGATACGAATTTATGAGGACCTCGATTGCGACTGTGGCGCGCGTCGCAACAAAAGAGATAAATCTCTTTTTGTAGTTGGTTATCGAATGCATACCCTTACAGTCATTGACGTTGAGAGCAAACAGAGCTTCCCTCTTGTTTCTTTACTTGCACCGGCCAATCATCATGATAGTCATTTTCTTCCTTTTTTGATCAAACTTGCTCAAGCTATGGGCCTTGATCTTAGTCTGGTTACCGCTGATGAAGCCTATCACGATAAAGACGGCACCCTCTTTGAAGAGACTGGCGTAATTGTAACAACTCCACCATCCTCAAAAGTCAACGCTCCTGAAAATGTTGACGCCGAAACTGGTGAAGTTTTCTGTCACAACGAATGTGTTATCCCGATGCAGCACGTTGGCAGCGATGGCCAGGAACTTGAATATAAATGTGATGCTGAGCCAGGCCAATGCCTGCACTCTGAAACTTGCCCACAATATCGCTTTTTACCAATGGACAGTGGTTTGTTTCAGCGTATGCCGTTTTCTAGCAAGGGAATTGAAGATGCACATGAAATTCGCAAAAATTGCGAACGACCCTTCAACTTACTGAAAAACCAAGCTGGTCTTGAAAAAATCAGAGTACGCAGTCAACATGCCACCATGTGCAGGTGCACATTTGCTACCATAGTCGTCTTACTCATAAAGATGGCCGGAAAGCGAAAAAAGAGAAAAATTGCAAAAGAACCCATGCACTTATTGGAGAGATGTGCCAATATGTAATTGATAAAAACATTACGATCAACTTACAGCTACTGTTTTTTGTCTGCAGTTGTTTCAGTACGCCCTAAACAGGCTACATTCCCTTCGAAAGGGTTTAAAAGTTAGCAAAAAAATAAAATCAGCGAACTGAATCACAACTTGCGGAATGAAAAACAACCAAAAACAAGCCATTTTATGGCTACTAAATCCTTTATCATTTTCAAATTTGACTACGTTGCAACACCCTTAATCTATCTCTTCCCATACGGACAATTCTGGTTTCTGCAGGCCCTATTTATTATTTTCATGGCGGTTACAATACTTGAAAAATTTGAAGTGACTACCGATTTCAAACGATGGTCGTTCAGTTTTCTGAGCGCTGTAATTCTATTGATGACGGTAAATGCAACATACCAGTTGAAATTATTCAATCTCAACGGTTGTTTGTACCTGTTTCCTTTTTTTCTGCTCGGTATGGGCTTGCAAAGATTTTCAGATAAAATTCTGATAAAACCTGTCCTTCCCCTGCTGCTTGCCGTATTTATATTAGGTTTAATATTGCAACAACTCAACTGGTTTGAGCTTGTAGCTTTGGAACGTCAACGTCATGGGTTACTCAGCGTAGTCGTGGGAGTAACTGGAATCTGTCTGGTTTTTTACCTGAAAAGGTCAGTTACCTGGCTGGCAAAAATTGGCTATTTTTCTTATAGCATCTACCTTTTTCATATATTTGGTACAGCTGGCAGTCGTATATTATTACGCATAATGGGCCTCGAAAATACTTTGCTGCTCTTCCTTGGCGGCGTTTTCGCTGGGGTGGGTTTATCTATTTTCGTTGAGTTTATACTGTTAAATAATGCTTTGACCCGTCGCGTATTTCTGGGCTTAAGATAAATCAGCAGTTTAGCCAGGAACTGATTGATTCATGGCTAAACTGCTGAACTACATATAAAGCGTGGTGCATTGCCTTTCACTGCAGGACGGCTGCGGAGATGGTTTTATCTTTATTCAGAACGATCTTTAAGGCGTTTCTCTTGACAACTGATAGAACAGCGTGTTAGCGGTAGGTAAATCTGAAAAAATATTTCGCACTGGTCCTTTTAATGGCTGTCCCCTGAAAATCAATTTTCCATCATCCATGGCACCAATCGGTTGTCATTAGATTAAGGATTCATCGATGAATGATATGATGCAGCGCTATGTCAAAAGAAACGATAAGGTGAGTTTTCGAGATTTCGATTCTGAATGCATCCTTTTGCACTTGGACTCCGGTTGTTACTATACCCTTAACGGGGTCGGAAGATTTATCTGGCAACAATTGAACCCCTGTACCCAGTTGGCCGCTGTTCATGCGGCAATACAAGACCATTTTGCAGTGAATGCAAAACAGGCCGAAAGTGATCTCAATGAGTTGATTGACCATCTACTGAGCGAGGATCTGGTTGTCGTTGATGACGGATCGGCGGTCTGAAGTGCTTCGCCGATTGCCGGCAAATCTGTTTCTCCTCCTGCAACTGTTGGTGGCAATACCGTTGATTTGGGCTATGTTAGCCGGGATGAAATTACCGGCTCTGTTACACACTCTGGATCGGCCCTCCCGGCCTCGACGGAGATTTGATCCGGCGGCTTTTGAGCTGGCTGGGCTGGTCTGGCGTTATACTTATTTCATCTTGATAAAATTCACTCGCTTGAAAAAGCCCTGCCAGCTCCGTTCGCTGGCAGTATTTGCCTTGTTGCGTCGTCGAGGACTGGATATTCGTATCCATTTCGGGGTTACGAAAGATGACCTGCTAATGACGGGGCATTGCTGGGTTAGCTTGAGTGGTGAGCAGGTTTTGGAACAGCATGACCCTCGGGAAATCTATATAGAAACCTATACTTATCCACCATTGGAAACAGTTTTCGGTGATCAGTTTAAATTATGAAATTATCTGCTAAACTTATTCGAGGATGTTGATGATTGACGATCTACTGAATACCTTGCTGTCGGCTAACGAGTTAAGTGAGATCGGCAGTTTGACGACCTACAACTATTATTTTCACGGGTTGACGGTCTCGGTTATTTCAAACTCCTTGGCAATATTAGAGGCTATTGACGGTTTGTTGGGGTATTTCCGTGTCGATCCCGTGGCGGAGACGGGGGAGCTAAGTTTCTGTTTGCTACACAACCCTTCGTCAATTATGGCTCGCCACCCGGAGGTCCGTAATAATGGCGAGCTGCTTTTTGATTCCCGTTATGATTCTGAGCGAAAAGTAGGGATTGATTTCCAGTATTATGCCTGGGATCATTACCAGGTTGCAGATTTCGGTCTCTTAGGCAGTTATCTGGTGGATATTCCCAAAGGACAGATGGTGGGCCTATTTCCCGATCCCTTATTGATCCACCCTCGTATTTTGTCAAATAATATCTTTATTACCGCATTCACCGAAATGTTGCGGGCCCGGGATCTCTTTCTGGTGCACGGCGGGGCGGTAGTCCGTGCAGGGCGGGGTGTTCTGATCCCCGGTTATTCGGGAAGTGGTAAAACGACGCTCTCTCTAGCTTTGGTTCGCAGGGGCTTCCAGTTTCTAGCTGACGATCGTCCGGTTTTGAAAAAAGAGGGTGCTGGCTTTTCTCTGTTGGCTTTTCCGGAAGCCATTGACGTTACCGATAAGACCATTTCTTTAATACCGGAACTCAGGGATTTGCCGGAAAGTTTTTTCAACCGAGGTTTGCGGAAAAAGTCCTTTTGGGTCGAGGATGTATACCCTGAGACTATCGTTGACCGTTGTCAGGTGGAGATCCTGCTTTTTCCGAAGATATCGGCAGGCTCTGAAAGCCGCCTATTGCCGCTGACCAAGATTGAGGCCATCACCCGCCTTTTACCCCATAGTCTGCTGGTCCTGAACAAAAAAGCTGCCGACCGCCAGTTTGACCGGCTCTGCCAGCTGGTCGACACGCTTTCATGTTATGAGTTGGAAGCGGGTGGGGACATGCTGGATGTCAACCATCTACTAACGGAAATTGTTTAATTGAAACTGTCACCGGAAGAGCTTTTTATCACAGATATATTACGTTCTTTTGTCGCTGGCCATCCCGCAGGCTGGACTGGGGCACCGTTGCCGACCGGTCTCGATTGGCAGGCCATCCTGGCCATTGGTCACTATCATAATCTGTTGTCCCTTTTTTATCATGAGATCAGTCGTCAGGGTCAGGCTGAGCAACTGCCGTCATGGTTTCGGCAGCAGTTGCGGCAGGAATTTCTGCAGAATACCGCTTTTACCCTACTCTATGAAGCAGTACTGGGTCAGGTTCAGGATGCCTTGGACTGCCAGGCAATTCCATTTATCATTCTTAAAGGGCCGTCAATTGCCGCTGAGTTTTATCAGCCGCGGGAAGTGCGGCCCTATGTTGATCTGGACGTCCTGATCAACAAGGATGATTACAATCGAGTCAAAGAGGTTCTGGAGAGGTTGGATTTTTACCAGCCCGAAGCGGCCTTCGAAGAGATTCAGAGACAATTTTTCAATTGCGTCAACTTCCGCCGTCATGGTGAGCAGCAGGTTGCTCTTGATTTACAATGGGATACTCTGCTGGTCTCCTGGAATGATCACTCATTTCTGAAGGGTGAGCAGGTCTGGCAGAACCGGCGCTGGCTTGATTTTGACGGCCGCTCGCTCCCGGTACTGCAGCCCGAGGCTCTGGTTGTCTACCTGAGCATTCACCTTGCGGTGCACCACCAGTTTGCCAGGCTCTTAAGCCTGCTTGATCTTGATCTGGTTATTCGCCGACATGCCGCTCGAATCGATTGGCATGAAGTTGTCAACCTGGCGCTTAAGATGCGTATCTGCAAGCCGCTTTTTTACAGCTTCAAGCTGGCTGTAGACCTGCTCGGCAGTCCGTTACCGAAGGAAGTGCTTGCGGAACTTGAACAACCGGCTTACGAAAAATATCTGCTGCCGATCCAGACTTTGGCCTTTAAAACCAAACCTCTGGCCAAACCATTTGAGCTGGCGGTCAAATACCTGCTCATTGATCGCTTCCCGGAACGCTTCAAAGCAGTCCGGGTCTATTTTCAGAAAGCCCGGGCCCGGAAAAATGTGAAGGCTTCCTGAAGATTATAAAAGGTGAAATGGGAATAAAAAACGCAATCGGCACCATTGCTTGGAGGGGTGATCCTGCAAAGAATTGAGCACCAAAAGAGCCCGTTATTAACGGTCTCTTTTGGTGCTGTTTTAATGATACTTGTGATGATATCCAGTGTACCAGAAAAGGGTAGTACACACAACGTCAGAAACCAACAGATTGCTTAGCGGTAAAGACAAGTGGCACGGTTTGACGCGATGAACTATTAAGTTTCAGTAGACATGCTGGTAATGTCTTTCAGCTTTTTTTGTTTGGTCAATATGGGTTTTTGGTAGGGGACTTTCGGCTGTTTGTTTTCTTTTTTCATAAAGTACTCCATGTGTAGCATTGATAAACAGTGGGAAGTCACACTTAAACTATGCAGGTTATTCCGGGGGGTTGCTATCACCAGCAGTAATATCTTTTAGTTTTTTCTGTTTGGTTAATACGGGTTTCTGGTAGGGGGCTTTCGGTTGTTTATTTTCTTTTTTCATGAAATACTCCATTAGAAAGTTAATCAGTGGCGACAATTTACACTTAATCTATACAGGTTATTCCGGGCTGATGCCAGCAGTAATATCCTTCAACTTTTTTTGCTTGGTCAACACGGGCTTTTGGTAGGGAACTTTTTCGGGCTTTTTAGTTTTCTTCATAGAGAAATCCCCTTGCTAAAAAATAACATAATTTAAAAAAACATGTCGTATATTTTATCCTCAATTACAGAATCTCTTAAAAGGCATGTTTTTTTAAAATTGTCAAGTATTCTTTAAGCATATTTTACGGGTGTCGACCAGATGTTAAGATTCCCGGTGAAAAATACGGTT
Source organism: uncultured Thermodesulfobacteriota bacterium (assembly GCA_964457755.1). GTDB lineage: Bacteria > Desulfobacterota > Anaeroferrophillalia > Anaeroferrophillales > Tharpellaceae > Tharpella. Next base: position 50,955 of record CAYWGC010000017.1, on the reverse strand, counting down.
GTCAAATAACGTTTTTCACCTTTTCCCTAAGAATATTGCTGGCCAGCGAACTTAGACGGCAAAGGGAGTTAACCCTCAAGACATGACGTTGCCGTCGGTAATTACGATAAGGGAAAAGCTGCTTTTTCTGCCACTGGTCGCGTTCTTTCCGGGGTACGGAAGAGAGATGATCCCTCCCGTAAAAGTCGACAATGGCCGCTTCGTGCCAATCGTGCAGGGCAAAAAAGTTGTGGCCCATTTTTTCATATAGGGTTGTACCTGGATAAAGGGCCAGCAGGTTCCATGTAAATATGTCTGGCTTAAATTGTTTCAGCCAGTCAAGGGTTGTTTTCATGGTCTCCAGAGTTTCTCCCTGGAAGCCGGTCATCAGGTAAGCGCGGATCGTGATTCCAGCCCTGCGACACCAATTGATAGCCTGTTCAGCAGTGCCCACTGAAATTGCCTTGCCAACTTGGTCGAGCTGGCTTTGGAGAGCCGTCTCGATACCCATTTCCAGGTAGACGCAGCCGGCTCTTTTCAGTAAAACCAGTATCTCCGGGCTTATCCGGTCGGCCCGGGTCTGCATCCCCCAACGTATTTTTTCGGCTATGCCGCCAGCCAGCATCATTTCACACAACTGCCGAATTCGCTGTTCATTGACAAGAAAATCATTGTCATGGAAATAGACGCCGTTGATTTTGTAGTCGGTCAATACTTGGTTGAGCCAAGCAATCACGTATTCGGGGCTGTGGAACCTGAGTCCCTTCCCGTAGGTGAGGGACTCACAGCAGAACTCACAGTTCTGCAAACAGCCCCGGGCCGTCAGCAGAGAAACCGAAGAGAGATAATAACCGGCAATGGGGTAGGTACTGGGCCGGGTATAAAAATCCATATCTAGCAGGTCAAAAGCCGGGAACGGCAGATTGTCGAGGTCTTTAATCTGACAGGGACGGCAATAGCTGGTCGGCTGGCTGTCGGCATCACTTTTCCACCACAGTCCCGGGATTTCAGCCGGGTTGTCGCCGTTGGCCAGGCTGACAATCGCCTCTTCCCCTTCACCCTGAATCACACCATCAAGTCCCGGTATCTTATCCAGGGTCAGGGCCGGCAGGGCGGTAGCATGCGGCCCCCCGGCAACAATCAGTCCGTCGTATGACTGGCGGACCAATGCAACGCAGGCAACAGTATCGTAGATCAGCGGAGAAACGGTCCCAAAGCCGATCAAATCCGGCTTAAAATTCCTGATTGCCGCAAGCATGGCGTTGTTGACAGCTTCTCGACCCGGGTCGTTCATTTTCTGTTGGGCATACCGATCGAAAATGTTTACCTGGTGGCCTGCCTGTCGGAGGATGGCGGCCATGAACGGAAGGCCTACAGGTGTCCAAGATGGTCGCAAGGAACTGTCAGGCCGGGGACATGGCGAGATCAGGAGAACATTCAAGACTTTTCTCCGGTTTCCTGTAAATTCGGGCATTCAGGATGTTTTCTGGCCGGGTCCCCGAGGCCGATGGCATGACCATGGGCTAGTTGGCCTTGGGCAAAGGGCTCGGCCGGAAAGTTTTCAAGACAACCATGCTCTATTTTCAGGGCATGGAGTTGGCGGCAGGCTTCGGCATCAACCAGCATGGGGTTTGTGCCGATAATGACGATACCCGCTTTTTCAACCTGCCCGACAGCTGGTCCCCCAGAAATCATCGCTCGGCGACCGTCAATAATGGTCAGGTCAGGTGGCACGGCGAGGCTGATCTCGGCAATTTTTTCATTCAGGTGATCCCGGTGCAAGTTATACCGCTCCATTGGATGCATGAAGCCTACGCCAAGTTTGAGACCGGCACTAAAAGTCGCTAAATGGTGAGTTTTCAGATTGGCTAGCGCGATAATACGGTCGACGTCCTGGGTTATCTGGGGAACGGTTATCCGGTCAAGGTAGCGGCCGCTGACTGGAACCGTCACCCAGGGAGTTTCATCAAAGTAAAGTAGCTCGGCGCGGCCGTTGATAGCCGCCAGCAATCCTGCTCGGCGGGCCGCCTTTCTTGTGGGCAGGGCGCTCAATGAAGAACAATCACCAACGATGACCCTCCGGATTCCCCGATCATGAAGAAAATCAAGCAGCCATGACAGCATTTGTGGAGAGGTGGAGGCAGGATAGGGGTCGGCGGTATTGAGGTTGATTTTGATAAGGATCCGATGCTCAGGGGAAAACCATTGAGCCGCATTGGCCTCCCAAAACATTGATATCTCTGTAGTGAGATCTTCTAACCGGTGAATCTTTTTCAATACCAGAACCTGGTTGTCGGCAGGACTGGAAGCCGTAACCCGGATTCTCGGTTGCCGATTGCCAACTGTGATAATTTTTTTCAGGATCTTGGGCTTGAAAATTTTTCTTTGCACTCGTCGAAGAAAACGAACCCCAAAATTTTTTCTCATTTTACAAACCCATCCAGCCACGACGTTTGGATAAGTGGCGCAATATTGCGATAAACAGTTGTTGGAACAGATAAATCTTGTTATGGTGCCATCATTTATAATGATGGCACCATAATTTTAACGTTTTAATCTTATTACATCATATCAGGCAGTATTGCATTATGAAAATTGTTGTCTTGGGTACCCGAGGCATTCCAGCCATTCCCGGAGGTATCGAAACTCATTGCGAACAGTTGTATCCGCGTCTGGTTGCCAAGTACGCTTGTGAAGTTACGGTCATTACCCGCACCCCTTATGTAAAAGAAAAAAAGAATTATTATAAGGGTGTTAAGCTGTTTAACCTGTGGTCACCCAAGCATAAAAACTTTGAGACAATTATTCACAGTATCATCGGGGTTGGCATGGCCCGTCTGCTGGCTCCAGACATTCTACATATTCACGCCATCGGGCCGGCTCTGGTGACACCTCTGGCCCGATTGTTAGGAATGGAGGTGGTTATCACTCACCACGGCCCAGACTACGATCGTCAAAAGTGGGGTTTTTTTGCGAAAACCATGCTTCGCCTGGGCGAAAAGTTGGGGTGTCGCTTCGCCAAACGGATCATCGTTATCTCGGAAACGATCAAAATACTTGTCAAACAGCGACACGAAAGAAGCGATGCCGTCCTTATTCACAATGGGGTGAACACCCCCCAACCGCTTTCCACAACTGACTACCTTGAATCGATGGGCTTAGAGCAAAGGAACTATATTATCGCTGTTGGCCGGTTTGTCGAAGAGAAGGGACTGCATGATCTGATCGATGCCTATGCTGGCTTGCAGGACAAGTCAATCCCCTTGGTGATAGTCGGTGATGCAAACTACGAAACAATTTACAGCCATGATCTGAAACAGGCGGCACTAAGAAATGGAGTAGTCATGACCGGATACTTAAAGGGTGAAAAACTGACGCAAATTTTCTCTCTGGCCCGACTATTTGTAACTCCTTCCTATCATGAGGGTCTGTCGATTACCCTACTGGAGGCGCTTTCATACGGTTTGAATGTCTTGGTCAGTAACATTCCTGCCAACCGGGAAATCGGGCTTGACGAAGACAACTATTTCGTTGTCGGGGATGTTGTTGGTTTACGGGTGGCTCTCCAAAAAAAGATGGGGCATGAACAGCTTCCAGACTATTCGAAGCTGCTGGAGAAATACAACTGGGATAGAATCAGCTTGCAGACCTGGAACCTTTATCAAGAGGTTGCCGGACACCCTACTTAATTAAGTTTAGTTCTAAAAGTTAGATTTCCAATCTCTAGTTCATTTTTGATGGGTTGAAGATTAGAGATCGGAGAAAAATCCTATTATCTTGTTAAAAATTAAGAATGAATACTAGAAAAAATTTGTGAATAGTTATGAGCCTTTAAAAAGTAAAAAGAGCAATGAAAATAATAATAAAGCGATCCATTTTAGATCTTTCTGAATGTTTATCAAACGTATCCAGGTTTATATGGTGTTCCGGTGGGCAGAGGTTAAAATCCTCTCATCACGAGCAATGATAAAAACAGCCGTTTGCATTTGTTATAGTGTCGCTTGGCAAGTTAGATCTGATTTAGGTTTTCCTGATAGATTTTAATTGAGTGTTTCTTTTTCAATTTGAGCATCAGCTCTTGGAATAGTTGCAGCTGACGTTCTGAGGTTAATTTTTCCTGGGCTTGCTTGAATGTGAGATTGGTATGGGTTTTCAAATAGGTACTAACGATTTTATCGTCAATTGTCGCCGGTCTGGAGATCCGGTCGGTGAGGAGTTGGCGCAAAACAATGGTTTCATGTTCGACGGAATTGAGGGAGCCGTGTTTTTTTAGTTCCGGAGTTTCGAAATAGCCTTCAGCATGGGCCTCCTCGAGCAGAACTATACGATTAATCAGATTTTCGAGATGTTTTTTCCGGGTTTCAGGATCAATTTGACTGAAAATTCCGCTATTTTTGAATAATTTAAGGTATTTGTTGAACTTTGCCCGCGAGATCTGTTGTTGGTCAATAGTGGCCAGAAGTTTAGCTTTCCCGGCCGCAACGCCAGGTGTCACATTCGCTAAAAGTAGGACGATTAAGAGGAACAGGCCAAATTGTTTTCTCATTACGCTTTCCTGCAATCGTTGAAGTTATTTTTTTAAGCCGGGTGGAGCTGTGTAGCTCCACCCGGCTTTTTGCTATCTTCAACCAGAACCGGTATCTAAATCCAGGGAGAGGATATATTCGTCAATCGCATCAAGTTCTTCCTGAGAGATATTTGCTCCTTTCTTGCCTGACATTCTTTTTATGGTTTCAGACATCTCTTTTTTATTTTTGGGGAATTTTTTTATGCGATCGGGACTGTGACATTTACTGCACTTGTTATCGAAAAGCATTTTGTGGGGATCTTCCGTAGCCCTTAGGTTTGTTGGGGTTAGTACTGAAGCCGCCAGCCAAGCCAGGCAGATAATCAGGCAAAAGATTTTTCGCGTCATTTTATTCTCCCTCTATTTTTTGCCGGAGGCAGTCTGAACGTCTCCGGCAAAAAATGTTAAAAATAGTTAGTGGACATCGTCAAACACTGCTGGAGAGGGCAGTTTCAGATCGATTGCCTGTCTCTTTAATTCGCCCATATCTTTTTTAAAGCGCTCTTTGTAGGCTTCAAAAACTGGATGTGGCGGATATTTAGTGCCCAGGTAGTGCTCCTTATTGTTGTAACGTTCCATCCAGACATCCCACTGCTCTTTAGTCAAGAGCCCTTGGTTGACTGCTTCTTCTACATTGGCCTTGATCTTTTCCCAGTAGTCGGGAATGAGTTTGTAGAGAACTGGTGTGCGGTTTTTCTCGGTGCCGATACCCCATTCGTTGCCTGGGAAATCGTAGAGTTTGTAGGGCATAAATTTAGTCGGGCTCGTGCTTTCCGCGATTTTTTTGGCCTCTTCATCGCCGTGTTCAGCACCCCAGTTGATCATCTCCTGGAGTTTATGCTGCATCTCCCAGACCCCATGCCATTGGGTGTAGTCGGCACCCATCATCTCTGATCCATGGCGGAAACGGCGGCCTTCGTGATGCCAGGTTTCGTACATTAAAACTTCTGGCTCTTCGTCCCAGCCGTTGATGACCGGGTTGGAGTAAAATTTACCTTCATGTTCGGTGCGACTGACCAAGCCTGCGGCAGTATAGCGTTTATTCCAGTAGACGAAAGCCCGGCGGATTTCGTTGTATTGGAGGTTTACCAAATCTGCGATTAAAAGATAGTTGTCAGTAAATGTTTTACTGTGACAGTTAACACAGACACCGGCCATTCGTTTTCGTTTAGCCTGCCAATCGCCCAGTTTTTCATCAAACCAGACGGTGCGGAAGCTCCACGGGGCCTGCGATTCCCAAGCCAGACGGGCACTGACGTTATGGGTGCCTTTGACACCGGGTACGGCATCCATATGACAGGTGGTACAGACCGGAACTTCGATAGGGATCGGATCTGTATCTGAGCTCTTAAAGCCCATATCCATATTGCCCTGTTTGCTCTTGAAGATATTGCCGTGCTTGGACTCGAGATAGAGTTCAATATGGGGATGGTCGGGGCCGATATGACATTCGCCGCAGGTTTCTGGCTGACGGGCGACGGAGATGGAGAAGCTGTGTTTTGGATGACAGGCGTCACATTCGCCAACGCTGCCATCGGGCCAGAAATTGGTAATCTGATGACACTCCTCACAGCCATGTTTAGTACCGATAATCGGTTCAAAGACGGCCCGATCGGCATTTGCATAAATCCAGAAAGGAAAGGCGTGTTTACTTTCAGTAAACTCCTGAACCTCTTGTTTGTGGCACTTGGCACAGTCTTTGGGAGTTGGGGTCTGGGCTACCAGAGTACTCGATTCAGGGCAGGTAAAGGCGTCAAAATCACCTTTTTCGGCGGTATGACACTGGATACAGTCGATCCCTTTGGCAGCATGCATGCTGCCTTCCCACTGTGTTATCATATTCGGGGCTACACCTTTGCGTTTGTGACACTCTAAACAAGGTTTGCTGGCATCACTGACATAGATCTTGTGAGGTTCCATGCCCATCTTGGTGGCAAAACGAACCGATTCGTAGCGGGCGACGAGGAAAAGGGCTGCCAGCAGGAAGATGCACATGATGAACACCAACCATTTTTTTGCGCTTGAATCCATGGTTATCTCTCCTGAAATAAAAGGTTGAAAATTTATTTAATGGGGAATAGCTTCCAGAATCATCAGGGAGGTAACGATAACCATACCGACAAGTCCGATAAAAATAGGTAAACTTTTGTTATTGGTAGTCTTGACAATTAAACTGTCGACCAATGGCCAGCCGATAAAGATGCCGATGACAACCATTGGAAAGAAGATACCGATCGTCTCGGGTGTCATCTTGATCCATTTATACATCGGATAAAAATACCACTCCGGTTTGATATGCTCCGGTGTGATCAGCGGGTTAGCTTTTTCTCCGACCTCGACCGGCAGGACAATTGCCAGAACGCAGCAGAGGAAAAAAAGGAAAAGCCCGATATTGATCTCGGTCAGTACATGATCGGGAAAAAACCGGTAACCTTCTTGAGGCTCTTGTGCTTTATTAGTCATAGATATACTCCTATTCGTCACCGCGTGAGAGGCCTTTGACAACTTCCCGTTGGATGCCGACCAGATGCTCAGTGACGCCGTGCAGGCGGATCAGAACAATATGGACAAAAACCATGAAGAACGTGATACTCGGCAGGATGGCAGCGTGGAGGATGAAAAAGCGGTTCAAAGTGGCCTCGCCGATAGCCTCGCCGCCCAACATGAAGCGGGAGAGAAAGGGGCCGATAAGTGGAGTTTTAGCCGCAATTCCAGTGCCGATAGTCATTGCCCAGTAGGACATCTGGGTGTAGACCAGGGAGTATCCTGTAAAGCCTAAGCCGAAGGTCAGCAACAGGAGGATGGCACCCGTCATCCAGCATAATTCTCGTGGATGACGGTAAGCCCCGGTCGCAAAAACTCGAATTGCGTGTAGAGATACGGTGACGATCATAATCTCTGCACTCCAGCGATGGATTGAACGCAACCACCAGCCGTAAGGGATTTGAGTGCTTATTTTGACCACGCTTTCGTAGGCCATATCGGGATGGGGGACATAGTGAAAGGCGAGCATTATGCCGGTTATTATTAAAATTAAAAACATAATCGCCGGGACTCCACCCAGACAGTACCACCAGAGTTTCATGTGGTGGGGCAGGATCTCGCCAACCGCTTCTTCTTTGACCTTATCCCAGTCAACCGGCAGGGTTTTGTCGATCCAGCCTTCATTTTTTTTAACATCTTCCATAAGTTACACCTCTTCCAGGGCGACATAAATGTTATCGTCCTTGACCGTCACCTTAAACTCATCGAGTGGGCGTGGTGGCGGACCCTTGATGTTTTTACCGTCAGCATCAAAAAATCCTTCGTGGCAGGGGCAGTAGAACTCCTTTTTCTGCTGCTGCCATTCAACCTCACAACCTAAGTGGGTGCAGATTTTGGAGAAGGCCTTGACGTTGCCGTTGTGGTTGACTAAAATTCCTTTACGGCCGGTTGCATCGATAAATTCCCGGGCTTCACCGGGAGTCAACTCTTTTAGGTTGGTCACCAGCACATCGATGAATTTTTTCACCTTCGTTTTTGGTACCAGATAGCGGACTCCGTAGACCCCGGCGGTTCCCAGAGTGGCAACCAAGCCCACAGTCATGGCCGCATTGGCAAGAAAATCCCGGCGGCTGACTTCTGTGCCACCACCGTCTTTTTCATTCATACCCTGCACCTCCTTATCCTGTCTCTAATACATATTTCCCCGGTCTTTAAATTTCCTGAACCCGGGACCCGGTAAAATAGCAATTGACAAAATCACCTTAACCATTATTAATATAACCAGGTTTTATGTAAAGGTTCAGTTAAAGATGTTAAACTGAAGTTAATAATGCTGAGTGGTAAAAATGAAGCAGATTAAATTGGGGCTTGGCGGGAAATATCTGATTGCCGTGGTCGGCTTGATTATATTGGTCGTTTCGATCAGTTTTACCAAGCTCTACCAGATTGAAAAGCGTTTTATTTTGGACCAGCTTGAAGGCCAGGCCCGGCTTTTGAGCCAACAGGTTCTTTTGACCAGAAGCTGGCTCGCCGATCAGGGAGGGGTCTACGTTGCAGCCTTTAAAGGGCGTGAAGTCAACCCCTATCTACGTGGTCAAGGATCTCTTGAAACCGCTCAAGGAGAGCAACTGTTGCTCCGTAATCCGGCTATGGTAACCCGCCAACTTTCAGAATATGCTGCAGCTCGCAGCCTCTATCGTTTTCGTCTGACGAGTACGCATCTGATTAATCGTGATAATGCTCCAGATGGCACAGAACGCCGGGCCCTGGAAATTTTTGGACGGGGTGAGGAGGATGAATACAGCCTCCTGCAGACTCTTGATGGTGAGTCTGTATTCAGGTTTATAAAAGCACTTTATATAGAGCCTTCATGTTTACATTGTCATCACTATCAAGGTTATAAAATAGGTCAGCTTAGAGGTTGTCTCAGTGTCATTATTCCCAGTGTCACAGCCGAAACTCGAATCGTGGCCCTGCATCGATCCCTCTTGCTTGATGCTGGTTTGATTGTTTTGTTGACGGTGATCGTGCTCGTGTTTTTGAATCACATCTTGACGGTACGACCTTTAAAGCGATTAAATCGTCAAGTGAAAAAGTTTGAGCAAGATATTGATGCGCTGGTTCCAGCGTTTCCCCGTCGTGATGAGCTCGGGGTGTTGGCGCAAAGTTTTGCAAAGATGAGTGTAACTATTCGTAATCAGCATAAAGTGATGGAAAAGCAGGTTTTCCAGGCCACCGAAGATTTGCGCAGGGTCAACAATGAGCTGCTGGACGCCAATCTTAGTCTGCGCCAGCAGGATGTCCTTAAAACTGATTTTCTGGCAACCGTTTCGCATGAATTGAGAACCCCTTTGACGACGATTCGCGGCGGCGTTGATTATCTCTTGCAAACGGTTACTGATCGTGAACAACTTGTCTATCTTTCTCTACTTGATCGTAATATTGCGGGGCTGGTTGATATGGTCAACAACCTTATTGATCTGGCCCGGATTGATCTTGGTCGGGTAGAACTTGAGCTTGAAGAGGTTGACCTGACGGCTCTGCTTAAAGATGCTATTCTTCTTTTTAGCGTCGCCGGTGAAGAGCAACAAATTGCCGTAAAGTGTAGAGGTGAGTTCCCGATAGTCACCGTACTGGGTGACTATCGGTGTTTAAATCAAATTTTTATGAATTTACTGCATAATGCAATCAAATTTTCGAGTCCTGGTATGGTTGTCGAGATCCTGCTTTTAGAGGGCGAGAAAAAGGTTGAGGTCAGCGTTATCGATCATGGTTTGGGGATCGAAAAAAAAGAGCTGGAAAATATCTTTACCCGATACCGATACGGTCATAAAAGTGGTGCTGAAAGTGGTAGTGGGCTCGGGTTGGCAATCGCCAGAGGTTTGGCTGAAGCCCACGGTGGGAAATTACAGGCTGTCAGCCGCTTGGGTGTCGAGACAATTTTTACAGTGACCCTGCCGCTTTAGTTGGGAGTTTTTTTGTCGGAAGTCTGGATAATGATTAATGACTGGAGGTTTAATGAGTAAAAGCAATGATCTGATTATGGTAGTTGATGATGACCCGGATATCTTGCTGGTGCTTAAGGGTAACCTGCAGTTGGCCGAATTTAGGGTTGTAACCGTTATCTCAGGCCATGCAGCGTTGGCGGCTATCAGGCAAGAGCAACCGGATCTTTTGATTCTGGATTTAGGCTTGCCCGATATCGATGGGATTCAGCTCTGTCGGCGCCTGCGCGATCAGAACTATAATTTCCCGGTTATCATGTTGACGGCTCGTGATGGGCTTTCGGATAAGGTTTTAGGGTTGGAGTGCGGGGCCGATGACTATGTTGTTAAGCCGTTTGCTTTTTTAGAACTCCAAGCCCGCATCAAAACCTGCCTGCGGCGTCGGGAAGCGCCCGTTGGCAAAAAAAACCTGGAAGTTTTCAGTCTGGGCACTCTTTTGATCGATCGTCAAAAACGTCGGGTTCAGGTTGCGGGGAAAGAGGTCGAACTAACCAAGAAGGAGTTCAATCTATTGTGGTTTTTAGCCGAAAACCGGGGGTTGGTTATGACGCGAGAGGCTATTCGGAATGTTCTCTGGGGCCGGCAACAGCTCTATTCCTGGAGCCGGACTATCGATGTTCATATCCGTCACTTGCGCCAAAAACTTGAGTTGGATCCCGAAAACCCGACACTGATTCAGACGGTCATCGGGGTTGGTTATCGTCTCCAAGTTGATGACGGTTTGTCGCTACTAAAGTGACAGTTTATGACGTTTAATCAAGTCGTAGAAGTGGGAGCGGGAGAGGCCCGAGATTTTTAAGGCTTCTTTGAGGTTGTGTTGATTCTCTTGCAGGAGCTTCGTGAAGTATTGCAGTTCTGTAGTTTGCCGAAACTCCTTGAAGCTCGGCAAAGGTTCAGAGTGGTCTGGAGTTGCTTCGGGAGTTGTCACCGGTGCGCCATTCGGGGGAATATTAAGTTGGGTCAGGTTGATCCTGAGGCGGGTGGGCAGGTGCTGGTTTAGAGGGTGGCATCTGAGCCATCTAAAGTGATGGCGGCTTCGAGGGCTTGGCTGAAGTCGGAACGTGCCCTAAATGAAGAATCAGGGAGGAGAGAGTTTCAGCGACAAAAGAGTCGTTATCGATGATTAAAATATGAGCCATAGTAAGTGGGGGCTTATCATGATAAAAAGAGGTTGTCAAAGGTTAAAACCAAAGCCCAAAAGATTTAATTAACTTGACAATCTGAAAGGGCATTTGTTAAGTGTTTGCCGGTAATGTGTTGGATTTTTATAGGTTTTGTTAAGGGTTGATTCCGCTGAGGAGGTTTTTGGGTGCGAAAGATTGCCTGTCAGAATTTTAAAGGTGGTACCGGTAAAACGACGACGGTTATCAGCCTGGCACACTGTCTGGCTGAGGCCGGGCAGAGGGTTCTGGTGGTTGATCTTGATGCCCAGGGCAATATCGCCGAGAGTTTTGGGGTTGAGTGTGAAAACACGCTTTACGATCTCTTAGTGGACGGCCGGCCTCTGGCCGACTGTCTGGTTGAGGCGCGCAAGAATCTCTACTGCCTGCTCTCTGATCGAACTCTGGCCGCCTGTGAAACCGTATTGGTGACCCGGCCGCGGCGCGAAGAGGCTTTAAAACGAGCCTTGGTTGGAATTGAGCAGGTCTTGCCGGAGATCAGCGTGGTTCTGCTCGATTGTTCACCCTCGCTCTCAATCCTGGGTCAGAATGCTCTGGTTTATGTCGACGAACTGCTTCTGCCGGTCAGTATGGACTATCTGGCGATGGTCGGGGTCGGCCAGGTTTTTGAGAACCTGAAAATGATTGAGGAGTATTTTGAAAAAGAGGTCAAGGTCTGTGGCATCATTCCGACCTTTTATGACCAGCGGGTCAATGTTAGTAAAGATGTGTTGGCCGCCCTCGTAGAGCGTTATGGCGATCTCGTTCTGCCGCCGGTGCGAGTCGATACCAAGGTCCAGCAGGCCTCTAGTCAGCAACAGACAATTGTTGAGTTTACGGGACGTTCCCGAGCTCGTGAAGATTATCAGAAAATTTATGAGGAGTTGTTCATATGACAACCGGAAGTGGTAAGAAGACCCCGAAAACCCCAAAATCAGGAAAAGCCTCAGCCTCTCGTGGCCGGCGCAAAAAAATAGTTGATAAGGCACCCTCTTCAGTCGCAATCGATAAGGAGAAGATGGCCGCTTTTTTTAGTGTGGCAGGGATTGGAGATCGCGCTGCGAATCCTGTGAAGGAGGCGGAAAACACTGCCGTTGAGGCTGTTGAAGAGGTCGAGACTAAAGCCGATAAGGCAGTGCTGGCGGCCGCCGCAACGGTTGTGAGAGCCGCCGAAAATGTCGCGCCGGTTAAAAGCGAAGTCCCAGTTGAAGCGGTTGAGGCAAGTCCTGGAAATGATGCAAGTGAAGTGGCCCCGGAGTCCGGCTCTGGAGTTTTGAATGGTAGTGATAATCTTAATGGCAGTGAAGGTGAAACCCTGATGACGGCAACTCCAAAGCCTTCCGGAAACGGTTCCGGTTCCGGTTCTTTCAATATGCTTCCGATGGTTTTTGTGCTTGTGGTACTGGCTCTTTTCTGGTTCTATTTCATCTCCTCAACCACGCTGCAAAAGGCGGCTGAGGCTCAGGTCCAGCAGGGGAAAGCCGAAATTTCAGCTCTGACGACAAAAATCAAAAGTCTTGAAGTTGAAAATAGTGAGTTGCAAAGAAAACTTAATCTTTTTGAAAAAGCGGCGCTTAAATGGAAAAAAAGAGCTCACGAGTGGAAAAAAGAGGCTCAGCCGGTCAGTGCCCCGGTAACGGTTGGGAAGCTTCCGGTAAAGCAGACAGTTCTAAAGGCGGCTCCCAAAACTCAGCCAGTAGTATCGCCTGAGCTTAAACGGGATTCATCTTTTGACAAAGCCCCGATCCCCTTCTGGCGCAATATGAAGCCTCGTGGTTCTTTAATTAAACAATCTGGAATTAAACAATCCGGCAAAAAGGTAAAACCGGCCGTTAAAATTCCGGCTCTCAAAGTTGATTCATTCAGTAAAGCCCCCAAACCGTTCTGGCTTACACCAAGGGTAAAGCCGGCAGCCGCAAAAGCTGAAAAAAAGGTGATAATCACAGCTCCGCCGGTGGCGGTCAAATGTCCCTGTAAAGCTAGAAAAGTTACTTCCAGGCCTGATTCTGCCTCAACTCCGGCTCTGGAACCTTCATTTAAAAAGGCGCCCAAGCCTTTCTGGCTTAAAGATTAATGGTTTATCTGAGTTTAATAATCTGAGTCAGGTTGTGTATTTGGATTCATTGTGTCCTCACAAACTGTTTGAATTGGGGGCATTGCTGGTAAAAGGTGTGCCGTCACCCCGGGCTTCGCAGTGAGCTTAGCGAGGAAGCGCCCTTGGGGTGTGACCCCGTTTATGAGGGCGAAGTGATGTTCGACGTTATTTGAAGCAGCTTTATGAGGTACGCTTGAATATTTACGTTTTTTAAGCGATTTTCTTTCTGAATGCCTCATGTAGAATATTTTGTAGTTTAGAGGTTTGCTTTAAGTTGAATTTAGTTTCGCCGATTTCAACTAATGGTGCAATCTCCATCAGTGAGCTGGTTAAAAAGGCGCCGTCGCATTTTTTGAGATCTTCCAGGTAGAGAGGGGTCTCCTGGCAATCAAGATGCAGATGCTTGGCAGTTTGCAGGATGAAAGCCCGGGTGGTGCCGGGCAGGAGGCCGGCCTTAAGGGGTGGGGTCAACAGGCTGTTACCCCGGATTAGAAAAATATTTGAGAAGCTGCCTTCGCAAAGCTCATTGTTCTGATTGAGAAAAATCCCTTCATCAAAACCCTTTTCCAGGGCTTTTCGCAAAGCCTGACGATTTTCCAAATAGTTTAAGCTCTTTACGGCTAGCAGCGGATTATGTTGGTCTCGGCGCCAAGGTAGGATCAGAGCTCGCATGCCTTGTTGCCGTAGTTTGATATTTTCAAGGTTAAGCTTTGTCGCCTTGATCAAAAAGGTTGGAGGTTGATTGTTATCTGGGCTGTTGGGTTCACTGCAACCCCGGCTGACAACTATTTTGATGACACCTGCAATTTGGCTGAGCTGGTTTCTATGCAGCAATTCATTAATGATGGTTGGGCATTGCTTAAGGTTTTGGGGTTCAGGGACGTCAAGTATTTGCAAACCTTGGCGGAGGCGGTTAAGATGGTCGTCAAGTCGGAAGGGGAGCCCCTCGTCGCTGCGGATCGTCTCAAAGAGCCCCTCGCCAAAAAGAAAGCCTGTATCCAGAGGTGAGATGGTAGCCATATTCTCTGGAACAAAGTGGTTATTGATGTAGATAGTATTCAAAGTAAGCGCCTCAACAGCAATCCTCAAGCGGACTGTCTTAAAAAAGCATGGTTTTTCTCGTGGTCTTGCTTTTGTTGTTCTCTGTTTTTCTGGCATTCAAAGACAATTCTGATCTCTTCATAGGAGATTTTCTCGTCAAGTTTAATAAAGATCGGCTTTAATGGTGCGGTTCCCAATTCGGCCTGAGCCGCTTCAATTTTTTGCACATGTTCTGGGCTCACCCAGGGTGCGGGGTCACTGATTTCGAGATGGCGGATATATTTTGTCAGGTAGCCGCTGGTGGTTGATCGCGCCCGCTCCATTCTTGCGGCCGTCTCTTCGATTGAGAGTCCTTCGGCAAAGCAGGCAAAGGCTTTGCTCTCCGAATTACTTAATTCATCAGGGTTTCGTTGAGAGGCTTTAAAACTGACTTTGGTTTCGATTTGGCAATTGCTGGCAAGGTCGTGTTGTTTGCAGAACTTTTTGATGTGGGTTGTGAAAATTTGGCCGAAATCATTAAGTTTCATCTCGCCAACGCCCTTGACCTGACGGAAAAGGTCGAGGTCTGTGGGCCTTCGTCGGCTCATGTCGTAGAGTGAAGCGTCACTGAATATGACATAGGGAGGGACTTTGCGGGCGCTGGCCAGCTCTCGGCGCAAGTCGCGTAAGTCGTTGAAAAGTTCAAGTTCTTCGGGAGTCAGAATGGTTTCAGCCGCTATTGGATCAGCCAGACCTGAGGACCTTTTTAGAGTCAGTAAGCGGGGATTTTTTTCACCCCGCAAAAGTTCGCGACCGGCCGCTGTAACCTTGATGATTTGATACTCACCTTCACGAACTAGAAAACCCTGGCTGATGAGTTGATCGAGCCACGCTTTGATCTGTTCGATCCCTTGCTCTTTTAAAATACCCCAGGTGGAGAGCTTGTCATGGTGGTTGCTTTTTATGCGTCGTTCACTGGAGCCTTTAAGAACCTGCACACTGTAGAGGAGGCCGAAATTTTCCCCCTGGCGTAAAATGCTGGAGACGATTTTTTGCCCTATAATCAGGGCGTCGTCGGTCTCCGGCATCTCTTCAAGGCAGATGTCGCAATGGCCGCAGGACTCTTTTTCAAGATCCTGTCCAAAATAGTTGACCAGGGTACGGTGGCGGCAATCGACTCCTTGAGCGTAATTGCTCATAGCCTGGAGCGAGTGGCGGGCCCCCCCCTCTGAATCCGATTCGCTGGCCGTTTCACTGAGATTGCGTTGCCAACGTTGGAGGTCGTTGCTGTTGTGGAAAAGGACACATTCGGCTGGGAGGCTGTCGCGTCCGGCCCGGCCGCTCTCCTGTTGGTAGTTTTCCAGAGCTTTGGGTAGACCGCTGTGGATGACAAAGCGGATATTGGATTTATCAATTCCCATGCCGAAAGCGATAGTCGCGACAATCAAGCCGGAGTCGTGATTGATAAAGGCTTCCTGATTCTTTTTGCGCTCATCGTCGGCCATGCCAGCGTGGTAGGGCCATGCCGTGTGGCCGGTTTCGCTCAGACGGCTGGCGGTCTCTTCAACCTCGCGCCGGCTTTGGCAATAGATGATGCCGGCTTCGGCTGGGTGACGTTCAAGAATCTCCATGATCTGGGCAAAGTGACGCGAACTTTTGCGAAAAACCCGGTAGGTTAGATTGGGACGGTCAAAAGAGCCGATGAGAAAGCGAGGTTCTCTAAGGTTGAGCTGAACTGCAATATCTTTTTGCACTGCTGCGGTGGCGGTGGCAGTGTAGGCGTGAAAAGAGATATTCGGGAAAAGTTTTCGTAAATTCCCCAACTGTCGGTAGTCGGGCCGAAAATCGTGGCCCCACTGGCTGATGCAGTGGGCTTCATCGACCGCGATAAAGCGGATGTTTAGAGTCTTTAAAAAATCTAAACTTCTTTCCTGGGCCAGTTTTTCCGGTGAGATATAGAGGAGGTTGAGCTCGCCAGCCTTGAGCTGGTCAGTGACAAGCCGTTTTTCAGCAATGCTCATGGTGCTGTTGATGCAAGCCGCTGATATCCCGCTAAGGCGTAACCCATCAACCTGATC
Organism: uncultured Thermodesulfobacteriota bacterium; assembly: GCA_964457755.1. GTDB lineage: Bacteria > Desulfobacterota > Anaeroferrophillalia > Anaeroferrophillales > Tharpellaceae > Tharpella. The sequence continues at coordinate 34,567 of CAYWGC010000017.1, read as the reverse complement.
TTTCATCAAGGCGATCAGCGGCGAGACCACCAGAGCCAGTGCATTAAGGGCTAAAGCCGGAACCTGGTAGCAGGCCGATTTGCCGCCTCCGGTCGGCAGGACCAAGAGAGAGTCCTGATTTTGCAGGACGCACTCAATCGCCACTTTTTGCAAAGGCAGGAAATTTTCATGTCCCCAATAATGTTTGAGAATACCGGCGGGGTTTCGAGTCTGATTAATCATTTTTGTAACTATTTCAGGTGATGTTTACAAGCGGCCGGGATTGGGGTCATTGCTGGTATAAGGTGCGTTAGCACCCCAGCTTTGACCCCAGTTGTGAGGGCGAAGCGATGTTCGGCGTTATTTGCTATAGCTTTATGGCGGGTCACTGCCCACTGCTTTTAGCTGTCGGCAGTTTGATAGTGAAGGTTGTACCTTTATTGACGGTACTGTGAACCTCAATACTGCCGTGGTTAGCTTCAATCAGAGAGTGGACAATTGAGAGGCCCAGGCCGGTGCCGCTATCTGGGTCTCGAGTTGTAAAGAAGGGATCGAAAATTGTCGGCAGATGTTCTTGCGCGATGCCGCAACCGGTATCACTTATGGATATTTCAATCTGGTTGCGATTACAAGCGGCCCTGATGCCGATGGAACCACTATCCGGCATGGCCAGTTGGGCGTTAATCAGGAGGTTGATAAGGATTTGGCCAAGCTGTTGTGGGTCGACCATAGCTTTTGGCAGATCATCGGGAATGTTGATCGTGAATCTGATATGAGCAAACCCTTGGCGATGCTTAATGGCTTCAATCGCTTGCTGGGTGATGTTTTTAACAGAGGTTGCCATGATTCGCGCTTTTTGGGGGCGGCCATAGGCGAGCAGATCGCTGACGATGCGGGCGATTTTGTCAACTTTACCAAGCATTGTATTAAAGCGTTTTATGTTTTCATTAGTATCGCCGCTCTTTTCAGCTTTGCTCTTTAAGATCTGGAGTTGTCCGGAAATTACGGTCAGGGGATTGTTTATCTCATGGGCGGCACCGGCTGCCAGGCGACCGACAGTTGCCAGGCGGTGGGCCTGGAGGAGTTCGTGTTGGATATCTTCACTCTGGCGGTTAAGCTCGGTTATCATCTCGGCTTGTCCCGCGAGATGGTCGGTCATCTGGCCGCGTTCAATAAGATCACTGATGCCGGCCGCAAAATGGGAGAGGGTTTCGAGCAAAATGGCGTGGTTGATGCCGTTACAGGCCAGGTGCCCGCAGTCGACAATCAGTTGGCCGTGAATTTTGGTCTCGATTGTTTGGTTACCCTCGCAAATGGGAACCACGAGAATGGTTGGGTGTTCTTTCAGTGGGGTTATGCGACTGTTCCTTAAGAGGGCATCAGCTTTTTTCAGAACCAGGCGTTTAAGTGTGACCAGGATCTTGGCTTGGCGGTTATTACCATGGCCCGGTTTTACGGGCTTTGTTGCGGTACTGATAAGGGGTTTGTCAGATGCCAGATCTTTCTTGGAGAATCTCTTGTCCGCAAGGCGTCCGAGCCAACTGGCGGCATTGCTGTCATTGGGGCTGAGGCCGCAAAAGACAAATTGAGTTTTACAAAGGGTCAGGGTTTGCGTGGTTATTTCGTCAAGCAGGAGGCTGCGCTTGGGGCGTGGCCCAAGTTTTTTATCGATGGCGCTAAGACTTACGAGGAGGCGATTTTTCAAGCTCAGCTCAGCCAGATTTTTTTCCCGTTCCAGATTGAGGCGGCCAAGTTCGCGATTGGCTTTGCGGATGGCCGCGAAATAGAGATCATTATCAACTACTTCAAGGCAGCTACCGAACTCATGCAAGCGGTTGTCGGCAGTATGATAGATGTTTAACAGGGTTTCCTGGTCGATGTGCAGGAAGATCTTTAATGATTCAACTGTGTGGGCGTAGGGTGCCGAGGTCGAATAGTCGAGCTCATGGTTGATGAAATAGCTGGAGCCGAGGTTGTAGAGATTGCAGATAGCATCGGCAAAGCGCACCAGTAGGGCCAGAGAGGGGGTTTCATTGCGTCCTCCAGGCGGAGGCTGATGGTGCAGCCAGATCGCTTCAATAATGGTTTCGGGAAAGTTCCAGGCTTCAGCGGCCCATTTTCCGATCAAGTGATGACCGGCACCGATAATCTCTTTTTCCAAACTTAGCGGCGGCCATTCCGGGTTACCGTCAGTAACTGGATTTTTAAGCTGTGAGAGGAGTTTGGAAAAATTATTTTTGAGGCGGTGGTAAGCAATCAGTTTACCAATATCGTGCAGGAGACCGGCAATAAAGGCTTCTTCAGGATGGGGGTGTTTGAGTTCTTTAGCGAGCTCTTCACAGGCGTAAGCGCAGGCCACGCAGTGTTGCCAGAAGGCTGCCATTTCGCGTTCTCGTTCTTTGCCGTCGGCTGTGAAGGTGTCAAAGATGGTGATACTTAAAGCGAGGTTGCGAATTTGAGTTTTACCCAGCAAAGAGATGGCATGGCTGAGATCTTCGATCCGGCTTGGCAGCGCAAAAGCTGGGGAGTTGATCAGTATCAGAATGCGGCCCGTCAGCACCGGATCCTGTTTGATTAGACCGGCGAGTTCTTCATAGTTTTTCTGATCGTCGAAACAGCTGTTGATGATTTGGCTGGCCAGGGCTGGCAGCGGCGGGATATCGTCAATACTTCCGAGCTGTTCAATTATCTGGTCATTTTGCAAAATATTATATCCCTTTTCAGGCCTGCAGTTGCACCAAGTCGGAGAACTAATCTGTGATTGTGAGTTAAGTAGCTATAACTTATAGCAATTTCGTCAATTAATATCAAGTTTATTGTATTGCCTTGATAGCTGGGGGTTAAATGTGCTATTAGATCGCTAACAAATCATTATTGAGAGGCTTTTGGAGATTGTATGGAGAGTTGCGAAGGGCAGAGAAATGAAGATCTTGGGCAGCGTTTACTGGCGGCTTTGGAAGGCAATTCTCGCTTGGTAATCTTGACCCATAATAATCCGGATCCAGATGCTTTTGCATCGGCCTGCGGCCTGGCTGCGGTGATTAACTTTCTTGATCCCGAATGCCGCGTGCAAATTGCTTATGGTGGGATTGTCGGACGCTCAGAAAATCGTACGATGATGCGTTATCTACCTTTTAAAGTGGTTCCTTATAGCCGGGTGAGGGGGCGTGATAAAATTGCTTATGCTTTGGTTGATACGCAACCCCGAGCCGGAAATAATGTCTTGCCGGAGGATAAATTACCAGCCATTGTCATTGATCATCATCCCCAAAAACCGCCTACTCGAGAGGTTTTGCGCCAAACTCCATTTGTCGATATTCGCACCGGCTACGGTTCCTGTACGACAATTGTCACTGAATATCTACATTGTCTGAAAGTCCCGATTACGAGTGCCTTAGCGACCGCTTTAGTCTACGGTATCAGTTCTGAAACCCAGCATTTGGGGCGTGAGGCCAGCCTTCAGGATCGACGTATCTATAACGAACTGGTACCTTTGGTTAATATGCGCCGACTCTCTCAGATCGAGTTCAGCCGGCGGCCCCGGGAGCATTTTCTCTATATTCGTGAAGCCGTTGATAATGCCTTTATTTATCGTCAGGTTATTGGTTCCCGTCTGGGGCCGGTGGAGAATCCCGATGTGGTTGCTGAAGTTGCCGATTTTCTGCTCCTGCATGAACGTATGAGCTGGTCGATTGTGACCGCCTACTATGATGACAAGCTGTTTATCTCATTGCGCGCTAGTAACCATCGGGCCCATGCCGGGAAAGTGGTGCGTGAGCTGATTGAGAAGCTCGGCGGGACGGCTGGCGGCCATAATCAGGTAGCTGGAGGGCAACTTGATTGCCAGGGTCGGAGTCGCTTAGAGATTGCTGAACTCGATAAAAGATTAATCGTTGATTTCTTGCGTCAGGTGACTGGGGTTGAGAATGTTAAAACCATCAAGCCTTTAGCCTCGGCTGAGCTGAAAGATCCCTGGGCTCAAGGTGATGAGTGAATCTCTGCCGGAAGGTCTTTGTCTTGCCTCCTCTTTCAAAGTTGAGGAGCAGTTCTGTTCTCTCTACACTCCCTGTCACTCCCCTCTGAAAAACGATATATTTCCCTGGCTGGAAATAGTTAAAGATATTCTTGCTGGTAATGATCCGGCTGAGTCAATGGCTGAGTTGGGCCGGGGAGGGATTTTTTTTCTTTCCGGAGGCCACCTCCCCTATCCCATAGTTGTCCGTCAATATAGGCACGGCGGACTCGGGCGTTTTTTGAGTGGAGCGCGATTCTTCTCTAAGCGCCGTTTTTTGAATGAGCTGAAACTTCATAAGGTAGTCAGCGATCTGGGGGTTGCCACGCCGTCAGCGTTGGCGGTTATTGTTGTCCAAAAAGAGGTAAAGAGTTTCTTTGTTAATGGTTACTATGTGACCAAAAGGATTATCGGGAGTGTCGGTTTACCTGAATACCTGGCTCAGAGGCAAGCGTCAGAGCGCTTGGAAATTGTCTTTGGGATTGGCCTTTATTTGCGTAAATTACACGATCACGGGATTTTTTATACCGATATGCATGTCAAAAATATCTTGATGGGCTCTCACGGAGAGCTCTTTTTTATTGATTTTGATAAGGCTGAGCAGTTTGGAGCTCCGCTCTCCGGATATCGTCGGTGGGTAAATCTCTTTCGTTTTTTACGTTCCGTTGAGAAATATTGTCATCGGGGTGGTAAATTGACCGCTGCCGATCGCGCCGCCTTTCTGATCGCTTATGAGCCAGATCCTGAAAAGTATGCAAAGTTGTATCGGCAACTGGCTTTGGGGTTGTTTTGGCGGCGACTCTTCTACAAGTTCGGTTGGTGGTTTAATCGGAGTTGAAGGTTTGGATTTTTTGCCAACGGTCATGCGGCCAGAACCACTGGGCCGGTGCGCTGCGGATATGATTTTCAATGATCTGGTTGATCTGCTGGGTGTAGTCGGAAACCACTTCACGGCTGTTGCCGGTGCGCGGTACAAAAATCGGCTCTCCGATGACAATTTGATGATGCAGGGGGCGGATGCGGGTGGTGAAAGCTGGGATTATCGGGCTTCCGCTGAGCCGGGCGAGGATCGCCGGTGAGGGGATAGTGGGGGTTTGGTGACCGAAAAACGATGACCATATTCTTAGACGGCGGCGCACGCGCTGGTCGACGAGCAGGGCGATAATATCGCCCTTTTTCAGATTTCTGACCAGGGTTCCGGCACTGCCGCTTTTATTTACCGGGGTAAAGCCTATTTCTTTGCGGCTTTTCTCGATAGCTGCATAGAGGCGGGGTTTACCTTTGATCGGTTTGGCCACTGTGGCAATCGGTTTTTGCATTAGGGTCGAGAGAAACCCGGCTAACTCCCAGTTGCCGAAATGGGCTGAGACAATAATTGCTCCCGAACCGGTACTTTGTGCTTTAAGCAGGTGTTTAAGACCTGATATCTGCAGATTCTTTTTCAGGAGCTGGCGACAGGCCGGACTCTGGAGAAGAAAAAATTCACTTAAGTTAAAGCCCAAATGTTGCGCGATTTCGGCTTGCAACTGTCGGGCTTTGGGGGTGCCGGGTTCAAGTTGCAGAGCCAGGTTGAGGTTCTTTTCGATAATCTGTCGATGCCCGCGATCAAGGCTTAGCCACAAACGGACCAGCTGATGTCCCAAGCTATAGGCATCAGTGCTGGGCAAGAGGTTGAAAAGAGCACTTGCCATATTAAAACAACAAAGGCTGCCGCGATCACTCCAGTCAGCCGGGATTTTCAGCAATTTCATCCTTCAACCTTCATTTTTCATCCTTATGTAATATCCAGTTTACCGCTTCATAGAGATCAGCAGCGATAAAATCTGGCTTAATCTCACTTTTAGCAATCTTCTCTTTTTCACTTTTCCCATGTCCGGTTTCTACGAGGAGGCCTTTAGCGCCAACTCTAGATGCCAGCTCGACATCGATCAGCTTATCTCCGATAACATAAGATTGAGAAAGATCGAGATGGTGCCGCCCTGCTGCTTCATAGAGGAGGCCGGGGGCCGGTTTACGGCAGCTGCAGATTTTTCTGTAGGGAGCCATGCCGGCTTCGGGGTGATGCGGGCAAAAGAAAAAATCATCGAGGTGAGCTTTTTCGCAGGCCAGCATTTTTCCGAGATGGTCATGGGTTGCGGCCACGAACTCTTCGCTGAATTTACCTCGGGCGATGCCGGACTGGTTGGAGACCAGGATGACGGTTATTTGCTCGCGGTTGAGTCTGGCAATGGCTTTTGCGGCTTGAGGTAGAAGTTCAACATCTTCAATGCGACTTAAATAGTTAACCTCTTTGATGATGGTGCCGTCGCGATCAAGAAAAACGGCACCCCGGGTCTTTATGGATGGTTTCATAAATTTACGGCTCATGGGCGTGCGGGTTTGCTGGCCGCTCTGATTTCAGGATCGATAAAAGCTGCAAAAAGGTTTAAAAATTTTTCGTTCTGTTCAATTTTTAAACCAATTTCAGCCACCCACAGTTGTTGCAAAAGAGGGCTCTTGTGGGTCTCGGCCAGAGCTTTAAGCTTGACTGCATCCTTGGCCGTAGTGATCAGGGGTCTCGAGGAGCTTAAGGATAAAAGGCGTTTAAGGTCAGTTTTGTTATAGTTGTGATGATCGCTAAATGAGGCGGTCTTCTCAATTTCTAAACCGAATTTTCGCAGTTGGGCGAAAAAATAGTCATTATTGGCAAGTCCCGAGCAGGCGCAGAGTGGCCTCAATTTCTTAATCTCATCTAAACTAAGTGAATCCCGGCCATCGGCCGCCGTGAATTGATTAAAGTTGTAGCTTGAACAGAAGATCCGGGCGGGCGATATATGATTCAATATCTTGCCCGCTTCCTGGTAAAATTGAGGATGGCGCTGGTCAAATTTATTGAGGATGACGGCATCAGCCCGTTTGAGAGCCTTTAACGATTCCCGCAAAGGACCCCCAGGTAAAAGTTGACGATTGCCAAAAAGTTTTTGACTGTCGATCATTATAAGGTTGAAATTGCGGCGTAGACGACGGTGCTGAAAGCCATCGTCCATCAGGATAAGGTCGGGCGCAAATTGTTTAAGTGCAGTCTTGGCTCCGCGAATCCGGTCGCCATCGAGAACCAGGACGGCATCAGGTATTTGTTGGTGGAGCATTAGAGCTTCATCGCCAATTAGCGGGGTGGTTAAATGATTTATCGGCGAATCTTTAGTGATGAGTAGGCTTTTTTTGCTCTCTTTACGGCCATAACCGCGTGAAAGGATCGCAACCTTGAGGCCCTGTTCCTGGAAATAGTCAGCCAAATAAGCGACCATTGGGGTTTTCCCGGTACCTCCAGTAGTCAGATTGCCGACACAGATAACCGGAGCTGGAACCGCTTGGCTGAGGCCGGTAAAGAGATCGTAGAGAGTGTTACGCCCGGCCATAAAGGCACCGTAAAAAAAAGCCGGAATCGTGAGTAGATTGCAATAGTTCAGTATTTTAGTTCCTTTAGAGAAGGATGATCTACGTAACCTTCGAGACATATATCATCATCAAAATGGCGGATTGTGATATCTCTTATCGGTAGGGCCTGGGCTATGGTTTCGGAACCTTCGCCACTGATCATGCCCAAGCTGCCACGGCCACCGACCAGAATTGGGGCGTAGAAAAAACAGACTTTATCGATAATGCGATTGTCAAGAGCCGAGCCGTTAATTTCGGAGCCGCCTTCAATCAGGATTGACGTGATCTCCCGGGCGCCGAGTTCTTTGATTAACTCGGACAGGTCGATCTGGCCAAGATTGTTAGTCGGTAGAATCAGGATATCTTTGACCAGTTTGCGGTAAGGGGTGAGTTTCTCCTCACTATGTTGTCGCGTGGCCAAAAGCATCTTTTGGGGGCCGTCGGGGCCGAAAACTTTGGAATCTAAAGGGGTGCGCAGGAGAGAGTCGACAACAATACGGTAGGGATTGCGGGGCTCTTCGTCGGGGAGCCGGGCCGTTAGCCGGGGATTATCTTTTAAGAGGGTACCGATGCCGATTAGGATGGCATCGTGAGCGGCTCTTAGCTGATGTACGTAGAGCCGTGATTTCTCGTTTGTAATCCATTGTGAATTACCGGTATGGGTCGCAATCCGGCCGTCAAGACTGGCAGCGCTTTTGAGTGTGACAAAGGGCAGGCCGGTGGTGATATATTTATTCCAAGCTTCATTGAGTCGACTGCACTCTTGTGCCAATAAACCAGTTTCAACTTTGATGCCCGCCTCTTTAAGACGGTCCACCCCCCGTCCTGCGACCAAGGGGTTGGGGTCGGTGGTGCCGATAATCACGCGCGAGATTCCAGAGCGGATGATCGCCTCTGTGCAGGGTGGCGTTCGGCCCTGGTGGTTGCAAGGCTCCAGGGTGACAAAAAGAGACGCGTTCAAGGCCCGATCGCCGGCATCGCGCAGAGCGAAAATTTCAGCGTGAGGCTCTCCGGCTTGAGGGTGGAATCCTTGGCCGACAATTTCGCCATCAGCGACTATTATGGTTCCGACCATGGGGTTTGGTGCTGTTAATCCCAAGCCTTTACGAGCCAGTACAAGTGCGGCCTGCATGAAACCGCTATCGGCGTGGCTAAAGCTACTCATTGGTGGGTTCGCCTGAGTGATGCTCGCTGGGACTGTGGTTGAGCAGCCCCTGAAGTTCCTGCATAAATTCGTTGATATCTTTGAACTGTCGATAGACTGAGGCGAAACGGATATAGGCGACATCGTCGAGATCTTTTAAGGCGGCCATTATATGTTCTCCGACAAAAGCGACAGGCACCTCTTTTTCACCGTTTTCACGTAAAACCTGTTCGAGCTCGTTGACTAAGGCCTCGATCTGTTCCTGGCTGACCGGTCTCTTTTCACAAGCTTTGCGAATGCCGTTTTCAACCTTGTGGCGGTCGTAGGCCTCGCGGCTCTGATCCTGCTTGATAATTAGGGGCAGGTTGATTTCAACCCGTTCGAAAGTGGTGAAGCGTTTGTTGCAGGAGAGACACTCGCGGCGGCGACGGATCGCGCTCTGGTCTTTGGCGGTACGAGAGTCTATCACCTTGTCTTCCAGAAAACTGCAAAAAGGACACTTCATGAAAATTTCCGATATGAGTAAAATTTTTTGTAACTATTCAGATACCTCTAACAAATTGTCTGGATTGGGGTCATTGTTGGTGCCAGGTGCGTTAGCACCCCAGCTTTGACCCCCGTTTATGAGGGCGAAGCGATGTTCGACACTGTTTGTTATAGCTTTATGAGGTTGCTGAATAGTTACAATTTTTTTATGCTTTTCCAGGTGAGAAGACGACCACTTTTAAGCCCGCTTCACTGATCATCTCTGCGGCCAGATCATCAGGGTAGGAGTTGCCGATAATGATCTTTTTAAGCCCCGCATTGATAATCATCTTAGCGCAGATGATGCAGGGTTGGTTGGTGCAGTAGATTTCACCAGATTCAATGGAGACGCCGTGGTAAGCGGCCTGGATAATGGCATTTTGTTCGGCATGCAGACCGCGGCAGAGTTCGTGGCGCTGGCCTGAGGGGATGTTGAGATCATCCCGTAAACAGCCTCTTTCGAGGCAATGGCGAATACCGGTCGGGGCACCGTTGTAGCCGGTAGAGAGGATGCGGTTATCCTTAACGATAACCGCTCCGACATGGCGTCTGAGGCAGGTTGAACGGCTGGCGACCAGTTGCGCAATATCCATAAAATAGGTTTGCCAATCAGGCCGTTGATGCGGGGTTGGAGATGGCATTTTGATCTCCTTCTAGTCGGGTCTGGTAAAGAGCAAGACTAAAGCTTGTTCTATCTCGGGTGGGGTCATTGCTGGACAATTGGCGGCCGAGATGATTGTGTAAGCCGAAATATTAACCCGCTATTTGTCAAGCTTTGACCCCATTATATTCACCACTTCCTGCTGTAACTTAAAGCAAATGGCTATAGACCGGGAATCTGGTACACAGTTCCCGGATTGTCAATCGGACTTGTTCTCTGACAGCCCCATCTTCAGGATTTTTAAGAACTTTCTCAATACAATCAGCGACGATCTCCATCTCCGTTTCGCGCATGCCTCTGGTTGAAGCGATCGGGGTGCCGATGCGGATGCCGCTGGGGTCGGCCGGGTTGCGTGGATCAAAGGGGATACCATTTTTATTGGCTGTAATCCCGGCATTGTCAAGGGCCAATTCGGCTCTTTTGCCGTTGACCGGAAGATTTGTCAAGTCGATCAGAAAGAGGTGGTTGTCAGTGCCGCCGGAGACGATGCGCAAACCTTTTTCCTGTAAGCGGTTGGCGAGAAAGGCGGCATTGATTACGGTCTGCTTCTGAACCTCCATAAATTCTTGGCTCATAGCTTCTTTAAAAGCGACCGCTTTGGCGGCGATGGTATGCATCAAGGGTCCGCCCTGGAGGCCCGGAAATATGGTTTTATCGATTTTTGCAGCATATTCCTGGCGGCAGAGGATCATGCCGCCGCGGGGACCGCGCAGGGTTTTATGGGTTGTTGTTGTTACAAAATCGGCATAAGGTACGGGTGAAGGGTGCGCTCCTGCCACAACTAAGCCAGCAATGTGGGCGATATCGACCATCAGCAGGGCTCCAACTTTATTGGCAATCTTGCGAAAACGGGGAAAATCGAGGGTTCTTGAGTAGGAGCTTGCGCCAGCGACAATTATCTGTGGTTGTTCGCGCAGGGCGATCTTTTCAATCTTGTCATAGTCGAGTTTCTCGGTTTTCTGATCAACCCCATAAAATACTGAGTGGTAGAGCTTGCCGGAAAAACTGACTGAGGCCCCATGCGTAAGGTGGCCACCATGGGCCAGATTCATTCCTAAGATGGTGTCTCCCGGCTTTAAAACACTTAAATAGACTGCCATGTTGGCACTTGAGCCGGAGAGTGGCTGGACGTTAGCATGGTCGGCCCCAAAAAGAGAGAGAGCTCGATCTATGGCCAGCTGTTCAGCCTGATCAACGAACTGACAACCGCCGTAATAGCGTTTTCCTGGATAACCTTCGGCATATTTATTGGTTAAAACACTGCCATGCGCGTCGAGTACGGCTTGACTGACGCAGTTCTCTGAGGCGATCATGATCAGCTTGCTCTCTTCCCGTTCGGTCTCCTGGATAATCAGTTTGCTGATTTCAGGGTCGACCTCGCTTAAAGGGGCAGCAATATTGCGGGTTGTCTTGAGATTACGTTTTTCGATTAAATCGAGTCTGTGCTGGTGGCGGCCGCCTTCGTATTCACAACCCAGCCAGAGTCCGACAAGTTCTAAGGCTGTGGTCGGCTCTAAAACCCGGCCGCCGAGCACAATAATGTTAGCGTTATTATGCTCTTTCGCCATTTGCGCCGTAAATTTATCATGCACCAGAGCGGCGCGAATATTGCGGTGGCGATTTGCGGTCATCGACATGCCGATTCCGGTGCCGCAGATCAGGATTCCTGCGCTGTCAGGGGTCGTGGCGACACGGTCAGCGAGAGCATGGGCGAATTCAGGGTAGTCAACCGAGGCTTCGGAGTCAGTTCCTAAATCCGTAAGTTGGCATTGCCCAGGCAAATTGTTTTTGAGGAACTCTTTGAGTTGATAGCCGCCATGATCACTGGCAATAAACAGGGTTTTTAGGGTGTTTTCCGGCATTGGTTTCTCTTTTATAGTTGATTAAATGTCTTAATAAGCGGAAAAGGCGAGGGTGGCGTTGGTACCGCCGAAACCGAAAGAGTTACTTATCGCATTTTTTATATTTGCTGCAACCGCTTGATTGGGAACATAGTTGAGGTCGCATTCCGGGTCTGGATTATCCAGGTTTATGGTTGGTGGAACCTGGCCATTTATGATCGTCAGAATTGTAAAGGCCGCTTCAACGGCGCCGGTTCCACCCAGCATGTGGCCGGTCATCGACTTATTGGAGCTGATCAGAAGTTTTTTAGCGTGGTCCTTAAAGACCGACTTGATGGCCTGGGTTTCGTAAAGGTCGTTGAAATAGGTCGAGGTGCCGTGGGCATTAATATAGTCAATGTCTTCGGGGCGAAGGTTGCTATCCTGCAAGGCGGCTACCATTGAGGCTGCAGCGCCCACGCCATCTGGGGCCGGTGAAGCGATATGGAAGGCGTCACAGGAGCTGCCGTAGCCGGTGAGTTCCGCGAGTATCGGAGCCCCACGTTTTAAGGCGAATTCAAGTTCTTCAAGGATTAATATCCCGGACCCTTCAGCCGGAACAAAGCCGTCCCGATCCTTATCGAAGGGGCGACTGGCTCGAGTCGGTTCGTCATTGCGGGTTGAGAGCGCTTTCATGGCATTAAATCCGGCAACACATAACGGCGTAATGGCCGATTCCGTGCCGCCGCAGATCATGACATCACTGTCGTTGCGCTGGATGATTTTCATCCCCTCTCCGATTGAGTGGGTGCCGGTGGCACAAGCTGTAACCACAGAGATATTGGGGCCTTTGGCCTGGTGGCGGATAGCAATGTTGCCGGGAGCCAGATTGGCGATCATCATTGGAATGAAAAAAGGAGAGACCCGCCGGGGACCTTTTTCCAGCAATACTTTATGGTACTCTTCGAGGCTGGGCAGGCCGCCGAGCCCGGCCCCGACCGAGACCCCGACCCGCGGGCTCAGGCTCGGAGTTATCTCAAGTTTTGCCATATTTAAAGCCATGTCAGAGGCCGCCAAAGCAAAATGGATGAAGGTGTCCATTTTTCTGGTCTCTTTTTTTTCAATGAAATCGGTGACCTCGAAATCGGTGACTTGGCCGGCAATCTTAGTGGCAAACTTTTCTGTATCGAAGGAAGTGATCGGGCTGATCCCAGACTCTCCAGCCAACAGGCGTTGCCAGTTTTTTTCTACTCCGGTTCCCAGAGGGGTTACCAGACCGATTCCGGTTACGACGACTCTGCGTTTCACTTTATTACCTCAATCTCATTTATTTGCTTACAGAACACCATTGCACCAATATAGCACGAATTATACGAAGAAAAGTATTTTTCACTTTGTGGGCTTCGTGCCTTTGTGGTGAGGAATTAATTTTCGGGCTACTTTTTATCGACAATGAAGATAATTGTAAAGTAAAAAACGCCTTTCCCGGGCAGGAAAGACGTTTCAAGGAACTTCTTAAAGTTGATCTACCGGTTCTAAGTCTATGAGGAGTGCTGAGTAACGTAGTCGATTGCGTTCTGGACTGTTCTGATTTTTTCGGCTTCTTCATCTGAGATTTCGACTCCGTACTCTTCCTCAAAAGCCATGACCAACTCAACCGTATCAAGAGAGTCAGCTCCGAGATCATCTATGAATGAAGCTTCGTTGTTGATCTCATCAGCATCTTTAATACCCAGTTTCTCGGCAATGATCTCTTTTATTTTTTCTTCTATTGACATCTTTTAAATCTCCTTTGGACTGTTGCAAGTTACCTTTAGATTAGTTGTTTTTCTGGTCGAGTGGTTTATGTTCGTAAATCTGTTAAAAGGTTAAAAGTTATTTAACTGTTCGGCTTCGACCTGCCGGGATTGGGGTCATTGCTGGTGAAAGGTGCGTTAGCACCCCAGCTTTGACCCCGTTAATGAGGGCGAAGCAAAGTTCACTACCTTTTTACTGGAGCTTAAAGAGTGTATGTTGTCATGCCATTAACATGCCGCCATCAACCTGTATAACTTGACCGGTGATATAGTCAGCCATGGGTGAGAGCAGGAAAAGGGCGGTGTTGCTGATATCTTTTACCGTACCTAAACGGCCGGCGGGAATCATCTCTTTGATTTTATCTTGAGCTTTGGGATCTATGGCCTCAGTCATCTCAGTCTCGATATAACCGGGTGCGATCATGTTACTCGTGATATTCCTTGAGGCCAGTTCCCTGGCTAAACTGCGGCCAAAGCCGATGATGCCGGCTTTGGCCGCGGCATAGTTGGCTTGCCCGCTGTTGCCCATAAGGCCGATAACCGATGAGAGGAAAATAATCCGGCCATAACGTTTTTTAATCATGCTGCGGACAACGGCTTTACTGCAGTTGAAGCCACCCTTTAAGTTGACATCCATAACTTCGTCCCAATCACTCTCTTTGAGGCGCAAGAGCAGGTTGTCACGGGTGATGCCGGCATTATTGATAAGAAAATCGATCTGTTTGGTTTCGGCGGTGATCTCGGCAACCATCTCGCTGCAGGCTGTAAAGTTGGCGACATCAACCTTGAGGAATGAGGTTTGGGCTCTGTCGGCAGGGAGATTTTGGTTGATCTCGCTGGCGACTGTTTCTCCAAGTGATTGATTGGTACCGCAGAAATAGACGCGGGCTCCATGTTGGGCCAAGGTGGTAGTCAGTTCTTTGCCGATGCCCCGGGTGCCGCCGGTAACCAAGGCAACTTTGCCGTAGAAATCAAAAGGGTTTGGGGAAGTTGTCATGCGTAGTTCTCAAGAATCCGGTCAAGACCCTGGCAAGTTGCCAGGTTTAGGGTTTTAGTTTGGCGATTAATGTGTCGCATGAGACCGGAAAGAACCCGGCCTGGGCCCAGTTCGATAACTTGGGTGACGCCTTGAGTTATTGCCAGCTGCATAGACTCTTCCCAGCGTACCGCGCTACTGACTTGTTGAATAAGGAGGCGGCGGACACTGTCGGCATGGTAGTTGGTTTCAGCATCAACGTTGGAGATGATTGGGATTTCAGGTTCGCTGACGTTGACGTCAGCGAAGTGTTCAGCCAGTTTTTCGGCTGCAGGCCGCATTAATGAGCAGTGAAAAGGGGCGCTGACTGGTAATTTTACAACGCGGCTGGCCCCAGCTTGATGGGCTTTTTCACCAGCTTCCATAATCGCCGGGACATGTCCGGAAATTACAATCTGGCCAGGGCAGTTATAGTTGGCTGGTTCAACGATTTGGTCGTTGTCTGGATTAGAAGTTGCGTCGCAGATCTCGACAATCTGTTGCGGCTTCATACCCATGACCGCAGCCATAGTGCCGAGGCCGACGGGGACGGCACTCTGCATGAATTTGCCGCGGGCTCTAACGATACGTACCGCATCATAAAAAGAGATCGCGCCACTGGCGACCAAGGCTGAATACTCTCCCAGACTATGGCCCGCTGCTAGGACTGGCTTAAGGCCAAGCTTGCTGCATAAAACGCGATAGGCGGCAATGCTGGCCGCCAGGATTGCCGGCTGCGTGTTGGCGGTTTGGTTGAGCTCTTCCGGGGATCCGGAAAAGCAGATTTTAGTCAGGTCTTCACCTAATGCGTCATTGGCTTCGTTGAAGGTTTCACGGGCTTCAGGAAAATTATCATATAACTCTTTGCCCATGCCGATATGCTGCGAGCCTTGGCCGGGAAATATGAATGCAGTGCTATTGCTGTGACTGTCCAATATAGTCTCCACTAGGCAAATCTGGTGGTTGGCAACTAGAGTGCAAACCTATTTAGTTGCCGCGCTTATTGACGTTGTCATCTCTTTAGTTTCAAGCCATCCATCTAAAGCTTTGTAATATAGCGGTTTATATGGATAAATGTCAATAAAAACCAAAAAAATTAAGAGATTTTAATAGGTGGTAGTTTTTTATGGATCTTGTTTAGGGGTTTATGGTTTTGCCTTTGGCAGATATTCGCAGGGCTGGCGTTGGTTTATGTCTCTTCTTCATCCGGGTTGGTCTCGGTTGTCTCTTTATGAATTATCTTTTCTTTGATTTGGTTCCAGAGCTTCTTTTTGGGAAGTAGTTTCTGGATTTCATGGTTTTTGTCGAGCTCGTTAAGGAGATGTTCGTTAACCTGTTGTTCGGAGAATTCGGCGCAGAGGCGAATTCCGTTTTTGATCGCTTTGCGACAGGATGAGCCGTGAGCGATAAAGCAGTTGCCGTTGATGCCGAGTAGCGGGGCACCCCCGTATTCGGCGTAATCAACCCTCTTCTTCATATCTTTTAAACCATCTCGGCAGAGCCAGGCCCCAGCTTTACGGGTAAGATTGGCGGTAAGCTCTTCGCGCAGGATCTTGGTTATAGCCAAAGCCAAACCTTCGGAGGTCTTGAGGACGATGTTGCCGACAAATCCGTCGCAGACAATAACATCAATATCGCCCGGGAAAATATCGCGGCCTTCCATCGAGCCTAAATAGTTCAAAGGGCTGTGTTTTAGGAGTTCGTGGGTGGCCCGGGTCAGCTCATTGCCCTTGCTCTCCTCTTCGCCGTTACTCAAAAGGCCGACTTTGGGGAACTGGCGATTTAAGACTCGTTGGGCATATACGCTACCCATGATCGCAAATTGTGCCAGGTGTAGAGGAGAACAGTCAACGTTGCCGCCGACATCAAGGATGGTTACCGGTTCTTTTAAGGTAGGTAGGCAGGTAACAATGGCAGGTCGATCAATGCCCGGGAGTTTTTTTAAGGTCACCATGGCGATGGCCATGGTGGCGCCGGAATTGCCAGCTGAGATGAAACCTTGAGCGCGGCCATCGCGAACCAGTCTCAGTCCTACCGCGATGGATGATTCACGTTTGCGCCGCATGGCTTTGCTAGGAGATTCATCCATGGTCACGACTTCGGCTGCCGGTTGAATGAAAATCGGCAGATTCTTGATGTCGTGTTTTTCGAGTTCAAGCTCTATTCGTTCCTGAATCCCGACCAGAATGATCTGCAGGTTCAAGCTTTTGGCGGCTTCAATGGCTCCGGCGACGATCTCTTCTGGGGCTTGATCCCCACCCATAGCGTCTACAGCAATTTTCATGAGCGGAGCCAGCCTTTAGTTATGAATCCATAAAGCTTTAATCAACATTAATAAAGGTTTCACCTTTGTAGGTGCCGCAGGCTGCACAAACCCGATGCGGCACAGTCGTGGCCTGGCAGTTAGGGCAGGTCGCGGATTGCGGTGCAGTTAGGGTAAGGTGCGAGCGGCGTTGTCTTTTTTTGGTTTTTGAGGTTCTTCTTTTAGGTACAGCCATGGTCTCTCTCCAGTAAAAATTAGTATGCGAAAAAAAATCGCTTTGTCGTTCTAAATTAAATGGCTGGGCATTCTATATTGCTCTCAGCGCATTGTCAAGTCTAAAAATTAATCTCATTTTGCATCCCGGGAACTTTCCCGGTGGTGGACAGCCTCGTGGTTCTCTGAAGATTTACACTTCATTGTCAATGACTTCACTATGCAGATCAATTAAACTGTGGTCGTTAGCGAGGATATAGTCGAGGGTAGATTTAACGCGAAAGTTAGCTTTGGTTATAAAGAGTTTGGCAACTGTTTTTTTGCGCTCGCTTTGGAGAGCGTTCTGGCACAACAGATAAGCGTTAATTACGTCGGTAGTCATGTTGACCAGTCTGGTTGCGTGAAATTCCTGGTAAACGGGATCTCCTTTCTCTTTAATATAGGAGATTGCCATCTCCAGGTGCGAACGCATTTTCTGGGCAGCTTGAAAGAGCTCGGCAACGGCGGAAAAGTCATGGTTCTCCTCATATTCACTGAGACGTTCTGAGACCACACCGGCGATTATGCCGCCCAGAGCTGCAAGCGCCTGGAGCTGGGTTGTGCCTTCGTAGATGTTGGTGATGCGGGCATCGCGATAGTGGCGTTCAACATCGAATTCTTTGGTAAAGCCAACCCCGGCATGAATCTGGATTGCGTCATAGGTGACTTTATTGCACATCTCCGAAGCCAGGCTTTTGGCTAGAGGTGTAAACAGGGAGGCAAACCTGGTATAGCGTTTCAGGTCAGCTTTTAAATCAGCTGCCCGCTCCGGGTGTTTTTCAACGCGATCTTCAATTCCCTCTTTGATATCAACGATGCATGAGGTCTCATAAACCAGTGTCCGGGAAGCTTCAATTGCGACCTTCATGTCGGTCAGCATCTCGTAGATTACGGCAAAATTACGGATCGGTTGTTTAAACTGAGTCCGGTCTTTGGCGTAAGCGTAGGCTTTTCGGTAGGCCGCTTCCGCAATGCCAACCGCTTGTGCGGCGACCGCCAGACGGGCGCCGTTCATCAGGTAAATGGTATATTTTATTAGTCCCAGTTTACGTTTACCCAGAAGTTCGGCTTTGGCATTGTTGAACTGGATTTCGCAGGTGGGAGATCCTGTAATCCCCAATTTGTGTTCAATGCGTCTGACTTTCATGTCCTGGTCGCGTTCGTAGATGAAGAGCGAGAGACCCCGGCCGCTGGATGTACCCGCTTCCGAGCGCGCCATAACCAGGGAAATGTCGCCGCAACCATTGGTGATAAAGCGTTTAACTCCATTTAGACGCCAGCTGCCGTCTTCATCCTGGTGTGCCCTTAAGGTGACCGATTGGAGGTCGGAGCCGGAATCGGGTTCGGTCAGGGCCATTGAACCCATCACTTCGCCACTGGCAAAGCGTGGCAGGTGACGCTGTTTCTGCTCTTCCGAGCCGAATTTGCAGATTGTATCACTTAAACCCTGCAAGCCAAAGACCAGCATCAATGAAGCATCTGCGCGCGAGATCATCTCGATCGCCGCTGAGAAAATGGTTATCGGCATATTGATGCCGCCATATTCGCGAGGCATCGTAAAGCCCGCCAGGTCGGCTTGGTTGATGCGAGCCACGGTCTCTCTAATACCTTTTGGATAGGTTACTTCACCATTTGCGAAAGTGGCTCCCTCTTCGTCAACTTCGCGGGCTCTGGGGTCGGCAAAATCACCGGCGATCTCCCCGACGATTTCAAGTACTCGATCGTAGTTGTCGAGGGCGTCGGCCTCGTCCTGCGGGGCGTAAGGGGAGCTCTCTTTCTGGCTGAAGCCATCCTCTTTCAGGTCGATGACCCGGGTCAAATCAAGGTTTTTCATGTGAAACAGAATATCTGCATTATCGCGATAAAAATTAGCCATTATCGGACTCCTAATGTTTGGTTTTGTAGGCTTTGATCATCTTGCCTATAACATCTTTAACGTCGCCGACGATAGCGTAGTGGGCCAGGCCAAAGATCGGTGCTTGCGGATCTTTGTTGATGGCGATAATTCGCTTGGCTTCAGCCATCCCGGCCCGGTGCTGGATCTGTCCGGAGATTCCACAAGCTATATAGAGATTGGGGCGGACCGTAATGCCGGTCTGGCCGACTTGATGATCTTTATTGAGGATTCCCGAATCAACTACTGGTCGGGAACAGCCTAACTCACCGCCCAAAACCTTGGCTAACTCGCGAGCCAGGGCAATGGTCTCGGGATCACTGGCTCCCATCCCGGCCGAAACAATAATCTGGGCGGCTTTGAGGTTGACCTGTTTCTCTTCAAGAATAACTTCCAGGACTTCAGTGAGAAAATCATGGTCATCAATTGTGCAAGGTTCTTTAATTATTTCAACCGTTTTGCTGGTGTCGGCGGTATTCATTTTCATGACCCCTTCGCGCACGGTTGCCATACTCGGCATGCTCTCGGGTGAGACGATGGTGGCGACAATGTTGCCGCCGAAGGCGGGCCTGATCTGCAACAGAGTGTTTTCGTAGAGGGTCTCTTTAAGCTTGTGTTCGCCGATCTGTAAATCTGTACAGTCGGCGGTTAGTCCGCATTTGAGAGCTGATGCAACCCGGGGAGCAACATCGCGGCCCATGGTAGTTGCCCCGAAAAGGACAATTCCGGGCTTATATTTTTTGATCATTTCGACAACAGTCTTGGCGTAGGGGACTGATGTGAAATGGGTTAAGCGTTCATCTTCTGTATAGTAAACCCGCTGACAACCATAGTGTCCCAGGGTGTTGAGCTCGCCTTCAAGGTTGTGGCCCAGGGCGATCGCTTCGACGCTGCCGCCGAGTTCTTGGGACAGGCGGTCGGCGGCACTGAGCAGTTCGAGACTGACTTCGTTGACCTTGGCGTGGCGGGCTTCAATGAAAACCATTACGTTTTTTTTGCTATCCATACCTTTAATAACTCCTAATTCGACCATCTGGAACCTGACAGGTCTGCATTAACCGATAATGTTTTCTTCAATAAGTTCATGGATCAGCTCGGCGACCCCGCTATCACTGCTGGCGACCTGTCGACTTTCGCAGCCGGATAAGACGACGCTTTGAATCTTTTTAACCTTGGTGGGTGAACCGGAGAGGCCGCACTGTTCCGGGTCGGCACCGATTGCTTCCACGTTCCACTCTTTTACATGATTTACAATGGCGCAAGCGTCAGAGGTCAGGTAACTCTCATCGTAAGAGGTGTTGCACAACTCTTTACCGATATTTTTGTAGGTCATCACTTTTTTAGCGTTGGCGGGACGGGGTTCGTTGGCGGTTCCGGTGATTGTGAGTAGCGCCGGAAACCGGCTTTTGACAATTTCATAACCGTCTTCAACTGATCGTTTTACGGTGATTGAATTGTCATCCACTGTAGTTACAGCTGAGATGCAGGTCAGTTGATTGATATTTAACTTTTCCGCAATCTGGGGCCCGACTTGAGCCGTATCGCCGTCAATTGCTTGACGACCGCAAAGAATGAGATCGTATTTGCCGACCCGTTCAATGGCGCATTTCAGGGCGTACGATGTTGCCAGGGTGTCGGCTCCGGCAAAGCGGCGATCAGAGATCAGGATAACGTCATCGGCGCCTCGGTAGAGGCACTCTTTTAAAACTTCAACCGCATTTGGCGGCCCCATTGAGATGCAGGTAACAGTGCCGCCGGTGAGCTCTTTTATCTTTAAAGCCTCTTCCAGGGCATTGAGATCTTCCGGGTTGAAGATGGTTGGCAGGATGGCACGGTTAACCGTGCCATCCTCTTTCATGGCATCGCCGGACACGTTGTGAGTGTCAGGTACCTGTTTGACGGTCACAATCAAATGTAAACCCATGAATTATTCCTCGTTGTCTATGGCTTTGGGTTCGATAATTCGATATAAAAATGAGATATGTTTTCAAGTCTGTAAGGAGAAAGACAATTTTTCCTTTAACCTGTATTTGACAAGGGCGGCTTCTTAGCAAAAATAATCGATAATGACAAGCATTAAGGTGCAATATGTCAGTCGGAGCAGTTTGCGGTGTATTGGCTTTGCTAGTAAATCTGTTTTTGGGCAAAATTATTGGTTGTTTGATGCTTGTTTAGAGAGTGGGTGTTAATGAAGCTTAATGATTCCTCTGTTGCTTGGGTTTGCGACAGGTTTTTATTAAAAAAGACAATCGTGGTGGATGGAGGTTGTCTTGTAAATATATGAATAGAAAGATTATATAGTGAATAATCTTTCACAACAAGATTAGTAATGAGTTAATTTTAATGATTGACAGAAGCGATCAAATAAACTAAAATAATCAGTAATATCTATGGGTAAGGTGTGTTTTATGGTTGTTTTACCCCATGTTTTTTGCTTGCGAATGTTTACTGTTCGCTAATCTTTGAAAGTTTTGATAAACATTTTTTGAAGGGAGGTGGAATTCGGCAATAATTAAGGTAATTTATTGCCAGTGGTTTCCGGGGAGGAGATCAAATTTTGCATGCCCTGTTTGTTTGGCAGGGTAGGAAAGATTTTTAACAAGGAGAAGAGAGAGGTTATTAACATGAGAAAGCATTGGCTTATGCTGGGTGCAGGGTTGCTGATGGCGCTGGCCATGAGCATCACCGCCTGTACGACTTTGAGTAGTCATCGGGCCTGCGTCCTCAAGCTGCCGGTTCCCGTTAAAGGGGCCCAATTTGCTGGTAGCGAAACTTGTGCTGACTGCCATGATGAATTGGCAGCAGCCTTCGGTGGCTCGATCCATGACCGTATTCTGGCCCAGGAGACGGCCATTGGGATGAAAGGTTGTGAGACCTGTCATGGACCTGCGAGTTTGCATGCCGAATCTGAGGATCCATCCCAGATAATTTCATTTGAAAGCCTGGAAGCGGGAACCGCTTCGGCTGTTTGTTTGCGTTGTCACAGCGATGGTGCCCACTTTGATTGGGCGGGTACAGCTCATCCGATGAATGATGTCGGTTGTTTAAGTTGTCATAAGATCCACAGCCCTCCAGTAGTCGAAAATTCACTGGAAAAAGCCGAGCCTGAGCTCTGTTATGAGTGTCATGCTCTGGAGCGGGCTAAAATGTACTATCCTTCCCACCATCCGGTTAAGGAAGGGAAAATGGTCTGTAGTGACTGTCATGCCAATCATGGTTCGATGGTTAAAGGTTTAAAGACCGATGAGCGTCTCAACGACCTCTGCTTAAATTGTCATGCACGTTACCAGGGACCGTTTGTTTTCGAACACTCACCGGTATCTGATGACTGTATGATCTGCCATGACCCTCATGGCTCGGTCTCTAATAACCTGAAAAAAGCCAATGAGCCTTATCTCTGCCTGCAGTGTCATGAGCCTCATTTCCATGCGGGCCGGACTTCGAGCCCAACAGGTACAATTACTGATTGGATGGGTAACCCGGTAGATGCGGACGCGACCTTTAACGGAGATAAAACTCTCTGGGCCGCGGCTTACGCGACCAAGTGTACCCAGTGTCATTCCCAGGTTCACGGCAGCGATCTGCCATCCCAATCGGTCCCCGGACAGGGTCGGGCTTTAACCAGATAATATGACAGAAGGAGTGATCATGAAACGTATTGCACTATTTATGATTCTGGCCCTCTGCCTGGCACTGGTACCGGTTTTCTCGTGGGCAGGACAAACCACGGGTAGCGTCGGGATTGGTATACAGGGGGTCGATATTGATGATTCGCGGGAAGGTGCAGCTCAGTACCTGACAGCGGATCAGGGTGGCAATGCCACCTTTAATGTGAATGTCAATGGCTATCAAAGCGGCATAAAGTATGATTTAGATGCCAACTATCTCGACGAAGATGACTTCGGTGGGCGGTTGGATATGGATGTTAAACGTTATTTTAGAACCAAAAACAGCTATCAGAAATTTATTCACTGGTTGGAAAACGATGATCTGGTCAACAACAATGTTGATCCCGATTTCGCTTTCCCGGCCGGTATGTCGCTGACCCAGCCGCTCTATCTTGCGGCCGGGACCAAAGCCGTATTCGGGGCTCCCACGAAAATGGGTGCCAACGTTGCGGTTGTACGCAACACTTCGTGGGGCGACGATATGTACGTGACCCGTGAAGAGCTGGTCTCTGATAACGAGTTCCTGATTCCCGGGGCCGAGTTTATTAAGATTCACGCTAAGTACCGTATGGAGAAGCGTACAGGTTATGAGCAGACCAAAACTGCGAGTAAGTGTGGCGGCTGTCATCTGGCGGCTGATAAACAGTCGATTGATGAAGAGACCCAGGATTTTTCGATTGGGGCAACTGCTCATTTAGGTTTGGTCACTCTCGATTATACCTTCCTGCGGCGCACCTTCGATGATAATTCCAAGCCTCCTGTCAATCAGTATGTTACGGTTGGGGCAAGTGATGCCAAGTTGACCTATTTTGGTAACGAAGGTGATGTGGTCTATTCCTCGACACCTGATTCAGAAAAAGATTCACATATTGTCAAAGCTCAAGTGGCTCTACCGATGAATACTACAGTTTTCGGTAGTTATGTTCATACTGAGATTGATAATAACACGGCGACTGATAATTTTGTAGGTGCTGATGTGACGATTAGTGATGATCCGAGCTATGACTACGATGCTTACGCTTTACGTCTGACCTCTGCACCAGTCTCCTTTATGACGATGTCATTCAAGTATCGTCACGAAGATCTCGATGCTGACAGTGTTGTTATCAGCTACGATGATTCCAGCTATGATCCGCAGGGTGCCAACTCTGCGGCGGTCGATCCGACCCTGTTTGGTCTGCATGGTTTTTCTGAAGAACATGATGGTTGGCCTTGGGAACGTGAATCGAATTTATCACGTGATATCGACACTTATGGAGCCGAGTTTAAATTCAAGGTTTTCAAGCGTACCAACTTGTTGGTTGGCTGGGAGCGTGAAGAGGAAGATGTTGATGCTGAGTGGGAGACCACTACTGATACATACTCAATCGCTTTGAACAGTCGGGCCGTCAAAAATCTGAGTCTGCGTTTATCTTACACTTATGAAGATATTGACGATCCTTTCGCGCATGAGGGTGCAGCTTATGCTAACCCGACGGCGATGTTGGCCTGGCTTAAAGCTAATGTTGATCCGCTTTGTACTTCCTGTTCGGTTAAAGATCTTCCCTTGCCGGGTAGCCCGAAAGCGGCCGAGTACTATGTTATGTATAACAGTCGCAGTCTCGATCTGACCTCAGAACCTGAGAATGTGCATAAGTTTAAGGCGCATGCAACCTATAATATTACACCCAGGATTACGGCCAGTGGTCACTTCCATTATGATCTTGAAGAGGTCGAAATTGATGCTCCCGGCCATGGTAGTACGTTTGATAAGGAGATGTATGCTGTGGGAGCCGATCTCTTTGTCGCTCCGATGGATAATCTGACCTTTATGTTTGCTTATAACTACATGGATATGGAGGATCAAGCATTTCTCTCCTCGGTAGCCTATGGCGGCTGAGCTGGCACCTTCGCGTCCCCAAGTTTTGGGTACACATTGTCAGATATGGAAAACAAAACCGAAGTTCACACCCTGCTTGTTAGTGCCGATTTTGAAGCTACCGAAAAATTGAAATTTAATGGTGGCGTTATTTGGAATTGGGGTAAAGCTGAAATGGATAGTCTCAGCGCCGACTACTCTGAAGGTGTTAAGCCTGCCAACTTTGGCTACGATCATGCCCTGGCCTTTGCGGTCTGGGAAGATAACAGCGAACTCGATATCGAAGAGATTGAGTACTATATTGGCTGTTCTTATGATTTCACCAAAGATCTCACCATTAATCTTAACGCATCATACACCGATTACAGTGATGATGAACCCTATCTCTACGATACCAGTGGCGACCTGATCCTGGTTAATGCCGGCTTAACCTTCCGGTTCTAGAAGAGAGCTAGAGACGCCTGATTTAAGGTGTTGAAAATAAAAAAAGAGTACCGGTTCTTGTGAATCGGTACTCTTTTTTTATGCTTAATTGCGGTTTTTAAATAAAAATGGGCTCATCTTCTTGACAGTTGCCCCAACGCTGGTTATCTTATAGGAAGTTTGTGGGTATTCTGATCTTCTAATCTGGACAGCGTGTGGAGCGGCTATTGCCTGTAATGCTGAAAAATTTAATTGGATGAGTCAATATAAAGCCGTCGGCGTTGTCGACGGCTCTTGTTTTTTTATATATTGCATTTTTAAGATTTAGGGCCGAAAAATTGAAATCGATTGCAATCGTTGGTTTGGGAAGGGTCGGTAGTGCCCTGGCAATTTTGTTATGGCAGCAAGGGTATCGCAGTTTGCGGGTTTGCGATCACAACCCGGAAAAAATAGATGCCCTTAGGCGTTGGATAGATGGATCAATAACTACCTGCTCAACCCCGGCTGAAGCGGTTGCCGGGGCGGACTTGGTTCTGCTGGCCTCTCAGGATCGTTATATTGTGGAAATTGCGCTGGATTTGGCCAAATCTTGTTCAGCGCAAGATCTGGCCGGGCTCTATGTTGCCCATTTGAGTGGATCTCTTACCTCCGAGGTCCTCCAGCCTCTGGTGCTTAGGGAAGCGGTTGCCTTCTCTCTACACCCCTTGCAGAGTGTTGCCGATGTCGAGGGCGGGATCCAGGTTCTGGCCGGCTCATATTTTTCTTTTGAAGGTGATGAGCAAGCCTTTTCCCTGGCTGAGACTTTAGTTACGGCTTTGCATGGTAACCTGGTTCGTTTGGCAGCGGCCGATAAAGTGCTTTATCATGCTGCTGCCGTGGTTTCTTCCAATTTCTTTATTGCCCTGGAAGAGATGGCGATCAACATGATGGCCGGGATCGGAGTTGAATCCGATACCGCCCGCCGTATGCTATTACCCCTGATTCGCGGGAGTTTTGAAAACCTTGAACGAGTTTCGCCGGCTGAGGCTTTGACCGGACCAATTGCCCGGGGAGATGATCAGACGGTTGCGGCTCACTTGACCGCTTTACAGGTTAAATTTCCTGACTACGTTCCAGCTTATCGTCTGTTGGCCGGTTTGAATGTTGACTTGGCTATGCAGAAGAGTGAGCTTACTAAAGCTGATTTTCCCTCTCTTCAATTATGATGTGATTATTAGTAACCCTGAACCCTGAACCCTGAACCCTGAACTTTGAACCCTGAACTTTGAACTGTAACCAATGACCTCCTACTCTTTTCCACCTGAATTTGTCAGTGATCTGCGCTCGCGTATCGATATTGTTGAGCTCGTCGGGGACTATGTGTCCTTGACCAAGGCTGGGGTTAACTATAAAGGGTTATGCCCTTTTCATGAAGAAAAGACGCCATCTTTTACGGTGCATCAAGGCAAAGCAATATTTCACTGTTTTGGCTGTGGTGAGGGAGGTGATGCGATCGGTTTTTTAAAGCGGATCGAAAATCTTTCTTATCCGGAAACTTTGGTTCGCCTGGCGAATCGTGCTGGGGTTGATATCTCGCCCTATGAGCGGCGCCGAGGCAGTGTTGAGGCCCAGGCCAAAGCACGTTCAGAGCGTGAAAATCTGGAAGCTGCCGTCGCTTGTGCGCAAAACTTTTTTGCTCGTAATCTACAAGCTAATCTTAATGGGCAAGTCGGGCTCTATCTCCAGAAACGGGGCATTAATCCGGTCCAAGCGAAAACTTTTGGTCTGGGGTTTGCCCCCGATGCCTGGTCTGCTCTAAAGGATGAGTTGGGGCGTCAGGGGATTGATGAGCGCGTTGCCGTAGCCGCAGGACTCCTGGTTCAGAAAGAGGGAACTAATCGCCGCTATGATCGTTTTCGGGACCGTTTGATTTTTCCGATCCGTGATGTTTCCGGGACGGTGATCGGCTTTGGTGGCCGTTCCTTGGGAGATGGTGAGCCCAAATATCTTAACAGCCCGGAGTCGCCGATATTTAATAAGCGACGCCTGCTCTATGATCTGCATCATGCTCGACCGGCTATTGCCAAAACCGGCAGCGCCTTTCTGGTTGAAGGTTATATGGATGCCTTGTCTCTCTATCTGCGCGGGGTTGATAATGTTATCGCTACTTTGGGGACCGCGCTTTCGGAAGAGAATGTTGCGGCTGTCAAACGTTATACCAGTAAAGTAGCGATCTTTTTTGATAATGACCGGGCGGGAAAGGCCGCCGCTTTTCGCTCATTGCCGCTCTTTATGGCGGTCGGGATTATGCCCGATATTGTGTTGTTGCCGGCAGGTGTGAAAGATCCGGATCAGCTTGCCGCAGGCCTGGATGATCCGGATCTGCAACAGGCTTTAGCCAGGCAGGTTTCACTCTTTGATTTTTTTCTCAAGGAAAAAAGTACAGGTCTTGATGGTTATAATGATCGTTTGCAGTTTTTGCGTGAAGTTTTAGAGATGATTCTGCGCCTGCCGGATGATCCGTTACGAGGTATGGCTTTGCGGGCAACCGCCGAAACCCTGCGCTTGGCGGAAGAGATTGTGCTCGACGAGTATCGTCGGATACGTCAGCATCGTCAACAGTATCCGGCTCGAGGTGGTGAGCGGTCAGCGACACCAGTTGTTTCTGGTTCTACTCAGGGAGGATTATCTACGCGCTTGTCATCAGGCGTGGTCTCCCGGCCGGAAGAGATGATTCTGGCAACTTTTTTGAGCTTTCCCCAGGTTCACGATGAATTTTGTACAGACTATCTTGATCTTGTCGAAAGTCAGGATTGTTGCAATCTTTGTCGGGAACTGGCGCAGTGCGCCGGCGGTGATGACGGCAGGGCTCTTTTGCAACAGCTTTCCGGGAGCGTTGAGGGAGAAGCTTTATGTTCTCTTTACGCTCGTCTGGTCCACCTTCCGGCCCCGGCTGAAGATTTAGAGGTGGCGCGAAAAGTTGTTTGCGATTGTCTCTCCAGTTTAAGGAAACGCCAGGCTCAGGAACAGGCTCGGAACCTCGATCGTGAGCTTACGCAGTGTCATGATGAGGGGCAGATGTTCGCCCTGTTGCGGCGTAAGATGGAGATAAAAAAAAGATTAATGGCGTAGTTGCTAGAGCATGAAATTTTATATCTAAAGGTTTGTAAGCCTGTTTAGTTTTAGTTATCTTGGGTTTGATAATGAAATTTTGCATAAGAGGTGAAAATGTCGGCGACATCTAGCGGTAGTGCCACAGTGGTCAAGAAAGTGAAAGGCGCTGATGCTCTAATTAACTCAGAAATCAATTCAGATGACATTAAAAAATTGATTCTTCAGGGCAAAGAGAAGGGTTTCCTTAGCTATGCTCAGATCAATGATGTGTTGCCGGCCGAAGCTGTTTCTCCGGAGAAAATCGATGAGATGCTGATGTTGTTCGCCGAGATGGGGATTGCTGTCGATGATGGTGATAAAGCGGCAAAAATCTCATCTACAGGTGACGGTCAGGGTAAGGCTGGGCCAGTCGGTACGGCTAGTGCTGCGGTTGAAAGCTCTTCTGAACGCCACCATGATCCCGTGCGAATGTATCTTTGGGAGATGGGTTCTGTACCCTTGTTGACGCGTGAGGGTGAGGTCGAAATTGCGAAAAAGATTGATGATGGTGAGCGTGAGGTTGTTAAAGCCTTACTGAAGTCGGTTTTGACGGTCAATACTCTAACCTATCTTGGCGGCTTGCTAAATTCTGAAGAGATTACGGTTAAATCTATCAGTCGCGATGTCGAAGAAGAGGTTGAGATTGAAGAAGATATCGATTCGGGACTGGCTTCACTGGAAGATGACGATGACGATGATGATGATGATGAAGTTGTTGAAGTGGCTTCTGACAGTGACGATGATCTTGAAGATCAAAAAGAGGTTGCCGAACTAATTGCTTCAGAAAATGATTTTGATCAAGATGATGAGACTTTAGTGCAGAGGATTGTTGGTGGGATTGAGACGATTACGACTCTTTTTGGCGATAATCGGAAGTCTAGAAATCGACTTAAGCATCCTGATGCCGAGTTGCGGTCATCGGTCAAAAGGAGTGCTTTGCGAGGTCAGATAAAAGCCAATGAGCGGGAAATTATCAATCAGTTTTATGCGATAAAGCTCAGGCCTGTGGTGATTGAAGATATAATTTCCAATCTTAAGAGCTACGTTGACATGGGCCGCAATTTGGAGAAGATGATTGTGCGGCTTGAAGCTCGTTACCAGACCCGCCTGCGCAATCTGCGCATTGTTTGTAAGGAATGCGTTAAAAATGAGGAAAAGCGCAAAGCTTTTGCCCAAGATCATGGGCTTGATGATGATGGTTTTGATGACCTCTGGTTCAGGGTTGACAACTTAAGTTCCAAGCTGAAACGAATAAGCGATGATACTGGTTTAAGCCTGCCCGATCTCAAACGCGTTGATCAGCAGATTACGGTTGGTGAACGCCGGGCCGAAAATGCTAAGAATCAGTTGATTAAAGCAAACTTACGACTGGTTGTCAGTATTGCCAAAAAATATACCAATCGTGGACTCCAGTTCCTGGATTTGATCCAGGAAGGCAATATCGGTCTCATGAAAGCCGTCGATAAATTCGAATATCAGCGTGGTTACAAGTTCAGCACCTACGCGACTTGGTGGATTCGCCAAGCCATAACCCGGGCGATTGCGGATCAGGCGCGGACGATTCGAATCCCGGTGCATATGATTGAGACCATCAATAAACTGATTCGGACATCAAGGGTGCTTCTCCAGGAGCTTGGGCGTGAGCCGACCCCGGAAGAGATTGCCGAGCGCATGGATATCGCGCTTGATAAAGTGAAAAAAGTTCTGAAAATCGCCAAAGAACCGATCTCCCTGGAGACCCCGATTGGCGAAGAGGAAGATAGCCATTTAGGTGACTTTATTGAGGATAAAAAAGCGGTTAATCCCCTTGATTCGGTGGTTAAGGGTGATCTGGCCAGCCAAACCCAGTATGTTCTGGGAAGTTTGACAAAGCGTGAAGAGAAGGTTTTGCGACTTCGTTTTGGGATTGGCGAGCGTTGTGACCACACTCTAGAGGAGGTTGGCCAGGATTTTGAGGTTACTCGTGAACGGATCCGCCAGATTGAGGCCAAAGCCTTGCGTAAATTGCGCCATCCCAGTCGCAGCCGTAAGTTGCGGGGGTTTATCGAGTATTAGTTGCCAGCCTTCTTTAAAGCCTGAATATTGCCTTCATAGTCAGCGGAACAGAATACGGCTGAACCCGCCACAAAGATATCAGCGCCAGCCGCTTCAGCAATGGCGATGGTTTCAGCTTTGATGCCCCCGTCAACCTCGATCAAAAGAGGTTTTTCCCGTTCGCCGGCAAGGGTTCTTATTCTGGCGATCTTTTTGAGGGCTTCCGGGATCATGGCTTGTCCGCCAAAGCCTGGGTTTACGGTCATGACCAGAACTAGGTCGATTTCACTGATGATATCTTCAAGCATCAAAGCCGGGGTTGCCGGATTAAGTGAAACCCCGGCTTTGATGTTATGGGCTTTAATCATCTGAATTAGACGGTGCAGGTGGGCCCCCGACTCCTGATGGACGGTAATGATATCAGCCCCGGCTTCGACGAAAGCATCGATATAACGTTCCGGTTCCGAGATCATCAGATGGACGTCAAAAAGTAATTTACTGTGAGGGCGCAAAGCCTTTACAACCCCGGGTCCGATAGTCAGGTTGGGGACAAAGTGACCATCCATGACATCAATATGAATGAGGTCGGCCCCAGCTTGGTCGATCGCCTTGATCTCTTCTCCGAGACGACTGAAATCAGCCGACAAAATAGATGGCGCAATCATACGCATATTCGTGATCCTTTATCTCTTTATTATATTTTTGTGCTTGACAATGGTCGTTTGCAAGCTTTTCTTGCCCACTGCCCACTGCCCACTGCCCACTGCCCACTGCCCACTGCCCACTGCCCACTGCCTAATCTGTTCTAATTATCATAGCAGCGAAAAAACCATCCATCATACTATCTTTGATAAAGTTGGTTTCGAGATAACCTTCATGGTTGAGAACTTGCTGTAAGCGCTCAGGTTTTATTTCCTTTTTCGATATTTTGCGGAAATTGTGGTTTTCAGTTAGAAATTGCTGGACGACCGTCTGGTTTTCTGCGAGGCTGGTTGTGCAGGTAGCATAGATCAGGCGCCCCCCAACCTTGAGATACCTAGAACAATTTTTCAAGATTTGCAATTGAATTTTAGCCAGCTCCCGGCTCTCTCCAGGTTTCTTGCGCCAGCGCAAATCGGCTCGCCGGCGGATAACTCCGAGTCCAGAGCAGGGAGCATCGACTAAGATGGCATCGTAGTTTTGCAGTATTTCTGCCGGTAACGCTTTGCTTAAGTCGACGCAGGCGGGTGTGATTGATGATAGGCCAAGCCTTTTACTTGTCTCCTGGATCCGTTTGAGGCGCTCGGGGGCACGGTCTGCCGCAATAATTGTACAGTTATCACTGCTTAGCTCAGCGAGGTGAGCAGTTTTCCCTCCCGGGGCCGCACAGGCATCCAGGATAAGCTCGCCCGGTTGTGGGTTTAAGAGTTCAGCGATAAGTTGGGCGCCTTCATCCTGAACGCTCAAATAGCCCTTTTTAAACCATTCTGAGTTGAGTAGCGGAGCGGACTGGACGGCGCTGAAAGCATTTTCGGCATAGAGGCCTATCTTCAGATTCAGCCCAAGTTTGTCTTCGTTTTCGAGTCTGAGTAAAAAATCTTCGCGCGATATTTTCAGGCGGTTCACCCGAAAACTGGTACCTACAAAAAGATTGGCTTGGCGGCAGAGGGTTATGACCTTTTGTTGATCAAAGTCGCATTGCCACTGTTTGATCAGCCAGACCGGCAAAGAGTAGCGGATCGATAGGTTTTCCGGTTTGTCGTTGTCTTCTGGTAGCATCTTTTCCGGTTTTTGCCGCAGATAGGAGCGTAAGATGCCGTTGACAAAGCCCTCGCACCCGGGAGTCATGATTCGGGCCAGGTTGACCGCTTGGGAAACTATGGCATAATCGGGTCGAGTTTGGAGCCTTGAGCTTTCGTCCGAAAATTCCAGCTCAAAAAGGGCCAAGCGGAGAATGTTTTTAAGCTCTGGCTTAACCTTTTTGTTACGGTTTTGCAGTAGCTCGATATAATGATCAAGGCGAAGATGCCACCGTACGACTCCGGCCGTCAAACTGGTGGCCAACGTTCTTTGAACCTGGTTGTATTCAGTGTTAGCAAGCTGCAGATGTTTTTCGAGAAGCGGATCGATGGCTTGAGGCCGCTTGTCCCATTCAATCATAACCTGACACACAATCTGCCGTATTTCCTGATCGGTCAGGGATGGTAAGCGCTTTGATTTTTCTGGTTTCATAATAGATAACTTAGTTTGCTGGATGATTCCACCTTCATAAGGGGGGAGTGTGGGTTCGGGTCATTTGCTGACAGCCTCCTAGCACAGAGGGGTGAAAATGGAAACAAATAAGAGGTATGTTAGAATTAGGGGATGTGTTCGAATTGTCTCGGTATGGCGACAGTATGGCTCTTAACACGTGCCGTTCTGAATCCTGTTCAGGGCGTTGACGAAGCAAAACTTACTACTATCCGCTACGATTTCTAGGGGGGTAAGGCTGGTGATGATCTTTACTTTTAGCTTGCAATTTTGGCAAAAAACAATTACAGCATTTCCCGCTTTGACGGCCTCTTTTCAATGAGATGTTTGTCTTGTAAAAGATTTAGGTCTAAAGTGCGTGTGGCTGTGAGTTCCTATATAATATATAGTGACGAATTTGTCAGCCGATTTTGCCGGTGTAGCTCAGGTGGTAGAGCAACTGATTCGTAATCAGTAGGTCCGCAGTTCGAGTCTGCGCATCGGCTCAGTAAAATCAGGCACTTATCGAGAATTTCGGTAAGTGCTTTTTGTTTCTGTTGCCTATTTGTTGCCTAGGTGGTATTGCTTGTGTTTTTTTCTGTCTCTTCCCTTACCTCCTGCCTAAACTCTTTAAAGTCTGTCACAACACCCAAAATCTTAAGTTGACTGCTGGTATCGATCAGGCCGGGGCTGATCTTATAAAGCTTGGTTTGCTCGGAAAACAGGGGATACCCACCCTTTTTGCAGGCCCAGGCGCTCAAGTGACTGCAGAACCATTTTTCAGAATCGTCACGCCAGAGCCAACGGGTTGCAGGGATAAACCCGGCCAGGGCGCGGAAGTCGTACTTTTTACCGATTTCGCCGCAAACGGCATCCCAGATCCGAGCGGCCACGGCTTCAGAGATATCGAGGCTGTAGATGATTACCGGCGTCCCCAGGGTATGATTCTCCCACGGATCGGCGGCCAGGTCGACGCCGCCGATATGCCAGGCTTCGACAGTTAGGCCGGATTTATTGGCGATGGCTGAATGACTAAACCGCGACCAGGTGGCCAGTTGAATGCCAGCACTGATCGGGCTCAGGCCTGCGTAATTAAGAACATAGATCATGGCACTTTAGGTGGCAAGGCTCTGCCGACGGCGATACCAAACAACCCAGAAAAAGCATTTGAAACAATCAAAGTGATTGCCGCAACGTTATCTTTCAGCACCCAACTTGCCCAACATGCGATAATCGTTACAGCAATGATCACTAACGACTTGTCATCGAGATCCGGGACAGTTATGTTTACGTTTGGGATATCCATATTTCCAGCTCCTCCGCGATAATTACCGCCGCCAGCGTTGCCACTGAGCGCGTTTAGTTATTATTTAATACCACTGGATTGACAACTTTGGGATTGACTATAACCGGGTCTACAATCACTGGTGCCGGCTGCTCAACAATTGTCGGAGTTGCCGTCTGGTTGTCATAATCAGTTCGGTTATCACTGTTGTCTACGCTACTGTTATCACTATTGTCGCTATTATTACTGTTATCGCTACTGTCGCTCTTATCAACACTACTATTGTCGCTGCTGTCGGCATGCTGGTCAAGAGTGCTGTCGTCTCCTGTAGACGCGATATCAGTAGTTTTGGTGTTGTACGAGTTACTAATCGGGCTCGCGGTATTTCCGTCACCATTTATATTAACATCACCGGTTGAGTATTTAAGCAGTTTCGATGCTGACCAGCCCCCTGCCAGTATTGACAACGGTGTAGAGTTTATAATAGTTTTGCCGAAATCAACCCAGCCGTTACGCTCCTGCTGGACAACAGGCAGTGCTACAGGGATCGGATTGGCCACACTAACCTTACTGCCATCAGTTGTGGTCATTGACAATAATGGTTGTTGAGCTTGGGCTGATTGAGCTTGATAAGCGGCAACCTGGGCGTTGTAATAGGCCGTCCGGGCCTGGTACATTTCGGGCCGCATACCGTAACAACCGGTTAACAGGGTGGTCAGAATAAGTAGTGCCAGGCTTAGTTTTATTTGGTTAACCATGGTGTTCTCCTTTTTTAGAATTTTACTTTGGGTTAAACTCTATATGCCAATGAAGGTTATGCTGCTTTCAACATTATATTAACTAGCGTCGAGCCTCGATCACCAACTTGAGTAAACCATTTTGAATCTTGCATCTCCAGGGCGGCCTGAGCAAAATCCTCTCCAGCACAAGCCTTGATCATCTTTTTAAAGCTGCGGAATCCTGTGGCACCCAGGTTAAAGCGCATACCGACCAAAACCCGGCGCACGATCTCCGGCAGTGTCCAAAACCTGCCGGAGAAAATAGTCTGCAGATCGGCCAGGCACTCGGCGATATCATTATTTAATAAATAGAGGGCTTCGGCTTCGGTTATGCCCCGATCTTCGAGATTGCGACCAACCCCAATCGTCAGCTTGCCGGTCGGGCAGCGGTAGGGTTTTAAT
>CAYWGC010000016.1:0-58944 GCA_964457755.1 uncultured Thermodesulfobacteriota bacterium | reverse complement strand
TCTTTTTTATGAATAATTCAATTTCCATAAACTTCCTTTTCTAATTTTGGCTAACATTGTCAATAAGTGGAAACTTTCCATGATATTACCCGCGATAGATATCGCAATTGTCCACCTATTGTGATATTGTGGAAATTTTACAGGAAAATATTTCATCTTATTTTTTTTCTGTAAAACCGTAAACAACCATTATATATACGTATATTTGGTGGAAAGTCAACTGAATTTCACCCCAATTCGACCCTCAAGCTAATGGGGGTAGGTTTGCGAGTTTCTTAGATGCTATTATTACGATGATAAATGGGGATATTATCCCATTTCAGTGACGTTCTGAAAATGCCTTTTTATTCTCTTTGTAGAAATCTTGTCTTGCCGGTTCCTTATTTTGATTGTCAGCTATTAGCATTAACGAATTATTCCGAGTTACTACTGTGACAAAGGTGGTATTGGTCTTTTATTTATCAATATTTATAAATAAAGCTTGAATTTTTCTATCTCATTTGTTAACACAACCCACCTTAAGTGTCGGTTATGGTTTACAGTCGGCATGCTTCTTTCAGTTTTTGGATCTGAGAGTATAATATTCGGATGAGTAAAAAAGATAAAGTATTTACAGTCAAGGTGCGCCGCGATTACTGTAAGGGTTGCGGTTTATGTATAGAGTTTTGTAAAAAAGAGGTCTTAGGGGTCTCGACAAAACTGAATTGTATGGGTTATAATCCGGCTGAGCCGGTCAAACCGGAGGCTTGCATCGGCTGTCTGATGTGTACCCAGGTGTGCCCTGATCTGGCGATAGAGGTGTATAGTGAATAAAGTTTTTACGAGCGGCAACCATTGTATTGCCGAGGCAGCAATTCGTGCCGGTTGCAGATGTTATTTTGGTTATCCAATTACTCCCCAGAATGAGCTGGGTGAGTACATGGCCGCAAATATTCGAAAAGTGGGTGGTGTTTTTCTGCAGTCTGAAAGTGAGACTGCAGCTATTAATATGGTTATTGGTGCCTCCTCGACCGGTACCCGGGTGATGACTTCATCTTCGAGTCCCGGTATCAGCCTCAAACAGGAAGGTCTCTCTTTTCTGGCGGGCTTCGAATTTCCGGCAGTGATTGTTAATATGATGCGGGGTGGTCCTGGACTCGGTAATATTGCTCCGGCCCAGGGTGACTATTTTCAATCGACCCGGGGTGGCGGTCATGGTGATTACCGGACCCCGGTTCTGGCCCCGGCATCGGTCCAGGAACTTGCTGATCTGACGTTTAAAGCCTTTGCTTTAGCGGATGAGTATCGAACCCCGATCCTGCTACTTGGTGATGGCATGATGGGCCAGATGAAAGAGCCGGTCGTTTTCCCCGAACCGTTGACTGACTTACCCGAGAAGCCCTGGGCCTTAAAAGGACGCGGTGAAGGGAAGAGTCGTCATCAGGCCTCTTTGATTCTTGATGGACTGGCGATGGAACGTCACAATTGGAAGTTGGTGCGTAAGTATAAAGAGATGGCGGAGAAAGAGACTCTGTGTGAACTCTATATGATGGATGATGCCGATTTTGCTGTTGTCGCTTATGGTACCACAGCCAGAATTGCCAAGGGGGCCATCAAGAGAGCCCGGAAAGATGGTCTTAAGGTTGGCTTGGTAAGGCCGATTACACTTTTTCCGTTTCCAGATAAAATATTACAGAAGGTTGCGCATCAGGTTAAAAGTTTCCTGGTTTTTGAGATGAGTACCGGGCAGATGGTTGAGGATGTGAAATTGGCTCTTGGCGACAATCAGGTCGAAATCTCTTTTCATGGTCGTCCGGGTGGTGTTATCCCGACACCGATTGAGTTTTCTCGGGTTATTCATCGTTATTACCGGCGGATGCTGAAATAATCATTGACTACATTAAGGCAGGTTGTATGGAACTTCTAAATAAATGGCCGATATATTATAAAAAAGATGTGGTCAGTCACTATTGCCCCGGATGTGGGCATGGGATTGTCCACCGTATTGTGGCAGAATTGCTTGAAGAGATGGATCTCGGTAAGCAGGCTTATCTGGTTTGTCCGGCCGGTTGTGCAGTTCTGGCCTACAACTATTTCGATTTCGATGTTATAGAATCAGCCCATGGTCGTGGCACCGCAATTGCGACTGGTGCCAAACGGGCCAACCCTAAACTTTTCGTTATAAGTTATCAAGGTGATGGTGATCTCTCCGCTATTGGTACGGCTGAAACTATTCATTCGGCTAACCGTGGTGAGAATATCTCTGTGGTTTTTATCAATAATGCGGTCTACGGGATGACCGGGGGACAGATGGCACCGACCACTCTGATTGGCCAGAGTACGATGACCTGTCCGGCTGGTCGCAACCCTGAAGTTGATGGTTATCCACTGCATATTACCGATGTAGTTGCTAATTTCCCTGGGGTAACGTATGCCGAACGGGTTTCAGTATCCTCTCCGGCTGGTATTAAAAAGACTAAAAAAGCGATTCACAATGCTTTTCAGACCCAGGTTGACGGCTTGGGTTATTCGATTGTTGAGGTTCTGTCGCCCTGTCCGACTAACTGGAAGATGAGTCCGGTACAGTCCTGTAAATGGATTGATGAGGAGATGGTGCAAGAGTATAAACCGGGATTACTGACCGATAAGCGTGAAGAGAGAAGGAAGGAAAGAGCATGATAGTAAAAACGCTTTGCGCCGGTTCCGGCGGGCAGGGGGTTATGACCCTCGCTAATATTATGGGTAACGCGGCAATGTTTCAAGGTTTTCATGCTACCTATCTGCCGGCTTATGGTGCGGCCATGCGGGGTGGCACGGCAAACTGTACGCTGACCATATCCGACGAAGAGATCGCTTCCCCGGTTGCCTCGGCACCTGATATTGTGGTAGCCCTCAATCAGCCTTCAGCTGTAGCTTTTATTAATCGTCTGGTGCCTGGTGGTAAATTGATCTATGATTCTTCCGTAACGGAAGAGATCCCTGCGCGTAAGGACATCGATGTCTATTCTATTCCAGCCAGCGATATGGCGATCGAGTTGGGTAGTGTACGCTCGGCGAATATGGTGATGCTCGGTGTCTTTGCCAAATTGGCGGGGGTTCCCAGCCATGAGGCTATCTTTGAGAGTCTGGAATATTTGATGGGAAAGAAGAAGGCTCTTGTCGAATTAAGTCGTAAAGCTGTGATTAAGGGTGCTGAATATCTCGCTTAACTCATTTTAAGTGAGTTGAGGTTGTAAAAGAGAAAATAATATATTTTTGTTGGAGTTTTTTATGTCTATAACACAACTTTCTATAGCGATTGACGATACGCCGGGACGCCTTAATCAGATCTGTGAACTTTTAGAAAAAGAGCAGATCAATATTAAAGGTTTTATGGCTTGTGCTGAAATTGATCCGCATCGTTTTAAAGTTATTGTCGATACCCCGGAGCAGGCCTATAATGTATTGATGGCCAATGGCTTTGCGGTTCATAACAAAGAGGTTATCGCGGTTGGTGCTCCAGACCACCCCGGCGGTCTCAATGTTGTCTTGCGGGCCTTGAAAGAGGCTCGGGTTAATGTTGAAACCCTCTATCCTTTTATAACTTTAAAAGGTGATGATGCTATATTAATAGTCGAAGTTGACAATATTCAAGAAGCCAAAGAGACTTTACGTAGCCAGTGGATTAAAACTTACGGCGAAGAGATCTATCAGTATTAATTTTTAACCTAGATGTACAGTTTATAAATCCGGGGACACTGCTTTGGCGGTGTCCCTTTTTATGATAAGGACAATTTTTTGCCTTTCAGTTGATTAATGGTTGGCATTAAAAAGTAGTTTTGGAGAAAAAAGTGAGTAAAAAACTAAATATTGAGTATGCCGATAGAATAAAACAGTTACCCCCTTACCTTTTTGCGGCCATTGATGTGAAAAAAACTGAGGTTCAGGCTCAGGGTGTTGACGTTATCGATCTAGGCGTCGGCGATCCGGATATGCCGACTCCGGCTCATATAGTTCAATCTCTACAGTTGGCCGCGACCAATGCCGATAATCATCAATATCCGTCGTATGTTGGGATGCTCTCTTTTCGTAAAGCCGCGGCTGACTGGTTTGCGCGGCGTTTTGGGGTCTCGTTTGACCCCGCGACCGAAGTGCTGTCGTTGATCGGTTCAAAAGAGGGCATTGCGCATATGCCGCTGGCTTTTATTGATCCCGGTGATTATGTTCTGGTTCCCGATCCCGGTTATCCGGTGTATGCCGTTGCCACGAGTTTTGCTGGAGGTGTGCCATACATGATGCCGCTTAAAGCGGAGAATGGCTTTTTGCCTGATCTTGAGGCGATTCCGGAAGAGATTGCTCAAAAAAGTAAGTTGATGTTTATCAACTATCCAAATAACCCGACAGGAGCGGTGGCAGACATTGACTTCTATCTTAAAGTTATCGAATTTGCGGCGCGTTACAACATTATTGTTTGTCACGATGCGGCTTATACGGAAATGGCCTACGACGGTTATAAACCCTTAAGTTTCCTTGAGGTTCCCGGTGCAAGAGAGGTTGGAATCGAGTTTCATTCGCTCTCTAAAACCTACAATATGACCGGCTGGCGTATCGGATTTGCGATCGGTAATCCAAAACTTGTGGCTGGACTCGGTAAGGTTAAGACCAATATCGATTCCGGGGCCTTTCAGGCGATTCAGGAAGCTGCAATTACAGCTTTGAGTTCCGACCAGCAATGTGTCAAAGAGATGTGTGATATCTATCGTAAACGTCGTGATCTGATGGTTTCTTTTTTGAATAAGGCAGGCTTCACTTTAGTCTCGCCTAAGGCCACATTTTATCTCTGGATAAATAATCCCCAAGGGATGACATCGGCCGAGGTTTCGGCCATGTTTCTCGAAAAAGCCGGTGTGGTGGTGACCCCGGGTAATGGTTTCGGGGATGCTGGCGAGGGCTATTTTAGGATATCTTTGACGGTTTCGGAAGATCGCCTTAATGAAGCTGGCGAGCGTATTGTCAAAGTTTTGAAGGTGTAGGTAGAGCTCTAAAATTTTGCTGCAGCAAAATTTGAGTTAATTTGTGTTTATCTGTGGTTGAAAAAGCAGAACCACGAATGGACACAAATTAACCCAAATAAAAATAACCTGTTTGGTTCCGGCTCAGCCCGGTTTGGAGAATTAAAATTAAACGGTCTCTAAAAGAATATGTAGATAATCTCAGGATAGCTTTGTTTCTGATTCCCACAGTACTATTATGTCTATCAATTTTCTGGGTCAGCTCTGCTAAGGCTGCCACTTTAGATAGTGCCTTCGCTCTCATTTTTGAGAAATTAAATGCTAATATCGCAGCAAACGGTGCGGTGGTTGCTGTTCTATCGGATAAAAATGAGGTCATCATTGAGTTTTCTGGAGAACTGGTGCCCTCTTATGGGTCTGAATTGCTGGTTTTTGGCGGGTCGGCCGCAATTACTGAAGGCAGCACTAGTACTCCATCTAAGGTCTATCGAGGTTTTGTGACGGTCTGTGAATCGGCTGGGCATCTTAATCGCGCCTTAATTGACGAAGGTGGCAAGCAGTTTGTTGAGGGCGATCAAGTCTTTTTACCGTCTCCGGTGCTTCTCTATATTACTCCGGTAAAAAATCTTACACCTAATCCTTACTTTACCAGTCAGGCCACCCAGTCTATCGGCCGCTTACTGAATACTTTTTCAGGCTTACAGGTTTTTAGCTTGCCCGCCTCAAATCAGAAAACCGTCAAATTTCTACAGCAGAAGTGTCGCAATGAGGGACGTTACGGGTTGGTTTTACAACCCTTTGTAATCTTTCAAAATGGCCGCACTAAAGCACAAATCAGAATGACATCTCTTTTCAGTGGTCAAACACTTGGAGTTCTGGAGGATGAGTTTACTGCCTTTGCTCCATCACCTCCAGCGCAAAACTTTCGCAGTCATTGATAAATCATGTTGTAAGTTACCTACTTGCGGACAATGCCCCCGCGTGTCAGCTCTCTTTTTCCCCTCGTAAAATCTCATCGATCTTGGTTGATAGAAGCTCTAAGGTGAAAGGTTTTTGGATGAAGCCGTTACAGCCCTGAGTTATTATTTTACTGGCTTGGCCTTCAACGCTATAACCACTTGCCAGCAAAATTTGTAGCTACTCAGCGTGTTTTGTTCTCAAACTGCCTCGATGCGGGGACAGACCTCCAGCGAGGGCTATTAGCCTGAAGCGGGCTGAGCTTGCGCCTGAACGAAGTGAGGAAGTGCCCTTGGGGTATCCATCTTCGAAGTGGGCGAAGCGATGTTCGACATTTTTGTTGTAGCTTTATGAGGTGGCTGAGTAGTTATAACTAAACAAGCAATAGAGAAAAATTTAATCTGTCTCCCGGTTTTGTAAACACTTCGGCTCCGTTCATCTTCGGCATAATCATGTCGAGGATGACGAGGTCTATCTCGTCTCCTTTTTCCTGGTAAATTCCCAAGGCTTGGTTTCCGTTGCAGGCATTTAAAACTCGGTAACCGAGAGCTGAGATAATCTCTTAGTTGACCTCTCTGACTATCGTTTCATCATCAACTAAAAGAACCGTACCCTGGCCACTGACTATTTCGAGAGTGTCTTTTTCTATCTCTTTTTGTTTGCATAGTCGGTATAGGCTTGGTTGCAAGCTTGAAAAGTGCCTTTAAGGTCCCGGTAGAAGATAAGATCCGGAATCGTATCGATCAGTTTAAGTAGAGTTTTGTCTCGCTTTAGCATAGTCAAATTAGCCTT
The DNA here is from genome assembly GCA_964457755.1 of uncultured Thermodesulfobacteriota bacterium. Classification (GTDB taxonomy): domain Bacteria; phylum Desulfobacterota; class Anaeroferrophillalia; order Anaeroferrophillales; family Tharpellaceae; genus Tharpella. Next base: position 52,225 of record CAYWGC010000016.1, on the reverse strand, counting down.
GAGAGGTAAAACCTTTTGCGAATAGCTATTATGTTATGTTAGTATGTATACTTTATCAACTGATTGCAGTTTATTTGTCAAGTTATTTGACATCTGCCAAACTTTTTTTTTGGAGATTTTTATGAAAATTGATGCACATGTCCATATTTTTCCCCCGGAGATAAGAGATAATCGCGAGAAGTTTTTTGTTGGTGAGCCCGATTTTGAACTTCTTTACGCCTCACCTAAATCGCGTCTTGTCGGGGCTCAAGAGTTACTCTCGGTGATGGCTGAAGACGGGGTTGATTATTCTGTTGTTTTTGGTTTCCCCTGGCGTGATATTGAAATCTCAAAACTATGTAATGATTATATTATCGAACAGGTAAAAAAACATCCTGAACATCTTTTAGGGCTTGCCTGTTTTGGTTTTGCTGATCCTGAAGCGGCTGCCTTAGAGAGTCAGAGGTGTCTTTCGCAAGGCTTGCATGGGGTCGGGGAGTTGGCCTTCTATGTGGATGGTTTTAGTGATAAGGTGGTTGATCAAATGGCTCCGGTTATTGAAGTTTTGCGTCACTATAAGAAAGTTCTGAATCTACATACCAATGAACCGGTAGGTCATAATTATCCGGGGAAAAGTGATGTCAAGCTTCGTAATCTCTACCGGTTTCTCAAACTTTATGGCGATGTACCAACGATTTTTGCTCATTGGGGTGGTGGTTTTCCCTTTTATCATCTGCTTAAAAAAGAGTTTGCCGAAGTTGCGCGAAATCTTTATTATGATACCGCAGCAACCCCGTATCTTTTTAAAAACGAGATCTATCGTCTCGGTGGAGAGATGGCCGGTTTTGATCGGATTCTTTTTGGCAGTGATTTTCCTTTACTGCGTCCGCGCCGTTATTTTAAGGATATTGCCGAGGCCCAGCTTGATGAGATGCAGAGTGAGATGATCTGTGGAGGTAATGCCGCCCGTCTTTTTGGCCTTTGACAAAACCTGTTTACGTAATTTCCGCCCAAGAGATGTTGGGATTTTTACTTAAAATCCGAAGAGACTAGGCCAAATGATCAGAATTGTCAGCACGATAGCCTGAAGGGTGATAAACGGGACTACACCCTTGTAGATATCCGTGGTGCGAACCTCGAGTGGTGCGACGCCTTTCAGGTAGAAGAGACTGAAACCGAAAGGTGGTGTCAGGAAAGAGGTCTGCAGGTTCATGGCTACGAGAATGGCGTACCAGATCGGATCAATACCTAGTTTGTTGGCGATCGGGACGAGGATAGGGACGATAATATAGGAAATTTCAACAAAATCGATAAAAAATCCGAGCACCATGATGGAGAGCATGGAAAGGATTAAAAAGCCCCATTTTTCACCGGGTAAACCCAACATGAATTCTTCTACCAGTAAGTCACCGCCGGTGTAGGTGAAGACCATCGAAAAGGCGGTGGCACCGATAAAAATGGCAAAGACCATAGAGGTGATCTTGACCGTTTCCAAGGCACTGTCGCTAAGCATTTTGAAAGAGAACTGTTTGTATATGGCGGCGAGACCTAGGGCCCCAATGCCGCCGATGGCCGAAGATTCGGTCGGGGTTGCCACTCCGGTCAAGATTGAACCTAAGACCATGATCATCAGGGTCAACGGTGGCAAGATTGCTTTTAATGCATTAATCACTTGCTGGGATCGACTGTCGCCGAATTCCTCAAGTTTGATTGGTGGGGCTAAATCTTTTTTGAAAAAGGTTAAAATCAGGATATAGACAACGTAGAAAAAAACCAGGGTCAGGCCGGGCCATAGGGCCGCCTTAAAAAGGTCGCCGACCGGAACTTGAAAGACATCGCCGAGAATGATTAAAATGATTGATGGGGGGATGATTTGTCCCAGGGTTCCGGCGGCGCAGATTGCCCCGCAGGCAAGTTTTTTGTCATAATTGTACTTGAGCATGACCGGTAGGGAGATGACCCCCATGGCAACGACACTGGCACCAACCACTCCGGTAGAGGCGGCTAACAGGGCGCCGACCAGAACCGTCGAAATCGCGATACCACCTCGAATTTCACCAAAAAGAAAACCCATCGATTCCAGCAGTCGTTCCGCCAGCTTCGATTTCTGCAGGACAATCCCCATAAAGATAAAAAGGGGGATGGCCATCAGGATGGTATTGTTCATTACCGACCAGATTCGGTGCGGCATCATTGCAAAGATTGATGAACCTTCAGCTGCCAGTCCAAAAAAAACCGCGACTCCGCCAAAAGTAAAAGCCACCGGAAAACCCACCAGGAGTAGTAACAGCGCCGTTAAAAACATTAACAGACCAATCATATTACCTCTTCAGGGTTTGTCTTGGGCTCCGGCTCCAAGAAAGATATTGATATTGTGGAGGACAAAGCCTACGGCTGAAACCAGGATTAATACAAAAGAGAAAGGGATTATCGCTTTGATCAGGTAGCGGTGGGTGAGACCTCCGGGATCGCCGCTAATTTCTTTGAATTCATAGGCCTCTCTAACGAATTCCAGCGAACCGGTGATAATCAACCAGGAAAGCGGTATCAGCAGGATGAAAGCGCCGAAGATATTGATCAAAGACCGGGTTTTGGTGTTTAAGTGATCGTAGATGATATCGACCCGGACATGGGCATCTTCTTTCAAGGTGTAAGCAATTCCGATCAGAAAAACGATTGAAAAAAGATGCCACTCTATCTCCTGCAAGGCGATGTGACCGCTCTTGAAGAGATAACGCATGATGGCATCATAAAAAACGTTGATCAGCATCAGAATTAACAGGGTGGCGGCAATCCTTCCTATAATATCGGAAAATTTGTTAAAGCAGCGTTCCAGTTTAATCAACATCTTAGAATCCTGATATAAAAAAAGCTCCCGGAGATCAGGATAAGACCGGGAGCTTTTTTTATTAAAAACAAATTATTCGGAAATATTATCTTTTAAGTAAGCGTAATCGGAGATCTTAGTCCAGGCCCGGACTTTTTTCATATAAGCCCGCTGGGAATCAAGAATTTCTTTAAACATTTCATTTTTTGCTGCCTGTTCATCAAGTAGTTTATTGTTTTCGACTTTCAGTTTGGCGATGATCTCTTTGGGAAAGGTGCGAATCTTGATATCAGGATAGTCATTCTGAATCAGATCCCAGTTGACCGCACTGTCGTTCATCGAACGGCTGTACATGTCATAGGCGGCCAGTTCCATGGCTGTGGTTATGATCGTCCGCAGGTAGCCTGGCAGGGCGTCAAATTTTTTCTGGTTAACCAGAAACTGAAGTTCAGTAGCCGGCTCATGCCAGCCCGTATAGTAATAAGGAGCGATTTTATGGAAACCCATATTCAGGTCGAGTGAGGGGCCGACCCACTCAAGAGCGTCGATATTTCCCCGATCCAGAGCGGTATAGAGCTCACCGGCGGGGATATTGGTGACCACCACGCCGAGTTTTGAGATGACTTCACCGGCGAAACCGGGAATCCGCATTTTCAGGCCTTTGAGGTCGGCCTCACTTTTGATCTCTTTCTGAAACCATCCGCCCATCTGGTTGCCGGTGTTACCGCCGGGAAAGGAGTAAACCCGGTGCCGGGCATAGGCTTTTTCCATAAGTTCCATGCCGCCGCCGTAATAGAACCAGGCGTACTGTTCGGGGGCGATCATGCCGAAAGGCATAGTTGTAAAAAACATCATGTTGACGTCTTTGCCTTTCCAGTAATAGGAAGCTGAGTGCCCCATTTCGTACTGACCGGCTTTAACCATGTCCAGAATGCCGAAAGGGGCTTTGTGTTTATTCTTCGAATCAATGCGGATTACCATTTCACCATTTGACATCTCTTTGACGAGATCCACCATCTTCTGTACGGCATCACTAAAGATCGGTAAATTGGTCGGCCATGTCATCGCCAACTTCCAGCTATACTTGGGAGCTGTTTCGGCCTTGGTTTCTACGCTGCCAACAAACAGTAGGGAAAAACCCATCAGTAAAATTACTAGTAAACGGGAAAATTTCATAGATTTATACATGTTTTTCTCTTCTCCTCCAACCGTTAAAAGTTAAAATGGGACAGAGCTAAAGAATTAATTCCCATTCAATCTATCTATTACCCATCCATTAACCAATTGTAATAATAGAATTTATTACTTAGCTAAAGTTTAAAGGGGCAAATTAAATTAAGTTATATTTCGTTTCGATTTAGGTGTATCTAATCTCTTTTTGCCAGGTTTCAATCTCCGCATCAGAGATTTTTTTGAAACGTCCCTGGGCTTTCAGGTAATCCTTTACCGGGATTTGGTGTTCGGGTTTTAAGGTTTGCCGCATCTGGCCGTTATCATCCATTTCCAATAGCGGGAAAACTCCGCTATCGACGGCCATTCGGGTAACCTTGAGGGAGTCTTGGGAGTCGATCTTCCAGCCTGAAGGACAGGCTGCCAGAAGGTGGAGAAAGCGGAAACCTGTGGCGGCTTTGGCTTTTTTGAGTTTTGAATAGAAATCTTCCGGATAGGCGATTGTGGCACTGGCCAGATAACTCGGGTTATGTGCCTTGATAATTGCCATAATATCTTTCTTGGCATATTTAAAATCTTTGCCACCCGGAGTTGTCGTCGTCCAGGCTCCATGCGGGGTGGCCGATGATTGCTGGATGCCGGTGTTCATATAGGCTTCATTGTCGTAGCAGATATAGATCATATCTTCGTGTCGTTCCGCAGCCCCGGAAATGCCTTGCAGGCCAATATCAAAAGTCCCGCCGTCACCCGCCCAGCAGAGCACTTCAACCCCTTTTTTAGCTTGAGCCGTCAAAGCTCTTCTGACCCCGGTAGCGGCGGCTGCGGCCACGGCGAAAGGCGTATGGAGAAGGGGTACCGAGAGCGCCGTATTCGGCTGCCCCCCGGCAATAATCGCCCAGCAACAGGCTGGCATCACGACTATGGTTTGATTACCTAAAACCTTTAAGACGTGGCGCATACTTAAAGAGGCACCACAACCGGGGCAGGCCATATGGCCACACTCCATATGTTCAGCCGTCGTAACCTGCCAGGTTTTATTGTTGTTCATCTTTTTTCTCTCTATTTATTGGTCAAGCCAGTTACAATTAACACTTGAAAGTTGTTCATGCTCTTCAACGAGTTTGATAATAGTTTCAGGAAAAACCTCTTTGCCGCCAAGACTGATCATGACATCGTTAACTATCGGTCTTTGCGGCAGGTTGTAGAGGGCCGCTCGGACTTCCTGGCTTAAGGTGCCGCCGACCCCGTAGGAGCAGGCCCGGTTCAAGACTATAACCCGTTTTTTATCTTTTAAGGCTGAACCCAGTTCCCGATTTGGGAAGGGGCGTAAGAGGCGTAATTTATAAAGATCGGTCGGAGTTCCGTTTTTATTTAATTCAGCTATCGCCACCCGAACGGTTCCGGTCATCGCCCCACAGCAGAGTACCGCCGTATCGCTCTCATCATCACCTTCCTGGCAATGCATCACTGGCTCATATGAGCGTTCAAACTTTTGCGCAAACTCCGCTTGGCACTGATCGAGAACGGTCAGGGCCTCGGTCATGGTTGCGGAGAATGTTTTTTTTATTTCGTAGAAGAGATCGGGCTGGGCCGCAGCCCCGAAAGTCATGGGATTGTCAGGATCAAGTCGGTAGGGGGCGCGGTAGGCCGGCAGATAGTTATCAACCATCTCTTGCTCTGGAATCAGCAGGCGCTCCATTGTATGCGAGAGGATAAAACCGTCAATCATAACCATGATCGGCAGCATTAACTGTTCGCTGGCTTTATAGGCCATAATAATGGTGTCGAGAGCCTCTTGCGAGGTTTCGCAATAGATCTGCAGCCAGCCGGTATCACGCTGCGAAAAACTGTCGCTCTGATCGCTCCAGATATTCCAGGGGGCACCCAAAGCGCGATTGGCATTGACTAGAACCAGGGGCAGGCGGGCTCCGGCAAACCAGTGCAGGACTTCATGCATCATTGCTAGTCCCTGTGAACTGCTGGCCGTAAACGAGCGGCTGCCGGCCGAAACCGAACCAAGAACGGCGGCAATCGCCGACATCTCCGATTCAACCTTGATATATTGACTTTTCAGCTCACCGCTGTCGACCATCTCGGAGAGGGTTTCGATAATATGGGTCTGCGGGGTGATCGGGTAGGCCGATATGACTTCCGGTCGGCTCAGTCTGACCCCATGTGCAATCGCATCGCTACCCAGTAAGATGGCTTTTTTCTGCATATCAGTTGTCCTCTTCCATCTCAATTACTCCCCGCGGGCAGATGGCGGCACACTGGCCACAGCCTTTACAATGATCGTAGTCAAAGAGTACCCGTTTTGCCGGGTCGTCCTCTTCCCGGTCAATAACGATAGCGACGTCAGGGCAAAAGAACCAGCAGATTCCGCAGGCAGTACAGCTGCCGCAGTGAAAACAGCGTTCAATCTCGCTTTGTATCTGGGTCAGATTTAAACTTTGGCGGATCTCGGAAAAATTATCTTTTCTGACGCTGGATTTTAGCTCTGGTACGTTGATTGCCGGTTTTTTTGTGAAGTAGTCAAGGTGAAGGTGTCGATTCTCGACAACGATCGGGTTTTCAGAGTTATTATTGAGGTTTATAGCGGAATTTATCTCTAACTTTTCAAGGATACTCTCGGCCGCGCGGCGTCCAGAAGCCAGAGCTTCTGCAACTGAGGCAGCCCCGTGGTCAAAGTCTCCTGCCTTAATGATGGTCTCAGATGTGTCGAAGCTGAGGTTGCTCTCCTGGCCGATAGCGGCAATCAGGTAGTCGGCCGCAAACGTTCTTAAAAAATTCCCTGCGCTGATCTGGGCTTCATGGTTATGAGCTTGGTGGATATTGAGTTGTAAAATATTTTCCTTGGACTCTATCTTCTCCACGACCTCTTGCTCATGGATTAGTAAGCCTTCATCAAGGGCTTGCTTTTTCTCCTCGGCATAAGCCGGCATTTCGGCAATTGTACGGCGGTAGATGATTTCGACCTGCTTACCCAGGCGTTTAAGAGAACGAGCCACATCGAGGGCCGCGTTGCCGCCGCCAACGACGATGAAACTTTGTCCGGCAATATCTTCACCGCGGTTGATTGCGGCCAAGAGCTCGAGCGCGCCTTTTACCCGAAGCGTACTGCACCACGCGTCTGGCAGGCTGGAGTTCTGTAGGCCCGGGGCCCAGATGACTTCATGATAATCTTTTTTAAGTTGAGCCATTTGCGTCGGTTCAATCTCGCGATTGCAGTGTAACTCGATATTGTAGCTTGCGAGTAAATTTTCAATTTCCCGGTCAAGAATATTTCGCGGCAGGCGGTAAGCGGGAATCCCGTAACGCAAAAGACCGCCTGCGGCCGGGGTTCTTTCGAAGATGCTGACCTGCAATCCTTGGCGGGCAAGAAATACCGCAGCGCTTAAGCCTGCCGGACCGGCCCCAATGACCGCGATCTTTTCAGATCTTTGATTGGTGCATTTTGGATGTCGATCTTCTAGCCCCAGGTCTCCGAGATAGCGTTCGAGATCACCGATTAAAACGGCTTCATCAAATTCCTGGCGATTGCAGGCGTTTTGACAGAAATGGGGGCAGACACGACCGGTCACTGCGGGCATCGGGTTATAGTCGCGCAAAAGTTTCAGCGCCTCTGAAACTTTACCTTTTTCGAGTTTGTCAAGGTAGCCGGCAATCGGGATCTGTAGTGGGCAGGCCTGGCGGCAGGGGGAATCTTTTATAACCGAATGGGGGCGGAAAAACTTCCAGCTTCCGGTGAGGTTTACCGCCGTGGAGCCTGCCGAGACCGGCAGGCCGCTGAAATCGCCGTTTTGGATCGCTTTTACATGTTTTAGTTGGCTCATTATTAATATACTATATATTTACAGTTTCGTAAGCTTCGTACAAGGCTTTTTCATTATCAGCCAGACGGCTGGGGATAAATTTCGGCAGAGCTTGAATCAGACTTTCCGGTTTGACCAAACCGCTGACTTTGGCTAAAGCTCCGAGTACCGGGGCGTTAATCAGGGGCATAATCTCGTTGCCGAGTCCGTATTTCAAGGCTATTTGATTGAGATTTACAGTAATGATGCGATATGGTGATGGCGTATCGAGCTGGGCTTGGGGGCTGGGATTAAGGTTGAAGCTTTCAGGTGACTGATCGCTGTTGATCAGAATAAGACCACCATCTTTGAGGCCGTCGCTAACCGGAACCGTTTCAATCAGGCGGGCTGCCATGACGACCACGTAGTCTGGTTTAGTTACCCGGCTGCGGACATTGATAAAGGTGTCATCAGCCCGGACAAAGGCGGCTACCGGAGCGCCACGCCGTTCAGCTCCGAAGGTCGGAAATGACTGGGCGTAACGGCCTTCGATAAAGAGGGCTTGGGCCAGAACTCTGGAGGCGATAACCGCACCCTGTCCGCCGCGGCCATGGAAACGAATCTCTTGCATAATTATAACTACTTGGTTTAATATTTGTTTATAGCTATAGGTGTTGTCGACAATTAATTTTCATATTTAGATGCGGCAAAGAGTAATGTCAAGGCCTAATCCGGGCATGAGGCCCTACAACCCCAAAATTAATGTAACTATTCAGCATGTTCTGGTTTCAGCTGTCTCGATGCGGGGATACCTCAAGGGCACTTCCTCTCTTCGTTCGGGCGCAGCCTCCAGACCGGGCTTTAGTCCGTGGCGGGCTGAGCCGTGTCCCCCTCGAAGTGGGCGAAGCAAAGTGCGACGCCTTTTTTAGTAACTTTAAAGAGGGGGCTGAATAGTTACAAATTAACTAGTGCGTCCACAAATAAGTGCTCTCAATTTTCGGCTTTAAGGAGCAGGGCTCCCAGAGGCGGTATGGTCAGGGTAGTAGAGGCTGGCAGGTTGTGAAAAGGGAGCTCTTGTCCAATGATTTTGCCCTGGTTGCCCTGATTACTGCCGCCATAGAGCTCAGCATCGGAGTTGAATATTTCCAGATAGTTGCCGGCATAGGGTAGACCGATGCGATAATTGTGATGCGTCAGAGGAGTCAGGTTGAGAATGCAGATAATCGTCTCCTTAGCATTTGCCCGTCGCTGATAAGCCAGGATTGAGTTTTTGTGGTCATGGCAATCTATCCAGGAAAAACCAGAATCTTCGTCATCTTTTTCCCAGAGAGCCGGGTGGCGGCGGTAGAGTTGAATAAGGTCACGGCAGAAATAGAAGAATTTTTGCCGCCGCTCATCATTTTCGAGGAGGTGCCAATCGAGGCTTGCGGCAAAATTCCACTCTTTTTCAGGGGCCAGTTCGCTGCCCATGAAGAGGAGTTTTTTGCCTGGATGGCTAAATTGATAGCTTAAAAGAAGGCGCAGGTTGGCAAATTTCTGCCAATCGTCGCCCGGCATTCTAGTAAAAAGTGAACCTTTGCCGTGGACGACCTCATCGTGTGAGAAGGGTAGGAGAAAATGTTCGCTGAAGGCGTACATGATGGAAAAGGTAATCTGATTGTGGTGGTAGCTGCGATAGAGGGGGTCGATGCCAAAAAAATCGAGGCTGTCATTCATCCAGCCCATATTCCATTTATGGTTAAAGCCTAAGCCGCCGAGTTCTGCCGGTTGACTGACGCCCGGCCAGCTGGTTGACTCTTCAGCGATCATCAGACGATCAGGGTAGAGTAGTTCGATGTTGCGGTTAAGCTCCCTTAAAAAAGCGATTGCTTCGAGATTTTCACGGCCGCCTAAATGGTTGGGCAGCCATTCCCCGGCTTTGCGGCTGTAATCGAGATAAAGCATCGAGGCGACAGCATCAACCCTGAGACCGTCAATATGGTACTGTTCAAACCAGAAGTGGGCGTTAGCAATCAGGAAATTGGCAACTTCGGGACGTCCGAAATTAAAAATCAGGGTACCCCAGTCAGGGTGTTCGCCTTTGCGGGGATCAGCATGTTCATAGAGGGCACTGCCGTCAAAGAGGCGCAGGCTGAAATCATCTTTAGGGAAATGGGCTGGCACCCAATCTAAAATGATACCGATTTCATGTTGATGGCAGTAATCGACAAAAAATTTGAAATCATCCGGACTGCCGTAACGGCTGGTCGGCGCATAGTAACCGCTGACCTGATAACCCCATGAACCATCAAAAGGATACTCGCTGATCGGCAGTAATTCGATGTGGGTAAAGCCCAGCTCTTTAACATGGGCCACCAGTTGCGGTGCCAGTTCACGATAGTTGAGCCAGCGATTGTTATCCTCCGGGCAGCGTTTCCAGGAGCCTAGGTGGACTTCGTAGATCACCAGAGGAGCTTTTGGATTTTGTCGTAAACCTCGATTTTCTTCCCAGGGCTTATCGTTCCAGGTAAATTTTTGTTGTTCAAAAACCCGGGAGGCGGTTTTAGGGCGTAACTCCATCGCGAAAGCGAGGGGGTCGGTTTTCAGGCGCAAATCACCATTTTGGGTGCGGATCTCATACTTGTAGATGGTTCCGGGGCTGAGCTCAGGGATGAAAATTTCCCAGATGCCGGAGCTTCCCAGGGAGCGTAGGGGGTGGCGCAGTCCGTCCCATTGGTTGAAATCGCCAACTACACTGACGCGCTCAGCATTAGGAGCCCAAAGGGCGAAAGTCACCCCGTCAAGGCCTTCTCGATTGACAAAATGAGCCCCTAAATGATCATAAAGACGTTGGTGGCGGCCTTCACTGATAAGGTGCAGGTCGAGTTCGCCCAGGCCGGGAGAGAAAACGTAAGGGTCAAAGGTTGTCCAGGATGAGCCTTCGGCAAAGGTGAAAGTGATTTGATAGTTGTAAGAAGGTGGTTCTTCGAGAAGCAGGGCGAAAAGACCAGTTTCTTCTATCATTGTCATGGATTTTGGCGGGTTCTGCGGGCTAGTCTTATATTCAGCGCTCAGGGCTTTGGGGTGCCAGGCTCGAACTACGTGAAGATGGTTGTCGATTGCATGGCATCCCAGAATCATGTGCGGGTTATGATGGCGGCCTTCGATCAGGCGCTTAAGATCCTCAGGGGTGGTGCCTTGTAAGAGCGCCTGATATTCTTTGTCTGCAATCATCTTTTCCCCGTTTGCATGGCTGGAGATAGGTTTTTCAAGATACAAGATAGCATCAAATGTAATTACTCAACGTCTTTTGGTTTCGAACTGTCCCCTTCGAAGTGGGCGAAGCGAAGTTCGATGACTTTTGCTGTAGTTTTATGAGGTAGCTGAATGATTACCTGTAAAATAGCATATTTTTGTTGAGACGACAAGTCGTGAATCAGACTTATCTCTTGACTGAAATAGAGAAGCAAAGTATTTTGCGTCAGTCGTCAGTCGTCAGTCGTCAGTCGTCAGTCGTCAGTCGTCAGTCGGTGGAGTTTGCTTTTTGATGTTGGGTACTATATTTTAATGCCGGCTCTAAGCGGGTAAGGAGAAATTATGATACGGTGTCGTAAGATTTGCTTGATTTTTTTATGTGGGGCTCTTTTTCTGCCGGTTAACGGGGTCTGGGCTGGTAACGGAAAAGAGGTTGCTAAGGTTGAAGTTTGTGCCGATGTTATCAGGCAGTTTGTTAAAATTCCAGATAATGCGGCCCCCCCCATTCTTTTGCGTAATGCCCAGGCGATCGCGATTGTGCCCGGGATTATTAAGGCTGGTTTTATCGCGGGAGGGCGTTATGGTTGGGGCGTTGTCATGTCGCGTCAGGAGGATAGATCTTGGTCAAAACCGGTCTTTATCACCTTAGCGGGGGGTAGCTTTGGATTTCAGGCTGGAGTCCAGTCGATCGATGCGATCATGGTTTTCAAAAGTCGGCAAAGTATTGAACGGCTGGCGCGGGGGAAATTTACTTTAGGGGCTGATGCCGCTGCCGCCGCCGGGCCGGTGGGACGCAGTATGTCGGCCGGCACCGATATTACTTTAGGGGCCGAAGTCTACACCTATTCCCGTTCACGTGGTCTTTTTGCCGGGGTTTCACTGGCTGGTTCCGGTCTCCAGATCGATTATGAGGCGACTGATAAATTTTATGGTCTCAGTGGTCTGACAGCCGGTGAGGTTTTCTCCGGCTCGCGCATTGGTGAAGTGCCTCCGGTGGCGGATCATCTTATCCAGGTTCTGACTCAATATACCAATTGACTCTAATGGCGTTTCGATTATCTTTTAAGCGCTGGTTGAAAAACAGAGTTTCGCGAATGGTCCCACTAGTGGCCTCTGGTTTGATCTCCGGTTGGGGTAAATCATGCTCGGCAATTACAGTTATCAACGGCGAGTTTGAAGCTGAGCGGGCGGCGGCCGGGCAGGGCTGTGTTTATGTTACCTGGCACCAGCGCCTTCTTAATCTTTTTTTTCTCCATCATCGGCGGCCGGTAACAATTATGATCAGTCAGAGTAAGGATGGTGAGCTGGCCGCTGGTGCGGCCCATCGTCTTGGTTTTGGGAGTGTCCGCGGTAGTTCCAGTCGGGGTGGTTCAAGTGCTATGTATCAGCTTATTAACGTGATGCAAACCCAACCTGAAATTTGTGCCGGCATGCTCGGGGATGGTCCCCGAGGGCCGGCTCGGAAATTGAAAATAGGTACCTTGAAGATCGCCCAGACTACGGGGGTGCCGATTCTGCCATTCGCCTACGGGGCCAAACGGCATAAGCTTTTTGCCTCCTGGGATCGTTTCATGATCCCGTTGCCATTCTCGCCTCTGGTTGTTATCTTTGGCGAACCCTTGATGATTCCAGACCAAGCCTCCAGTCAGGAGTTGGAAGCTTTACGTCTTATAGTAGAAAATTCCCTGAATGAATTAGCTCAGCGCTGTGATCTCTGGTGGCAGGAATCTTAGTATCTAGCGGTTCTGCCACTCCGGCACCTTCTTTTCCAGAAAAGCTTTAATCCCGTTCTGGGCATCCTCCGAAAGGTTATTCATGACAATTGTATGCTTGGCGTAGTGAAAGGCCTGGGCATCGCTCATGTCAGCCTGGGCGTAGAGTCCCTGTTTGCCGACGGCCAAAGCAAAGCCGCTGGCTTGAGCTATCTGTGCGGCCATCTCTGAGGTGGTTTGGTCAAGTTCATCCAAGGTGACTACCTTATTGACCAGGCCAATCTCCTTGGCTTCAGCGGCCGGAAACTCGCGGCCCGTAACCAGCATCTCCATCGCCGCTTTCCGGCCGATGGCTCTCGTGATAGCGACCATCGGGGTGGTGCAGAAAAGCCCGATCTTAACCCCAGGGGTTGAGAAACGGGCACCTTCTTCGGCGACGATCAGGTCACACCAGGCTGCCAATTGGCAGCCGGCCGCCGTCGCAATCCCCTGGACCTGGGCGATGACAATCTGCGGGATCTCATGGATCAGCATCATCATTTTGGTACATTGGTCAAAGATGAATTTATACTCTTTGACTCCGGCATCAACCATCTCAGCCAGATAATGGCCGGCGCAAAAATGGCGGCCGGCGGCCTTTAAGACAATAACTTTGATAGATTCGTCGCTGGCAACTTCGTTCAGAAGAGCGATGATCTCTTTGATCATCTGGACTGAAAGGGCATTGACTTTTTCGGCATTGTTGAGTGTTAGATAGCCAACCGCGTCTCTGCTGGTAAATGAAATTTCCTGATAATCCATAGCTGTTTTCCTTTTTGTTTAAATTTCTGAATACAATTTGATTAGCTGAAAGGGAACATTCTTTGATGATCAATCTTGGTGCAGCGATCCTGAACCACTTTGATTCCAGCATCTTTGGCTTTTTGGGCGGCCTCATTGTTGATCAGGTCAAGCTGGGTCCAGATGCATTTAACATCGTCTCTTAATAAAATGCCATCGACAATATTGGCGATAAACTCCGGTTTTTTAAAGATATCAACCATATCAATACGTTCATCAATTTCATCAAGAGTGCGGTAGACCTTTTCTCCGAGAATCTCTTCCCCTTTCGGGTAGACCGGAATAATTTTATAACCGGCCTTCTGCAGATAGCGGGCAACTTTATTGCTGTCTTTGTCGGCTTTCGGAGAGAGCCCGATGATGGCAATGGTTTTGGTCTGGGTAAATATCTCTTTGATCTCCGCCTCAGTTGCGCTGATGAGGCTCTCTTTTTCGCTCATGTTTCTCCTCGATCTTCTATTCATATGTGGTAAGAGTTAAAGGTTCGTAGAGAGTTTGTGAACCTGAATTATGTTTCCACTATATACAACTCTTACTGTAAAAGACAAGAGGGTTTTTCTTTGCTAGACCTGAGGAGTACCCTTATGTCAAGCGTCGCCTTTTTTTAGTTTTGGGTTGCTTCCCGGGATTGGGGTCATTGCTGGTAGCAGGTGCGTCAGCACCTGCTACCAGCAATGACCCCGTTAATGAGGGCGAAGCAAAGGTCGAAATGGTACTGTTTAACTTTAAGACGTAGCTGATTGCCGTGAAGTGAAGTGTCAGGTTGTCAGGCCTGACCCTGTTCCCTGACCCTGTTCCCGTTCCTTGCTCACGTTCCTGCAAAATGCGGGGACATGCCTCCAGACCGGGCTTTAGCCCGTGGCGGGCTGAGCCGTGTCCCCCTCGAAGTGGGCGAAGCAAAGTTCGATGTTTTTTTTAGTGACTTTAAGAGGGGACTGAATAGTAGTAACTTTAATCGAAAATTTAATCGGAGGTTCCCGACCCCAATTAACTTTGCTCGCAATTAACCTCATCAACCATCAACCAAGAGGCGGGGACAGACCTCCAGGCCGGGCGCGCAGTGCCATAGCCGTTCTGAGCTTGCGCCTGAGCGAAGCGAGAAAGTGCCCTTGGGGTATCCCCCTTGCGAAGCAGGGCGAAGCGATAGTTAAACTGGCGCGCTGGTAGTTTTTGCCTAATACAACAAAAACATAAAACAAAAAGGCCCGACGGGTTAGCGCCGAGCCTAGTAAAGTTTAACTTGCTAGAGAATTTAACAGAGTTGCAAAGAGGTGAATTTAATTTTACTCCGACCCCAATTAACTCGCCAATTAACTCCACCCCAATTAACTCCAATTAACTACCACCCCAATTAACTCCATTATCTCGCCGGGCCTTTTTGCGAATGTGTTTATTTTTACCTATTCCTGTTTCTTCCGTCTCCGGGCAACAAAGAATGCGCCAAGCCCGGAACCTAAGAGCCAGATGGCACCGGGGATGGGGACTTGATTGTATAAAGTGACATGAGATATGGCTGCAGGAGTTATTGGGTTGCCTTTTCTATCATTGCCCAAATCTAACCCAGACACATTAAAAGTTCCACTATTCATGTTCCCATTACCATCTTCAGTCCAAACATACAATGCGACATAACCGTTCTTGTACTCTCCGCAACTTCCACCTTTAACAATGTAAGCTACAATATCGGTAGTGCCTGAATCCCATGTTCCTGACCATTTATCAGTAGTTGTAAATGATGCTGCTGTACTGTGTGTAGCTTCCCAATTTGCATTCCACAAAGACCCACCTTCAGTATAATCGAATTCGTTTCCTTCTCCATCTTTAGCTTGTTCAAACTTTTCAAACTCGTTAACATAGGCAGGAGTGGTGTTAAGATTTTGTGACTGAGTATAGCTATAAGTTATACTGTTGTAAGTGAACTCCCCAGAGCATAGATTTCCAACGAAATAATACGATGCCAGTGCCGGCCCGGCACCCACCAACATCACCAAACCAACCAGCAATCCCAAAAGCCAGCTTCTGTTTGTTGTCTTCTTTTTCATAGTCTCCCCCTGTAAATCGCATTCTAAATTGCAAAAGATTTAAAATCTTGAAATTTATTTTCCTTATGGTTTCTATAATAACAGGTTATCAGATAAAAACAATCAGTCAAAAGTATTAAATTAGTATTAAATTTAAAAAAATATTACTTTTTTAGGCTTAGACTTAGGCTTAATACTTATGTACTAATTACACTCTCGGCGGTTCGGTAGGCGGTTTTGATAATCTTTGCCAAATGGGTCTTGCAGTCGGAAACTTTAACAAAGCTGAACTATAAACATGATAATTAATATCAACATTATCTTATTTATAGTTTGATGCGGAAATTGTCAAGATAAATTTTTTGGGATAAATAATTTATCACTATTTAATTGTTGATGTATATGACTTAATATCGAGCATAGTTGTCGACAATTTTATTGACTTGGGGGCGAAAGTTTGCTATGACTAACCTCAGTAGTCAAGTATAACTTGAGAGCTTCTTTTTTTGTTGGAGTTAGGAATGTCCAAAGAAGGCTTCAGAAAACGACAATGTTGGCGGTATGCCGGTGAAGGGGCCGGCAAAGGTCTTGGTTGTCGGCGAGGAGTGACGTTTACTGGAGAGCAGCCTTTGGCTTTAGCAGGTTGCGGGCGGCGGCTTAAGGTCTGTCGTATTGGTGGCGGGCGTGGGGTTTGTGCGCGTATGGCTGCTCTGGGGATCTTTCCGGGTCAGGTGGTTGAGCTGGTCTGTGCGGCCGATCAATCCCGTTGTCTGGTTCGGCTTAACGGTTCAACTGTGAGTTTAGGTGATGGCGCGGCGGAAAATATTCTAGTTAGAGCTGCCTGAGAGTCATAAAATAATCTGAGATTTAATCCTTTTCCTTTTGCGGTTGCAACTTCGCAAGAGGATTTTTTTTCAGGTGATAGTTAGATCTATCTAACTATCATAGGGCTCTCTATCTAAGGGGTTCTCGGTGGATTTAAAAATTTGTGTCAATTTGTGTTCATTTGTGGTTTACTTTTTCAACCACAAATGAACACAAATTGACACAAATAGGAATATGTAAAGATGCTCTTATCACTTTTGGGTAATATGGGTAATATGATATGCTAAATTATATACGGCAGAATTGGCAAGAAATTACGGTTTGGCTCATTTTGGGGCTGGTGATTTTAGCTCTTCTCTATTATATAGGGCGGCGATTAAAGTTGTTAAAGAATGTTGCGCAAAAAAATTCAGGAAGTTGCTCTTCCTGTCAGGGCTGTTCGCAAGCGCTTGAAAATTGTGCCAAGGCGGAGAGCCAGAGAGAGTTGGAGGATTAACGAGTGGCAATGATTTCCTTGCGCCGGATGGCGAAAAATCAGCGGGGTACAATTACCGCAGTCAAGGTGGCCGGTGATCTCGGCCGTCGGATCCGGGATATGGGACTGGTTACGGGTACTGAAATTACGGTTCAGGGTCGGGCTCCTCTAAATGACCCCGTGGCTTTAAGGATCCGTGGTAATACTTTGACCCTGCGTAATAATGAGGCCGACTATATTGAAGTCGAAGTTGAAGATTAACGCATGTAAAGGTTTTTATAAGTGAAGAAGAAGATAAAACTGGCTCTGGCCGGGAATCCTAACGCCGGCAAAACCACTCTTTTCAACGCCCTAACCGGGGCTCGTCAACATGTCGGGAACTATCCCGGGGTCACGGTCGAGAGAAAAGAGGGCGAATATCAAAAAGACGATTTTCAGGCAGTTATTGTGGATCTCCCGGGTACCTACTCGCTGACCGCCTACTCTGAAGAGGAGGTTGTCGCTCGCGAGTTCCTTGCTCATGAGAAACCCGCTGTTGTGGTTAACATCATTGATGCCGCCAACCTCGAACGTAATCTCTATCTGACCTGCCAGCTCTTGGAACTTAAAGTACCTCTGGTTGTGGCCCTGAATATGATGGATGTCGCTAAAGATCGCGGCATGGAGATCGATGTTGAAAAACTTTCGGCTTTTCTCGGGGTGCCGGTTTTACCGATTGTCGCGCGCAGCAGCCGGGGCTTGGATGATTTGATGGCTGCCGCTAAAGCGATGGCCGAAGGGCGTCTGTCTGCTCCCGATCCCGCTAAGGTTAAAATTTCTTATGGTGAGGATATCGATCAGACGCTTTTGACAATGACCAGCCTGATTCGTGAACACGGTCTCCTTAAAGGGAAATATCCGGCGCGCTGGATTGCGGTCAAAATGGTTGAAAATGATGAAGCTCTGCTCAAGGAGGTCAACGAGACCTCGCCGGAACTGGGCTCTCGTCTCCAGCATGAGGCCGAAAAGGTGGCCGAACACCTGATGCAGACCTTTGATACCTATCCCGAGGCGGTGATTGCCGATCACCGCTACGGTTTTATCAAAGGGATTCTTAAAAGAGGGATCATTACGCATCGCTATGATGAAAATCGGCTCTATACCTCGGATCGGATTGATCGAGTCCTGACCAATCGTTTTGCCGGCCCTTTGATCATGTTGGGGATTCTTTTTTCGATCTATCAGATTACTTTCAGTCTCAGCGCCTTGCCCGTAGCCGGGGTTGAGGCGGTCTTTGGCTGGTTTGCCGGCCTGATCGATGCTTTGCTTGCGGATGGACCGCTGAAATCAATGCTGGTCTCCGGAGTTATCAATGGGGTTGGCGGGGTTTTGGGTTTTGTCCCCTTGATTATGTTGATGTTTCTCTGTATCGCGGTTTTAGAGGATTCCGGATATCTGGCCCGGGTCGCCTTTATGATGGATCGCATCTTTCGGATTTTCGGCCTCCACGGCAGTTCCGTAATGGCCTTTATCGTCTCCGGTGGCATCGCCGGGGGCTGTGCTGTGCCCGGGGTTATGGCGACGCGGACTTTACGTTCTCCGAAAGAGCGGATGGCCACGCTGTTGACCGTACCTTTTATGAATTGTGGAGCCAAGCTGCCGATTATGGCGCTCTTGATCGGCGCTTTTTTTGCTGAACATCAGGCTTTCTATATGTTTAGTTTTACCCTCTTAAGTTGGGTCGTTGCCTTGTTTGCGGCCAAACTTTTGCGCCTGACGGTCCTGCGCGGGGCCCCGACCCCGTTCGTCATGGAGTTGCCGCCCTATCGTTTTCCGACTTTTAAAGGCCTTTTGATTCATACTTGGGAGAGGACCTGGCAGTATATCAAAAAAGCGGGAACCGTGATTCTTGCGATCTCGATTCTGCTCTGGGCGATGATGACCTATCCCGGTTTAAGTCCTGAAAAAGAGGTGGTTTTTAACCATGAGAGAGCTCAGGTTGCAAGCCTGCATGAAGCTGGCAGTGTTGTTGGTGAGAAACTTCTTAAAGAGATTGAGGGCCGTCAAGGGGCGGCCGCTTTGCAAAACTCTATCGCGGGCCAGATCGGAGTGGCGATGGAGAAAGTTACCTGGCTGAGCGGTTTTGAGTGGCGGACAAATATTGCTCTTTTAGGTGGTTTTGCCGCCAAAGAGGTGGTGGTCTCGACTTTAGGGACCGCTTATTCGATGGGTGATACTGATCCCGAAGAGGTCAGCTCTTTGGGGCAGCGTTTGGCCCGGGATGCCGCTTGGAGTCCGTTGGTAGCTTTAAGTGCCTTACTCTTTATGGCTTTTTATGCCCCCTGTTTTGTCACTGTGGTTTGTATCGCGAGGGAGGCGGGCTCCTGGAAATGGGCCTTCTTCTCGATTGCTTACAGTACCTCCTTAGCCTTTATTCTTTCTACCGGGGTTTATCAGGTGGGGCGCATGCTGGGATTTTAGTGCCTTACAGAACGTTTTCTGGTTTGAAAAAACAGAAAACGTTCTGATAAGAGCACTTATTTGCGGGCGCATTAATTAACTTTTTGGTTGTGGGTTTCAAGCCCGCATTAGAATAATTTCTCAAATCTTGCCATAAACCGGGTGAAATCTTCCCGATTTATGCCATCTACGCCATAAGGCCTTTCTCTCAGGTCATGACCGTCAGAGCCGCCGCTGATCAGGAGTTGGTGGTTGGTGGCCAGTTCGCGTAGCTCCCTCTTTTCTGTTTCCCGATGTCCGGGATATTCGATTTCCAGACCGTCAATTGCAATTGGTTCAGGAGCCAGGAATTCCCCTAAGAGATCAGCCACTACCGGCCAGGGAGGAAGCACCTCGCGGTAGTGGGATGGCGGCGGGAAAGAGCCGGCCGCCGGATGGGCGAGAAAGGCGAGCAGGGGGAAGTTTTTCCGTAAAGGGAGAATTTGCTCAGGGTCAATGCCTGAAGGCAGGTATGTGGGGCTTTGATTGGCAACGATTGTATCGACCTGATGCCGCTCTAAATGGTGATTTTCACTTAAAACCTTGGCAAAATGGCGGCGCGTAATATTGTCTGATAAAATTTCAATTTCAGTTGTTGTCAAGGGTTTCTTGAGTAAGGGAGTGCTGGAATTGGGTCCGAAAACTTGATTGATGGCGGCGACCCGATCGCGGACTAGAGCCGGGCCCCGGCCCGCGGCAAAAAGTTTCTCAATGGTTTTAATGAATTCCAGGTC
This sequence comes from uncultured Thermodesulfobacteriota bacterium, assembly GCA_964457755.1. GTDB lineage: Bacteria > Desulfobacterota > Anaeroferrophillalia > Anaeroferrophillales > Tharpellaceae > Tharpella. The sequence goes on along the minus strand of CAYWGC010000016.1, from coordinate 32,139 downwards.
TGTTAGCCTTTCCTCAGGGAAATAGAGGAGCAGGTGAAGTGAGCCGATAAAAGCGGGACGTTTAAGCCTGAGGGTCAGTTCAACCCCGGGGATAACTTTGATACCAAATTTTTCCCCCGCCGTTAAGGCCTCTTCCAGGCCGGCCAATGTATCATGGTCGGTCAGGGCGACCGCTCTCAGGCCTTTTGCTGCCGCCTGTTTGATTACCTTGGCAGGGGAGAGCTCGCCGTCAGATGCGGTACTGTGATTGTGGAGGTCGGCAACAATTTTTTGGGTCATCAAGGTACACCTATTTTTCCAGTGGCAGTTTCTGCTTTTTCCATTTAGAGATATGACCAGTCATAAGAATAACGTTCTTAAGGCCGGCTTTACGCATATTTTTTTGCGCCCAGGCGGCGCGTGGGCCGTAAGCGCAGTAGACAACGATTAAACGTTCCGGGTCAGCCATGACCTTATCAAGCTTGGCAAAGTTGTTGCGAAAAGGGATGTTAATCGAACCCTGAACGTGGCCGCTTTTATACTCTCTTGCCGAGCGGACGTCAATAATCATGGGCGCCTTATCACTCTCGATCAGGCGATTAAGTTCTGATCCTGAGATTGACTGAAGGGTTTTTTTTTTGGCGTGGGCCGGGTTGACTGTGTGAATAAGTCCGAAAATAAAGATGAAAGTTACTATCTGTTTAAGATGTTTTTTTGTTAAAGAAAGTTGACCCATTAGTAATTTACTCCTTTAATAATATCTTAGAGCAAGAGATTATTTTATCGTGAGCTTTGTTCGACCTGTCTCGGCTGGGGTCATTGCTGGTACAAGGTGCGCCAGCACCCCAGCTGTGACCCCGTTTATGAGGGCGAAGCAAAGTTTAACGCGATGAGAATTTCCACCCCCGGTTTTGGCCGCTTGACCATGGTTGAGATCGCCGAGGTTTACAAACTTTCACTGCCCCGTCTTTTGCAAAGTTTGAAAGCGGCCAGTATCGAGAGTGATGGCCGGCAAAAGTTCATGGAACTGGCTCAAGCCCATAACCGGCAGCCCTCTGAACTCTATAAACTGCTGCTCAAATAAGTGGTTGACAGCGACCGGGCTTAATGGCTTCACTGCCTACTGCCTACTGCCTACTGCCTACTGATTCACGGTTTGCGAATTTTATATTTGCCGATTTTGTAGCGTAAAACCCGTTCGCTTAAGCCCAAGCTGTCAGCCGTTCGGGTCTGTATCCAGTTATGTTTCTCCAGGGCTTCTAGAATGATGCGATACTCTATTGTAGCGAGACGCTCTTCGAGGGAGCCGCTGCTGTTTTTTTCCGGATAGCGGACTTCTTCCGGTAGATCCGAGGCCCGAATCTGCGGGCTTCGGGCCAGGGTTGAAGCTCTCTGGACAATATGTTCGAGTTCTCTGATATTGCCGGGAAAATGGTAACGGGCCAGGGTGTTGATGGCATCGCTTGTAAATTTAATTCCAGATAAACCATGTCTCTCGAGCAACGCTTTAATCAGGTCGGGGAGATCTTCCCGACGATCTCTTAGCGGCGGGATTTCGACTTCGATTACCTTGAGGCGATAGAAGAGATCTTCGCGAAAAGTCCCGGCTTTAACCATCTCACTCAAATCGCGGTTGGTGGCGGCGAGAAGCCGGATATCGACCTCAATCTCTTTTCCTCCACCCACCCGGGTAATTTTTTTCTCCTGCAGGGTGCGCAAAAGTTTGGCCTGAGTGCCGAGTGGTAGTTCACCAACCTCATCCAGCATCAGGGTGCCGCCGCTGGCAATCTCAAAGTGGCCGTGGTGGAGTCCGTTGGCTCCTGTAAAGGAGCCTTTTTCGTGTCCGAAGAGCTCTGACTCGACCAGATTTTCCGGCATTGCGGCGCAATTAATGGCGACGAATGGCTGTTCCCGGCGCGGACTTAAGAGATGCAGGAGACGAGAGATAAGTTCTTTGCCGGTGCCGGTTTCACCTCTGATTAAAACCGTCCAGGGCGTCGGTGCGGCCCGTCGTATGACCGAGATAAGTTCGCGCATAGCGGCACTTTTGCCCGCCAGTTTCAGGGGGAGCTCACTTTCTAAGGTTAGGCTTTCATTGACTTCCTCAACGTCGATATTGACCATGATCTCCTGTTCCAGGTTTCTGAGACGTTCGAGGAGATCGTTCAAATCAACCGGTTTTTCAAAAAAATCGTCGGCTCCGGAGCGCATCACACTGACTGCGGTTTCAACCGCGCCATAGGCGGTGATCATGATTGTTCTGAGCAGTGGGTTGATCTTTTTCAAAGCGATCAGGAGTTCGTCGCCGTTGATATCGGGCAAGCGGTGATCAAGCAGGGCAAGATCGATATTTTGAGAACCCGCTAGAGTCAGGGCCTCCTTGCCCTCAGCTGCCAGAGTTATAGTAAAACCCTGCTTTTCCAGAAAACCTCCCAACATTTCACGCTGGTCTATTTCGTCATCGACAATCAGAATATGCATTTATAGAGTACTCCTGTCACTTAGGCAAAAAGATGTGTTGGCGCAAGATGCCGGGTGCTGGGGACTCGACCACGAAGCGTCCCTGATGGGCTCTGATGATGCGTTCGACCATCGCGAGACCGAGACCGGTACCCCGGGTTTTGGTTGTAAACCAGGGTTCGACGATCTTTTTAACTTCATCTTTGGGAACCTCAAGACCGCCGTTCTCAAAGATTATCTGGAGTTCTTGTTTGTTCATCTGCAGAGTTATCTCAAGAAAGCCACCTTCGGGTTGTGCTTCAATACTGTTTTTGCAAAGGTTTTCCAAGGCTTGGCCGAGAAGGTTGGAGTCTGCCCGAATAATTTTCTCGGTTGGTGATAATTTGTTTAGTAATGATATTTCAATGGCAAAAGTCTTTTGTTTATTTTGATAGAGGGCGATAATGTCAGAGAGCAGGGCGTTGATGTCGGTTTCTTTTCGACTAGCACTTAAAGGTTGGGCAAAACTGCGGAGATCGCCGACAATGTTGTCGGCCCGGTTAACGGCATTGCGCATAGCCGTTACCAGGGGGGTGTACTCCGAAGTTATGCCGCTATCCTCAATCTCCAGACGTTGCAAACCGATGTTGATAGCGTTTAAGGGGTTGCGGATCTCATGGGCTAAGGCGGCCGCCGACCTTCCTAAAGCGGCATCTTCACGTTCCCGGGCGAGACGCTGCTCATAGCGGCGGACGTTTAGCATCGAGGCGAGTTGGTAGCGATAGAGCAGCCATGAACAAAAAATACCAAGACCCGCCAGAAGCAGAGCAAAAAAGAAAAAATCGCGCCAGAGACCTTTTTCCCGGGCCACCAGAAAATCTGATTTGAAACCGGCAATCAGGGTCTTTCCGTGCATCGGCAGGCGGGCTTCAACAATCATCCCGGTGTTGGTGATAATTTCTTTCAAGGAAGGATGGGGATTTGTCGGGTCCAGAGGGTTGGGCTCGATGTGAACGTAATCGATTCCGGGAACACTGTTTAAAGTTTCGAGAAGATGTTCAACCCCGACCTGTTGCTGTAAGGATTCAAGCCTTTGCGCTCCGAAACCGAGCCAGATTGTGCCCTCTCCTTCGCGTCGTGGATAGGCTAGGGTGAAAATGTGACCGGTACTGTTATGTGTGAAACGGGTCTGTTTGACAGCTTCTTCGAGGGTGGTCGTGGCATATTCATTTTGCCATTCCGGCGGTCCGCTGACTCTCTGAAGACCATCATCTATGGTGATGCCGTTAAGGCCCGATTCAAAAGTCAGAGACGTTAGTTCAGTTTCACTGAAAGGTTCGACGGCGGCGAGAAAATCGATAAAACGGGCCGAATTTAGCATGAATGTGCGAGCTACTTTTTTGACTACATCTCCAGCGGCAATAGCGTTGTCGGCATTGAGTTGAATGACCTGGGCTAAGAGTTGAGTGTGTTCTCGGGTGTGGCGATAGAATGAGCGGTGTTCGCGGTTGGCCTGCCAGAAAAAGTAGATCAGGACGGCCAGGATAAGAGTTCCGAAAAGGATAAGATTAGTCAACCATAGCGGTAACTTGCGATCTCTGGCGGGGTAGTGGGATGATCCCGTCTTTGTTTTTTTTGCTTTTTTTTTCAGTTCAGTGTCCGCCATGACCGCCCTTGCCGCCGCCGCCGCCGCGGCTCGAAAGTTGACCACGGCCGCTTAATCGTGAACGCACACCGGTGGGGTCGTAGCCGCGGCTGTATGAAATTCTTACCGGTTTAAGCTGCTTGTCACTATGCTGCCAGATACGGATGAGATCTCCCTCTTTTAAGCGTTTAGGTAAATCTTCAGGGGGAACTTCGAAGTTGATTATTGTTTGGTTTAGAGGTTTCGGGTTTGCCGATGTTTGTGTCTCTTCAGAATTCGAATCGGTTAAGACGGTCAGGTGGATATTGCCATTGACCTCAGTCATGCTCTCGACGCGGCCGGTCACCAGTTCCCAGGCCTGGGCTGCATCCGGGGAGAGGACGCCCGCAAGGAGAAGGCTCGCGACCCCGATCAAGGTCAATATGAGTATGTTAAACGACTTTGCCATTGATTTCTTTGATAATCATCTTCGTTGACGAGCGAATCTCTTTTGCTCCAGTTCCAGGCTCCGGATACGGTCCAGTTACCCCGCCGCCAGGAAACAGCAATCTCGGAGCTGTAGATTTTTTCGGTTCGTTCCTCTTTTTTATAATCATATCTATAGGGAACTCGTTCGGCACTCAGCAGCCAGACAAATTCCAGATTTGGCACCGGATGCCAGTTAAGGTTGACGCTGAGGCCGTAAGTTGCGCGTCTTTCCGCATCAATCGAGGAGTGGCGGTGCCGCCAGTAAAGCTCACTGCCACCCTCTAGGTAAGGGTTAAAGGCATAAAATGCCTTTACTGCCGTGGTAATCAAACGGTCGCTGCGTTCACCGCTGTTGTGGTGCTTTGGTTGCCCGCTTTTGCTGGCGTCGTGCGCTATATCCAGTTCTTCTTGATGATCGTTACCTGAATTTTCATTATGGCTCTCGTCAGTCCCATTTTTACTGTTTCCGGTTTTATTGTTTATGGGGGTGGCAACTGATTGGCGGTAATCTTCCCAGCTGATTCCACATTCAAATTCCAGACTCAAACGTGACCCGACAAGTCCGGCCAGGCGGCCGCCAAGTTCCAGGTTGTCAAAATCGCTATCATCGACCAAAGGGTTGCGATGGGCCGCCGCCCCGTTGAAAAATTCCAGCGTGCAGGGCAACCATGACAATTGGGTTGAGGTCTCAATACCCCCTCCCAGTTGCCAGTTGTCATCGAGTCCGTCATATTGCCGGTAGGCGGCAAAACCTGATAAGGTGATGGTCGTTGCCGGGTAGCTGCCTAGAGAGAGATCTTGCCAGCCATTGAGTTCGGTTTGCGCGAAAAGGGCTCCTTCAGAACCTTTCTCAAGATATGGATTATTGTCATAACCGCCGCCGAGACTTATCTCAAGATCGAAAGCCTGGGCGTTAGGAATCGACCATAGGCAGATAAATGTGATAATGGAAAAAACCCGCCAATAAAATTTTTTTGATCGCAGCATCCGAATTTTCTTAGCTTAATTTTGGATTAAAGATAAAATAATATCATTAATAAATGACGATCATCCTAGGTTATTTGTGGAGTATATGCAACGAAAAAATAGTTCTGGCGGGCAGGGTTGTAATGTGCGGTTTGGTTGCAAATCTTATTGCTCTGTTATCCAACTATAACCGGGGGTTGCTCAGGTTGGATAACAGAGTTTTTTACGTAACTGTTCAGCGTAATTTAAATTTAGCCACAGACCCACACAGACTCACACGGACAAAAACTTTTTGGGTCTGTGTGTGTTCGTGTGGGTCTGTGGCTGATAACACGCTGAATAGTTACCTTTATACTTAGTCAACCAGAGGACAGGTGCCAGTGCCGCCACCCTGCTGAGACTTATCACAAGTTCCACTGTTGGGGCAGGCGCTGCAGTCTCCTGTAGCGTTGCTGGTTCCACCTTGTTTACTGACTCCTCTCCAAGCCGGGCCTTCATCAGTACGCAGAAGTACAGGTTCTTCAACTCCTTCAATGCTTACACTTACTGCAATTAACCGAGTCGTGCCGTTTAGATAAGTAACTTCGACAGCATAAATTATAACTTTATCAGTATCCGTAGGTTTGGTAACGTTTTCTTCTTCCCAGTATTTTAAGGGTCCCATTCCGTAAACTGTGATGTCTTCGCTAGCAACTTCATCGACGAAAACGTCAGTAAGAGTCAGTCCGGTGCCGGATACGCCGCAATCGATAACTACTCCTTCTATCTTTTTAGCTTCATCCAAGTTAACGTCAAGCATGGAGCCGTCTTTAATTTGCTGCCCGTTACCGGCCCAAAGTGAAGTGCTGCAGAAAAGTCCGAAAACCATAACCAGTGCGACCATTAAAATACTTTTTTTCATTTTGTTCTCCTGGAATAATTGTATCTTTTAAATTGTTTTTAGATAGGGGGGTATCCCCGCTTGCTTTAGCATCTCTTGTAAAAACATGTCTGGCCAGACAATTGCGACGCCTTCCTTAATTAAAGATATGAAAGCGTCACAGGTTTCGCATCTTCTTTGCGTTTGAATTGCGATTGCCGTGCCAACCTTTAAAAATATAAAAATTCTTATTTTGTGAGCTTTTTGTGTCTGTAAGCGACAAATTGACGACAATTATAGCAGTTGTTCGACAATTTTGTCGAATTTTTGGAAAGTTTACTCATATACCTATAGTATTACGCAAGTATAGGTATATGATAGGGTTGAAAACTGAAAATGAACCTCTTTTTAGAAAACTTTTTCAATTATCTATTGACTTTTATTTGTTTTTTACAGCGTTTTATGTTAATGGTTATATATCGATAAATATTATATTCAGTTTTTTTCTTGATCTATCCTGCACACTGGTATTGGTAGTTGAAAAAATGAAAAATTGTGTTTTAAAAAAATGCCTCCTCCCTTTTTTCTGCCTGCTCATGATCTTTTTGGTTTTGGTTCCGGCTGCATCTGCTGAACAAATCTTTACCGATCCCGAGACCGGGATGGAATTTGTCTGGGTGCCGGGCGGCACTTTTCAGATGGGGCAGACGGGGTTAGAGAAAGAGGACCTTGTTAAAGTAATGGGGGCCGATAAATTTGATAAATATTGTGCTTGTGAGTTACCTCGACATAAGGTTGTAGTCGACGGTTTCTGGATGGGAATGTTCGAGGTGACAAATCTTCAATATCGCTTTTTTAAACCGGATCACGACAGTAAATCATATGATGGACACTCGTTAAATGTTGATAATCAGCCGGTCGTCGAGGTCTCTTGTTATGATGCCATCGCCTATGCGGAGTGGTTGTCAAGTAAGAGTAGGAGAAAATTTAGTCTGCCCTCAGAAGCCGAGTGGGAGTACGCTTGTCGAGCCGGAACGACCACCGTATGTTTCTGGGGTGATGATGCGAATTTCGCATGTGATTATGCTAATGTTGGCGATCAAGCAGCGCAAAAGGAGTGGCCAGTCTGGACCGTTCACGGTTGTGTGGATGGGGTTATAGTGACGGCGCCAGTGGGCTGTTTCAAGCCTAATGCCTTTGGGCTTTATGATATGTTGGGTAATGTCTGGGAGTGGTGTTCTGATTGGTTTAGTGAAGGTTATTATAAAGAGAGCCCAGAGTTTAATCCGCGAGGTTTAAGTTCCGGTATCTACCGGGTTGCGCGGGGCAGTTGCTGGGACAGTCCGCCTCGTTATGTGCGTTCAGCGAGTCGCAATAAACGGCGTCCCGATAATCGCAGCTACGCGATTGGTTTTCGGTTAGTCTCCCTCGGGACGACGGAGTCGAGTCTTCTGAGAAATCCTGAAAAATAGTTTGTTGATAAATAGTATATGAAAACCATCTCTTTGTGTATTGAAAAATATGCCCCGCCGGGAAATGGTCTTGGTTTTTATCAGGATAAAGCAGTTTTTGTACCGCAAACAACAGTTGGCGATGAGGTTCTGGTAAGTGTAGAAAAAGAGAAAAAAAGATATATCATCGGGAGCTTGCAAAATGTCGAAAAGCCCGGTCCCGGGCGGCGGCAGGTTCCTTGTCCGCACTATGCCGAGTGTGGTGGCTGTGACCTTCTCCATCTGCCTTATAAAGATCAGCTTGAACTCAAAAAAGAGATGTTGGCGCAGGTTCTGGCGGGAGCCGGGATTGAGGTTGGCACGAATATGGTTGCCGCACCAGAAGAGTTTTACTATCGTCATCGGGCTCTTTTTCGGTACGATCAAAAGAGCGGGAGTTTAGGTTTTTTCCGCCGCCGCACGCATCAGGTGGCAGCCGTACCCGGTTGTCTGGTTTTAGCTCCAGCTCTGTCTCAACTTTTAAAATCCCTGCTAAAATCACCTGAACTGTTGGGCAAAACGACCTCTTTTTATGGTTTAGCGAGTTCCGGCGGCACTTTTGCGGCGGTATCTTCAGCTGCTGGCGGGCGTAAATTCAAAGCGCTTTCTGGAATCCCTGAGACGGTAATAGAAAATTATGGTTTTGGCGATCTTGAGCTGGCCGCCTCTGGTTTTGCTCAAGCAAACCCGGCGGTAACCCGGTTGCTGATTTTTGATCTCCTTAAAAATTGTACTAAGGCTGGTAATGTGGCTGAACTCTATGGTGGCAGCGGTACTTTTTCTCTGGCCCTGGCGACCATCGCAGCCAATTTGACAGTGTACGAGAGTGATCCCGCAGCCGTTGCCAGGGGAAGGCGCAACGCGGCCCGTAACGGTTTTAAAAATGTCCGTTTTATCAGTGGCCGGGTTGAGAGAAAATCTCTGCCCACAGCTCTCGATACCCTGGTTGTTGATCCCCCCCGCAGCGGGCTTAATCCCGACGTTGTGGAAAAAATTGCGCAGAGCCCGGCTGCAAAAATTATCTATATCAGTTGCAATCCGGCGACTCTGGCCCGTGATCTGGATCGTCTCATAAAAATTGACAAAGATTTAACTTTAGAATCTATTACCGGCTACGATATGTACGCCGGAACCACCCACCTTGAAGTGATGGCCGTTCTGAAGCGCTAGAAGCTGGCCGTTTAACAAATTCTTGGTACCAAATCACCAGTTGGCTGATCTATTATGCGTTCTCCGCCGATCAATGTGTTCATGATGACCCTTCCTGTCTCTTGATCTACTTCAGTAACCCGGCCAATAATCGCGGCGTTCTCTCCTAATGGGTCAGAATGAAGTATCTGTAAAGCCTTTTCGGCATCGTCAAGAGCACAAAAGATCACCATTTTCCCCTCGTTGGCGAGAAATAGAGGCTCCATGCCGTAGATTTCGCAGAAACCGCGTACCTCTTCCCGGACCGGGATAGACTTCTCCTCGATATCAAGATAAGAATGAGCTTGCTTCGCAAGTTCGGCCAGAATACCGCCCATTCCTCCCCGGGTAGCGTCCCGCAGGCAGTGAAGTTTGATTGAACTCTTTTGCATTTTTTCGACGAGATGGTTTAACGCGGCTGCATCAGAGGTTATACGGCTTTCCGAAAAGCCCGCTTCTCTCGCCGTGATGACGGCGGCGCCATGATCCCCGATTGTGCCATTTATGAGAATCGCGTCACCCTTTTTGATGCGTTGTGGTTCCAGTGGAGGGCCGTATTCGTGGACCCCGATGCCGGCCGTATTTATATATAGTCCGTCAGCCATGCCTTTGGGCACGACCTTGGTGTCACCGGTGACGATTTCGATGCCGGCACTGCGCGCGGTTGTGGCCATTGAAATAACAATTTTTTCAAGTTCTTTTAAACTGAAACCCTCTTCAATAATATAGGCTGCGCTCAGATAGAGAGGGCGGGCGCCAGACATGGCGAGATCGTTGACGGTGCCGTGTACCGCCAGAGAGCCGATATCACCGCCCGGGAAAAAGATAGGGCTTACGACATAACTGTCGGTTGTAAAACTTAGGTTTTTCCGGTCTATAGTGAGTAAAGCGCTGTCATTTAGAGGCTCAAGATGTGAATTCTGGAAGTTCTTTAAAAAAAGGTTGTGAACCAGGTCTGTGGTCAGGCGGCCCCCGCCGCCGTGGCCAAGCATAATCAGGTCGTTCATAATTTTATTATCCTAATCCGGCAAAGCCGGAATCAAAAAGGTAAAACTTAAGTTCGATGATAACCGCAGAGAACCCGGAGAAAAGCTCTCTTGTCGGGGCCTCTGTGGTCTCTGTGGTTTAAAATCCAGGTTTTGTTCTTTTTGCGTTACTGATTCAAGCATTATTCTGCAGTCTGATGCGCTGCAATCAGGGCCTGCCCGAGGGCCAGGCCGCCATCATTGGTCGGTACTTGATGGTGCGTGTAGATTGTCATTGCTTGTTTGTCAGGATTGCTGTTTTTAGTTTTCTGGTGGTTCTCTGGCCATTGCTGGCAACCTGCAAGTAGGAGACGATTCTGAAAACAGCCACCACTCAAAACGACTCGGTCAAGATTGTGTAAAGTCGATAAGCTTTCTGCTGTGGTCATCAGGGCGTTACACAGTGAAGTGTGAAAAAGGGCGGCCAGAGCGTTGCATGGATCTCCATTCAGGGATAGTTCTGCGAGTTTTTCGATCATCGGCAAGAGGTTAAGTTGATAGTAGTTTATGTTTTCTGGTCGTCTCTCTTTGGTAATTATAAAAGGCAGCAAGTCCAAAGTTGAAGGGTTGTCTGAATTGCGGTATTTAATCGCCATAGCCTCCAGCTCTATCGCGGCCTGGCCTTCGTAAACAGTCTCATGGGAAAATCCGAGAATTGCAGCAACTCCGTCAAAAAAACGTCCCAGGCTCGAAGTCAAAGGGCGGTTAAGAGTCTGATTCAGTATTTGCGTAAGCTCCTCATCTGAAAAATATGGAGGGGCTAATTTGAGCTTTCTGGCTTTTTTCAGCCAATTAACCGGGTCGGCCTCGCGCAGCAGGCTTAAGCCTATACGCCAGGGTTCGCGGATCGCTTTTTCGCCGCCGGGCATCGGGAAATAAAGGATTTGTGCAAGTCGGGAGAAGCTCTTTTCATCCACGTATAAGAATTCCCCGCCCCATATATGACCGTCGCTGCCGTAACCGGTGCCATCCATCGCCAGGCCTAAGACCGGGCCGGAAATCTGGTTGTCAGTCATACAGCTGACGATGTGGGCATGATGGTGTTGAACCTTGATAACGGTTTTTCCTGAAAGATTTTCCGCAAAGCTTGAACTGTAATAGCCGGGATGCAGGTCGCAGGCGATGATCTTAGGTTCACAGTTGGCAATTTTTTTTAGCAGGCTAATGTTTTCATGGAAAAAATCGCGGGCCTTAAGGGTTTCGAGATCGCCAATATGAGGGGAGCAGAGGGCTTTATCTTCTTTAGTCAGGCAGAGGGAATTTTTGAGATGACCGCCCAGGGCCAAAATCTCAGGCAGTTGCTCATTAGTCGTTATACTTTGTGGGATATAGCCTCGGGAACGGCGCAGTAGCTGGGTTTTGTGATTAATCACCATGGCGACGGAGTCATCGAGGCGGACAATAATGTCGCGATCATGAAGCAGGAAATAGTCGGCAATTTCGGCTAGTCGCCGTAGGGCTTCCTGGTTGTCGATGCAGATTGGTTCATCACTTAAATTGGCGCTGGTCATGACCAGCACGTTTATTTCTTCACAAAAAAGCAGGTGATGCAGTGGCGTATAGGGCAACATGATGCCATAGTGGCTGAGGCCTTGGGCGATAGCGGGGGAGAGGTCGAGGCCGGCACTTTTCTTTTCGAGCAGGACAACCGGTCGGGCTGGAGAAAGAAGAAGTTCTCTTTCGGTTTTGTTGATATGGGCCAGTTTTTCGGTGTAGTCCATATCTTTAACCATTATGGCAAAAGGTTTGCCATCGCGTCGCTTACGATTTCTAAGGCGCATAACCGCCGCATGGTTTTCGGCGGCTACTGCTAGATGAAAACCGCCAAGTCCTTTAATGGCGACAATTTTGCCATCTTTAAGAAGTTCTCTGGTTGATTGCAGGGCCTTTGCTTGGGCAATCTTTTCTCCTTGAGGGTTGCAAAGGGTAAGTTGCGGTCCACATTGGGGGCAAGCGATGGCCTCAGCATGAAAACGGCGGCTTTTTGGATTCTGGTATTCTAGCTGGCAGGCTTGACATAGAGGAAAGGCGGCCATCGCTGTGCGCTGGCGGTCATAAGGGAGATCATTGACAATGGTCAGGCGTGGCCCGCAGTCAGTACAGTTGATAAAAGGATAGCCAAAACGTCGGTCGTTTGGATCGTTCATCTCGCAAAGGCAGGCGGGACAGGTGGCGCTGTCAGCTCCGATCGTAAGTTCTTTGGGGCCGGCAATCGGACTTTCCAGAATTTTAAATGGGAGGTGATCGCTGGGGGCGTCGTCGAGGCTTATCTCAATGCAGGTTAGATTCTTGACAACGGCAGCAGTTGGCAGAGTAGAGTTTACCTTTTCGATAAACTGATCGAGCTCTTCTTTTTTGCCTTCGATTTCAACCAAAACCCCATCCGGTCGATTACAGACAAATCCGGAAAGTCCCAACTTTGTAGCCAGGCGATAGATGTGAGGGCGAAAACCAACACCCTGAATGACGCCGGTGAAATAAAAGCGTAATCTTTTGTTTTTCAAATTAAAAAACCGCTATACGCAGTTTGAAACCCATTCTCTTTATCCAAGTTCAGTCCCGTAGTAATTAAAGTTTTAACCAAAATGGTCATAATATTTTTTACAACAGAGGACACAGAGAGCGTCGGGGAGGCGGAAAAATGGCTTTCTCTCAGCGTTCTCTGTGGTTTATAAGAAGTTTCTTGTCTTGGGTTCACTGGCTGCGCTTGAGTCGGGATAGTTGATCTATCTCATATCTGATTTTTCTGAAAATCTCTAATGGCTATTGTCAGCCAGTCGAACCATTTATCAAGGCCATTATCATCTTTGCATGAGACCTCAAAAATCTGGAGCTCGGGGTTAATAGCAAGGGCGTCGTGACGGGCTTTTTTAAGGTCAAAATCGACGTATGGGGCGAGATCTATTTTATTGATTAAAAGGACGGTTGATTCGGCAAACATAAGTGGGTATTTGGCCGGTTTGTCGGCCCCTTCCGGGGTGCTTAAAATCATGATTTTGGCGTTTTCGCCGATCTTGAATTCGGCCGGACAGACCAAATTCCCGACATTTTCGGTGATCAAAAGATCGAGATTGTCAAAATCGAAGGCGGGAAAGGTCTCCTTGATCATATTGCCGTCAAGATGACAGGCCCCTCCGGTATTGATCTGGACCACCGGGATGTCGAGCTTGGCAATTCTTTCAGCATCGTAACTGTCTTGAATGTCTCCTTCAATGACAGCGATTTGGAAACGCTCACGCAAGGCCAGAATCGTTTTTTCGACAAGGGTGGTTTTGCCCGCTCCAGGCGAGCTCATCAGGTTGATGACAAAGACTTTTTTTTCGTCAAAAAAAGTGCGGTTATCATTGGCGATGCGGTTGTTGGCATCAAGGATATTGGTGAAGACGTTGATTTTCATGTTGATTTTTCCTTAAGTTGTTGGGTATCGAAAAAAGGCGGCACAACTGCCTTCGTTTGAGACCATGCAGGGGCCGAACGGGTTGCTTGGTGTACAGGTGCTGCCAAATAGGGGGCATTCTGAAGGTTCAATAAGGCCCTGTAAGACTTCTCCGCAGCGGCAGGTATGGTTTGTCTGACTTTTGATTTCAGGGATTGAAAAATGGCGGCAGGCATCGAAGGCGGCAAACTTTTCTCTTAAGGTAAGGCCGCTTTCAGGGATCTCTCCCAAGCCTCGCCAGTTAACCGTACCCGTTTTGAAGACTTCATTCATAATGGCTCGGGCTTTCGGGTTCCCCTTATCTTTAACGCCGCGTTGGTATTGAATCTTAACCTCTGAAACGCCATCGGTTAACTCTCTCAGGATTAAAAAAATTCCCTCAAGAATATCAACCGGCTCGAAACCGGTGACGACTGCGGCCCGATTGGTCTCAATAATGAAATTGTAGACCTGACTCCCGATAATCGTGCTGACGTGGCCGGGGCAGAGAAATCCGTCAATGGCAAGCTTTTCTTCAGCGAGCAGGAGACGCATGACCGGCGGCATCAGTTTATGGCAGCAAAAGATAAAAAAATTGTTGAGCTTGAGCTTTTCCGCCTGGAGTACGGCAGCTGCTACGGTAGGTGAGGTTGTTTCAAAACCGATGCCCATGAAAATAACTTTTTCCTCGGGGTGGGCCTGGGCTAAGGCCACGGCTTCAAGGGCGGAGTGGACGGTTTTTATTTGGGCTCCAGCGGCACGAATTTTCTCTAAAGAGTTACCGTGACTGCCGGGTACCCGTAAAAGATCGCCGTAGCTGGTGAAAATTAGATCCGGCTGGGCGGCGAGCCAGAGAGCCTGGTCGATATCTTCGATTGCGGTAACGCAGACCGGGCAGCCGGGCCCGGAAACGAGACGGATGTTATCAGGGAGAAGCTTTCGGATGCCGAAACGGCTGATGGCGGTGGTGTGGCTGCCACAGACCTCCATGATTGTGATTGGTCTGCTCAGAGATGCGGCACTTTTTTTGATCTTTTGGAGGAGTCCGGAGACCAGTTTCGGTGACCGGTATTCGTCAATATATTTCATTGTCGATGATCTCCTGGAGCAGTGCCAGGCTCTTTTGGGCCTCTTCGGAATCGATCTTATGGATGGCAAAACCGGCGTGGCAGAGGAGATAATCATTGATCGTAACCGGCTCATCGAGAAGATCAAGTGAAACTTCTCGTTTAGTGCCGCCAACCTCAATTACAGCCAGACAGTTATCTTCTTTAAAGGCGAGAATGCGGCCTGGAAAACTTATACACATTTTAATCTACATCCAATTCTAAAAGTTGCAGCTCCTGCCAGCCTTCGGTCACAGAAACTTGATCTCCCTGACAATGGGGGCAAATAGTTGGATCGGCATCTTCACTGGTAAATTCCCGGTTGCAATCATAACAGTGAATTTTCAGGGGCAGGATCTCCAGTTCCAGTTGGGCCTCGGCGCAGATTCCGGATTGGGTAAGAGTTTTAAAAGCAAAGTCGAGGGCGTTAGGTTCTACGGAAGAGAGCCTGCCGCAGGAGAGGTTGACCTGGTTGACTTTGCTGAACCCGTGCTCTTTGGCATGTTCATCGATAATTGTCAAGAGGGATTGGATAAGGGAGAGCTCATGCACCTGTATGAGCCTTTTGTCGATCTGGAGTTATGTGCCAGATGTTTAATTCTTTAAGGAGAAGTCTTTCCATTGCCGGGAAAGCCGCAAACATATCCGGACTCATAACCATATTCATCTTGCCGCCGTAATCTTTTGGCGCGATACAGAGAAAGATGGTCACCGGTAGGGCCCCCATCATTTCTGCCTTGCTTAAGGGGGCAATCTGATGGGGTAACTTTAGCCCCATAAGATCTAGGTGGAGGTCGGACTCGTTGACCAAGCGCAGACAATCTTTGGAAATCCGTTCCTCAAGTTCTCTGTCCCGCTTTTTAAAGTCGTGGTTCATGAGTTTGTTTCCTGCTCAGGTTTCAAGTCAATGGTTTGTTGCATAAAGTCCTGATCTGATTTGGGGTATCTGATTGTTTGAATAAATTATCACTAATATATATTGATTAATGCCTGATTGTCAATGTGCATTTGGCGAATTGTAAGTTTGGAAAGGTATAATAAAACAGAGGTTGTTGATTCTGAAAGGACTCTTGTTGATAGATTATTATTTACATCCCGGGTGTTTGCAAAGCAACGAGCCCTGTAGAAATTGATCCGGGATTGTTGCTTTGCAAGGTTGTCTTAGATAAGGTTGTTAAGGGGTAAAATTAGGTTTCGACAATGCCGGAGCAAAGGCTAGGCTGCTATTTTCGGTATCGCCTGAGATAGTAATTCCTTGCAGGAAGGGATAGTTGCTCTGGATCACGATTCGCTCCAGCCTGCTGACCGGAATATCCGGAAACCAGTTACTGTGGAGTCCCACCAGACGGTTCTCGGCATCCAGAGTAACGGTTGTCGTGGCTAATAGACGGCCCTCGCCATAGGCTTCGAGGATCAATTGGGTGTTTTGTGTGCCAGTGTTGACAACAGCAATTCCTTTCCAGCTCAAAGGTTCATGAAGAGTTTCGTTGAAATTGAAGACCAGGGCTGAAGCGTTGTGGTTGAAAACCTACATACAATATACATATCCTTTGAGAGAAATGCAACATGCTTATTTGGGATTTTAGATAAGTACGGTGTCTGGTAGTATTCTCAAATAAATGGCCCGAAGAAAGAAACACCGCCGGGCCATTTTGGAGAGGTTGTTGTGAACTTTTTTGATTGCTTTGTGATAACCGTTACATCCCCGGCAGGGCATCCAGCATCATGCCGTCATCGGAGCCGTTAAGCTGAAAGGCAACAATCTTCTGGTTGGCGCTATAGCTTAAATAAGTGGCAGAGGAGATGTTTGTAAAAAAGAAATCAGCCGCTTGTTTAACGGTTTTTTGAAAGGGGTTCAGGGTTATTGTTCGTGATGTCACTTGGTAGCCATTGTCATCGTAGGCTTTCAGGGTCACCATGGCAACAGAGCTGGCTATGTTGATGAAGGCCACTCCGGTCCAGCCCTGCTTTTCAATCTTGGCAAAAACCCCACTGGTTTGAGCAAGGCCGACTCCAGTGTAACCTGCAAGTCTTGTGTTGTCGAGGGTGCCGAAAAGTTCAAAGCCGGTTATCGGTCCGCTGGAACTTATTTTAAACCAGGCGGTATTGCTAGGAAAGGCAAAGCTGCTGGCTGTGTCAACGCGATTGCTGGTGCCCGGCAAGGTGATGTTCTGGGTTTCCTGGGCGCTGCCGTTGATATCGTAAGGGGTTATCGTCAGGTCAACGTTGTCGTTTTGAGGGTTGTGGGCGACTATTCCGGTCCACCAATCGTCATCACTGGCGACATGGGGATAGTAGATTTCAGTGGCAGTTTGATCTTTTAGAAGAATGCCGCTGAGAAGGTTGCCGCTGCTGAAAAGTTCGAGACCGATAACCCCTGTTGCATTACGGATGACGGCGGAGTGGGCTTCTGTTGCCCCCTGTTCAAACAGATCTGCCATCAGAATAACTTTATGCTCCTTGGCATTTAAGACCATTGTCTGCGTTACGCCGTTGTCAAATTTTAGGGTTAGGGCTTTGTTTTCCGTCGTTGTGTTGACCAGGCTGGCGCCAGTCCACCAATCACTGCTGGAGGTGATATGTGAGATGAAAATGTCACCTTGGTTAATGGTGGTGACCACGGGAACGGCAACCCGGTAACGTCCATCAATATAAAATTTTGTGTAGCCGGCGATATCTTCAGCCGTGTCAGTTTCGGCAGTAAAAATAATATAACCGATTTCAGTTGCCTGATCGAAATCCTGGTTAACATGGAGTTCTATTCGGCCATGTGGGGCGAGGCTCATACGTGAACTGTTTGAAAGCAGTTCGCCTCGATCATTATGGGCCTGGAAGGTTCCATATAAAGTGGTGTTGTCGCTATTGTTAATTAGGCAAATTTCGGTTTCCCAACCATCGTCGCAGGCGATATGAGGATAGTAAACCGGAATCGATTCTACTAGAGGCTGAGAAAAATTGGCAATAATGGTTTTGTCGCAGGTCATGATGACGCTATCGATACTGGAGAAGGAGTTCAGGTCGCCGCTCCAGTGGGAGAATATGTAACCGTTTACCGGGATGGCCTCTACCGTGGGCGTGGTGCCCGAATCGAAAATGTAATGCAAACCGGGTTTTGCAATGGTGCCGTTGACTTTGATCTGGCCGCCACCGGTAGGGCTGACAAACACGGTCAGCACATCGGTTTCTCCTCAGGCATTGGCCCGCTTGTTTAATTGCGGCGTGATAATCAGGAAAAAGACCAAGAGAACGGTTGCAGGAATAGTGAAAAATCTAAATTCAGGTTTCAGTTTTAACATGTTTTTGCCTTTTAAAATTAGTTATCTCTGGAATCTTAAGCGCTGTTCAGTATTTGTCTTGAGGCCAGCTTGCTTAAATGCTTTTAAAATAGAGTTCATAATATCTGGCTCTGTATATCGATACAGGACTCCCATGTCAAGATTATAGTTGACACGGATGGTTGGTTTAAGGCGCAAATCTCTCGTCTTAATCAGTTCTCTGGATTGGCGGGTTTTGGCTGTATTGTATAATGGCAGGGAACAATAAAAGTGGTCAGGAGTGTTTGGTTATCACTTGTTGCGGGAGATGCGTTCGAGTTTTAGAAGGAGGCAGGGGGAGGTGGTTTGTGGGGAGGGGGTTTTTCTAATGAATATCAGCTTAACTCTATAAATTCCGGGATCAAGCAGTTGCTTTTAATGTGGAGCTTGGCTAAAGATATTGGTCGACCCTGGCGCAGGGGCCCAGCACTGCCTGGGTTGATATAGAGGACGTTTTTGCGCTGGAAGTTCTCGGGTTTATGGGTGTGGCCAAAGACCACAACATCAGCCCCGGCAGCCTGAGGGTCGAGGTCTAGCCGGTCAAGGTCGTGAAGGATGTAGAAGCTAAATTTCTTGATTTTTAGAAGTTTATATACGGGGTAGTTTAGGTTGCTGTCCATGTTGCCGCGAACGGCGTGAACCGGAGCAATTGTGGAGAGTTTAGTGATAATCTTATCATCACAGATATCACCGGCGTGGATTATGGTATCACACCCTTTAAGGTGCTTGAAAGCCTCATGACGCAATAATCCGTGGGTGTCTGAAATGAGTCCGACAGTATATTCTTTCATGGGCCTATCAAAATTCGGAAGTAAGGATATTGGGTTGTTTTAAATATTTTATAGAGTGCTTTAAGGGAAGAATGTGAGGGGTGTCAGTAGGTGGAAGGGAGAATCGGCACGATCAGTTGTGATCGTGCCGATTAGTGTTACTTAAAGGGGTGAAACATTCTCGGCTTGCGGGCCCTTTTGGCCTTGGGTTACTTCCATCGTAACTTTCTGACCTTCATGGAGGGTCTTCCGGCCCGAACCTTCAATTGCGCTGAAATGAACAAAAACATCACTTCCGCCTTCTTGCTCAATAAATCCAAAACCTTTTTCATCATTGAACCATTTTACCGTACCTTCAACTTGCTCTGACATAACATCCTCTTGCATAGTGTGCCATTCAAAATGGCGTTGTTAATTACCAACAGCTAGAAACGCTGGTGGTTTGAATGGAAAGCACTTTAGCGTGTTTTTGATCATAATGCAAGGGGTTTTTCTCATGCAGGCAAATTTTTTTTAAAAATTAAAAATTTATAATAGTACTCTGCATGAGTTATCCTGATTTGAACCCCGAAATTAGAGCTTGTTTGGGGTTTTAGACGTTGAAACGGATCTCTATAATATCATTTGGTTCAACAACATGATCCCGATCAACAACTTGGGCAACGCCTTTGCTTTTACATTCGTTAAAGTTATGACAGTCTAGATAATCGTTAAAGCTGACAACATCACCCTTAATAAAACCGCGGGCCAGATCGGAGTGGATTTTAGCTGCGCAGGTTATTATATCGGAACCTTTGTTTACAAGCCAGGCGTGTGATTCTGTGGGGCCTGTTGTATAGAAAAACATCTGTTTAGATTTTTCAAGGACTTTTTCGATAAGCTCATCGCTTGATTCATCACCGCTTATCTGGATTACCGGTTTGAGACTGTAGGGGTCAGCACTTAAAATTATTGCAGCTTCATCTTTGCTGAAACCTAAATCACATAAAGGGATCTCCTCTTCAAGGTTTTGCAAAGCTTTTTGCAATAAGGCTTTCTCCGTATCGTTGTCAGTTCGGGAAAGCCGGGTTTCAATCTTTTCGATATCAAAGATTAAAAGATCGAGAATATTGTCAGCCGGGATGATTACAGCTTCAACGTGAACCAACTCATCCTGGATAAATTCGGCGAAAAAGGGGGTTACTTTTTTGGGTTTATCTTTTTTTTCCAGAGCAATCAGGTTTTTATCGTTAAATTTAACTTTGCCTTCCTGTAACTCTATGCCCGTAAAACCAATTTTCAATGTTGTTCTCCTTCAAGGATTTTTATTTCCTCGTTAAATGACGGTATTTAATGCGTTGCGGTTGATTGGCCGCGGCTCCGAGACGTCTTTTGCGATCCTCTTCATATTCAGAGTAGTTGCCGTCAAACCAGACTACTTGACTTTCACCTTCAAAGGCCAGGATATGGGTGGCGATGCGGTCCAGAAACCAGCGGTCATGGCTGATGATTACGGCACAGCCAGCAAAGTTTTCCATGGCCTCTTCCAGGGCTCTTAAAGTGTTAACATCAAGGTCGTTGGTTGGTTCATCGAGAAGGATGACGTTGGCTCCCGATTTCAGCATGCGGGCGAGATGGACCCGGTTTCTCTGGCCGCCCGACATCAGGCCCACTTTTTTCTGCTGGTCGGAGCCGGAGAAGTTGAAACGTCCGACATAAGCTCTTGAATTAATCTCTTGATTGCCGAGGACAATACTCTCTTGACCTTCTGAGATGGCTTGCCAGATGGTTTCTTCCGGGTTTAAGGTGTCGCGATTCTGATCAACGAAGGCGAGTTTGACACTCTCGCCCAAATGGATCGAACCGCTATCAGGGGTTTCCTGGCCGGTGATCATTTTAAAAAGGGTTGTTTTGCCAGCCCCGTTGGGGCCGATGACACCAACAATGCCGCCCGGCGGCAAGGCAAATGTAAGGTTTTCAAAAAGGAGCTGGCCGCCAAAGGCTTTACTGAGATTTTTGCTTTCAATTACGACTTTGCCGAGGCGGGGCCCGGGTGGGATAAAAATTTCAAGATCGCGGCCCCGTTTTTCACCCTCGCTGCCGAGAAGCTCTTCGTAGGCGCTGATACGGGCTTTTGCTTTTGTGTGGCGACCTTTGGGGGACATGCGAATCCACTCTAATTCGTGTTTTAAGGTCTTGCGGCGGGCGGATTCCTCTTTCTCTTCCTGGCCGAGACGTTTCTCTTTCTGTTCAAGCCAGGATGAGTAGTTGCCTTTCCAGGGAATCCCCTGGCCCCGATCAAGTTCAAGAATCCAACCGGCGACATTATCAAGAAAGTAGCGGTCATGGGTGACGGCGATAACCGTACCTTCATAACGTTGCAGGTGCTGTTCAAGCCAGGAGACGGTTTCCGCATCGAGATGGTTGGTCGGTTCATCAAGCAGCAGGATGTCGGGTTTTTTAAGTAAAAGACGACAGAGGGCGACCCGGCGTTTTTCACCGCCGGAGAGCACTTTTATTGCAGTGTCGGCGGGTGGGCAGCGCAACGCTTCCATCGCCATGTCGAGGCGGGCATCAAGATCCCAGGCATCGGTGGCGTCGAGTTTTTCCTGAACTTCACCTTGGCGGGCGATCAATTTCTCCATCTCGTCATCCGCCATCGGTTCAGCAAACTGTTCATTGATATGGTTGTATTCGGCTAAAAGATCAACCGTTTCCTGCACGCCCTGCTCAACCACCTGGCGTACGGTCAGGGAGTTATTAAGTTGAGGTTCCTGCTCAAGCAAGCCGACGTTAAGCCCCGGGGCGATAGTGGTCTCTCCGTTAAATTTGGTTTCGATGCCGGCTAAAATCCGTAAAAGGGTCGATTTGCCGGAGCCGTTGAGGCCTAAAACTCCGATTTTAGCCCCATAAAAATAGGAGAGGCTGATATCTTTGAGAACCGGTTTATTGTCGTATTGTTTGCTGACACGGATCATCGAGTAGATGATTTTGTTGGCTTCCACACTCATCTTTTAATTTTCCCCATGGTCAAGTTTCTTCTTGGGGACAGATATCTTGCGTTTTTCGGGGTTTCGGTTTTGGCGGAAAAAGATAGCGATATGACCGGTCATGCCAACCATTTCGCAACTGGCTGCCTTTTCAAGCTGCTCAATCAGCTCTTTTTTCTGTTCTTTCTCCTTAAAATCAACAAACTTTACTTTGATCAGCTCATGGCTTTCAAGGGCCTCTTCAAGCGCATCAGACAAACTTTCACTGAGTCCTTTCTGACCGATCATAACCACCGGTTTATAAGCGTGGGCAAGACCGCGCAAGTGTTTTCGTTGAAACCCTTTCAGCATTTTAGTAGTTTCCTTATTTTGTTTGAGTTCGGTCTCTGGTTTGGTTTAAAACCGGAAGCATTCAGGTTGGTGGTGAGCTATTTATTATAAAGCATAACGGACAAAGGCACAAAGCTTTTAATTATAGCTTTGTGCCTTTGTCTCTGTCAACAGGTTTTGTTGCCTGTTTTATTGGCGTCCCGGCAGAGCATCGAGCATATTGCCGTTGCCGTTGAGTTGGAAAGCGACGACCGGGGCCGTGGCACTGTAAGTGATATAGGTCGCGGTATCGATGTCATAATTAAAGAAATCATCAGGCGGCCCGGCGATTCTCTGGTGACCGTTAAGCGTCAAGTTGGTTGCAGCGACCAGATTGCCATCGTTTTTGTAAGCGTTTAAAGTGACAGTTATGGAATCGGTTGTGGTGTTGACCAGGGCCACACCACTCCAGCCTGGAGTCTCCAGTTTTGGAAAGACTCCAGAATAACCGTCAATGCCGACGCTGGTATAGCCAGCTAATTGAAGTCCGTCAGTGGTGCCGAAGAGTTCGAAACCGCTGACCGGGACGCTTGTTTCAATCGCGAGCCAGGCTGTTCCTTCGGGCAGGTTTAATCCGGAGGCCGACCCCATAAAACGTTCCCTGGAACCAATCTCTATAGGGGTGGCAGCCGTGGGGGGAGTTATTAATCGGCTCGCCTCGGCGGTTGGGGTTGCGGGGTCTGCGGGGCTGAGCAGGGTGCCATCCGCCGAATATGGTTTAACGATGAGTTCCCCAGCTTCTTGGCCGGGGTTGAAAGCAACAATGCCAGTCCACCAGGTTTGATCGCTGACAACGTGCGGGTAGTAGAGCGATTGCGATGTTGCATCTCTTAAGCGGACGCCGCTGAGTTGATTGCCGTTGCCGAAAATTTCAAGGCCGACGATACCATCGGCATTACTGATCGTGGCCGAATTTATTTCAGTTGGTGACAAGTTTTCAAGGAACTCAGACATTATTAAAGATTGGTAGTCGCCGGCATTCAGGGTAAGATCTTTGTTTTGACCATTGTTGAAGGTGAAGGTCAAGATGCGCTCTTCATTGGTGGTGTTAACTAAAGCCAATCCTGTCCACCAACCATCGCTCAGAGCGATATGGGAGACGGTTATGTCGTTCAGATTAACGCTTGATGAGGCCGGGATTGCAACCCGAGAATATAAACCTGGCGAGTTGTAGAACTTAAGATAGCCATACACTGTATCGCTGTTGGTTAAAAGAATAATATAGCTGATGTTGGCTGCGTTTGGGAAAAAATTACCAACTAGTAACTCGGTGCGTCCGGCGGCAGGCAGATCAAGGGTCTGGGTATCGTCGAGCAGTTCGCCGTTGCTATCGTAAGCTTTAAAAGTTCCATTTAGTGGGGTATCAGTGCTTGTGTTAATAATTGCAATTTTGGTCTCCCAGCCGTCACCACTGGCGATGTGGGGAAAGTAAAGAGGGTAGGTCGGGTCGCAATTATCTTCATCGCAATTGACAAGGGCTGCGGGCCAACTCGAAATCCCTCCGGAAAGGCTGTATACCGTTTCATAACCGTTGCTGCTGAGAACGGCTGCAGCCCGGCTGCTGCGGACACCGCTGGCGCAGACAACCAGAATGGGTACATTGCCAGGCAGGTTGTCATAATCGGTGGAGAAGACCCCGGAATTCCAAGGGTAGTTTATGGCGCAAGGGATGTGATAAGGGCAATATTCGTAAACTTCTCGGACATCAACAACAACGAGTTCTTCATTGCTGGAAAAGATTTCATAGGCATCTGTGCCTGAAATTGTCGTGTAGGCGTAGCCCTTGTCTTGCAGAAGACCCATGCTTATGAATATGACGACAAAGGCCAGGAAAAATCTTTTCATCGAACTTTCTCCTAAATAAAGGTTTGATGATATGATGTTATAGTGAAATAAGGGGCTCTTTTATATTGAATAATCCTTATTATATGACTAAGAATTAATTCTGTCCAGATAAATCATCTGTTTTTAGCTGTTAATTATTATTTAATAGTTCCAGACGGAGCCGGTTCAGGGCCTGAGCGGCAAAGATCTTTTTGTTAAGCAGGCGCTTGCCAAATGGGAAAAAATAGCGTTTGCTTTTTACCCCTTCAGATTCGGCCAGAGCGATACAGACGGTGCCGACCGGTTTTTCCAGCGAACCGCCATCGGGACCGGCGATACCGGTTGTCGCTATAGCATAGTCGGCTCCGCTCATATTTTTAGCGCCGAGGGCCATCTCCTTGGCCGTCTCTTCGTGGACAGCGCCCCATCTTTCGAGGGTTTTAGGTGAGACTCCCAAAACTTTTTGCTTGGCAGCATTTGTATAGGTTACGGCTGCCATAAGAAAGAAACCCGAACTTCCCGGTCGATCGGTCAGCCAGTTGGCGATTAAACCGCCGGTACAGCTTTCAGCAACTGCCAGAGTTGCTTCCTGCTGAAGCAAGAGATTGCCGACAACGGTTGCAAGCGATTGGCCGGTTAGTGAAATTATCTTATAACCCAGTTTTTCTTGGATCCAACTCAAGGCCATTTTCTGTTCTTTCTGTAAAGCCTGTTTGTCGCTGTTCTTTTGGTAGAGTTTAATCTGGATTTCCGGGAAACTCGCCCGAAAGCCGAGTTTTATGTTGGGGAAGATTTCGGAAAAACCACTCATTTTTTCTTCCAGAGCCGATTCTCCGAGACCAAAAGTGGAAATAGTCTCAGTTTTGTAGTAATAGGGATCTTTAAGTTCCAGCTGGATTCGTGGAATAACCTGTTCGTTGATCATTTTCCGCATCTCCGCCGGAACTCCGGGAAGAAAGTAGAAAGTTCCGCGCCCCATTTTCAAAGAGAAGCCGGGGGCTGTGCCGATGGGGTTTTCAAGGATCGTCGAGCCTTGGGGAAAAAGGGCTTGCCTGCTATTGTTTTCAGGCATCTTTTTCTCTCTAGCGGAAAAGAAGTTTTTGATCTTTTCGAGGGTCTTAAGGTCGAGTTCCAGAGGTTTTCCGGTCACTTTTGCGGCGGCCTCCCGACTGAGATCATCAAGGGTTGGCCCCAGTCCTCCGGTGACAATGATAACGTCGGCCCGCTCAGCTAGTTCCAAGAATATCTTGCGAAGTTCAGTTTCATCATCCCCGACACAGTTGTGCCGGGTTATTTTAATGCCTATTGCTTCTATTTTTTCGGAAATGTAAGCCGAATTGGTATCGACCAGGGAACCGCTGCGAAGCTCGTCACCTGTGGCCAGAATTTCTGCGATCATAACTTGCCTTTTATCTTTTTTAGGAACATTGGAAGGTTATCTTATGCGACTTTTTTCAATGCTGTTACTACTCTTGATATGTTTTCTTTTCAATGGTTGTTTTCTGACCAAGGTCGTGACGATCCCGATGCGGGTTGGCGGGGCTATTATCTCGGTTGTGCCGATTTGTGGTGACACCATCGATGATGCCATCGATGAAGCGGCGAATATGGTTGATAAGGTACCATTGTAAAACAGTTAATTGCCCTGTTACTATGTGGGTGTTGCTGGGGGTGTCAGTCACCGGCTCGCGGCGGCGGAGAAATTTAAGCACTCATTTTTTTCTGTTAGAAATGGCTTCATACTCTTTTGGGTAAAGTTTTTTGGCACAATCGGGGCAAAGACCATGACTGAACTCAGCCTCTGAGTGGGCGCTGATATATGATTCTATCTGATTCCAATATCCTTGGTCGTCTCTTATCTTTTTACAAGAGGCACAA
Organism: uncultured Thermodesulfobacteriota bacterium; assembly: GCA_964457755.1. GTDB lineage: Bacteria > Desulfobacterota > Anaeroferrophillalia > Anaeroferrophillales > Tharpellaceae > Tharpella. The sequence continues at coordinate 6,435 of CAYWGC010000016.1, read as the reverse complement.
ATTGGCAGAAAACCACTGAGTTGCTTTACTTGGGATAAAGCATTTTGCAACTTGGCAATCAACTCTTCTTTCTCCCTTTCGGCTATTTTTTGTTGCGAGATATCTCTAGTGACATGAACAGTTCCGGTTATGTTTCCATTTGTATCAAAAATTGGCGAGCAAGTAACCAGCAGGGGGATCCTAATCTGCGGGTCATTAACTTCATGAGTGATAGTTTTTCCCTCTGAAACAGCCTTGACGTGGGGGCAGGATGGCCATGGTTTGTTGGTTTTGTGGAAAACCTTATAGCAAGGTTGACCAATCAACTCATTAACGGGTTTTCCTAGAAAATTGGCCAGGGCTTTATTGACCCTGATTAATTTCATATCCTTATTATGAACCGAGACAAAATCATTTATGGAGTTGAAAGTTTTACTCCATTGGCGTGAGGCTTGGGCCAGTTCATCTTGAGTTTTCTGTCGTTCTAAATTTTCATGTTGAAGATTATTATTAACCTCTTCAAGTTCCCTGGTTTGTTGAGCCACAAGTTCTTCAAGTTTTACCTGGTGTCTATGGAGCTCCTGCCATGCAGTTCTAATCACGTAGTTATCCTGATGGGGGAAGTTGGTTAAAATTCGCAAAGTGACTGGACAGTTATCGACAGCCAATTTTTTTCAGCAATGCGGTCTTCGTTCGTGCGTGCAAATTCTTTAATTATTCTATGGTTAATACTATCATAGCATATACTGATGGTTTGCCGCAATAGATAAAATTGTTTGTAATTTTACCTGTTGCGGCCTAAAGAGTTAGAGTGCCAAGTTGCATTGGGGTTGATGGCTCAAGAAATAATCAGCTTAATCGCCATGATAATGACCACCACGGTTACCACCTGCTTGATCCACTTATGGCCTTTGAGAACGGTCAAGTGGACACCAATCTGGCTGCCAGCCATGGTTCCAGTTGCCAGTACCAACCCTAAGGTCCAGTCAACCTTTCCTTCCCAGGCAAAAATCGCCAGCGAAATAAAAGTATAGGCCAGAATACTCAAAACCTTGACGGCATTGCCTTTGACCAGATCGAGGCCCGCCAGGGTGGTTGCGGCCAAAATCAAGAAACCGACTCCAGCCTGAACAAAGCCTCCATAAATTCCGACCAGAAAGAAACCTCCCATCAGGGCTGGGCGGTTGAAAGGTTTATTTTTTCCTTGGCTGGTCTTATGTTTTAAGGGGTCCCACAAAGTCCAGAGGGTAACTCCAATCATCAGGCCGGCGAGGATGTTTTTAAAAATTTCGTCGCCGATGATAATTGCGAACTTTGAACCAAGTAAAGCTCCGATAACCGCTGGTCCAGTGGTCCAGCGGACATATTTCCAGTCGACTACTCCATGGCGCTGAAAGCTCCATGAAGCGGTGATATTCTGGCAGAGGATGCCAACCCGGTTGGTGCCGTTGGCGACAATGGGCGGCAGGCCCATAAAGATCAGCAGAGGGATGGTTAGAAAAGAGCCGCCACCGGCAATGACATTTAAGGTTCCGGCAATCAGGCCGACGAAAAAGAGTAGAATGTATTGCAGCATATGGTTAAAGATCCTTTTTCCGGGAAAATATGCATCGCTTTGTCCTTCTTTACTCCGGCGATAAATGGATGTCAACTTGTCAAAATTGAGGTGAGGGTAGTCGATTAAAACTCTTTCTACCCTTGACAAGCAATAGTCTAATCAATATCTTGGCAGAGATGTTTTGGGGGGCGAAAGTTAGAAGCTGATCATAGAGGCTGATACTTCAAATAATTTAAATCGTAAATTTTATTTAAAAGGGAAACTAGCAATGACTAAAGAGACCAAGCAGTTTGAAACCGAGATCCAGCAGTTGTTGGATCTGATTATCCACTCCCTCTATTCTCATAAAGAGATCTTTTTGCGGGAGCTTGTCTCTAATGCCTCCGATGCGATGGATAAACTTAAATTCAAGAGTCAGACCGACCAAGCCCTGCTCGGTGATGACACTGAATTGAAAATTCAAATTGAAGCCGATGCTAAAGAGCGTACGATCTCCATTATTGATAACGGTCTCGGTATGACCCGCGAAGAAGTTGTCGAGAATCTGGGGACGATTGCCAAATCCGGGACTAAGGGTTTTGTCGAGGCTCTCTCGAAAAAAGATAAGGGTGACTCGACGATGGATCTGATCGGCCAGTTCGGGGTCGGTTTCTACTCCAGTTTTATGGTTGCCGATCGCGTCGTCTTGACGACCCGGGCGCCGCAGGCTGAGAGTGCCTACCGCTGGGAGTCGAAAGGTGATGGCAGCTATACGATTGAAGAGTGCGATGAGACTAAGCGCGGGACCCGGGTGACTCTTTATCTGCGAGAGATCGAAGATGATGACCAGGATTTTACCCAGGAGTGGGTTTTACGTTCAACCGTCAAAAAATATTCCGATTTTGTAACCTACCCGATCTTGATGGATATCGAGCGTCAGGAAACTCCGACCGATGCCGAAGGCAAAGCGATTGAGGGGGCGGAGCCGGTTACAGAGGTGACTACAGAGACCTTGAATTCGATGAAGCCGCTCTGGAATAAGCGTAAAAGTGAAGTTTCTGACGAAGAGTACAAGGAGTTTTATAAACATCTCTCCCATGATTGGAATGAGCCCCTGGATACCATTCATCTCAATGCTGAAGGTATCCTCGAATACAACGCTCTGATGTTTATTCCCGGACAAGCCCCCTTTGATCTCTTTACGCCGGATAATAAGTCAGGTATGCAGCTCTATGTTCGCAATGTTTTCATCATGGATAACTGTGAAGATCTGATGCCCCCATACTTACGCTTTATCAAGGGTGTGGTCGATTCATCTGATATCTCTCTGAACGTCTCCCGGGAGATTGTCCAGCACGATCGGATAGTTGGCAAGATAAAGAAAACCCTGGTTAAAAAGGTTCTCGATAGCCTCTCGACGATGCTTGCTAAAGAGCGTGATAAATATCTTAAATTCTGGGAGGCTTTTGGCCAGGTTATCAAAGAGGGTCTCCATAACGATTACGAAAATCGCGAAGCGATTGCTGACCTTCTTCTATGTGTTTCGACTGCCGGTGATGATCTTACGACCTTGCAGGAGTATGTGGGCCGGATGCCGCTTGAGCAGAAAGATATCTACTATATCACTGGTGAAGACCGCCAGACTCTGATTGCTTCGCCGCATCTCGAGATGTTTAAAGATAAAGGTTTTGAGGTTCTCCTGATGACTGACCCGGTCGACGAGTGGGTAATTCAGGGGCTTTCCGAGTATAAAGGTAAAAACCTTAAATCGGTGGCCAAAGGCGATGTTGATCTCCAGAGTGAGGATGAAAAGAAGGAGAATGAGGATAAAGTCAAAAAAGTCTCGGATGAGTTTTCCGGTCTTTTAGAATTTATCAAGAAAAGCCTTGATAAAAAGGTTGATGCAGTGCGTATCTCCCAGCGTTTGACCGGGAGCCCGGTCTGTCTCGTGGCTGGTGAACACGATATGAGTGCCAGTATGGAGCGTATTTTAAAAGCCGCCAATCAGCCGGTACCGCCGAGTAAAAGGGCGCTGGAGATCAACCCCAACCATGAACTGCTTGCCAAGATGCGGGAATTGTATAGCAGCCAAGGTGAAAGTGATGATCTTAAAGAGTATGCCGAGCTTCTCTACGATCAGGCCCTGCTCACCGAGGGTTCAAAAGTAGTCTCGCCCGAGCTTTTTTGTAGCCGTTTGACAAAATTGATGATGAAAGCGGTGGCGGGTCAATAAATCAGGATTTTTAAGGTGTTACTTATTTAGGGGGGCGGATATTTCGTCCCCCTTTTTTTATGTTTGACAGGATTGCCCGTGTCGATTATTGTTCCAAGCATGATCAACTTAAACATGTGGTTGACTGAGTTTGTCTCTTTTATCTCATTAATTTTAAGGAGATAGTAATGGAAAAAGTCGATTTTTTATTGTTATCGAAGAGCTTAAATTTAGAGGACAAAATTCGGTTCAGGCCACTTAGTTTAACAATTCGTTTACCTCTTCTTGTCTCTTTTCTTTTTTTTCTCTCCTGTGTCAGCGTAATCGCTGCTTCCGGCACCTTTCCGAATGATCCTTTTAACGGTCTGCAGATTAATTACAGTATTTCAGGTGCTTCTCTAGGGGTGCCGGAAGATACTTATGATTATACCACGAGTCGTAGGTTTACTGGTTTTTTCTCTGGCGGGAATCTAGTTGTTCAAGGCTCAGTTACGGCTGAGTGGGGGTATTACGCCGATCTTTCGGTCTCGGTTCAGGCCGGGGGTGCATCGGACTCCTATCAGAAACGGGTTGAACTAAAAACCAGCGAAAGTTTCAATGTTTCGGTAGCAATTCCGCAGGATGCTGAGTCTGCCGCTTTTTCCATCACTCTGATCGGTTCATATAATGCCGGATCACGGACGTTGGTGGTATCTGGCACTTTAAGTTACTCTGATAATTTGCCGCCAGAAGTCAGTTTAAGCTATTCACCATCCGGCATCGTTGCTGGTGTACCGGTTAGCTTTACGGCCGCGGCGATCGATCCTGATGGGGATGTGTTGTCGTTTAAATGGTATCTTAATGGGAATTTTCAGGGTGAAACCAGCATCTCTGTGGCCACCATTGCCAGCCCGATTGTTGGCACCCACACAATCAGGGTTGTAGCTAGTGATGGTAAAGGAGGAGAGGGTGAGGATACAATTTCATTTACGGTCAATGAAGTAAAACCCTATGTAATTGCTCCCGGTTTTAATGAGGGAGATCCTGAGCAGTGGATAGCCGTAGTCCATAAGATCTATATCGATGGGCAAGAGGTGGCCGATGCGGAAACCACCAAGCTTTATCAGGGTTCACGGATCAAGACCGGCCCCGGCGTAGAAATTGTAATCAGATATTCAAATGGAGCCCAGACCCGGGTAAAGGTTGACGGTGATTTTGAGATAAAAAAGGCTGTTTATGCAAAAACTTCGCAGAAAGTTGTCTTTTCCCGACTTTACAAGGGGATCTGTGAATTTTACTGGCCGCCTGGATATGAAGGCGCTAAAAAATTCGAAGTTTCAACGCATCGGGCGAATACCAGTATAAAAGGCACGACTTTTACACTTTCACACCTCAATGATATTACCACTGTATTGGTTGCGGAGGGAGAGGTTGAGTTTACCAATCTGGTAACCGGCGCGGTTGATCTGGTACGCGCCGGGACGACCCTCTCAACAAGAGCTGACGATGGCTATGTTGAGGGTTTTTATAATTACTACATTCCCTATTATTCATCCGCCAATGGTTCCTGGACAGGGCTCGGGGTGACTAATCGCAGCTCATCCAGTTCGGCCCTGGTACGGGCCATGGTTTACGACAGCAGCGGTAATCTGCTGGCCACTGAGAGTGTAGTGCTGCCGGCATCCGGACAGGACTCTTTTCCGGTTGCCCTGCAGCTCAATCAGAGCGGCTGGCTCAGGGTCAACTCTTTTCAGCCCCTTTCAGGCCTGGCCTTTCTGGGCACCGGTGACGCTTTGTCGCTGATGGCCGATATCCCTTTTGCCGCCGATCTATCAACCTCTATGGTGATTCCTCATATTGCCCAGGATGATACTTGGGATACAAATATTTTAATCTGTAATCCGAATGATCAAGCGGTTTCTGTGAATTTGCAATATGTCGATATTGTCGGGGTAACCCGAGGTAGCCAATCTTATACGATCCCGGCTTTTGGCAGCGGGGAGTACGCTCTGTCTGTAATTTTCAGTGCAGAAATCCCTCTGGCCGGTAGTGTCGAGATATCTTCACCTACGGGATTGGCAGCCTTTGCTATCTATAGCAACCGTAAAAGCGGGGGCTCCTATTATGCGGGGATTAACGCGGATGGGGATTTCTGGTATTGAATGTTTGAAAATTTATCTGCTGACTCAAAGGAGTTTGGTTATGACTATGAAGGGTCGTTCATTTAAGCTTGTTTTAGTCTGTTTTTTGTTTTTCTTCTGGATAATCGAGGCTGTTGCAGCCCCTTTAAGTGGGGCCGTACCATTTTCTGATTTAGCTGATCGACTTGCCGAGAAAGGGGTGTCAATAATAGATTTGCCGGTCATCGACTGCCCACTTGGTCTTGCCGACGAAACCCCGAGTCATTTGCTTATGCAGGTTATTGAAAACACTCTTTATGAGTGGAAAGAGTATGAGTTTTTCACCGGTGACGGTGAGGTTAAGTTGGCGCTTGAAATGATAAAGCCGGAAGTCAGGTTGTTGCGGGCTGAAGAGGCCAAAGTTTTATTAAATGCTTCGCGTCTTGGTTTTTCCGGGATGGAGTCTGTGTCGGAGACGTCGGAGTTGGAACTGACTCGTGGTGCTGTAATCGGCAGCGATGATCGAACCAAGATTAATGATACGACGGTGTTTCCCTATAATAACATTGTCTATATTGATATGCAGGATGAGTCAGGGCATTGGTTTT
>CAYWGC010000015.1:0-59206 GCA_964457755.1 uncultured Thermodesulfobacteriota bacterium | reverse complement strand
AACTGACATTCCCAAAGATCCGGGGGAAAAGAACCGAACGCGCTTCGGCGATATTTTTGCTGCCGGCCTGTACGCCAAGTTGACCCGCCACGATCGTAAGATTCGCCCTTATCGCCTCCTGTGCCGCCGCCGCAAGACTCATCGGCAGACTTGTTACTTCCGGTTCGTGGTATAGCAATACGGCCTTATGCAACACCTCAAAGTCAGGCGCTACACCGATAGCACGCGCCGTCGCCATATTGATCGTCAGCTGACGCTTTTCCTCAAAGATCACCGGTTGCGTGCTCGCCGGCGCGCCATGGAGGACCGCCTCCATGTTGAGCGCTGTCCGGCGGGCCTTGCGGGAAAGCTCGGTAGGCGCTTTGGCCGATATGAAGATGCCTTGCTCGACAGTAATTCGATCTGTAAGCGTGTAACTCGGCAGACGCCGTTCAATGAGCCCGGCGATGAGTTTCTGTTTCGCCGTCCGATTCAGTCTGGGGAGGGGGGCAATCATCACGGCCTGGACAGCGGCGGGGATTTTAGCCGCCAGAGCTTCGTCCGTTGCTGAATTTGTAATGAAATACAAGGCTATACCCTGACTCCTTGCCGTATTGATCGTCCGTTCGACGGCTTCGGGAAAGGAGCGATATTGCGATTCATCAATCAGTAAGGCAAGATGGGTAAACTCAATGACATTAAGGAAAGTTTTCAGTTCTGCGTCAAATTGTGACTCGGTGGTCAGATAATTAAGGTTTTTGACGCCGCTTACGTTGCCACTGCGAGATATGCCGAGCAGATCCGTGTTAAACACGAATGGTGCGAAGGTGGGTTTACGCAAGTTGCTGCTCGTGGCAGTGAGTTGACTCGACAGTAATCCCAAGGCCAAAACCATGTCGACTTCCGGGTCATTTTGTAAGTGCGCCAACGCGGTGGCGATCCGATCCGTTGACCACTGCCCGTCAAACTGTTTCGACTCGGGAAAGCTAATCATAAATTCGCCTTCGGTCAAATTCTTCAGTTCATCGAAAAAGAGCGAACGAACCTCTTCAAGCTCTTCCATCGGACCGTCTGTAACCACGCCTATCGTAACCACAGTCCTGTTTTCCGCCAGGGCATGCGTACTCATCAGCAACATGGTGACGATAAGTGTGAACAGTTTTTTCATTGCCTGGGTCCAGTCAATAGATACGTAAACGCTTACGCTTCCTGACCGTTGTTGGTTCTGTTTTGACATTCGCATTCTCTCAATCAAACTTCAGGGTTACCAACATGATGCTAAAATCATCAGGCGATCGCGTCTGGCTAAAACCCATTACTTTACAAAGTTTCAACATGGTCTGATTACCAGCCAATACATCGCCATGAATTTCACCGATCCCGCGCTTACGAGCGTAGTCAATAATACGCCGCATAAGAAAGACCCCCAGTCCCAAACCGGTCATCTCATGATGGACGATGATCGCGAACTCCGCTTTCTCGTTATCAGGATCAGCGATGATACGAACAATTCCATGGATATTAGTTTTGCCTGGAATGCCGGATTCAGTCAGAATTAAGGCCATCTCCCGATCGTAGTCAATTTGGGTAAATCGGGCCGCGCTGACATGGTTTAAGATTTTCATGGGCAGAAAAAACCGCAAACGAATCTCTTCCGGAGTCAAACTCGCAAATATCCGTTGCAGTGAAGGCTCGTCTTCAGGCACGATGGGACGCAACAGCAATTTGCGCCCATCACCAAGCGGTACTTCTTCTTCCAACGCTTTGGGATAAGGACGAATTGCCAGACGTTCATGGGCATGACCTGAGCTGGTTTTGACCTTGATCCGCGTATCAAGGCCAATGACCCCGTTAGCATCGGCCAGCAGAGGATTGATATCAAGCTCGGCAATCTCTCCCATATCAATCACCAACTGCGACAAACGTACTAAGGTCAGCGCTATGGCCTCGAGATCAGCCGCCGGCTGATCTCGAAAGCCTTCAAGCAATTTATAGACTCGCGTGCGTTTCATCATTTCCCGGGCAAGAAGCATGTTGAGTGGCGGTAACCCCAAGGCCTTGTCATTAATTACTTCAACTGCGGTCCCGCCGTGGCCAAACAAAAGTACAGGACCAAATTGGCGATCCTCGATAACCCCAATAATCAATTCTATGCTGCCTGGACGCCGCACCATAGGTTGGACGGTGAAACCATCGATACGTGCATTGGGACAAATTGATTCGATCCGTTTGAGCATTTCTTCGGCGGCTTTTTGAACTGCCGTCGATTGTTCTAGATTCAGGGCAACACCGCCGACATCGGACTTATGGGTGATATCCGGCGAAAGGATCTTCAGGGCAACTGGTTGCCCAATTTCTGCGGCCGCTTGCGCGGCCTGAACGGGTGACTCGGCAACGATAGTAGGTACACAAGGAATCCCGTAGGCAAACAACACCGCCTTGCTTTCCGGTTCCGTCAGCCAGGCACGTCCTTCCTTTAAGGCGCTGTTGATATAGTTTTTTGCCGTCGGCGTATCTGGGGTAAACGCTTCGGGTATCGAAGGCGGGGTTTGCATCAATAGTTCCTGATTGCGGCGGTAATCGACCATCTGCATGAATGCCCGAACCGCTGCTTCCGGGGTATCGTAGGAGGGTATTCCATGATTCATAAACAAGCGGCGGGCTGGCCTTGCGGCTTCTTCTCCAGCCCAATTTGTCAGGACACAACTTCGATGATGTTGATTGGCCGCGGTTGTTTCAATTACTGCCTGGGCTGCTTCCGTAGCGGAAGCGACTGCGGTAGGACAATTTAAAACTAATATGGCATCAATATTCGGGGCCTTTGACAAGACCTCGAAAGCGGCACCATAGCGACTGCCCGGAGCGTCACCAATAATATCCACGGGATTGTCATGCGACCAGGTTGCCGGCAAAATATTATTTAGCCGGGCAATTGTCTCCTCGGATAACTCGGCCAAGTGACCACCGTATTCAATCAGAGCATCCGTTGCCAGAACTCCAAGGCCACCGCCGTTGGAAAGGATTGCGAGACGATTACCGTCCGGCAGACGTTTCGCACTCAGAGACTCCACAGCTTCAAATAATTCCTCTAAACTATGCACTCGCAACATACCGGCCCGCCGGATTGCGGCGTCATAGACTTCGTCCATGCCGGCCAGCGCCCCGGTGTGGGATGCGGCGGCTCGGGCTCCTTCAGAATAACGTCCGGCCTTTATGACGATAACTGGTTTCGACCGGGCGGCGGCCCGGGCCGCCGACATAAACTTACGAGCCTGGGTAATTGATTCAATATACAATAAAATTGCTGTGGTCGTCCTATCGTTAGCCAGATAATCGAGCATATCACCGAAATCGACATCCGCCATATTGCCCAGTGAGACCAAATGAGAAAAACCAATTTTGCGAGATTTAGCCCAGTCTAATACCGATGTCACAATCGCTCCCGACTGTGCCACAAAGGCGATGTGGCCTTGTAGCGGAGAGGTGTGGGCAAAACTCGCGTTTAAGCCAATCCCCGGTACCATTACTCCGAGACAGTTGGGCCCATTGATACGCAGGAGAGAGGGTCGTGCAGCATCGAGTATCGCCTGATGAAGCTGGTGATGTTCTTCTCCAACGGTTTCGGAAAAGCCGGCACTGATAACGACAGCCGCCCGCGTACCTTTCTGAACAAGCTCGGTGATGATCCCGGGGACGGTAGCCGGAGGAGTGGCAATTACCGCCAGATCCGGGGCTTCAGGGAGACTGGCAATATCTTTGTGTACGCGAATCCCACCGATAACCCGATGCTGAGGATTGACTAGATCGATAGAACCCTTAAAACCACCGGACAAGAGATTGTTGGCAAGAACGGCTCCGACCGATTGCGCTTCGTCGCTCGCCCCGACGAGGACGATGGAACGTGGTTGAAACAAGGACTTAAGATTACGTACACTCATAAATACCTCAAATTATAAACAGATAGTTTTCTCGTGACAGCCTCTCCTAGTCATCATTTTCCTTATGCAGGGCATCTTTTGCCCCTTGCAGCATTCCTGAAATGGCCCCTTTTGCGATATCCATGGATCTTTTGCCAAGCTTCATGGCCTCTTCAGCTATGATACTCGTCACCTTGCCGGCAGCTTCGCCAGTCGTCTGAGTGACCTCTTTTCCAACCTCCTTTAGTCTTTCAGCAACTTTTCCCGCTGCCTGATCGGTCTTTTCCCTTAGTATTGAAGTTGTTTTTTCGGTATGTTCAACCAGCTCTGTTAATATAGATTTTGCTGTATCTCTGGAGTTTCTTGCCACCCTGAGAACCGTCTCTGCAAAAAGCTCTTCGATGGTTTCAAGGTCTTCTTTTGTCCGGGCCAAATCATCGTGGAGAAATTCTTTACTTGTATTGCCAACCGATTCCACGGCCGAAGCAATTCCTTTTTGGGTTCCTTCAAAGGCGCTATGAACAACAATTTTGACCTCCTTGTCCGTTTCCTCGGCGGCTTCGACAGCGCCGGAAATGACTTTTTCAACAATTTCCTTCATCCGATCCGCTCTGAACCGGCCTTCTTTCAGTGCCTTTTCAGTTGCTCTGCTGGTAATATGGACCACGGTTCCTTTTACATCTTTACCCGTCTCGATGGCTTGTTTGACTGCCTCTTTAACGGTCTCTCTGGTCAAACCCAGGAGTTCCGTGTTATTCAATCTAGCGTCGGTCAGGGCTGTCTCAATATCTGTTTTTACCTTTTCGGTGAAATTTCCTGCGGCCTCTCTCGCACCCTCAAAAGTCTCATTCAGTCCCTTGGCCAATTTTGCTTCTTCTTCCGACAATCGTTTTTTAACCTGACCGAGCTCCTTGTGAGTGGTATCCAGTATCTGTGACTCAACCTGTTTGATACCGTCCACCGCACCGTGCAGCGCAGCAGAGATTTTTTCCTCGTTGGCATCTTCAATCTCCATCAGAGATTGAACCGTAATTGTTACTGATTCCCTCGAGATCTCACGCAGATCTTTTATATCATCCCTCAATTTTTGGGTGTTCTGTGCGACACCATCGCGGATAATCTCATACACCCGGTGTGTGGTTAGTTCACCATTTTTATTGGTTTCTTTAATGTTCTTAATGAGTTGCTGTTTCATCTCCTGTAACATGGCTATTTACCTCTCCTTTTTTTAGCGATACGCTCCCGCATTTGATTTTCCAACATGATTTGCACCTCCTGAAACTATCCGTCGCAATTCTTCCAATTCTTCGAGTAAATCCAAGGCCAGAGCCGTGCCGGCCAGGTTGATTTGGAGGTCACGAATCAAACGATGGGCGGTTTGCACCCGATGAATTTCCCGCAAGTCGAAACGCCACTGACTGGGAGAGGAGCCTGTCGGAACAATCATACCTTCGTCACTGTCTGTAAAGTATCGCTGGTATCAGGGACCCAATTACTGTGATAACGGCGGCGAAGATTATGAAGTAGTCATGCAATATCAATGTATAAACAGCACCTGCCAGAAGAACCGCCTTCAAGAGATAAGAAGCGGCAACTTCCGCAGGGTCTGCCTATAATAATGGAACTTTATTATCCAGGGTCGCGGTCATATTTTTGTCTGCTGCCGAAGTCATACTTTTCTATCTCTATCCGGGGGCGACGGATTCAGTCGCTACCTGCTTATCCACTGTTTCATCTTCCCATGCCGGTTGCGGCAGCTCTTCATTGGTCATCAGGTAGCGATCCTCGGTCGGCCGTTGGATATTGTATCCCAGAGCCCCGATGCCGCACCGACGCTTACGAACATTTCAACAAACTCAGAACCGTTGATAGAGAAAAACGGCACACTCGCCTCGCCGGCCACCGCCCTGGCCAGCATCGTCTTGCCGGTACCCGGTGGGCCATTTTAATCATTTTCTTAAATTATAAACAGATAGTTTCGATCCGGGATCGGACTTCATTGGGAAATGTTTCTCACCCGCCTCTTTGACCGTATCCCGAGTCTGACCGAGCAGCTCAGTGCACTTAAGTTTGGCATCGGGGGGGGGCGTCTCAATATCTTTTTTACTCCCGCGCCATCTTTGCCCCACACTTAGGACAATCTCTCTGGTTACAGGGTTGCCCAGCTATATGGGCTGCTTTGTAGCCGCACTGGGGGCAGATACACTGCCCTTCTGGACCGGCAGCCAAAGGGCCGCCACCCTCACCTTTTCTAATGCGACCGCCAGATGGCGGTCCCGTTCCGTCTCCTCTCGGCATAACTAATCTCCTGTAAAATAAACTATTATCTGGCTATATAATATAATCTCCCGAAGGAGAATGTCAAACTTATTTTTGACAGCAGAAAAGGAATCTATGTTTGTCTGTTACCAGAAAGAGATGTCGAGGTGACTTTGAATTGGGCGATGCACATAGCTTGCTGAACGAACTGCCATCCGCATGCCGCCCAGAGACGGGCCGGCCGCCGTGTTATCCACCACCAGTACAGCTTTTAAATCAAGGTCGGGCTGGTACACATGAATAATTTTTTCCGGCCCCAGTTGATCAACATAGCTGAACATCTCTTCCATAAGTTCTTACCTTAGTTTTCAAATGTACGTTTACAAGGAAAGCGGCTGGATACAGGAGGTTCTCCTGAACTATAAATTTTTTGCAATTGTAAAATAGAAAATTATCCCATTCTTTCCCTCAGATTCTCCCCATACTTTACCATTATGGAGCTTGGCAATTTCTTTGACAATAGCCAACCCCAATCCACATCCTTCAACTTCAGAAACTGTTTTACTTCTTTTAAACGGATCAAAAATATTCTTACAATCATCCGGGTCTAAACCAACCCCATCATCCTTCACGGAAAAAATATGAGCTTCATCCGATTCTTTATAACTAATTTCAATTGTGCTTAAAGCATCTCCACCATATTTCAGGCTGTTATCGATAAAATTTCTAAATACCCTGAGCAGAGCCAACCTATCAGCTTGGATCTCTATATCCTGTTCCGATTCAAGCCATTTTATCCCTCGTTTGCTCAATTGACTTGAATACTCTTGTCTGATGGTGTTAAATATTTTTTTGACGTTAATTATCTCCAGGACAATAGGTTGCTCCTTGGTAGACATATAAAGATTTATCTGTTCCACAAGTGAAATGATGTGGTCGGATATTTTATTTATCCGATCACAGTAAAGAGTACCTTTTTCATCAAGAGTATCCCGATATTTTTTTATGAACAACTTTGTAATACCGTGGAGTGCAATTGCAGGGTTCTTTAAATCATGGGAGATCGAATAGGCGAATAGTTTAATTTTATTGGAGCTCTCTTGCAACTCGGAGATCAATCTTTCCCTTTCAATTTCAGCTTTCTTTTGTTTCGTAATATCTTGGATGGAACCTACTCTTTTGACAATCCTTTTTGTCTCGTCGTAAATGGGTCGTGATTTTGAATAGACAAAGCGGAGTTCGCCATTTGGTAACTCAATGCGATAATCGTACTCCAGAGGGATATCTTGAGTCACCGCTCCTTCAATTAAATCATTAACCCTCTGTCTGTCATCAGGATGGATAACCCCAATGAGTTTATCAATAGGTATTTTGTCAGCTGGTTGAAATCCAAAAATACGGTAGGTCTCTTCTGACCACCAGAGACTATTGTCGCCAATGTCCCACTCCCAACTTCCCAGCAGAGCTATTTGCTGTGTTTCAGTAAGTTTTTTTTCAATTCTTTGTCGTTTACGCAGTTCCAGATCGCTTATTGAAACAGCTTTTTCAAGATTGAGATTGAGGTTTCTGAGTCGGATAAAGAGGAAGAAAAACAACAACAAAATAATTGCAGCACCGAGGATATAGGACCAATATTGTCGATAAACGTCAAACAGGGAAAATTTTCCATAGTCACGATAGGGTCCGATCCTGAGTTCTTGCAGGCATTCATGTACGGATTGATAATTTAGCGGAACGCTCCACCCAAAACTATGTGACCTCTTAGCGGCATAGCTGTCAGATGGCATATCGATCAGAGCTCTGGCGACTTGTATGGCTAAGGCATCATCAATGTGTTTGAGCCTGGCTAAGGGCCATTCCGGATAAGACTCGGTTGAGTGGAGTAGATGATGTTCATGTAATATGTGTTCAGAAGATAAAGGGCTATGAATAACCTTGAAATCGGTCAGGTTGATTTTACCCTCTTCAGCCATACGTTCAAGAGTGCTGGTTCTGACACAACCAGTGTCTGCCTTGCCATCTCGTACTGCATAAACGGCTGCATCATGGGTTCCGGCAAATGACAATTTGGCAAGATCTTTACGGGGGTTGATACCGGCCCGTTTAAACACTCGTAGGACTGCAAGCCAACCACCCAAAGATTTCGGATCTACGGCAACGAAACTTTTGCCTATAAAGTCTTTCACAGAGGTAAGGTCTCGGCGGTCGGCCCGGGTAACGATTACTCCGGCAAAGGTGGTCATAGGCTTGTTGTGAACATCCCTATTTATCAGGGTGGCAAGTCGATCTACCATATGATTAATTTCCAGAGTAACATAGTAACTGGAATTGGTCAGGACAAAATCGATCTCAGCTTTTTGGGTGGCCGTATTAACCTGATTATAACTGAGCGGGACAATCGAAAATGAATAGCCTGGGATATTTTGGGAGAGATATTCAGCAGTGGCCGACCATTTTTGCAAACAGTGTTCAGTTCCACGTTGGGCTAAGACACCGATTTTTATTTGTTTGTCCTCGGCATGAACTGATGAAACATCAATTAACGGCAATGAAAACATTAAGACTGGCAGTAATAACAGTAGAGATTTCTGAATGAATGATTGTATTCGGTTCATGACTTTTCCCCACAATATTCAAAAAAAGAGATCCCCACACCGCCGGCTATAATCAGAACCAAGGTTGTGTAGAGAATAATTTTGCTGTACCAGCTGAGGCGCCGCCGGGATTGATAAAGAGTTCCGGAGCTTTTAAATAACACCGAGCGCGATCGTTTTAAAGGTGCGGTCAGGCAACAAAATAACACTTTGTCCAAAGAGAGAAAATGTGGTGCCGGTATCAAGCGTGACCAGACCGGTCACACAGATTGCTGAAGTGGCGGTAAAGAGAGCATCAAGCCAGGATATTGAAGAGATTGTCAAGGCGCTCCGGTTATACAACAGGATAGTACCAATACTAATCACCCCGCCAAACAGAACGAATACTTTTCATCTCTACTATCCAAAAATCAAAGTCACCGACCGCCTTTTACTCTTCCTTGCCCTCTTCGGAATGAGGTTCAAAGACATCCAGAGGTTCATCCCAGTCTGAATCTTCGGTATCGGTGATATCCGTGCCTAAATCGTCCACATTCTCGATATCCAACGGCCCGGACCAGTTTTCCGGCGCTTCACACGCTTCTATCTCTTGCTGATACCAGTTATTTATTTCATATTCGTCCAGATTCCCATCGAAGTTCTGCACTGCAACGGTCTCTGTGTTCTCATCAATTGCCACGACGCGGAAACGTTGTCCCTTGTCCAGGTGACAATACCAGCTGCCGATAATTGGATCGTCTTCAGTTGTCATGGATTTTCCTCTCGATTTAATAAAACCAGGTTGCAATCAATCCTCCGGCTAAAAGAATAAACCATATTGTTATTCTTGTCATTTTAACCTTTCAAGCTAATTGAAAAAGTACACTAATGCAATATAATTATTGTGGTAATTGCAAATAAAAATTTCCGGGGTCGGTCATACGTTCCTGCATTTTGCCGCCGTTGTATCTGTCCACCAACTCTAACATTTCACGGAATAGATTCCAGATTGCAAATCGATCTTATTTCACACCCTTGATTACAACAAAAGCACCTTTCCCAAAGTTATCCAGAATGGTTTTCGGCAATTCTCCGACAATAAGAGTCTGCCTGATTTTTTCGATTTCAAAGCCCGCTTCCTGGAGATGTCTCAACACCTCTTTTTATTCTTAGGTTAGCTGGCTGCGTACCCAGTTGATGATAGTTGTGCTGTTCATTGCTCCAAACCGGCGAGATTTCTCAATGTTGCCGACAAAGATAATCATGGTTGGGATGGAACGGATACCATTGGTGGCAATCATGGCGGTCACCAATCGGAGGGTGAGGTTTAGGTCGAGATTAAGGGGATAATGGAGGAGGTTCACGCATAAACCTTAGAAGGTCGATGATCGTCAGATCGCCGATCACCCTCTTTTCATTGTTGACGACGGCGATCTCTTTGATGTTGAGTTCGATCATGCGGCGCAGGATCCCGGCAATCTCGTCGGTCATGGTCGTGGTGACGGGCGAGGTCTGCATAATATCATTGGCGCTTGTTGCTGTGAGCATGTCGATAATGGCGCGGGAATGGATCTGGGGTGTATGGTTGTGGTAGTAGACATTCCTTACTAGGTTTCCCAATGAGATGGTTCCGACCAGTCGTTCCTCCTGATCGATGACGTAGAGAAGGCGCGTGTGGGGGAAGCGCAGCATGGCTTCGATGACCTCTTCAATACTTGCCGTGGTGGCGACCAGTGGTAACTTTCTGACCGGCAGGCTTTCAAGCAGGGTTGCAATAGTGCACTGATCTTTCTCATTGGTTACTTGTTTCATAATTGTTCCCCGCACCTTTAACGCAGGCGTTGCCCGCAAGTAAGGTACTAACGTTTCTCGATCTCTCCGGCCCGTTGTAAGGCGAAGCGGGTCAATAGAGGGGCCAGGAGTTCATTGATTAATACCGATCCCAGAACCCCGCTTAAGACCATGGCAAAAAAGGGAAACTCTCCCAGTATCCCTTCGGCCTCCAGAATCAATCCCACGGTGACCCCGGCTTTGGGTAAAAGGGCCAAGCCGAGATAGCGTCTGGTTAGCAAAGGGGCTTGAGAGAGCGTTGCTCCGAACCAGCTTCCTAAAAGTTTGCCGGTAAAGCGGCTGACCATGATGATCAGGGCCAGGCCGCCGGCCGTCTGTAAAACTCCAATATCGAGGTGTGCCCCGGCCAAGGTGAAAAACATGCTGAAAATGGCCTCTTCCAAGCTCTCGATCTGGATAAAAAAATCGTGATGGTGTTCCACGCAGTTGACAACGGTAAAGCCCATCATCATATTGACAAGCAGGGGTGAAACCTTAAGGGTCAGGGCGAGACCACTACCCAGGAAGATAAAGCCGAGCATGACGCCGAGCATTGCCCCGAAGCGTGGAACCAGATGGATTAAGCATCGGATAATAGCTGCCAACAGGGCCCCAATCGCCAGCGCCATCAGGATGGTGTAGGCGGAGGAGAAGAGCAACTTTTGCCAATCGAGTTTATCCAGATGCAGCAGGCTGCCGCTGATAGTCGTTGCGATGGTATAGAGGATGATCGTGAGGCCATCATCAAGAGCGACGACTCCCAGCAACGTCGAAGTGAAGGGGCCTCGGGCTTGATATTCATGGATGACTGCCAGAATGGTTGCCGGTGCGGTGGCGGAGGACATTGCGCCAACCGTCAGAGCGACGGGGAAAAAAAGATGCCATAAGGAGTTGGAGTTAGATGTTTGGCAAAAGAAGGGGAGGGTGAGGGTGAGAATGGTTGTCGTAACCAGTAAGGCGCCCAGGGTTTGGCAGATGGTAATCCAGGCGATTTGGCGCCCAAGGCTGACGATTTTTCGTATCTCCAGCGAACCGCCGATGGAAAAGGCGATGATACCCAGGGCGATATGGGTGATAAGGTTAAGCTCTTGGTGAACCAGATGGTTATGGAAAAACCCGATGCCGGAGGGGCCGAGCAGGATACCCGTGACGAGATAACCGCTGACCCGGGGGAATCTGCAAAAATGGGCGAGCTCGCCGCCGGCGTATCCGCAAAGCAATAGGAGTCCGATATAGAGGAGCGGGTGGGCTTCCTGTAGTAGGGTAAAAATATTGAGGATGGTTATTGTCGGCATCGCTCTAACCTTGTGTACCTTTTTACTTAAAAGACCGTCTGTTCATTAATGGCCGGCAGGCAGTGCCCTTGGGTGCGACGCAGTTGATCGGACTTTTTGCGATGCCATCATAATTGCAAATAAAAATTTCAGGGGCTGGTTCTATAAAATCATATTTCGATCACCTGGCCTGCTCCCCCGGGAATATACTTTTCAGGGTATCGAGATGCTATTTCCGACTTGTAGCGGGTGCAATGAGTCGGACAGATCTTGTCCAGATTTTCAATAAGATCAAAATCATTAAATCCGTGCAGGCCGCCGATTAAGGTTCCGACCCGGCCGAATTGAGAAGCTGCAAGTAGAATTTGTTTGACGCCGGGATGGGAACATCCGGCAATGACGACAATATCTTCTTTACCTTTAACGACAAGAGATTGTTCTTCATTCACGAGTTCGCCGGTGGAGAAAATGTTGTCATGAATCTGCAATGGTTCACTGATTCGAATAAGTGTCGCGCCTTTCAGGCCGGTGAGCGATGCGGGAACAAAGACTTTGACCGGATTTATCTTGAGAAAATCGGCAAGCCCGCTGATGTGATCCCAATGACCATGGGAAATAAAGACTTCGTCAATTTCATCAGGATTGATATGTAATTTTTTCATGTTCGCAAAAAGGATATCGCTTCTTGCGCCGGTATCAAACAGGATTTTTCTGCCATATGCCTGAATCAGGCAGGAGAAGCCCCAGTCAGCTTGAAGCCCCTGCTTCCAAGCCTCATTGTCATAAATAATGGTGATTTTGATTACTGATCCTTTTCCTTATGAAGGGCATCTTTTGCCCCCTGCAGCATCCCTGAGATGGCCCCCTTTGTGACATCCATGGATCTTTTGCCAAGCACCATGGCCTTTTTGGTTATGATACTCGTCACCTTGCCGGCGGCTTCCACGGTCGTATGGGTGACCTTTTTTCCGGCCTCCTTCAGTTTCTCAGCAATTCTTCCCGCTGCCTGACCGGTCTTTTGCCTGAGTACTGAAGTTGTTTTTTCAGTATCTTCAAGCAGCTCGGTTAATATAGATTTTGCCGTATCTCCGGAGTTTCTTGCCACCCTGAGAACCGTCTCTGCAAAAAGCTCTTCGATGGTCTCAAGGTCTTCTTTTGTCCGGGCCAGATCATCGTGGAAAAATTCTTTGCTTGTATCGCCAATCGATTCCACTGCCGTAGCAATTCCTTTTTGGGCTCCTTCAAAGGCGCCATGGGCAACAACTTTGACATCCTTGCCCATCTCCTCGGCAGCTTCTACAGCGCCGGAAAGGACTTTTTCTACGATTTCCTTCATCCTGTCCGCTCTGAACCGGCCCTCTTTCAGTGCCTTTTCAATGGCCTCACGGGTAATGTGAACCACGGTTTCTTTTACATCTTTATCGGTCTTGATGGCCTGTTTGACTGCCTCTTTAACCGTCTCCCTGGTTAAACCCAAGAGTTCCGCGCTATTCAATTTGATATCGGCGGAAACAGATTCGATCCGGGTTCGGACTTCATCGGAAAATGTCTCACCTGCCTCTTTTGCTCCCAGGAAGGCATCTCTGACGGATTGGGCCAGTTCGGCTTTTTCCGCCGCAAGTTTTTTTTCAAGATCACAAAGCTCTTTTCCGACAGCGTCGATGGCCTGATTCTTCCGGCTGCGAACACCGTCTAGGGCTCCTTCCAGAGTAGCCTTGATATTCTCCATTACATCCGCTTCAGCGGACTTCAATCCTTCCACCGAGGCAGACAAGGCATCTTTGACGATGGGTCGGATTTCTTCGGCTCCACCTTTACCTTTCGCTACGGCATCGGAGACCGCTTTTTTGACGATTTCGTAAATCTTTTCCGAGGTGACCGCTCCGGTCTCTTTAGCCTTCCTCAATTCTTCAACGATATGATCCTGCATTTGATTTTCCGACATGATTTGTAACTCCTGTAAATTTCCCATCGTAATTCTTCCAATTTTTCGTGTAAATCCAAGGCCAGAGCCGTACCGGCCAGGTTGATCCAGAGGTCACGAATCAAATGATGGGTGGTTTGCACTCGATGAATTTTCCGCAAACTGAAACGCCACTGGCTGGAAAAAGAAAAGTTGTCAGAATCACCGGGCTTATACCGCCGATGACCGGGAAAAAGAATTTGCGCCAGTGATGATTACTGTCAGTTTTACTCTCGCGTCATCTTTGTCCCACACTTAGGACAATCCATCTGGTTACAAGGTTGCCCAACTATATGGGCTACCTTGTAGCCACACTTCGGACAGATACACTGCCCACTCGGGCCGGCTGCCAAAGGGCCGCCGCCACCACCTCTTCTAATGCGGTCGCCGGATGGCGGTCCCGCTCCGTTTCCTCTTGGCATAACTAATCTCCTATAATGGTAAAACTGAAGTATACAATATATTATAATCCTCCGTAGGAGAATGTCAAATTTATCTTTCGATAGCTGATCTTATTTCACCCCCCTGATTACAACAAAAGCACCCTTTCCGAAGTCATCCAGAATGGTTTCCGGCAATTTTCCGGCAATAAGAGTCTGCCCGATTTTTTCGATCTCAAAGCCCGCTTCTTGGAGATGCCTCAGCA
The DNA here is from genome assembly GCA_964457755.1 of uncultured Thermodesulfobacteriota bacterium. Taxonomy (GTDB): domain Bacteria; phylum Desulfobacterota; class Anaeroferrophillalia; order Anaeroferrophillales; family Tharpellaceae; genus Tharpella. The sequence goes on along the minus strand of CAYWGC010000015.1, from coordinate 44,765 downwards.
CCTCTTGAGTAGAAAAAAAGGTAGCATCTTTGTAAAATTTACTTTTTTCTCTTTTATCCGCATACTGTCTGCCCAGTTCGCTTTCTTTGTCTACAAATCCTACAATGATGCACCCTTTAGGATTCAATACCCTAAATGCTTCCCTGAAAGACTTGATGATATCATCAACAAAGCAGATGGTCGTTACCATCAGTACAAAATCAAACCTGCCGTCAGAAAAAGGCAACTCTTCCGCAACGCCGGGATAAACGTTGATGCCCTGCATTCTAGCTTTGATTGCCATCTTTTTTGATGGCTCAACTCCGATTTTTATTCCAAGTGGTGCCGCGAATTTCCCGGAGCCGATACCCACTTCCACACCTTTCGCTCCAAGCGGAGGAATAAACTGGCGGATTGCTTCCAATTCAGCTTCATACAGATCAATGTTTTTCTTGAACCATTCATCATATGCATTGCTGTGTTTTTCAAATGGTTCTATTTTAGGCATACGAAGCTCCATGATGGCCATGTCGGTGGAGCCCCACTTTTATATTCCATGAAATAGTTCCCCTTTTCATGTTTCAGTTAGCTGGCTCCGTACCCAACTTATGATAGTTGTACTGTCCATTGCTCCAGACTGGCGAGATTTTTCAATGCCGCCGATAAAGATAATCATGGTTGGGATGGAGCGGATACCAAACTGTGTCCCGAGATTCTGTTGGGATTCGGTATCTACCTTGGCCAGCCGCACATGGGGTTCGAGTTGCGCCGCGGCCTGGACAAAGGCCGGCGCCATCATTTTACATGGTCCGCACCAGGGTGCCCAGAAATCAACAAGCAGAGGAATATTATTACGGGTGAGATGTTTTTTAAAATTGCTTTCAGTCAATTCTACGGGCTGACCTGTAAACAGGGGTTGAGTGCATTTCCCGCATTGCGGGTTATCGGCAAACCGTGAGACCGGGATACGGTTGACAACCCCACAGTGAGGGCAAACCACGTGTTTTGCATCATTCATTTCACCATCCTCCAAGATAGCCGACCAGTCCCAGGAGTAGGCCGACAGCAAAGTTGATCAGTTTTACTTTCAGAAAATCCTTTCGTGATTCGGCCAGCATGGGTAGCATGCCATGACCATCCTGCACTACGGAACTGGCCAGAAAAATGCTTAAAGGGATCGTGCTTTCGGCATACAGGGTAAGAAAGATCAGGTGTGGTCCGGATTCAGGAATGAGTCCCACCAGGCAGGCCACCAATAGAACAAAAAGCTGTTTTTCCTGCAGCCATATCTCAAGCTGAAGTTGATTCAATAGTAAGTGCATCAACAACAGGGTGCCGAATGTCCAGAGAAACACCCTTGGTACATGCTTCTTGACCACATGTTTCCAGAGGTGCTCCTTGAGAAAATGATCAGGCACAGTAGAGACAATAAAGAGGGCAGTAAGGGAAACAATAACCAAGGTAACCCGTATCCAATTCCATAGTGGCGGCCCTAATTCCCCGGTTATGACCGTAAAAAGAAACAGAGATAAAGACAAACAGAGAACCCCGCGGACTGAGGAGCAATGACGCCATTGCTCTTGGAGTTGTCCCCAGGGAAAACAGTGACAGATATCTTCTTCATGGAGGTCAAAATTATGGCTGCAAGTGACACGGTTGTCCATTTTTTCAGTGAATAACGTATCGGTTAAAAAACCCGCAGCAAGGCCAATAAAAAACAGTAATATGAAAATCAGAGGTGCCTGCTTCGGGATCAATGACAGCATGATGAATGACTCATCACCACTGGTGGCAATCATGGCGGCGACCAATGCGCCCAGGGAAATTTCTCGGTGGGTATAGAGAGAGACTACAGCAAAGGCACCCAGACATCCGGGAGTGGCCCCCAGGAAAGAGGCTAGGAAATATTGTTTCCAGCGACCGCCTCGCAAACCCCTTCGCCATACTCCACGAGAGAGGATGTTGAGGTATTCAATCAGCACCATCATCATGGCCACAAAGCCGGTAATCATGATGGCATGGATGATTGAGTACTGTAATCCATTTGCAAAATTATTCATTTTGTATTTACTAATTACACCGGAAATTTAAAAAAAATATCGAAGCCGCACTTCTAGTTTATTGCGGTTGAGTTTTTCGCCATACTCACTGGATTTACCTCCACCAAGATAGGAAAAACGCAATCTCATTTCCCAGTTCGTTATTCCGGTATAAACAACTTCCGGACTTACTGAGAAACTGCTGTCATCCAGATTAACAATCGCGGTGAGACCTGGTGACAGGTAAAGTATATCATAGGGTTCCTTCTGGCTGAATTTGGTATAGAGATAGTTGCGGCCAGGTTGCGGTCTTCCATACCCCTTTATGCTGAGATCTTGTGCTTTACTTAGAAGGGAGTCGTCTCTTGCTGCAAGAAATTGATTTTCTCCTTCGCTAATAAGCTGAAAAAAATGATCCATCTCTTCTTTAGAATAGCCGGCGTCGTTATGATAATATTCAATGATAGAAGTCAAATCATTCTCCGATAGATAACGCAACCCCAGGAGCCAGGATGTTGCTGAAACTTTCTCGACCAGAACCGAGTAGTCGGCCAGGAGGCGTACTCTTTTTTGATTCGGGACATAGGCAAACTCCCCGTGGATTTCAAAATTGGTAGCCAGGTTTCGGGAAAAATCCAGGCCGTAACGGGTTGAACGACTGTTGCCTGAATAATAAACCAGATCGATGTCCGTGTCGTAATACAGGAGATATAGCTTGACCGCCAGGTTGACATTATTGATTTCGCCAAAGTCTTCATTTACCTCATCCCATACCGGCAGGATCACTGTGGTCAGGGCTGCTGTCTGCAATGGCCCGGCAAAACTTTTAATAAGGTCGATTTCACCGGTGATATAACCTTCCAGTGCCTCTTCGGGATCGTTTGGGTCTTTGCGACGGTTAATAAAGCCGACAGGATCCCAGGCATAGCCTTTTCCCCATTTGTATGCCTTTTTACCCAATCCTCCAGTTAAGAGAGGCACCGGCCTGATACTGACATAAGCCTCATAAACATCTGTCATATCAGCCCAGCCCAGATCATCCTGTTGGGCTGCAGCCTTGAGAGTCCAATTCAGACTGGTTATCCCCTGATCATAGCGCCCATCAATCTGTAAGCTGCCATTGCAACGATCCCGGGTCGAGAGGGAGGGGTCAGAGAGATTTAAGCTACTAAAGGCTGATCCCTGATTGATGTCCATGTGTTCCCATTTAAGCTCTGCGTAACCTCCCCACTGTAAGGGCTTTTTCTCGATTTCATCGAGCTCAAATCTAAATTCATCCTCACCATGGACGATTATCGGAATAAGCAGCAACAGACTAACCAGTAAACAAACAGAACCGTAAATCAGCCTGGAGGGTAAAAGATGACCCCGGGTGGCTAATTTCCATGCAGTAAGGCCCCTGTCAGCGAAGTTCATCGACCCTGGACATATAGTTGAGGGTAAATACCTCATCTGCCAGCTCACGTTTATTGACCTTGGCAAAGAGCATCACCGATTTATATTCTTTATAAAGCGGGCTGCTGGTCTCCAGCATTGATGGTCTGACAAGTCCAGCGCCAAAATCCTTTATTTTTGAATAATGGAGGGTCTTGATCAACATGCCGCTTATCGCGTAACAGTCAATGCTGGTCGGCAAAAGGGTTGTTTTATCTATCTCCATCTTGAGACCGGCATAGGCCACAGATGGTGATTTGGCTTTGAGGTCAAGGAGGTATGAATCGCCCTGATCGGTTACCTTCTCGGCCTTATATTCAAGATTATAATCAAGGCGCAGGATATCCGAGTTATTAAAAATACCGCCGACTACCGATTGCAGACTGGTGATCCGGATCGGTTTTCCCACATTGGGGATATAGAGCCACATATTATCACCAAGCCGTAAGGTGGCACGGCCCTTTTCGCTGGCTGGTGAGAGAAAAAGGGCCACCATTTTATTCTGCCCCTTTTTCACCGTATAGAAGACAAACTCCTTTCGGGAACCGTCTGGTTCTATATTGATCAGTTTTCGATACATCTCATAGGACTGAGGCTGCATGTTTTCATCTACCTGACGCAAGATTTCATTACCGTCAAGGGCGCAGGCTGCAGCCACCCAGACCAAACTCAGAAAGAAGGTGAGGAAAATAGTCTGTTTAGTGATTTTGAATAAATGTCTGTACCACATTGGCTGCGACTCCTGTTTTTTGGATGTATAGGATATGTTGTTCCTTGAGAGCTTGTTCCATTTTATTGCCAATATTTCCGGCGATAATGATGGTTACTCCTTTTTGAGCAAACAATGAAGAAACGACTCTACGAACGCCCCGGGTCTGCTCTTTGGCGGGATTGTTTAGGGCCTCAAGAAAAGTAGCTTTGCCATCAAAAATCAAGAAAAATGGAGCTCGCCCGGTCTCCAGACTTATGGCCGCATCTTTTTCCTGCCCTATTGCCGCTACGGCAATCTTTGTTGATTCAGCATTCGCGTTTTGGACAATGGAACAAAAAAGAAGGAAAAATACCAAGGCAATAAGAGTGCTTTTTGTTTGTGAGTTTCTTGTTTTCATAGTTTCTCCTTTTTATGTTTTATACATGCTTGAGGGCGGTTATCGGATCCATTCTGGCGGCTTTCCAAGCTGGCTGCAGACTGGCAAGAACCGAGATGGCTATAACGATGAAGGCCACGGTGACTACATCACCTGCTTCAATAGTAGGTGAAAGCAACAGGCCTTTCTGACGACCAAAATCAAAACTTATCTGGGCCGCATTCATGCCGGCAATGGTAACGAGACTGATGACAACGCCAATCAAGGTGCCCAACAGGCCAAGGAGAAATCCTTCAACGACGAAAAGCGCTAGTATTTTGTTTGGAACCGTGCCAATGGCGGCAATGGTGCCGATTTCGTTGATTCGTTCAAACACGGCCATAATCATCACATTCATGATACTTACCAGGACAATGGCCACCAGCATGATTTTTATAAAGAGGGTCATCAGGTCAATCATCCGGGCGATATTGAAAAATGGTGACAATTTCTGCCAGGTATGAACCTCAAAAACTGGTTTATCCAGCTTGTTTTTTATGGGGCCAAGTGCAGTCTTTATCCGGGAGAAAACTTTGGCCATATCCTCAATATTATTAAGGCGGATGGCAATTTCACTGATCTCATTCTCCTGGATGCGCAGGAGGCTTTTGGCATCTTCAATATGGATAATGCCATCCCGGCCGCCGGGGCCGGAGATACCTTCCAAAATACCGCGAACCACAAAAGATTGACCATTTACCGAGCCATCTTTATTGGTGGCTACCAGGACAATAGTGTCGCCGATTTTAACCTTCATACCTTTGGCAATAAGTTCCGGTACCAAAATTTCTCCCTTTGTCAGTAACCCCTCTTTATCACCTTTGATGATACGCTCGACGAGCATGGGCACGGTTAGCATCTCCCGGGTCGGGTTTACCGCATTTAGACGAATATTGGTGGTTTCTTTGAAGTTGCTGAACATGGCGCCGAGCTTGATGCGTCGTGAGTAGGCTGCAACCTCTTTGCTGTCGTTAAGGAACTCTTGTACCCTGACCACCTGTTTTTCCTTGAGGTTACGATCCAGAGGCAGGCTGTCAATGGAGGCAAGGTAGCCCTTTTTATGGATCTGCAGGTGACCCAGCATGGAGTCGGTTATCTGACCGACCATCATGGCCTTGAAGGAGCCTGACACGGAAATAAAGAGCAACACCGCGACAACGCCCAGAGTGATCAGCATGGAGGTGAGAATGGTTCGGCGCTTATAACGGCGCAAATTGCGGATCGCCAGTTTGAAGATATTAAACATGGTTCCCTCCCGATTTTTGCAGAAGTTTGCCATCTTCCAGGGTGAAAATAATTTCGACATTCTCCACAACCTTGGGATCATGGGTCGAAAAGATAAAGGTTGTGCCGAATTCATCACGCATATCTTTCATAAGTCCGATAATTTTATGGGCGGTCTTACTATCAAGATTTGCGGTTGGTTCATCGGCAAGGACCAATTGGGCATTGGTTACTAAGGCTCGGGCTATTGCCACCCGCTGTTTCTGACCGCCGGAAATCTGGCTCGGGAACTTATCAGCCTGGTCTTCCATGCCAACGGCTTGCAGTAATTTATGAACTCGTTGCTGCCGCTTCTTTTGGGGCTGGTTTTGCACCATCAGCAGGGGATATTCAATATTTTCCGCTACGGTGAGGACGGGAATCAGGTTAAAATCCTGGAAGATAAAACCGATGGTTTCTCCGCGAAAATGGGCCGACTGCACACGGTTCATGGTGCTGACATCCTCGCCGGCGACAATGAGTTTTCCTCCTGTTGGAGGGTCAAGGCAACCGATCATGTTCAGCAGAGTGCTCTTGCCACTACCCGATGGTCCGATAAAGGAGACAAAGGATCCAGGCTCAACAGAAAAGTCTACCCCCTGAATGGCCTTCACTACAATATCCCCGGCAATATAGGTTTTTTCAAGTTTCTGAGCCACAACTAATGACATAGGCATCTGCCTCTTTTTAATTTTCATTTTGGGGTTGCAATATTTCCAGAATCAATCCCTGAATCAGGGCTCCGATTAACAGATAGAATGACAGAACAACCGTAAAGGTCAGGCCGAAATAGTCAATCATCATCGGTAAAAGGGGGATTTTTATGGTTCTGGAGGCAAAAAAGACGACAATGAATGCGTCCTTCATACCATGACTGCGTAAATCTTCAAGCAAGGGGTACCAGATATACATCGGCCCATGGCTGATCACCCCGGCTGCCAAGGCCCAAAACCAACCCTTGCCACCACTCTCCTCTCCCAGGTGCCTGGCGACATGTTTGGGCTGTAAAAAAAAGTTGAGCAAGGAGGTTAGCAGTATAACCATGAGCAAAATGGGGACAATATTCACCAGGGTTTTGCCACTCTTTTGCAGAGCCAGTTGAGCGGCTTGACTGTTGCCGATAAAAAGCAGACCATAAAAAATAAGAACGATGAGCAGGAGATATTTACCTCGAAAGACAAAGGGTTTATCCTCATTTTTAAAGGGTTTGTCCTGTTCCTTCATGTTAACACCTGGACGGTAAGGGTGGTCAGCGTCGCAATTAGCATGGTAAAGACAAAAGCCAGGATATTTCGATACAGGGTAAAACGACCGCCAAACACCTCCACTTCTGCCGGCAGATGGCTTAATCCCAGGGTAACCCAGGAGATGACAAAAGCACTTACTGCATAAAGTGAGATTCCTTGGTTGAGAAGTTCTCCGCCCAGCAGATAACTGACCACCGGATTGCCGGCGGCGGTGGCACCGGCCAGGGTGCCGATCAAGGTGTCGATAACACCATTGCCCCTGAAAAGAGCCGCGAGCATCTTCGGTGTTACCAGAACCTGAAAGAGACCGACCAAGCCGATGATCCCTAACAGGAGAGGGCTTATGGCCAGGAAGGAAAGAGCGCTTTTTTGCAAAACTTTGCGAAAAGTTGGCTTCTGTGGTGATCGTTTATTTTGTTCCTTGTTCATGATTGTTTCTCTCATTGCTTTTTATTGTAGTCAATTAAAACCGAGCAATAATCCTGATTGATAAAAAATAAAGCTGGTCAGCCAGGCAATACCAAGGCCGGAAACCAGGCTGATCAGGGTAATTCCGAGGGATCGTGATTCTGAGTAAATGGCGGCAATGGTGGCCACACATGGGGTGTAAAGCAGGCAGAAGATCATAAAACTGATGCACTGTATCTGGGTAATATGGCTGCTCATCAGACCGGCCAGGTCGGTTCCGCCATAGATAACAGCCAGGCTTCCAACAACGATCTCCTTGGCAATAAAACCAAAGATCAGGGCCACGGTTTCCTGCCAGCCAATTCCCAGCGGCTGAAAAACCGGGGCAAGTATCTGCCCCAGTTGTCCGGCCCAGGTTGCTGCACTGGCTGGTGGAACATTTGTGGGCATGTGGCTGAGCAGCCAGACGATCAATACCCCGGCTATGATCAGCGGAGCTGCCCGGGAGAGAAAATCTTTCATTTCATACCAGCTTCGCAGACCGACACTGCGCAAGGTCGGAAACCGATAGGGCGGTATCTCCATGATAAAAGGTTCCGGTGCGCCGCCGATACGAAAAAGTTTGAGCACGGAACCAGTAAGGATAACAGCAATAAAACTGCAGCCATAGAGGGATAAAATAATCCAGGGTGCAATTGTTGAAGTGAAAAATATGGCTGTCAGAAAGACAAAAATCTGTAACCGGGCTGTACAGAGAGTAAAGGGAATAAGGAGCATGGTAAGTATGCGACTATAGCTGCTCGTCAAGATGCGGGTTCCCATCACAGCAGGGACATTGCAACCATAGCCAAGCAGAATAGAGATAAAGGCTTTGCCATCCAGGCCGAGTCGATGCATGAGTCTATCCATAAGAAATGCCACCCGGGCCATGTAGCCGCTGTCTTCAATTACGGACATGAAGAAAAAAAAGAGGGCAATGATAGGGAGAAAGGAGGTAACCACTGCCATACCCTGCCAGATACCGTCAAAGAGAAAACTTTGTAACCAGGCGGGTAGAGAGAGAACCATTATTTGACTGGAAAGCCAACTGCCAGCTCTGTCAAAAGCCATCGAAAGGATCTCCTGCAACGGAGTCCCCAGACCATAGACACCTTGAAAAAGCAGGAACATAAGCATAATAAATATGGGCAGACCAAAGAAACGGTGGAGAAAAATATGGTCCAGTCGTCTGCTTAGCTTATCCTCAATGACCGGTTGTTCTCCAAGAACTTCCATGGCAAGTCCCCGGGCAGCGTTAAAACGACAACCGGCGCAAACTACAGGGAAGCTTGCATGAAGGGATTGCTTTAAGCGGCTCTGCCATTTTCTGGTCAATGCTGCCACCTTTTCATTGCTTGTCCACTGGGTCTGGTTCTCTGCTTCCAGCATTCGCATGGCAAGAAAGGTATGATCGAGGCGAGTGTCAATAGTTGATTTACTAATGGCTTTGGTGATTTGGGAAAAGGCCTTTTCCAAAAGTGGGGGACAGGAGATATGAGGGATTCTTGTTTTTTCCGGATGCTTAATGACTTCGTAAAGAGCATCTTTAAGATCAGGTAAGCCCTCACCGGTTTTTGCTGATATTTCAATAACCGGCACTCCAAGATGCTGAGCCAAGGCCTTAAGATCAAGTGTTATTCCCCGCCGCCTGGTTTCATCCATCATATTCACGGCTACCACCATAGGTAGAGTGCTGGTGGCCATCTGCAGGGTTAAACCAAGCCCCCTTTGCAAATTACCAGCATCAAGCACATTCAGAATAATATCGGGTGGTGAGTTGAGGAAATAATCGCGCACCACTTGTTCCTCTTCGGTGACAGGAGAGAGGGCATAGGCCCCGGGCAGATCAAACAGGGTGACGATATATTCTCCTAGGGGAAAGGTGCCGCTCTTCTGCTCAACAGAGACTCCCGGCCAGTTACCTGTGGACTGGTTGGAGCCGGTGAGACGATTAAAAAGAGTGGTCTTACCTGAATTTGGAATGGAAGCCAGGGCAATGGTGACTGGTTCAGCTGTTGGATTCATGGTTGATCACCTCGACAATGATCTTTTTTGCTTCACCCTCACCAATGGAAACCTGTCTGTCCGTATCAACAAGGTGAATCTGTATGGGTTTAAGTCCTGCTTCCCTGACCTGGATGAGGCCTCCTTCTTGTAGCCCCACAACTGCCATACGTTGCTGAAAGGTTTTACCTCCCCGTAGATCACGGATCATATAGGTCTGCCCTTTCACCACCAGTTCAGAGACCAGGGGCATGGCTACCGGCTCACAGTTCATGGCTGCAACCTCCTGCTGGCGCAGGGCAAAGCTCTGGCCCTGACCGTCGTTTACCTCAATGGTGCCACCAAGGGGAGCAATCCGGATAATTCGCAGGTGAGTGCCTGGTAAAATTCCCATCTGGGCCAACCGCTGGGCGGTTTTCTTATCAGATCCCAAAGAGCGGATAATGCATTCACTCTGGGCCAGCAGGGCAGACACCGGCAGGTGTTGAGCACTGGTCATATATTTTCCTGTTATTCTTTTATTTATCTAGGCAGCCTGACAGTAAACACAGATCCTTTGCCGGGAGTGCTCTCTGCCGTGACCCGGCCTCCATGCTGGCGGACTATGGATTTGACTGACGCCAGGCCAAGACCATGGCCATTTTTTTCGTTTGTTGATTCCCCTCGGTAAAAAGCATCAAAAATGTAAGGCAGCTCTTCAGGATTAATACCTTTACCCTGGTCTTGAAAACGAATAACAATCTCGTGATCCGTTTCCCTGGCGTTGATGATGATTTGACCTTTTCGGGGGGAATACTTGAGGGCATTATCTAAAAGGTTTGTTAATGCGCGATTGAGATATTCAGCATTCACATTAACAGGGGCCAGCACTTGACAATCACACTGTAGATCAATCTCCTGCTCCTCTATTATCTGACGATGACTTTCAATGATTTGCTTGAGTATCTCGACGAGATCAATATCATCCCGCTTCAGGTTGAAATAGTTGCTATCCAGGCGGGAATGTTCGAGGAATTCATGAATCAGAGATTCCAGTTTATGTTCGGCATCATCTATTGTCTGGAGGTATTTCCTGATTTTGTTATTATCCTTGCAGATCGGATCTTTCTGAAGGCGTTTGGTGAAATCACCGATGATAACCATCGGTGATTTCATGTCATGAGCAACCATGGAGACAAAATTCTTTTTTTCCCGTTCCATCTCCTTAAATCTTGAGATGTCCTCGATTATCTCCAGATAACCAATAAAGTTACCATCTGCATCTTCGATGGCCGTAGTGCCTATTCGCACCGGCACTTTTTCTCCTTGATGATTGGTCAACTCCGCTTCCAGGCCGGTTGCTGATTCTTGGGATTCTTGTACCGTCTGCAACGGGCATTCATTTTCACATTTGTTGCTGCGTAATACTTCACTGCATAACCGTCCCACCGCAGCGCTAGCTGGAAAACCGGTCAACGCTTCCGCTTTTCGGTTAAAAGAAGTGATTTTAAAATTAAAATCCATGGTCACTAGAGCTACCGGCAGACTATCTAAAATATAGCGGCGAAAGTGCTGTGATTTGCCAGGCATTATCGGACAGCCTCCTAGGTTATTACGCAATTCTTCTTTCTAAATTATCGCAGTACTATCTGTTTAAGCTGAAAACCGGCAGAGAGTGAACCAGTATAACGACTATATATATATTACATTATAACCCTCTGCAGGAGAATGTCAAACTCATCTTTGATAGCAGAAAAAGGAACCCATAGTCATCTGCCTCCACAAGGAAATGTCGGACTTGGATCTAGAAAGATGTTTTGCAGGAATTATGCACTTTTATTGATGATTGACTGAATATCGTCTGCTTCCAGGGTCTCCTTTTCGAGTAGGGACTCAGCCAGATTTTTCAGTTGCTGGCGATGCGCTTTTAACAATTTCATTACTTCTTTCTCGATACCCTTGATCAGGTCGCAAATCTCATCGTCAATGATCTGCGCGGTGTGTTCGCTGAAATCCCGCTGCTGGGCCATTTCCCGTCCGAGAAAGATATGTTCTTCTCCCCGGCGAAAGGCGACCGGTCCGAGTTGCTCACTCATCCCCCATTGTGTCACCATGTGGCGGGCCAGAATGGTTGCTTGTGTAAGATCTTCTTCGGCACCGGAACTGACTTCGCCGAAGATCAGTTGTTCAGAGACCCGGCCTCCCAGCATTACCCCGATGCGGTCATGCAGATAACTTTGCTGTAAATTGTAGTGTTCTTCTGTAGGGATCTGTTCTGTGACGCCCAGGGCTCGGCCACGCGGGATAATCGTGACCTTGTCCAGGGGATCGGCGTTAGGCAGCAGGCTGGCTGCCAGCGCATGTCCGGCCTCGTGATGGGCGATCAACCTTTTCTCTTTGTCACTAACGATCAGCTCTCGTTTGCTACCGAGCACGACTTTATCCCGGGCGTTAAGGAGCGCTGCCATATTGACATTTTCTTTATCTTCACGCCCCGATAGTAAAGCCGCTTCGTTAATAAGATTTTCCAGATCCGCACCGGAGAAACCGATAGTCAGCGCCGCCAGACGATCCAGATCAACATCCTCGGCCAGAGGGACATCTTTTGAGTGAATATCCATGATTGACCGGCGCGATTTTTTATCAGGGAGATCCAACGTTATCTTGCGGTCAAAACGCCCCGGGCGCATCAATGCGGGGTCGAGTACATCGGGACGATTGGTGGCGGCCAATACCACCACGGTTTCATGAGGGTTAAAGCCATCCATCTCACCTAAGATTTGATTCAAGGTTTGTTCACGTTCGTCATGTCCGCCGCCAAGGCCGGTGCCGCGGGCCCGACCAACTGAGTCAATTTCATCGATGAAGATAATAGCCGGTGCTTCCTTCTTGGCGCTGGCAAACATATCCCGCACTCGGGAGGCACCGACACCAACAAACATCTCGATAAATTCCGACCCACTGATGCTGAAGAAAGGCACATTGGCTTCGCCGGCCACGGCTTTAGCCAACAGGGTCTTGCCGGTACCCGGTGGCCCCATGAGCAGAATGCCTTTGGGAATCTTGGCGCCCAGTTTGCGATAGTGATCCGGGTTTTTGAGGTAGCCGGTTATTTCACGTAGATCCCGCTTGGCATTCTCCAACCCGGCGACATTTTCAAAAGTCAGTTCAGACTCGCCCTTGTGAAAACGTTTGGCCCTGGACTTGCCGAAGCCAAAGATACCCCCCATGAGGCCGCCGGTACCGGTCATACGTTCCTGCATTTTACCGCTGGAGTACCAGAACAGGCCTATGATCAACAACCAAGGGAGTACGCCGATCAACGCCCGTACCCACCAAACGGCCTGCTCCGACCTAGCATGCACTTCGACCCGGTGTTGCTCCAGTAAAGAGATCAGCTCCGGGTCATCGACCGGCGGTAGTGTAGTCACGAAACGAAGTGAAACTTTTTTTTCGGCTGCCGTCTTGGAAACCTCAACCTGGCCCAAGCTACCCGAAACCTGATCACCTTGCAGCGTCACTATGACAACTTCATTGGCACGGACTTTGTTCTTAAACTCAGTGTAGGAAAATCTTTGTGGTTGATTCTGGTCGGGATTGAACCAGTAACTGGATAATGCCAGAACGACGAAAAACCAGAGGAGATAACGCCACCATGATAGCCATTGTGGCGGGACATTGGCAAAACCCTTGGGTTTATTGGCAGGCTGCTTGTTTGTCATATATTTTTTCCGTATACTCAAAAAATTATGGTTCTAAGATCGGTCGGGTCAGATCTTTCTTGACTCCGGCCAGAGCTGCATCGACATCACTTTCCGAAACTACCAGGACTTCGCAATCGGCATTACCTAAAACAAAGCCCGGCCCCTTGCCGGCCAGATCCTGGCGCACAATCATCAGATCCAGCCCACTCTCCAGCAGCCAGTTGGCCACCTTAATCCCCTTGGCTTTCTCCGCATTCATGAACGGGTTACTCAGAGTAGTGTCAACCGTGACCATAAGATCGGACGAACGCACGGTAACCAGTCGGAAAAAAGGGGCCTCACCAAAGTGCTCCGAAATGGTTTGGCGGTCGGCATCAAGGGGGAGGCCCAGAATCAGGTGTTCTTTTTGGCACGGTTCGTAATGAATCAGCACATGGTCCACATTTTCCAGGCTCTCTTTAATCCGTTGCTTGATCTCTTCCGCAACCAGATGCCCCTTCTCAAACGCCTTTACGCGCAAGGCCAGATCCAGTTCGACAAACTTATAGCGGCCGGCGTTGCGCGCCCGAAGTTCATTGATCCGCTCCACTCGGGGATCGGCGATAACAATCTCTCGCACCCGATTGAGGTACTCCGGGGCAAGAGAGGCGTCGAGCAGGACCCTAACCGCATCAAGCATGATAATAAAGGCTACCCGACCGATAAAAAGAACCACAACCAGGGCGGCATAGCGGTCTACGGCAAAGCCCAGGGCGCTCCCTAAGAGAGAGATCAGGATAATCACCGAAGAGAGCATGTCGGTCCAGATATGGCGAGAGTCGGCAACCAGACTGGGTGAACCGGTCTTGATACCTTGTTTGAGTTCATAGCGTGAGAAAAGAAAGGTTATCAGGATCGTCAGGCTGATACCACCGACGGCCAAGGGAAGTTGGGCTGGGATAATTTGTGCAGGTCCCTTCAGAGCCGTCAGAGCGATTTCATAGCCGGCCAAGAAGATCAACAGTGAGGTTCCCAGAGCGACGAGATTTTCGACCTTGTAGAGGCCGTAGGGAAAGCTGCGACTGGAACGTTTCGAGATCTTGATACCGATCAGGATAATGGTAGCGGAGACAACATCGGTAAGGGAGTGGATGGTATCGGCTTTAATCGCCAGGCTGCCGGAGAGTAGGGCCAGAGACGCTTTTATGGTGACCAGCAGGAGATTGATCAAGAGCGAAAACCAAGCGGTTTTTTCTGAGGCTTCCATAACTTTACCAGATGTCGAGGTATCCAAGGTACTTTCTCTGTACTCCTATGTCACATTAAATCCTATTGTGACCAGCGTCGATAACTCATGGCTTTGTGTATGGGGAACCAAACCCCCTTCACTGATATTGTGCAAAAAAGCTGCTGAAAGAATGATAACAACCGAGAAAAACAGCAGCATCAGGGCCTCATGCAGGATCTTACGTTCAACCGTGAAGTGGCCGATTACGGCCTGTGAACGGCCTTTGATCTGGCTCTCAGAAAGGCGGCCAAAACCCGGAAGGTTCCCACAATAAAGGATACTTTCCCATTGTAGAACTGTCGACATTTTTTGTCAAGTTGGTAGCGACATGTCAGTCGGTACCAGGATCAGGGGTCTGTAAAATGGAATGGAATGTGGAGTGGGGTTGGAGTGGACATGCGCGTAAAATGGAGCAAATGGAAACTGAAAATGTACTTCCGACTGATGCCCTAATTCCCGGAACCTGGCGTTGAGGTATGCAATAGGTATTCAATCAGAGCCATCATCACGGCGACAAAACCTTTTAGCTCCAGACCCCTTCAATGGACTCACCGCATTGGCCACAACATCCTTCACGCAAGTTGTTACTCCGGATACTAAATCCAAAACGGTTGATCAACTCCTCACCGCAGGTGGGGCAGTAGCTGTTTTCTCCTCCCTCGCCGGGAATATTGCCCTCATAGACAAAGCGTAATCCTTCTTCAAGGCCGATTTCTCTTGCCATGCGCAAGGTTGCCGCAGGCGTGGGCTCTCGATCCAGCATCTTGTAGGTAGGATAAAAGGCCGTTACATGCCAGGGTATGGAAGGATCGATGCCCTTGATAAAATGAGCAATATCACGTAACTCTTCTTTAGAATCATTAAGACCCGGAATAACCAGAGTGGTCACCTCGACCCATACCCCAAGTTCATGCATAAGTTTGACATTGTCAAGCACCGGCTGCAGTCGAGCTTTGCACACCTTTTTGTAAAAATCGTCGGTAAATCCTTTGATATCGATATTAATACCATCCAAAACTGTTGCCAAATGGCGGGAAATCTCGGGACTCATATAACCGTTGCTGACAAATACATTCTTCACCTGCCGCTGATGGGCCAAGGTAGAGCAGTCGTAGGCAAATTCATAAAAAATTGTCGGCTCTACATAGGTATAGCAGAGACTGGCACAATCCTGTCGAACCGCATTTTCAACCACGGACTCAGGGCTATGCTTTTTGCCGGTTATCGCACCATTATGGAGATGTGGATATTGGGAGATATCGTAGTTCTGGCAATGCAGGCAACGGAAATTACAGCCTACCGTACTAATGGAATAGGCTTTGCTACCGGGCAGGAAATGAAAGAGTGGTTTTTTTTCGATGGGATCGACATGTTCGGCAATCAACCGGCCATACACCAGACTGTATAGCTTGCCATCATGGTTTTCCCGTACCCCGCAGAGACCCCGCTTCTCATTTTTGATGTGGCAGTGATGGTTGCATAAACCGCAGACAACTTCATCCCCCTGCGCCTGCTGATAAAACATAGCCTCTTTCATCAATCTGTCTCCTTGTCTATTGTTTCCCCAAACTTTTACTCGTCCTTCAGCGGAATAATCGTGACCTTGTCCAAGGGGTCGGCGTAACGATAACTACAACTGGCTGCGGACACTTGAAACCTTATGCCTCAGCCAGTTGAGTTGGATGTCTATAAATTTTTTACTTGATTTTCACCTCTATTTCTTTTGGTTTGACTTCTTCTGATTTTGGAATAGTCAGGTTGAGAATCCCGTCTTTGTATTCTGCCTTAATACTGTCTGATTTAGTTGCCTGCGGCAGGGTAAAGCTTCTCACAAAAGAACCATATGTACATTCAATTCGATGGTTCTTTTTGTCTTCTGTCTTAGCTTTTTTTTCTCCTCTGATAGTTAGAATGCCATTTTCGATTTTTACGCTTACATCATCTTTGTTAACGCCGGGTAGCTCAGCCTTAACGACAAAAGCATCTTCAGTTTCACTGATATCAACTGCCGGCATCCAGTCTCCGGCCTCAAATGATTTATCATCATATTTTACCAGTGATTTTCTTGCCGATCTGTTGTACCTGTCCACCAACTCTTCCATTGCATGAAATGGATCCCAGATTGCTAAACTCATAACAAACCCCCTTTTAATGATGATTGTGTTTCAACCAACGGCTTAGTACAGCTATTGGTTGTCTGGTTATTTTTTATTAACCATTAAAAGATTCGATAACTGATGTTTGATCTTATCGAATCACCCCTTGTCATTATTAACAATAAAAAAGGCCGAGCAATTTTTCAGGCAACCCAACCGTCTTGTGTTTGTGAAAGAGTAATTTCGCAAGACACGTGGCTTTCCGACCCTGCCTCACAACAGGTGTGGCCTTATCTTATAAATTATAATATAATCAATAAAACGTAGATGTCAATACTGCTTGCAATATAAAGAATATCAATTTAGGGGTCGAGTCATTTAGGCGAATGTGTTATAGCTGTTATCCTGAGCTGAACTGAGGAAAAGTGCATTCTCGTAAAGTCACTTGGTTGATGGGGAAAGATTTTTGTTATGAGAGGTTTGCCGAAAAAGTAAGTTGTGATATTTTTTATCGAGGAGTTTGTTATGTCTGATGTCTCTGCGATTGAAGAGCGTATAAATCAACGTTTAAATGAAAATCTTGAACTGCGCCGGCAGCGGGAAAAGGATAATTTGATTTGGCTTCAAGCCAACATGAATCCCTATTTCTTTTTGACCATGGAGGAACATTGCGGGGCTCTTGATATGTTGGTTTCAGGTCTCGATACCTTGGGCATGAACCGGCACATTTTGCTGGCAGAGCGAGAGGAACTTCTGATTGTTGCTGGTTTAAGTCAGGCAGGCTCGATCTATAAGACCTTAACCGATCTGCGGGAAAAGCCGACTTATGCCGAAATTACTCACTCTTATGGGAGCTTACCCGGGAGTGAGTTCGTGCTTGAAATTCAGCGTTATGAATTTAAAAAGGTTTCCAGTCGGGAGGTGCGAGCCGCCCGGAATGTCAAATTGCCGAGAGGCTTGTTGCAAAAAGTTGAACAGGCTATGCGTCAGCTCTATCCCGATTTTAATTTTGCCGAGTTGCGCTCGCTGCTGACGCTTTTGGCCGTCAATAATATAGATTATCTTAAAGTGTCACCTGCGGAACGGATTGCCCGTCTGCTCTCTCTCTATCAGCAGGGGCGCCAGCATGATGGTCTCTATTTTGCGGTGGAAGAAGGGGTTGATGCTTGTGACCATCCCGAGACCAGAATTCTTTTTTCTGTTGGTAATCCTCCCGGTCACGGTTTTTTTGAACAGGTCTTAGAGGTTTTTCACCGTCTTGATGGGCGGGTTTGTCGGGCTTACTGTCTGGAGATCGCAACCGGGGTAAATCCGCATTTTCTCGGAACTTTCTATCTCGAAAAATGTAGTAAGATGGGGCCTGAATTCTATGATCGTTTGAGACGGGATCTCTACAATACCCAGATTCTGGCCAATAAAGGGAGTCTTTATCGTCAATATGTTCTTGGTGAACTCGCTGATGGAGAAGAACTTCTGTTAATTAACGTAATGGTTGCTTTCTGTCATACCAACCTGGCTCACAGTCAGCCTGATGTCTACGATTTAAGTGAAGTCCGGCGTGCCTTTCATACGAGTCCCGAGATTGCTTTGGCTCTGGTGCGTCTCTTCAGGGCTCGCTTTTCCCTGGAACTTGAGGCGCGCCAAGCTGAATGCAGCCGTCGGCAAGCGGAAGTCGAGAAGATGATTGCCGGTTACAATACCGGGCATCGTCACTTCGATGAGCTGCGCCGCACGATCTTTGCGACCGCCCTGCTGTTGGTGCGTTATACGTTAAAGAGCAACTTTTTTGTACCCGAAAAGCACGCTCTCGCCTTTCGTCTTGACCCGGCCTATCTCCAGGAGATGAAGGATGAGTTTACCGCTGATCTCCCGGCCGGGGATCCACCTTTCCGGATTACCTTCTTTTATGGTCGTTATGGGGCGGGTTACCATGTTGGTTTTTCCGATATTGCCCGGGGTGGCTGGCGTACAATCTCCTGTTCAACGACGGATGATTTTCTCGCGACTGCCGGTACCCTACTGCGTGAGGTCTACGTTCTGGCCCATACTCAGCATCTCAAAAACAAGGATATCTATGAAGGTGGGTCGAAGATGGTCGTCGTCCACGATGTCAGCGACCTGAGTGACAGTGCCGCCCGTTTGCAGAGTCTCTATAAAGTTCAGTACGGTTTTATCAACGCTTTCTTTGATCTCTTTGTGACCGACAGCAAGGGCCGGGCAAAAAATCCGCGGGTTGTCGATTACTACGCCGAGGAGGAGCCGATTGAGCTGGGCCCGGATGAGAATATGCACGACTCGATGATCGAGTTAATTGCCAAACAATCCTTGAAACGGGGCTATATTCTGGGTGGTGGTGTGATCTCCAGCAAGGCGGTTGGCATCAATCATAAACAGTATGGAGTGACCTCTCTGGGCGTCATCACCTTTGCCGAAATAACCATGGCTGAACTTGGTGTCGATATGTGCCGTGACGCTTTCAGTGTTAAACTGACCGGCGGCCCGAATGGTGATGTTGCCGGCAATGCCATGCGTCTGCTGCTGGAGCGTTCGCCAAATGTTAAGATTACGTTGATTGTGGCCGGTTCGGGGGTACTTTTCGATCCCGAAGGTCTCGATCATGACGAACTCAAGCGGATTATTCTAAAAGATAATATTGACGCGTTTGTTCCTGAAAAGCTGCATCCTGGAGGTTTTCTTCTGCTCAGTCGGGAACGGCGGCGGGAGGGTTTGGCCGAGCTCTATAAACGTCTTGCCAAAGGGGTTGACGGGGTCTGTGAAGAGTGGGTTACAGCCGATGCCTTTCACCGTGAGTTTGATCATGCTATTTTTGTCGTGCCGGCCGATCTCTTTATCCCGGCTGGGGGGCGACCCGAGACTGTCGACAGCGAAAATTGGGAATCTTTCTTCTCGGCTGACGGAAGTCCAACCTGTCGGGCGATTGTCGAAGGGGCCAACTCCTTTATTACGCCAGATGCCCGGGAAAAACTACAGGAAAAGGGAATTATTGTCATTCGTGATGCCGCAGCTAATAAATGTGGGGTGATCTCCTCCTCCTATGAGATTATCGCCAACCTAGTGCTTTCGGAACGGGAATTTATCAAGCATAAAGATGAGTATGTCAGGGATGTCCTTGAAATTCTCGAAAAACGGGCCGCTGATGAGGCGCGGTTAATTTTTCGTCGCCGGCGATTGAGTTGCGACCAGCAATCTTATACCATGATCGCGAGCTCTTTAAGTATGGAGATAAATCATAACTATATTCGTCTCTTTAACTATTTCCAGGAGAACTCAGAGCTTCTCGATACGCCACCCGTGCGGCGGGTCTTGAAATCGCATCTTCCCCAGTTTCTCCGGCAGTCGCGTTATCTGTCCCGTCTGCCAAACTGTTTGCCGCTGAAATATCGGGCCGCCATGGTCGCGGCAGAAGTTGCCGCGAGAATGGTCTATGATGATGATTGGGGGAGTGATTTTGGGGTTGATCTGGCAGCTTATGTTAAACGGAAGTTTAAGTGAGAAGAAAAACTATGCATAAAAAAAAGATATTTGTACTTTCGGTTTTGTTGGTTTTTTTGTTGGTGATTTCAGCTGGCGCTGAGGAGCGACGGGTTTTGCAATGTCGGGTTCTGGCTCGGGATTTCATGACTGAATTGAAAGGGAAACTTAAAGCGGCCCTGCGTGGAGGCCGGTCGGTGCAGGCGATTTCAGTATGCAGTAAGGTGGCTCCGGAACTGGCGGCGCGTTATTCATTGGCTCCAGGAGTGCAGGTTGGGCGTACCAGCAGGCGTTGCCGAAACCGGGATAACCAGCCGGACAGTTGGGAGAAAGAGGGACTCGTTGTTTTGGAAGAACGGCGTCAGCAGGGAGAGACTCTGGCGGGCATGGAGTACTGGCAAGAGGTGGAGGTTGAGGGGAAGCGCGTTTTTCGTTATTTGCGGGCAATTCCCACGGGGTCACTTTGCCTTCGCTGCCATGGAGAAAATATTAACCGTAAATTGAAAAAGGCAGTGCGTCGTATCTATCCTGAAGACCAGGCCGTCGGTTACCGCCTGGGTGAGTTGCGGGGTGCCTTTACGATTACATTGTCACCATAGAAGGGCTCAGACGATGGCATCCGATTTGGCACCTTCCATCTCGGGGGCCTCGCCTTCCGTTTCACAGGTGTTCCACATAACCATCTTCTGGCAATCTTTGGGGTATTTGCTTTTTTGGGCCTCTTTCTCGGCCCATTCAATAGCTTCCAGCTTCAGGGTGAAGCAAGGCCCGTAGGTGCGCCCGTTGGTGTAGTCAAAAAGTACGCCGCGGTAGACTAGTAGTCCCTTGCGTAATTTATTGCCTTGTGCCAGCATTTTATTGTCCTGTCTGCGTGTGGTTTATTGTCCCGGTTGGCGCCTTCAGGTGAATCATATAAGTGGTAGATACCGTCAATCTTGATTATTTGTCAACCATATTTTGAGCAAGTTGGTAAAATAGTTGACAAATTACGCTCTATTCATTAGATCACGCCCCGTTTTACCGGTATCATCAGTGAGTAATTAATTTTTGCCCATCATCTGAAAAAGACAGGTTATAAATTTGAGTAAACAACTGGAAAGAGAGATTTTAAAGCGCCGAACTTTCGGGATCATCAGCCATCCTGATGCCGGTAAGACCACTTTAACTGAAAAGTTGCTGCTCTTCGGCGGCGCCATTCAGATGGCCGGTGCGGTTAAATCACGTAAAACCTCGCGCCATGCGACCAGCGACTGGATGTCGATTGAGCAGGAGCGCGGGATCTCAGTGACTTCGTCGGTGATGAAGTTTAATTATCGCGACTATGAGATCAACCTACTCGATACCCCGGGACATCAGGATTTCTCCGAAGATACTTATCGGGTGCTGACGGCGGTTGATAGCGCCCTGATGGTGATCGATAGTGCCAAGGGGGTGGAACCCCAGACCGAAAAATTGATGGAGGTCTGTCGTATGCGCAATACCCCGATTATCACCTTCATTAATAAAATGGATCGGGATGGTCTTGAACCTCTTGATATCTTAGCTGATATCGAGGATAAACTGCAGGTTGAATGTGCTCCGCTCTCTTGGCCGATCGGGATGGGGAGCTCTTTCAAGGGAGTCTATAATCTTTATCGGCAAAAGCTTAATCTCTTTACGCCGGGTAAAGAGAGTCACCGGCAGGAGGGCGTTGTCATCGAAGATCTTGCCGATCCGCAACTAGACGCACTCCTCGGTAAACAGGCTGAAGTGTTGCGCGAAGATGTCGAATTGATGGAGGGAGCGGCCAATCCTTTTGAACATGCTGAGTATCTTAAGGCGAGCCAAACCCCGGTTTTTTTCGGCAGCGCCATCAATAACTTTGGCGTTAGAGAGGTGCTTGATGCTTTTGTCGAGTTGGCGCCGGCCCCAGGTCCGCGGGCAGCATTAAGCCGGGTAGTTAAGCCTGAGGAGTCTGCTTTTTCCGGGTTTACCTTTAAAATTCAAGCGAATATGGATCCGGCCCATCGCGACCGGATCGCCTTTTTCAGGATCTGTTCGGGTAAGTTTACGCGGGGCATGAAGGTTCGTCACCACCGTCTCGGTAAAGATGTTACGGTGGCTAATGCAACCATCTTTATGGCTCAGGATCGGAGCAACGTTGAAGAGGCCTGGCCCGGCGATATTATCGGTATCCACAATCATGGCACCATCAAGATCGGCGATACCTTTACGACTAAAGAGGAACTTAAATTTACCGGGATTCCCAACTTTGCCCCGGAACATTTTCGCCGGGTTGTTCTCAAAAATCCCCTTAAAAGCAAACAGCTCAGCAAGGGTCTGATCCAACTCTCGGAAGAGGGTGCGGTTCAAGTTTTCCGGCCGCTGATGGGGAGCGACTATATTCTCGGTGCGGTTGGTGTTCTCCAGTTTGAGGTAACCATGGCCCGGCTCAAGGCTGAATACGGGGTTGATGCCATCTATGAGACGGTTGATTATAAGACCGCCCGCTGGATCGAGTCCGATGACAGCACTCTGCTCGACCAGTTCAGAAAGAAGAATGAAAACCAGCTCGCTCTGGATGCTGAAGGCCATCTGACCCTTTTGGCCCCGAGTGAGTGGCGTTTAAAGCGGGTTATTGAACTTAATCCCAAAATTATTTTCAATAAAACCTGTGAACATGTCTAATGCCCCGATTCAAGATTCAGGCCCCCTTTACGCCGCAGGGTGATCAACCTCAGGCCATTGAGAAATTAAGCGCCGGGGTTGAGGCGGGCCTGCAGAAACAGGTTCTTTTAGGGGTTACCGGTTCCGGCAAGACCTTTAGCTTAGCCCAGGTGATCGCTGAGACTCAGCGCACGACTCTGGTGGTAGCCCCCAATAAAACTCTGGCGGCCCAGCTCTACCAAGAGTTTAAAGATTTCTTTCCCGAAAACCGGGTTGAATATTTTGTCAGTTACTACGACTACTACCAGCCTGAAGCCTATATCCCAACTACCGATACCTTTATCGAAAAAGACTCTTCGATCAATGATCGCATCGATAAACTGCGCCATGCAGCAACAGTTTCGCTGCTTGAGCGTGAAGATGTGATCATTGTTGCCAGTGTCTCCTGTATCTATGGGTTGGGATCTCCTGAAGCCTATCAGGGAATGCTGCTCTACCTGGAACCTGAGCGCGGCGATCTGACGCGGGACCAGATCATCCGGCGCTTGGTTGATATCCAATATTCCCGCAATGATTACGACTTTCACCGGGGGACCTTTCGCGTCCGCGGGGAGAGCGTCGACATCTTTCCTGCCAACATGGAGGAGAGTGCCCTGCGCCTTGAGTTCTTTGGGAATGAACTGGAAGAGCTGGCCTTGATCGACCCTTTGACCGGTAAACAGCTTGAGAAGATCGGCAAGTTTACGGTTTATCCGGCAAGTCACTATGTCACCCCTGAGACGGTGCGGAAACGTGCCTTTCAGGCGATTCAGGATGAACTTGATGAACGTCTTGTTGAATTAAAAGAACAGGGCCGGCTGCTTGAAGCGCAGCGCCTTGAACAACGGACTATGTTTGATCTTGAGATGATCGAGCAGATGGGTCATTGTCAGGGTATTGAAAATTATTCCCGTCATCTTACCGGTCGCCTGGCCGGTGAGGCGCCGCCCACCCTGATGGACTACCTGCCCCGCAACCATCTGGTGATTATCGATGAGAGCCACGTTACCGTGCCCCAGATCGGTGGCATGTACAAAGGTGATCGCTCGCGCAAAACAACTCTCGTCGAATTTGGTTTCAGACTTCCTTCCGCCCTCGATAACCGACCTCTCAAAAGTAATGAATTCGAGGAACGTACGGCCCAGACCATCTATGTTTCCGCGACCCCGGGAGATTTTGAACTGGCGCTTGCCGAACAGGTTGTCGAACAGGTTATTCGGCCGACCGGGCTGGTTGATCCGCTAATCGAGGTTCGTCCGGCTACAAACCAGGTTGATGATGTGGTCGCCCGCCTGCGCGAGACTGTGGCGGCTGGCAACCGCGCTCTGGTAACCACCTTGACCAAAAGAATGGCTGAGGATTTAAGTGAATTCTTGCGTGAACTCGATTTCAAGGTGCGCTATCTGCATTCCGATATCGATACTTTGGAGCGGGTTGAATTGATTCGCCAGCTCCGCCTCGGAACCTTTGATATCCTGGTCGGTATCAATCTTTTGCGGGAAGGCCTGGATATCCCGGAAGTTGCGCTGGTCGCCATTCTCGATGCTGATAAAGAGGGTTTTTTGCGTTCGCATCGATCTCTGGTTCAGACCTCGGGCCGGGCCGCCCGCAATCTTGCCGGTAAAGTTATTTTCTATGCCGATAAAGAGACTGGTTCAATGTCAACCGCGATCGCCGAGATGGAACGCCGTCGCGAAAAACAGTTGGCCTATAATCGGGAATATCAGATTATACCGCAAAGTATTGTGCGCCGGGTGCAGGAAGCGATTGAAGTGGAGTACGGTGAAGAAAAGGCAGCCGGCAAAGATAAATTAACGCCGGACGTAAATCTCCAGGCCCTGATTGCCAAAGGTACCAAAGCTTGTGACCGGGCTCTTCGCAAGTGGGAAAAGGAGATGCAAAAAGCCGCTAAAAATCTCGATTTCGAAAGGGCTGCCGAAATCCGCGACCGCATCGCCCAACTCCAGCGCGAAATCATCCTGGCCTGATATGTATATTGGGTAGATTATTTCTTAGTATAGAGGGGTGGAAGCCCCTTCTTTTGTTTACTGGAAGAGTTGGTCGGAGCTTTTTTTTGGAGATTGTTTGCAATTGTCTGCCAGAAATATTTACCATCCCAGGTCTGGTCGTTCGGGCTATAGAGGGCCTCTTCCAGGTTGGCGAAGGTGTCACTCAGTTCAGGGTTTTTCAGATTAATGGCAATCGTTTGGAGGTTTTGTGGCGGATTTTGGGGCCAACTGGCAGCGCCCCATCCGAGGATGCTCTGATGGGTGGCTTGGGGATTGTTGTCAAGGCAAGCCTTTTTAATGGTTTCACGATTGGCTGTCGGTTTTTTTTCCGCTTGTAGATCTCTTCCTTTAAGTCCAGAAGCCTGCTGGTGTCGGGATCTATGCCAGAGTAGAATGGTTATAAGCCAGGCCAGCAGAAGTATGGCACTGATGCTTTGCCAGAGCTGGATGGGATCGTTTGAGGTTTTATTATTCGAGGATGGGACCGGGGACTCAAGACTTTCGGGTTCTCTTTGCGGGTGACTTGTTGAGGGCGTTGTGGCACTGTTTTGCGGTGGGGTTTCTGAGTCTTTACTGTCGGCCTTGATAACTTTGATTTTTCGGGCAGGCAACACCGTTTGTTGTTGTTTATTATTGACCACATCCCACCAGTCAATCGTGATTTCCGGCAGGATAAAGAGCCCCTCCTGTGCCGGGATAAAGGCCATTGATTGGCGTTTGATGCCGTGCAACAGGGTTCCGTCAATTTCAGTTTGATGTTCTGGTTGATCAAGGTAGAGCTTACCGCCGTCAGGAGTTTCAGGTTTTATCTCCGGCAGCTGTTCAGCGGTCAGTCCTAAGGCTTCAATCTGGATAGTTCGAGTCAGAGGCTCACCAACCTTAAGCTCTTTCTCCCCGTTCAGATTTTCCATGATCGCTACTTTTCGTGCCGGTAACCAGATTTTACCCCTAAAATCTTCCGGTATCTGCGTCAGGGAGATCTTAAGTTCCTGGCTGCGAGTTCGCAGACGTTGACCGCGTCCAGAAAAGCGGTCAAAGAAAGGATCGCTGGGGAAACGGCGATTATTGCCACTTATACTTACGGCTTGAAAAAGTAGCGGAGGCACTATGACTTCTTGCCCCTCTTCGGCAATAATCGCATATTTTCGTTCAATTACCTGGTAGGACAGATCGTTTTTTCGACTTTGGTAGCGGTGGTCGTCACCGAGTTTGATAACTGTTGCATGTTCTAAGTCCGGCTCTTCGAGTGAGGCCTCAGTCAGGTGCAGCTGGCTGTTGATAAAGAGTTTGACGCTGACTGTGATCTGAGCTTGGAGATAAGCCGGGGTATCCATCTCCGGAGTAACTTCAATAAATATGTTTGGCAGGGTTGCGCCTGGTGTCCCTGAGGTGATGGGGGTGGGTTGCGTGATGATCAGGTTCAGGGTGTTGGTTTTTTCACCACCGATAGTAAACGGTGGAATTTTAAAATTGCCAGTGCGTTTTGGTTCCAATTCAATTGTCCATGTTTTAGTCGCTTTACTGGAGCCATTAATGATTTGAAAGTTACTGCTGGCTGAGCTGTTAAGCACTGAAAAGTCGTTTTCCAGGGCTTTGGTATCAAGGTTTGCTAAACTGTTAAGCGCACCATCGGCCTCGACAATCAAGTTGACGGTTTCATCAATACTGATCGTCTGCCGGTCAAGCCGGGCTCTGACAGCGGCATCACTGGTTAAGGGTAAAGTGACGATGAAAAGTACCGCAAAGATGGTACTGAAGAGTAGTTGTGGCACTGCAGTTCGTTGTTTCATTGGTTTATCCCAACCCGGCAAAGCCGGAGCAAAAATAGGTTGTTGTTGCTTGTAAATGATCGGCTTTGTTGGGTTGTTTCGACCTTCCGTAATTGGGGTCATTGCTGGTGAAAGGTGCGCTAGCACCCCAGCTTTGACCCCGTCGAGCGCCAAGCGAAGCGAAACTCACTTATTTTTTCTGCGGGTTAAACGCCAATCATAACAAACCGAATTTTTACCTGTACTCAATTTATCTACCACTCTTTGTTTCCGCGGGAGCGGTCCTGCCGATCGCGGTACTGGTAGAGGAATTTTTTTTGGAGAAGGCCCTGGGGATCATCGGGAACTCGGCGCAGCCACTGCTCTAAAGCCTGTTGTTTGGCATCCATCGGTTCCTCGTCATTCTCTTCTCCGGTAGCGATGCCTTCCGGCGGTTTCTGCTCTTCCTCTTTTGGGTCACTTTTTTCAGCCCCTTGCATCTCTTTTTCAGGGCTATTTTCCGGTTTTTCAACTTCTGCTTCTGGATTTTTTTCAGCTTCTTGTGGTTCCTGGTTTTGCGCCTGATTGTTCTGAGGTTGTTGCTCCTGGTTTTGTTCATTTTGTGGATTCTGCTGGTTTTCACCTTGATCTTTTTGGGCGGACGAGTCTTGTGCTTGTTCTGACTTTTGTGGTTCATTAGAGTCAGAGTTCTGTTCCGAGTTCTGATTTTCTTGGTTCTTTTTTTCCTGCTTATCTTTTTCAGAATCGCTGTCTTGAGAATTATCCTGTTGTTGTTGCTCGTTCTTCTGCTGCTGTTGCAGGAGTTTTTCAACAAGATCACGGTTGAACTGGGCATCCTTTAAGGTCGGGTCGGTCTGCAGGGCCTGGTCATAGGCCTCCAGCGCTTTCTCCAGTTTTTCGGCATGGGCCAGAGCATTACCTCGGTTATAGTGCGCTTGGGCCGTGTTTAGAGATTCAAGGGCGCTGGCGGCCTCTTTGAAGTTGCCGGCACGATAGTTGGCCACAGCCTGCCAGTCGGGATCTTGGGTCAGTCCAGCGGCCCCATTGAAATCTTTCTTGGCGAAGGCTTTTGCGGCCTGTTGGGTCGGGCGTTGCCAGAGCCCTTGCCAGAGCTTATCCCAGTTTTGGGCGGCGGCGTTATCGGCATTGACAAAAAATGCTAACAGGATAATCAGGAGCCAGCCTTTACGAAAGCAGATGGCAGCGAGACAAAGCAGGGGAACCAGGAGCCAGGGGCCGCGATCAAGCCATTGATCACCGGTCAGCTCACTTTTACTTTTGTTTTCAGGAAAGAGTGCGGTCGGCTGGTGTAAGCTCTTGAAAGAGTTATCAGGAGCATCGATTTTAAAGTATCTGCCGCCTCCGCTTGCGGCGACCTCGCGCAACTTGTCAAAGTCGGGAATCGGTACGACAATCTGACCCTGATTATCTTTCAGGTAGCTGCCGTCAGCTAAAGCAATCGGTGCTCCCACTTTAGTGCCGACGCCGATAACATCAACTTTGTATCCGGCTGTTTTAAGTTTTGCGGCGGCCGCGATTGTCTGCTGGTCGGCATCATCAGCCAGGAGGATTATCTGTCCCTGGTTGATGCCGGCCCGTTTGAGCAACTCACCGGCTTTTTCAAGACCGCGGTCGGCCCGGCTGCCTTGCACCGGGACAGTGTTGCTGTCGAGACCAGGTAAAAGGTTGAGCAGGGTGGCGTGATCATCGGTCAGCGGGGTGACAATAAAACTGTCTCCGGCAAAGACTACCAGTCCCTGTTCGATGGCGATGCCAGCTTTAATAAGATCAATCGCTTTAAAGCGGGCTCGAGAAAGACGTGAGGGGGCAATGTCCGGGCTCAGCATCGAGAGTGAGAGGTCGAGAACGATGACGCGGCCGCTGGCGGCCCGAAAAAGGGGCTGGGGTAAGCGTTCCCAGGCGGGTCCGGCCAGAGCCAGGACGGTGAGAGTGAGCATCAACAAGAGGCCAGAGAATATTCTTTTCTGAGCAGTTTTAGCTTCGCCAACCAGGAGATGTTCGAGCAGGTGGGGGTCACAAACCTTATGCCATTGATTTTTCCCCGGTTCCCGTCTTTTCAGACGGGCTAGGAGAAGCAAACCCAGTGGTAGAGCCAGCAGCCACCAGGGGCGTAAAAAATGGAAATCATGCAGATTCATAAATTCTAACTCGGTATTGCTGAAAACAAACAGGTTTGTATTTATTTAATATCAAATTAATATTATTAAAGGCACAAAGGCACAAAGTTTTTCCTGTTGTAACTATGTGCCTGCTGCCTCTGTGCCTTTGTGCCTGAAAAAAAGCATTAAAAAAGCGAGCAGCAGGGCCCCGCTTAAGGGCCAGTAGAAGAGCTCGCGAATCGGACGTAGATTTTGGTTTTCACTGATGACCGGTTCTAATTGATCGAGCAGGGTGTAGATCTTTTCGAGATCTTGGCTCTCACGGGCCCGAAAATAGCGGCCCCCGGTAAGCTCGGCAATTTTTTGTAAGCTTGTCTCATCCAGGTCAGCTGAGGGGTTGACGACGCGGTTGCCGAAAAAGCTGTTAACCACCATGCGGTCAGCACCCACCCCGATGGTGTAGATCGAGAGATTTATCTCAGTGGCCAATTCGGCCGCTTTCAAAGGTTCGATAGTGCCAGCCGTATTGGCTCCATCAGTTAAGAGAATCAGGACTTTTTTATCTCCCGGTCGTTGCTGCAGGCGTTTGACCGCGAGCCCCAAAGCGTCGCCGATCGCAGTTTTTTCGCCGGCAATGCCGATCAGGGATTCCTGCAGCAATTGGTTGACAGTTTTGCGGTCAAGTGAGAGCGGAGCCTGGAGATAAGCCCGGCTGCCAAAAAGAATGAGACCGAGGCGGTCGCCCTGGCGCCGCTCAATGAAATCTCCGGCTACCTTTTTGATCATGGTTAAGCGGTCAACCGGCTGACCGTTGATCTCCATATCTTTGGCCTGCATACTGCCGGAAATGTCGACGGCCAGGAGCAGATCGCGGCCGCTGATCGGCAGGCTCAAAGGTTCGCCGATCCACTGGGGCCGGGCCGCGGCGCAAACCAGTAAGAGCCAGGCGATGATTGCTATAAGTTTGAGCCATCTCGAACCTTTGCCGGTTGATTTATGGCGGAATTCTTCAAGTTCCTGGAAAAAAGGTATCTTCAGAGCCCTGCCGGAAGTGGTTTGGGCCCGGGGCAACAACAGGTAGACCAGTAACGGGAGTGGCAGAGCCGCAAAAAGTCGAATCCAGGCAAACTCGATCATGGCCGCACCCCGGTTTTCTTCTTCTGTTGGGCTTTGAACCACTGTTCGACAATTCGGCCGAGGGCAACAAGGTCGGCGTTGCAGGTCGGAGAGTAAGTCTCTTCAAGCAAGGGTTGGAGATCGTTGTCGCTAAGCTGGTGGCTTTGGCCGGCATTTTTCCCGGAAATTTCTTGTTTGAGAAATTCAAGCCACGCCTGACCACAAAGTCCGGCAATCGCTTGTTCTGGAAAAAAAACGATGCAAAAGCGCCTTACAAGGGCTGATAGCTCTTGTAAGGCCAAGCTCTGTTGGGTGCTGTTGGTGGTCTTTAAATCGAGTTGCGAAAGCTCAATCAAGGCCAGTTTGATCGGTCGCAGACGCAGCTGTCTCTGGCGCCATTTATAGATGCCAAATCCGATCAGAGTCAGCAGACTCAATGTCACAATCCACCAGCCTGGTGCTGGCGGCCACCAGCCCGGTTCCGGAGGCAGATGAATATCTTTGAGTGTGGCCAGAGGATTTTGCGGGGTCGGATTCATGGCTGACTCGTGCTTTTTTTAAGACTTAAGCCGCGCCGCATGATGCCGGCGATATCATCGCCGGAGACGACCTTGAGATAGGGGATCTTCAGGTTGTTAGCAATGCGACTAAGATTTTCCCGCTGTTCATCAAATTTTTCACTGTAAGCTTTGCGTATCCCGGCACCTCTGGTGTTAAGTCGGGCCTGCTCGTGGCCGTTGCTGATATTGTAGAGCCCTGGAGGCGGTGCTTGGAGCTCTAGGGGGTCAATAATCTGGCAGAGGATAAGGTCATTATGGCGGCGCAGGCGGCTGAGGTTACGTTCAAGGTTCTGGTCGTGTTGATAAAAATCACTGATCAGAAAAATCCGGCTGCCGGGGCGGATAGTCCGCATGCCGTGATGGAGTATCTGTTCTAAAGATGAGTCAGAATTTTCTGCAACCGGAGCTTTAGTCGCTTTGACCAGAGCATGGATCAGGGCCAGCACCCCTTTACGGCCTGCCAGCGGTCTCAGGTCAAATCTCTCTTTTGGGGTCAGGAGCGTGCCGCCGATCCGGTCACTGTTAAAGGCCGCAGTCCAGGCTATGGTTGCGGCAAGGCGAGCCGCAATTACCGATTTGAAGGCCTCTTTAGTGCCAAAATAGAGCGAGGGGCTGAAATCTACCAGGGTCATGACCGGTCGGTCACGCTCTTCGGCGTAGAGTTTGGTGTGGGTTTTACCACTGCGGGCCGTTACCCGCCAATCGATACTCCGGATATCATCACCCGGGGTGTAGATCCGGGATTCAGCGTAATCCATACCGCGGCCGCGAAACTTGGAGAGGGTGCTGCCGGTCATAATCGAGTAAGCTTTTTGATTACTGCTGCCGATCAGAGAGCGGGCCGTATGGCGCAAATCAAGAAGTTCTTCAGTCGTACAGGTAATCCCGTTGACTGCTGCTGGTCGCGGTTTTCTGAAAATTTTCGAGAAGCGCATAGATTACTATTCGAGGCTATTTGATCACGGCCGCTAAGAACTTTAAATTAATAAAAACAGTTGACAAAAATCCTGCCGACTGCCGACTGACAACTGACGACTGATTTAAGGTACCGGAATATGGCGTAAGAGTTCGTCAATCGCTTCTTTGCTGCTGATCCCTTCAGCTTCGGCTTCAAAGGTCAATATCAGACGATGGCGCAGGACGTCATGGATAATGGCTTGAATATTTTCTGGGGTTACATAGGTTTTGCCCTGGAGCCAGGCATGGGCCCGGGCGCAGCGATCTAAGGCGATTGTGGCCCGCGGGCTGGCTCCGTATTCGATCCAGCGTCCCATCTTTTCGCCGCAGGATTGCGGATTACGGGTAGCGAGGATAAGTTGAACAATATACTCTTTAAGGGGGTCAGCCAGGTGGAGTCCAAGAACCTCTCGTCGGGCTTGAGTGATTTCGGCTGGCGAGAGAATTGCTGAATGTGGGGTTTTTTCTCCCAGCTCATTTAAGGCTTCGCGTCGGGCCAGTTCAAGGATCTGCTTTTCGCTCTCATAGTCAGGGTAGTCGACGTTGACCTGCATCAGAAAACGGTCGAGCTGGGCCTCGGGCAGAGGATAGGTGCCCTCCTGTTCAATTGGATTCTGGGTCGCCATAACCATGAAAAGATCAGGCAGGTAGTGGGTTTTGCGGCCGACACTGATCTGTCTTTCCGACATCGCTTCCAATAGCGCTGATTGAACTTTGGCCGGAGCCCGATTGATCTCGTCGGCTAAGACGATATTGTGAAATAGCGGGCCCGGTTGAAAGTGAAAGGAGTCTTTGCTGCGCTGGTAGATTTCGGTACCGGTGAGGTCGGCTGGCAGAAGATCGGGGGTGAACTGGAGGCGTTGAAAATCACCTTCAATACAATCAGCCAGGGCTTTTACGGCCCGCGTTTTGGCTAACCCCGGAGCTCCTTCAACGAGCAGGTGGCCATCGGCCAAAAGCGCAATTAAAAGACGCTCAACCAGAACTTTCTGGCCGATAATTTCGCTCTCCATACGTTTTTCGGCCCGCTGAAAAGCTTCCTGAAATGAATTGCCGGCCGGGGTGATATCCTGTAGTAGGGTTGTTGCTTCCATGATAGGAATTACTCCTGAAAATACATCGAAAAAACAAGAAAATTTCCCAACTATCTCGATGCGGGGACAGACCTCCAGGCAGGGTTTTAGCCCGAGCCGGGCTGAGCTCTGTCCCCCTCGAAGTGGGCGAAGCAAAGTTTGACGCTATCCGCTGTAACTTAACTTTTTAACTGCGAATACTTTTAAAAATAAAAAGCACGAAACTGACATGAAGTCAATTTCGTGCTTTTTGAGATTAATAAGATCAGTTACCGAGTTTTGCTTTGAGAGCGGCGAGCTTATCGTTGGTCGCCTGATCGGCACTGCTTGCGCCTAAGCCGGCAAACTCATTTTCGAGGCTGTCGCCGCTGTCAGCCGCCATTTCTGCCGCTGCCTCAGCTTCGTGGGATGAACGCTCGGCTTTGGCCCGCATCCGGGCCATAAGGTCATCGGCACTATGTTTGTCTGACATCTTGGCCTTGGCCTGGTAGATCTGTTTTTTAACTTCCGAAGCTTTACTTTGGGCGATGATGAAATCGCGGTTGCGTTTAAATTCTGCCAGCTCATCTTCGATGCGGCGGATATCCTGCTTCAGACTTTCTATCTGGGTGCGCTGCTCCTGGCAGCGGGGCTCCATCTCTAAAGCTTTTTTCTCATGCTCGCCAGCCCGGGCCAGAGCTTTCAAGGCTAGGTCTTCGCGCCCGGCCTTAAGTGCGGCCTCGGCTTTGGCTTCCCAGTTGCTTTGTTCGAGTTTGTCTTTGTCGAGAATAGCTTTGGCTTGCTTCTCGGTGGCGATACATGACATGACCGCCTGTTTGGCCTCTTTGATCTGTTTCTCTTTATCGCGGATAGCCTGATCCAGCATAAGCTCAGGGGTTTCGAGTTTGTCGATGGCCTTGTTGACGCCAGCCTGTCCGACCTTGAATATTCTGTTGAAGATACTCATCTGTATGTTCTCCTTAGGTGATTTTAGATATGTTATTTTAGATAGTCGGACAGCAAGTTTTCGGCTCGATCGACAGCAAGTTCCAGGCTGGTGAAAACACAGAGTAGCTCATTGCTGTCGAGATTTTCGGCCTCGCGGCTCTCAACCAGAACTAGACGGGGGTCGTCAGGATTGGCCCGGTTGAGCCCAAAAGCAACCGGCAGAATTTCAGTGTTGAGATCGAGTAGGTCGTGGTAGAGTTTTTCCGTGGCAACGGAGCTGACGTTGCCAAGATCAATCTCAAAATAGAGGTGACCGTCTTCTAAATTGATGAAGACTGGCAACTCACCGTCACGTTCAACCCTGCAGATGTTTTCTTCAAGGGTTTCGACAGTGAATCCATTAAATTCGAGAAAACTGACAAGATCTTCTTTTAGCGAGCTGGTCACGATTACCTGTTTCATACGACATCCTTTTTACCAAGTTTGTGCAGGTTGACGTTATTACTTTTCTTTAGGAGTTTTTACTATCGGATGAGAATATAGGACTCTTTTCGGGCGTGGTCAAGAGGAATGTAGCTTTATTTGAAAATTCTAAGTTAAGTCAATCTCTTTATAGCGAATTAGAACTTAAAATATCTTGCTCAATAACACTGAAATCGCGGCGACTTTCGGCCAGCATGATGAGTTTGTTGCCCTCTTCGATACATTCTTCTTTAGCCGGGTTGAGGATGGTTTTTCCTTGCTTTATAATACCGATAACCTGGAGATTGGCAGGGTGTTTGAGGACTGCAACCTGGATGTCGGAAACCTTGTGGCCGGCCAGTTTAGTGTCGAGGATGTAGAACTGGCTGCCGATTTTGTTGCTGATGATCTGGGTGATTATTTCATGGATGCCGGGATAGAGAAATTCCTGGGCCAACAAACAATCGGTCAGCCCTTCCGGGGTGACAATGCCGTCGACTTTAGCCTTCTGCAAAAGGGAGAAGTTTTCTTGGTGAATAAGTTCAGCAACAACCTTGTAGGAGTAGTGATGCTCCTGGCGGATGAGTTCGAGTACCGAGGCGATGGCAAATGTAATGGCGTCGGCGTCACTGTTGAACGGGTCGCTGGCTAAAATGAAAACCCCGGCCGCTGCATTCAGATTGGCCTTTTGCAGGACTGTTTCACTGGTGGGATTGCCATAGACAAAAGCGAACTCATTCTTGGGCAGGCTTTCCGGTAGTTTCGTGATGGTGTCACTGACGATCACGAAAAAAGAGTGTTCATAGCTTGGGTGGAGCTTAAGTTCGGCCGTCAAGCGGAGTAATTTGTTGAGGTTGGGAAAGTTGCAGATGATTATATGGTTCTCTTTGGTGATTTGCACAAGGCCCCTCTTTTTTTTAGAGATATGATCAAAAATGCTTTCCGCCGCCAGCCCCAGCAAGTATCCGATAATCGCGATGCCGAAGAGCATGCAGGGGTAAGCGATCAGAAAACGGCCAATGTTGGTTTGGGGATAGAGATCGCCGTAGCCGACCGTGGTCATGGTCACCATCGACCACCAGATACTGTCGAGAAGATCGAGTTCAGGTTGGGCGCTGCGTTCGACCAGGTAGAAGAGCAGTCCGAAGAGGATATTTAAGGTGAGAGCCAGAGAGAAAATCTGCACCAGGCGCAGACGTAGATAGTTGTGTTGATGCATCCAGGTTATCAGGCGTTGAAAAATAGGCATCTTTTAATGTTTACAACTCATCCCGGATGGCATTGCCCTGGGCGATAATATCCTCAATTACGGCCTCGGCCTCAACCTTACCCTCCTCATCTTCATAGCCGAGATCGGGCCAGTGGAGTGACTGGTTGCAGATCTCTAAAATTTCATCCCAGATCGTGCCTAAGAGAAGATCAAACTGCCAGTTG
Organism: uncultured Thermodesulfobacteriota bacterium; assembly: GCA_964457755.1. Lineage (GTDB taxonomy): Bacteria > Desulfobacterota > Anaeroferrophillalia > Anaeroferrophillales > Tharpellaceae > Tharpella. The sequence continues at coordinate 9,575 of CAYWGC010000015.1, read as the reverse complement.
CCGTCAGTATCACGGCCAAAGCGTTTCTCGTTGATAAAACTCATAAAAACCAGTTCGATCGGATCATCCTGTGAATATTCAGCTACTGCGACACGCAGATCATCCCAACGGGGTTCGGCTAAAAAAGCTTCCCACTCTGGTTTTGTCGGGTAGTCATCATAGAAGTTAAAAGCAAATTCGCCGCTGCTTAAGTCGACAGCGCAGAAGATGTCACTGATAGCCATGTTTTCCCGGTAACGTTTGAGGAAATTGTGGTGCAGAGCTTTGCCCTGTTGACTGACGCAGTAGAACTGTTTCTTGTCGATTTCAATCAGTTCGCGGGCCATAAGCTCATCAAAGAGTGATTCCAGGTCTTCGTTTTTTTCGTCAAGCAGAATCGAGATTCGGGCCTTTTCCTGCACCATATAGTCGAGCAGGTAAAGGCGCGCATAGTGATGTCTCTGCTTTTTGTCAAGCTCATAGGGCAGTTGCGGTAATTTACTCATAGTCGAATCCAACCTGTAGGGATTAGGGTCATTGCTGGTATAAAGTGCGCCAGCACCTTAAGCTTCGCTGTGAGCTTAGCGAGGAAGCACTCTTGGGGTGTGACCCTGATTATAAGAGCGAAGCAAAGTTCACGCTTAGAAAATGCAGGTTTATGTCTCGATACGGGGACAGACCTCCAGCGTGGGCTTTAGCCCAAAGCGGGCTGAGCTTGCGCCTGAACGAAGTGAGGAAGTGCCCCTCGGGGTATCCATCTTCGAAGTGGGCGAAGCGATGTTCAACGCTTTTTGCAGATGCTTTATGAGATTGCTGGAAAGCTACTAAAATTGGTCATGAAAAAAAGAGGTTTCCGACAACCAAGGCGATAACAATTGCAACCGCACCTTCAATCATCGCTGCCCCCCAGTTGCGATCCTGGCTGATCTCCTCGTCAAGCAGAGCCCCGGGAAGCAGCATCTTGTCGGCGATATAGCGGCCCGTGATGAGAAAGAAAAAGCTGATTGGGATCCAGACAATGAGGCCGAAAATAGAGTTGTAGGCAGCGATATAGTCGGCCATGAGAATGCCGACCGCGATCATGCTCAAACCGAAGGCGACGCCAGCGGCAGCATTATCCTGTTCGATCTCATGATGCAGGTCAAAACGGCTGATTTTCTGGTAGAGCCGGCCGAAAACGAGAAAAGCGGCCTGGCCGATGGCGAAATAGAAGAGGGTGCCGAGAAGATCAACAAAAAAACCGGTTCCAGAACCACTGAGAACGGTTTTTATGATAATCCCTGAGGCGATAAAGGTACAACCCTCAACCGCTCCGGTGCCGAGATTGCGGTCTTCGATGATTTCTTTGTGGTTGCAGAAGTTGGGTAGGAGGTAGCGGTCATTCAGGTATCTGGATACCTGCAAAAGTCCGATCCCGAGTAGTCCCCAGAAAAAAGTTGCGATCAGGTCACCGACCAAACTCCAGAAACCGGTAACCGTAGTTTCGCCATTGGGGGTGATGACTCCCCAGAGAATGAGGCCTATGGCAAAGAGATAGCCGGTCGTCGAGAGCGCTACAGCCTTATTGTCGGTGGTGGTCAGTTCGTGGTCAAGGTCGTAGCCCGAAAACTGGTTGTGCAGGCGTTTGCCGATAACCATTATAATCAGGATGGCCAGCAGGTATGTGGCGGCAACTGGTTGAAAAAGATCGGCGATGGGTTTCAAAGATAAAAAACTAAACATGGCTTAATCCTTTTATTAGCTTAGAAGTTAGATAAGTATTTGATTTTCCATTATTTCCCACCAAAACGGCCGCCGCTGCGGCCAAAACCGCTGCTTCGGCGTACCGATGGCCGGGAGGGACGGGCTGAGGAGCTGCGCCCGAAAGAACTCTTGCTCATCTGTTTTGAAGGATTACGTTTTTGAAAACTTTTTTGCGATGAGCTTGGTTTTTTCAGTGGCGTTTTAATCCCTTTGGCCGCACTCTTGCCGGTATTGGGTGAGGTCGCCTTGCTCTTGATACTGCTGTTTGTGGCGCTTTTTAGATCTCTTTTGCCAGCGGTATTTTGCCGGTAATTTTTCTGGGAGACGGTATTATAAGAGTTGTAACTGCCCGGATAGCGGCCATAGCCGTAGGGCGACATGTAGAAGGGATGGGGGCGGAATAGCCAGTACATAAACAGCATGTCGGTGACGCCAAAACTGCTGCGATGATAGTGGTTCTGGCCATAGATCTGCTCATTACCCTTAACTTCGACATTAGCCTGATCCTTGCCGCTCTTCTCAATGGCAATGGTTGCCACTTCCTGGATCTCACCAGCCACCGGTTCGACCGTCAGAGAGAAGCCTTTACTCTGCTCATTGCCATATTCGGTGACTTTGATATAGTCAACCTTGCCGTCCTCATTAAGGTCTAAGTTGTTGATGCCGGTATTCTTATCGTTAAGTAGGCGCTCCAGTTCAGCCGCGTTTTCCGCTTTTTTAAGGAGTGAGCCGATGGTTGCCAGGTCAAGACCGTCACCACCATAGACCATGGTCTGGACATTAACGTTGTAATTTTTATCTCCTCCACCCGAAGGCCAAAAAAAGGAGATCATGATGAGGCCTATGAAGATTCCTGCCAGGATTTTGAAAATCTTTTCATTCATAATAAAAACTCCATTTAAGTCAAAAAAGAAAGTTGCAAATTTAACGCTTAATTAAATTAAAAGTGTAACTATTCAGCTAACCCGTAAATTCAGGGTACACAATTCCGATTTCCTTAGGAAAATCAGGTTATGTCCCCAGAATCTGCTAAATTTGATCAATATGCAGTAATTTCTACCTACACTGAATAGTTACTTAAAAGTTTAATATCCTGTTTGCCAGCCTTTTAGATAATACGTGAAAATTTTATGATTAACAAGGGTATTTATTTCAGTTTCTTCGGTGTCGAGCTGTTTTTTGCCGAAATCTAAGGATGCGTGGATAAGTTCCGCTGTCAGGTAGCGGGTCGGAACGGCCAGGGTGGTGGTTTTTTTAAGAGTTTCTTTTAGGCTTTTGGGGAGCTCTTTTGCGGCCCATCTCTCCCGATGACCGCCAATCCACCAGCCCCATTCACCAAAGGAGGGGACATTGTCGTGGTAAGGAATGACACTTAACCCGGCTGCTTCCATACTGCGGCCGATGCAGAGAAAGGCCTCTTTGGCATGATATGGGGAGGTTGCCTGCTGGACAAAGATGCCGTCGATAGACAGGTGGCTGGCCAGGCGGTGATAGAAGGTTCGGGAGTAGAGTTTAGCCAGCTCTTCATTGTTGGGATCAGGAAAATCGACGATAATAACATCAAATTTACCCGCCAGGTTTTCCAGGAGCGCGGCGGCATCGAGGTTGATTACTGAAACTTGAGCAACAGCTTCAGGTTGGCTGCCAAAACGGTGATGCTGGTTGGTAACGCGAATTTTTTCCTTTTGATCCGGCAAGATCAAGCGGTTGTTTTTAAGCACAGTGATTCGGGCATTGCCGAGGCTGTTGTGGTTAAGCTCAATAAAAACCGGGTGTTTGCGGGCCAGGTCGGTCATTTCCGGGTCGAGATCGCAGAGCACCAGATCTTTAACTTTTGGATATTTTAAAACCTCGCGGGCGGCCAGGCCGTCGCCACCGCCCAGAATCAGGACGCGGTGTTGATGGCGGGCCAGAACAAAAGCGGGATGGACCAGATTTTCGTGGTAGATATATTCGTCGGCACTGTTAAATTGGAGACTGCCATTAATATAGCAAGCGACCTCGGCGGCTTTGGATTGGGTCAGAACAATATGTTGATAGCGGGTGGTTTTGCTGAAAATAATGCGATCTCGATAGAGGTACTGCTCGGCGCTTGCGGTCCAGTTGCGGGCCTGAAAAAAACCAATTGTCAAAAGCAGGGATGTGCTCAGAAGAGCTAGCCAGAGCCGCTTGCTAAGGGTGATTTTTACTCTGAAATAGAGCAGCAGGACGGTGGCCGCGCCCAGATTTAAAAGTCCCAGGATGAAGGCGCTTTCGATCAGGGTGAAAAAACGAGGTAGCAGAAAAACCCAGATTAGAGCTCCGGCGAGGGCGCCAACGTAGTCCATTTTCAGAACCTTGCCGAGATTGATCTCGAGTTGGCTGATATAGACAGAATTAAGCCGGGCGATCATGGGGAGCTCAAAACCGAGGAGTAGGCCGATACTGCTGATGAAGAGATACTGGACAATTATGTAGTAGCTTGGGGCCATGCCGTAGGTGAAGAGCAGAACCAGGGGGCCGCAGCCGCCAAGCAGTCCCAACAGGATTTCAGCACCGATAAATTTATCAAGCAGGAGGTGATCGTCAAGGCGTTTCTGGAGATCTGCACCAATGCCCATACAGAACATCATAGCACCGATTACCAGAGCCCACTGGCGGGCCGAGTTGCCGAGCAGGTCGGCTGCGACGCGGCTTAAAGTATATTCATAGGCGAGTCCGCAACCGCCCATGATAAATGTTGCCAGGTAGAGAATGAAGGAAGCTGAGATTTTCATGGCTGTCGGCTACCCCGAAGTGGGTTGTGAAGTCAAGCTGAAAATTTATCTTGTTCAACTGTAATTGTAATAAATCGCTTGAAGTTTATAGGTAAACCTGTTTATAGTCAGTCGTCAGTTGATTGATGCTTTTTGGAGCTAAGATTTTTGAATAATGATTTAGCTGTATGGTGACAATGTGGCGGAACAAAAAATCTATCTTAAATTTGTGCTCATGGCTTTAGTGGTACTGATACTTTTTGCGGTTGGGGGTTATTTCTTCAGTGATCGCGTCAGTAGTCATTTTATCTCGGAAGTTCAAAGCGAACAGGAGGTGGTGGCTGACCGTATTGTCGGAAATCTCGAGGCTTATCTTAAAAGGGTACAGCAGACGGTAGATTCGGTACTTGATTTTACTCCGGCTCAGTGTGGAAATATGAAAGAGCTGACCACCCATCATTTTAAATTGTTGTGGAAAATCTATCCGGAAATTTCTCACCTTGCATTCGTCGCGGCTGACGGAGATGTCTATTATACTGGTGCCGATGGTAATTTTATGCCTTTAGGTTTGCCTCTGAAGGAGGTTTATGAGTGGCAATATTTTGATTATGGTTTCTGGGATGAGATTGATGATGAAAAACTGCATCAGCGGATCTCGGTTTTGATGCAGTATGTACCCGAGCTGGGCAAGGTGGTGCCGGTACCGATTATCATCTTTGCAAAAAGGGTTGTTATTGATGGTGAATATGTTGGCTTGATGTTAGTGCCCTATAAGTTTGATTTTATGTTTACCACTTATTGCCGGAGCTTGGTTGTTGAAAAACGGCGTGAGATTGTTGTCGTCGATGCTTTGGGACAGGTCGTATTTTCCTCTTTTTCTGGGCTTTACTTAAATGACTTTTATCCTAGCTATGGCAGTTCTTCTGAACTTTTGTTTAAGCAGGGTGAGAGCTTTTCGTCGTTAGATAGAGAAGAGTTGCCATATGTTTTGGCGGCACTGGCCAATCGTAACCCCTTCTCATCGTTCTTGAGAATTCCTATCGGGGGATATCACGATACCTTTCTGGCGGCTTTTCAAACAATGGAAATAGTTACGCCTGGTTGGACGGTGATGGTTGCCACACCCCGTGCAAAAGTTAATGAACTGGCTTGGTTTCTCCTGATTCCAGTAATTCTTCTCTGTCTTTTATTGCTGTTTATTATTGCCGCTTTTTCACTGTTTATGTTTCGGCAGCTGGCTGGTGTGGCTCGGGAAAATGCTATTTTTAAAGCGGCTATTGTGGCCAGCTCAGATGGCGTGGTTGTTCTCGATACACAAGGTCGCTGTCTCTTTGTCAATCGTGCCTATTGTGAAATCACTGATGAATCGAGTGCTAAACTGTTGGGGACTTTGTATAGAGAAGGTGAAGAGAGTGGCACCTCGAAAGGTTTGCCAAAAGATTTTTTCTCATTATTGAGTGAATCTGGTTGCTGGCAAGGGGTGGTCTCTTATCGTAAAGTTGGGGAGACGCCGGATATTGAAGTGAGTCAGAATTTTTCTGAGATCGTCCGGGCTGGTCGTAAGGTTGGTTATGTTGGCAACCTGCATAATATTAGTGAAGAGCGGCGTTTGCAACGGGAGGTAGAGGTTTACAGTGAGTTTCTGCATAAAGAGGTTGAGCGCCAAACCGAGGTAATTGTGCAATCGCAAAAGATGGAAAGTGTTGGTATCCTGGCGGCTGGCTTTGCCCACGATTTCAATAATCTGCTTGCCAGTATGCACGGCAACATCGAGTTGTTGGAGATGATGTTGCAAAAGTCACCGCAGAAGGCAGGTCGTTATGTCGGGAAAATTCGCCAGATTTCGCTGCAGGCGGCCGAATTGACCCGGCAAATACTGCTTTTTTCCCGTCGTGAGATTGGGGTTACTGAAGTTCTGAGTGTGGCTGATCTGGTCGAGTCGGTTATGGTTTTGGTGCCCCCATCTCTGCCGGCGCAAATAACCTTTGATTGTATTGAAAACAGCAGTGATTTAAAGCTTAGAATTGAAAAGGGCACAGTTGTACAATCTCTCTTTAATCTGATTTTGAATGCGGGTGAATCCTTTTCTGAAGATCAGGAAGATGCTCGTATAAGAATCGTCGCAAAAGCCAAGTTTGTCGATCGTTATCTGGGACAGCGTTTAAACCTTATTCCCGGTAGTTGGTACTGTGAGCTGACTGTGTCAGATAATGGTTGCGGTATCCCACCTGCAATGATGGGCAAGATCTTTGACCCTTTTTTCAGTACGAAAGAGTGGTCGAGTGATAAAGGTACGGGTCTGGGGCTCGCAATAGCCTATCGAACCATTGCCAACCATGATGGTATTATTACGGTCAATTCAGAGCTGGGTGTCGGGAGCTCGTTTATTATCTATTTGCCGGTTGTCAATAAACTCGACGAGCTTCCGTCGCCGGTTTCGGAGTGGGGTGAAGCTCATAAGTTAAATTCTCTAAAGATTCTGGTGGTTGAAGATGAAGCACTGCTGCGAGAAAGTTTACAGGTTCTTTTGGATCTGCACGGGGCTGAAGTTCTGGTGGCGGCAAATGGTAGAGAGGCTTTGACCTGTTTAGAGACTGATAATTTAGATTTGATTGTTCTCGATCTGGTCATGCCTGAGATGGGAGGCGAAGCGTTTTTAGCGGAGATGCAGAAACGGAAAATTAAGATTCCGGTTCTGATAATGACTGGTACCATAAATGAGGGTTATCGGGTCAGCAAACTTTTTCCGGTTGTCATGGAAGTGCTGGAGAAACCTTTTTCCCAGAAACAGCTGCTTCATCTCTGTTCCGAGATGCTTTCTTGATCAGTGGTCAGTCGTCATAAATTGCCGGGATTGGGGTCACAGCGAAGCGATGTTCGACGCTATTTTTCATAGCTTTATGGTGGGTCGTTGAATAGTTATTTCTTCAATTGCTTTGATAACTTCAGTTGCTGGTAATTCATCCATGCAGGCTCTGCTTTGGTTGGGGCATTGGCGGCTGCCGTGGCGGGCGCAGGGGCGGCATTCGAGATCTTTTTTTTCGACAATTAGAGCCCGGTTCTGCCAGGGTCCGAAACCGAACTCGGGAACCGTGGCGCAAAAAACTGCTACTGTCGGAATTTTACAGGCAGACGCCATGTGCAGAGCCATGCTGTCGTTACAGATCATCAGACGGGCGTGGCTGGTTAAATAGAGAGCGCTATCGAGATCGCCGCGGCCGGCCAGATTGATTACCTCAAGATTACCAGCGACCTCTTTACAGACCTCAACCTCTTCCTTGCTTCCCAGCAAAACTACGCTAAAGCCTTTTGCGGTTAAATATTCAGCGACCTCGTGATAGGCTGCAGCGGACCATCTTTTGGTCTCCCAGGCGCTCCCGGGAACCATCAGGACATAGCTGCCCGGTGTCGGCATTTCACTCTGTATAGTCGAGTTAAGTTCGTTTTTTTCGGGGGCAAAAAGGCGGAGTTGATCGGGTAATTCAACATTTTGGGAGCCGTTTTCGAGCAGGGCCAGATTGCGCCTGACATCATGTAGGTTTTTAGGTCTTTCTCTGGTTGTGTTGTAGAGGAAGGCCAGCTTCGCACTGTTGAAGCCGATTCTCTCAGGGATTCGGCTCAAAGCTAAAAGCAGGCTGGTGCGGGCCGAACGGTGCAGTGAGTAGACCCGGTCGAAATTCAGCTTACGCAGTTGTTGGGCTTGGCGTAAAAGACCTTTTAGACCTCTTCCCGGACCCCTTTTTGCGAAAGGGATGACGCCGCTAAGCAAGGGATCGCGCTTGACCAGGGTGGCTGCCAGAGGGGTCGTCATCATCCAAATTTCAGCCTCGGGATGGAGCTTTTTCAAGGCTGCGATCAAAGGCGTCGAAAGAATCGTATCGCCTAAGAAACTGGTTTGCACCAGGAGAATCTTCATCGTGGCCCTCGGCGTTTGAATTCACGATAAAAAGCTTGCGCCCTTTTTTCCACTTGCTGCCAGAGCCCGGCTTGCTGTTTGAGGGCCTGGCGCCAAGGTTGCTGGCTGTAGATTGAGATAAAGCGCAACCGGTCTCTTGCGGTCAGGCCTATCTCGAAACTTGAAAAATGCAATGCTGCAAGATCTTTGATCTGCCAGCGTTGCGGTAATTTATCGCGTTGGCGGACACGGTGGAGATCGATCAGGTGCAGGGTCAGGTTTTGCGGATCTGGGGTTTTGCTCTCGGCAACGTCAAGAAGGAAGTGGCAGATGTAGAGGTCGCAGTGGTTTAAGCCCAAGCGGTGTAAAGATCCTGTGATCTCTGCGACCCGTTGGATAAGGGCTCGCTTTAAGGTCGGGGATGGGGGATCGCTGAGCCAGTTGCGGCAGTAATCTTCCAGGCTTATCGTGTTTTTCAGGTCTTTAGTGATAATGAATGACTGGCGGGTTATCGGATTCCTGCCGCGCTGGCCGTAGGCAACCAGAGGGGTGGTCGGAATCTTGAGTTCTTCAAGAAGCTTTATCGCCCGCCACTCATTTTCAGCACCGCTGATTGGCCATTTCAAGCGGAAAAGGCTTTTCAAGAAACGCCGCCAGCCAAGACCGTGGTGGAGTTTGGCGAAATAACTTTGACCATCGAGGCAAAATTGCAGGGTGCGACGGCCATCTTTATGGCGATAAATTTTACCGTCAAGGGCAAAGATCTTAGCGAAGGGATCTTCGCTAAGCCAGCCTTGCTGCCAGCTGTCGGGTATCTCAAGAATCTCTAAAGGTGTTTGCTCACTCATGGGTTGCCCTTTTAACATAATTGAGAGTTACGTGGTAACAAAATATATTTGCGCTTTAAAAGCATTCAGTTGAAAATGATACCTTATCTGTGCTAGAAGAATTTTCGCAAAAAAAAAACGGAAGTTTGACTTTTTACATCATGGTTGAAATTAAAATTGTAACTATTCAGCGTGTTTGGGATTCAGACTGTCTCGATGCGGGGATACCCCAAGGGCACTTCCTCACTTCGTTCGGGCGCAGCCTCCAGACCGGGCTTTAGCCCGTGGCGGGCTGAGCCGCGCTGTGAGCGAAGCGAGGAAGTACTCTTGGGGTGTGTCCTCCTCGAAGTGGGCGAAGCAAAGTTCGACGCCTTTTTTAGTAACTTTAAGAGGGTT
>CAYWGC010000014.1:0-60490 GCA_964457755.1 uncultured Thermodesulfobacteriota bacterium | reverse complement strand
TGCGCAAGTAGATGATTTACATAGATATATTTTTTACGCTGTTAAATATGGGTTAACAATAGTGTCGATTTTAATGACAAGTTTGGCATTACTCTCAACCGGGCCGACAACAATAACCTGACTGCTAACAACTGTAGCAGCAATGGCCTGACCAACCTCTACAAGGGTTCACCGGCCGGTATTTTTCTTTATGCCAGCAACGACATCAACAACAGTGTCTGCAACAACAGTTACAGCTACGGCATTCAGCTCTACGCTCCCGATACCGGCATCAGTTGCCAGGAAAACCACCTAACTGATAATATCTGTGATCAAAACCGGTGGATCGGTATCTATTTAGACCATGCCGACTACAACCAGCTCATCGATAACCAGTGCCAAGAAAACGGCATTACCGCGATCAGACTCTCAACGGCACATCATAACCGAATAGTTAAAACAGATAGCGGCAATCTCCTGGCCGGCAGCCCCAACGGCCTTGTTCTATACGAAGCCAATGCCAATCAGGTTTCAGGAACCACATTTGACGACAATGATATCGCCCTTGAGTTAAATGCTGCCAATGATAATTACATTAGTGACAACCTCTTCACCGAAAACAGTAGCAGTATCCGCCTTTTCGCCGACAGCGGCATGAGCTGTAGCAACAATTATCTCAAAAACAACGACGCCACGGGAACCAGCACCGCATTCTACGGGATTTCCCTCAACAATGCTGCCGGCAACACGATTACAGACAACCGCATCACGGCCCACAATAACGGCCTCTACCTCTCTTATGCCAGTGCCAACAACCTGCTCATCAACAATGATTTCCAGGGCAATCGCATCTATGCAAACCGCTTTCAAGACAACAGGTACGGGATGTACATTGATGACGGCTGCGACCAAAACTCTATTTATTTAAACTCGATGATTGACAATACCTACTTCAACGCCTACTCAAGCGGGGCTGACAATCACTGGATTTCTCCCGAAAACCTCCACTACATTTATGCTGGCAACCCTTATGACAGCTTGACTGGCAACTATTACGACAATCATATCCTGACCGACAGTGATGGTAACGGGATCACCGACAACAGTTATAACCTGCCCGGCCTGCAACCGTCAAACCAGGACGATTATCCCCTGGCGGCCACCCCGGGTACGAATATCATGTTTATCGATTATAACGGAGATCTGGATGTGGACGGGCTGGACCTTTTCTGCCTGGCAGAATACCAGAAAAGTCACAGTGAAACTTCCCTGCTCGAATTTGCCAAAAATTTTGGCCGCTGAGTTTCAGCGGCCAAAAAACCAGCATCATTGGTGCGCATAAAAATGAGGGCAAACCAAAAAAGCGCCCCATATTAACCGGGACGCTTTTTTGTCGAGAACAAGAATCAAAGTTGATCACTCATCTTTAAATTTGAATGAAATCCGTAATTTTGTCCGATAGGCAACAACCAACCCTTCCTCAATTTTCAGGTCCTGCTCGACGACTTCGGCAACCCTGAGCTCTTCCAGACTTTGGGAAGCCCTGACAATAGCTCTTTTTGCAGCGTCTTCCCATGAAACATCACTTGAACCAATTATTTCGATAACCTTGTAGATACTGTCGCTCATAAAAACTCCTATTTTTTTGATGGTTAGAAGATTATCCTGCCCTAACTTGGATGAACCAAAACCGAAAAAAAAAGATCAGCGCCAAACAGTATTCCCTAAATCAGCCGAAGGCAACCTTGAAGTCTAAAAAACATGTTATTAACAGTCTAACGCAATATTTTCAAAAAATCAATAGGACGAATGTATGAAAAAAGTATGAATTTGCAGATCGCTTATCGGTTAATGCAGGTTCCCAAATTGACAAAAAAAGGGCGCTGCTTAACTGAGTAAACAGCGACCTTAAGATAGTCGTTATAAAAACTGTTGCTATAACCATACCTACTCGCCTTCACTTTCATCGATGTTCTACGATTGCCATATCAATTCTTCCCCAAATTATTCCCTTCTGAAAGTCAAAATTAATACTATTTGCATGCTTTTGTCGTATTGACTTGTTCGCAATATTTTATTTTCTTAAAAGAATACACTACTGTCCGCTAGGAATATTGCTATAAGTGGTTAAAAAGATGGCCTAATTTTCCTTTTTATGATATAAGGATTTTACTACAAACACTTAATATCACAAAGAAAATCAGGCTATGGCATTCCATATCACAGTTTTTGACCAATTGCTATCTTCTCTTAGACAACTTGATTTTGATGATATCGTTTCAAAGCACCATACGGGTGCAAAGCCAAGAAAATTCGACCATTGGTCTCAGTTGGTTTCAATGGTCTTTTGCCAATTTACCGGTGCTTCATCAATCAGGGATTTGATGATAAATTTCAATGCCCGAAAAAAAATGCATTACCATTGGCGGGCAAAGAGCTTGAAGAAATCAACCTTGGCTGATGCCAATCATGATCGTCACTATAAACCATTTGAAATCCTTTTTTATAAAACACTCAGCCTACATACTGCAAGTAAACCGGTTTTTTGACGTGTCCTTTTTCGATCATAAATACCAGATTATTGAGCATACCGGCATCATAAATTTCAAACTCAGGCCGGGTTCCCTCTGCACTGAAAAAGCAACTGAATTCCCGCAATGTTTTGAAGGTGTTGGGAAAGATAAAATCTTCACTCATGTTTAGATAATGGGGCTCCCATTCATGTTTAAACTCCTTAATATTATCGAGCACCGGGAAAAGAGCAAAGTTTAAAGAACCGGCATTAAGGGAAGCCAGTTCAGGGCTGAATTGCTTAACAACAGAAAGTCGTTGCTCAACCGTCATGCCAAAGCCGCCACCAGTGGTTGTGCAAATAACACAATCAGTTTGGCTTTTGATCCCAGAAAGAATTTCACCCAAAATAGCGATGTCGGCAGAAGGCTAACCGGTTTCAGGGTCCCGAGCATGGATATGAACCACCGAGGCCCCGGCCGCAGAGGCCCGGCAGGCATCTTCAATAATCTCTTTTGGCGTAATCGGTAAATAAGACGACATTGTCGGAGTATGGATGGCACCGGTGACAGCGGCTGTAACAATAAATTTATCCTTCATGCGATTACTCCTTTGGCTTTATATCCGACTAAAAACGCTCAATCAGTTTATTGATCAGATAGCCGCTTTCGCGGATTGCCTGATCGCTGAAGGGGCCGAACCATTCGGCAATCTGTTTGAATTCGGCAACAAAGCTTTCCCGGCCTTTGGCACTATGGGGACCGTTATCGGTCAGCATTGCAAGGTTATTCTTAAAACTTTCAAGATAGTCTCGTAACAGATCCAGACGTTCTGGTGTAGCGAAGATGATTTCGCTGTAAAGTTCGGGATCCTGGGCGAAGAGACGGCCAACCATATCGAGTTCAAGACGATAGATCGGGCTCGAAAACTCGAGGGTGCGGTTAAGATCAATCCGACGCTGGTAGAGAAAACGGCCAAAGGTGAAGGTCGCAAAGTGGCGCAGGGCCTGGACGACGGCCATAATTTCATCGTGTTCGGCAGCTTCGGCCCGCACCACAACCCCGCCCCAAGCGGCAAACTGTTCGGCTGGCCAGCGATCTTCAGGCCGCTCCCGACCCGGGGTAACAACTATAATCTGACGCTCCATAGTCGGCGTATCAGGGCCGAACATCGGATGAAAACCTAAAACCGGACCGGTAAAGCTGTCAAGCATGGCTTTAACGGTCGGCCCCTTAACACTGGTCATGTCGGCGAGGATACAATTTTTCGGAAGATGTGAGGCCAATCGGGTAATCGTGACAACCGTTTCGGCAATCGGCACACTGATCAGGGCCATATCGAGATCTGCGCAGAGCTCAGCGACCAGGTCCCAATCACCTACCTCTAAAACCCTGACCTCATAACCTGACGCCGTAAACCAACGGCGAAAGAGCCGCCCCATAGCGCCGCCACCACCGACGATAAGAATTTTCGCACCCGGTTTCACCCCGACCCGGGAGATTTCGGCAGTCTGGGTGGAACGTGAATAACGCATGATACCACGAAAAATCTCTTCCAGATAGTCTGGATCAAGACCGACTTTCTCTCCGTGATGCCGCCTTAAATCGATCATATCGGCTTCCCGGGCAGGATGGTAAACCGACATCTGGCGCTCTTTTTTAAAGGCGACGACTTCAGCCACAACCTTTTGCCGACGGGCCAGCAGATCAACTAACTGATGATCAAGATCATCGATTTGGTCGCGCAAAGTGGCCAGTTGGGCTTGATCCTGGTTTTCTTTTTCACTCGTGGGCATTATTTAAAATCCTTCAATCTCGGCTAAACCTGGACCAGCATCACCGAAATTAAAATACATAATCACCACAGAGATCACAGAGAAATCTCCCCAGCGGAAGCCTCTGTGAACTCTGTGATCTCTGTGGTTTAAAAAGTTTTGTAACTATTCAGCCAACCCACCATAAAGTTGTAATTATCAACGTCGAACATCGCTTCGCCCTCCTGAACGGGGTCAAAGCTGGGGTGCTAGCGCACCTTGTACCAGCAATGACCCCAATCCCGGTAGTTTGGGGGCGACGGCTGAATAGTTACAAAGTTTTTACCATATTCAGTTTAACTTAATTGACAAGAAGCTAAAAAGCTATGCTATCGTATCATAACGGGAAGATTTCATGGCAAAACTGCCGCGTCCTTTAGTCGCCGAACGTAAAGCCGTAGTGTAACCGAAGAGACGTTGCAGAGGAACATCGGCGGTAATCCGACTGAACTGTTCCTGGCTGTCAATTTCAAGAATCCGGCCACCACGGCCATTAAGCTCACCAATAACATCGCCCAGGTTCTCTTCCGGGACAATAATCTCAGTCTCCATAATCGGTTCAAGCATGGCGGGAGTAGCGGCCTCCAGGGCCTGACGGGCCGCATTAGCACCGGCAACTTTAAGGGCAACCTTGGTAAAATCGTTATTTTCACCTTCAACCAAGACAATTTTCAATTCAACATCGACCATGGGGTAACCCTGCACCGGCCCGGAGCTTAAAACCTCCTGCAGGCCTTCAATTACTGCTGTTTTAAAGGCCTCGGAAAGCTTGGCTCCAGCAACCCCATCCCAACCGACTTGGTTACCGGCATCCCGCTGACGCGGGATAACCTTGACCGTCAAACGGGCAAACTGACGCTCCTTCTCCTCTTCATCAATCCGTTCAAATTCGGCCGTTGATTGGGCTTCCTTAGTTATCGTCTCCTGGTAGAGAACCTGAGGTTTTCCGAGGTTACTTTCGAGGCTGAACTCCTGGCGCAAACGTTCATGGATAATCTCTAAGTGGAGTTCACCCATACCCGAAATCACGACCTGACCAGTTTCGTCGTCCATCTTGATCTGAAAGGTGGGATCCTCATCGGCCAGTTTGGCCAGGCTCTCCCAGAGTTTATCCAGATCGCTGTTACGGTGGGGTTCGATTGCAGCCGAGATCACCGGCACCGTAAACTCCATCCCCGGTAAAATCATCGGCTCAGTCGAAATGCATAGGGTATCACCGGTGGCTGCATGTTTAATCCCCATGGCCACGACAATATCCCCGGCAACTGCCTTTTCGATGCGATTTTTTTTATGGGACTGCATCTGGAAAAGACGCGAAACCTTCTCTTTTTTCTTGAGTCGAGGATTAAAGATCTCTTGGCCAACCACCAGGGTTCCGGAATAGAGCCTCAGAAAAACCAGGCGCCGACCCTCCATCATCGCCACCTTGAAAAGAAGGGCTGTAAGGGGCTCGCTGTTTTTGGCGGGCCGCTCGATCTCAGTTTTAGTTTCAGGATGCTGACCGCAAACCGGCGGCACCTCGGCCGGGGAAGGGAGAAAATCAACCACCGCTTCCAAAAGAGACTGGATCCCTTTATTTTTGAGGCCGCTACCACATAAAACCGGAACCAGCTGACCGGCAATCGTCTGGCGGCGTAAAACATCAACCACCCGGTCACTCGGCAAGGCTTCCCCCTCTAAAAAGAGTTCCAGAAGTTCATCATCACCTTCCGCTACAGCTTCCCAGAGGGTTTGCCGGGCGGCTTCAACGGCAATCTGCATATTTTGCGGAATTTCAGCTTCCCTGAAATCGAGTTTCTGGTCGTCATCCCAGTACAAAGCTTTGCCAGCCAAGATATCTACTACACCGCAGAAATCGGACTCGGAGCCAATCGGCAGCTGAATCGCGACCGGAGAGGCCCCAAGCTTTTCTCGCAACTGCGCCATAACCCCAGCAAAATCACTCCCTAAACGATCCATTTTATTGACAAAAACCACTCTCGGCACACGGTAGCGATCGGCCTGGCGCCAGACTGTTTCGGACTGAGGTTCAACCCCACCGACCGCGCAAAAAACCGCCACCATGCCATCCAAAACCCGCAAACTGCGCTCCACCTCAGCCGTAAAATCGACATGACCCGGAGTATCAATAATCGTGATAGTGTGCTTATGCCAACTACAGGTGGTCGCCGCCGAAGTAATTGTAATCCCGCGCTCCTGTTCCTGATCCATCCAATCCATGACGGCAGTTCCGTCATGCACCTCACCAAGCTTATGGGTTTGTCCGGTGGCGAAAAGTATGCGCTCGGTAATCGTGGTTTTACCGGCATCGATATGAGCCGCAATGCCGATATTTCTGATTAAATCTATTCTAGCCATATTTTATTAAACTTCCTCTAAAGTCAGTAATTCCGCCATAACCAACTGTTCGAGACAGGTTAAAGGCAGGTCATGATGTCCTGCCAACTTCACAAGGTCATCATGTTCAGGTTTAATATTCATAACTGTACCCCGTTGATCCCGGGCAATCTTACAACGTATATCACCAAATGAAGTTTGGTATTGGCGAATCTCTCGTTCAAGAAAGTAACGCTGACTCTGTCGCCGGCGAATCCCTAAGGTCGGACTCTCACTAAAAATCCTTTTAACCATAGTTGCTTCATCGACTTTGCGCAACAGTATCTGGAGAATCACCCCTAAACGGCCCTTTTTCATGACGACCGGCCAGCTGACCACATCAAGTGCCCCATCCACCAGTAAACGCTCCTGCAGCGCTGCCAGTTTTTCCGGCGTCAAATCATCAAGGGTGACCTCCAGGGTGACAAAAGACTCTAATGCATAAGGAGCATCGTCAACCGTATGATCCAGATCGGCACTTCCCAAGGTCAAACGCAGAAGATTAGGCCTTTGCAGATGTTGACGACTACCAGCCCCGTAACCACTGCGACCCAAACGATAATTCGTCTCTTTAAAAATCGGCAGAAGTTCGACCAGGGTCTTAAAGATTGCCGCCCCGGTCGGGGTCACAAGCTCGGCTTCGATGCCGCTTGCAAACACCGGCAAACCTTCGAGCAGAGCCGCCACCGCCGGTACCGGTATCGGCAGACGCCCATGCGCACAATCAACAAAACCGGTCCCCAGTGGCACCGGTTTAATGCTAACCGATTCAAGACCACACCACTCAAGAGCGGTCGCCACTCCGACAATATCAGCCAAAGTGTCGTAATCTCCAACCTCATGAAAATGTACTTTTTCAAGGGTAGAGCCATGCACTTGGGCTTCGGCTAAAGCCAGTCGACAAAAAATCTCAAGGCTTATTTCAGTAACTCTTTCCGGCAAACCCGCGGCCCGGAGAAATCCTTCAACCCCAGCCATGGTCTTCGGCGCCGGGTTTTCGGTGGCTTCGGCCAGAGCCGGGAAATCGACCTTGCAGGCAGCAATCCCATGCCGTTCAACGGATGAGATTTGCAAAGAAAAATAGCGATCCAGGCCAATTTTATCAAGGTTTTTCCGTAAAAATTCAAGGGACAAGCCAAGATCGAGAAAAGCCCCGAGAAACATATCGCCGCTGAGACCGCCCACAGGGTCGATGAAAAGTATTTTTTTACTCATTACCACTCAACCTCTCACAAGCTGCCAAAATTTCAGCCAACACCACATCCGCCGGACCCAGAATAGTTAAATCAGATACGGGGCCGGAGAGTGAAGTCGGTTCGAGATTGATCTCGATAACTTTACCTCCAGATCTTTTGGTTAAAATCGGCATCTCGGCTGCGGGATGGACATTGGCCGAAGTGGCCACCACTAACATAACTTTAGCTTTTTCAGCAGCAGCAGAAGCTTCGAGCAGAGCCCATTGAGGAATTGGTTCGCCGAAAAAAACCACGTCTGGTTTGAGGATGGCTCCACATTCCTGACAAAGAGGCGGTATTTCTGAGACTGCCGAAAGCTTAAACTGGGGCCAGCGCCAATCGCAGTCAAGACAGCAGAGGTGCCGGGCTGCACCATGAAACTCTATGACTTTACGATTGCCGGCAGACTGGTGCAGACCATCAACATTTTGGGTAATGACAGATTGCAGGAGATCTCTTTTTTCGAGTTCGGCCAAGGCTTTATGGGCTTTGTTTGGTTGCGCTTTTTCGACCACATCAAGCATCTCAACCAACATCTGCCATACTTTTTCCGGCTGCCTCCGGAAACTTCTGATTTCAGCATACTCTAAAGGGTCGTATTTATCCCAAAGCCCTTGACTGCCACGAAAAGCCGGGATACCGCTGGCTACCGAGATACCGGCCCCGGTCAAAGCGGTTGTCCGGCCCGCGGCCTGGAGAATAATCTCAGCCGCTTTTTCAAAAGTGCGCTTTAATGATTTTGCATACATGTTTATCACTCCGTGATAATTAAGTCGCAGCGGATCGTATTGAATTTTGCTTCGCCCTCATGAACGGGGTCAAAGCTTGATAAATGGCGAAGTAAGATAACAATTCATACGAACATCCCGGTCGCCAATTATCAACCAATGACCCCAACCGCGACAGGACGAAGATTGATTTTAACCTCTACCTAAACGTTGTCAAGCCGGTTTAGGATGTGCCTCAAATTGAAATTTGATGAAATTACGGCTTTGCGGGGTGACACGAAAACGGTGATCAAGACGCTCGCCTAGAACCCAGATAATCTTGCCCTCACAATCGAGCAATAACGGCAATGATGCCCGCACCGCACGGGAGAGTTGACGGTTGACGAAAAATTTTTTCAGTTTAATGCTGCTCCCCTGCATGCCTAAGGGCTGAAAGCGATCTCCGGGCCGCCGGTTGCGGATTTCAAGTGGAAAAATAAGCTTCTCAGCGTCAACAACTTCTGAAAATTGCGGCTTATTTTTTTGCAAATTAAACTCTGGCAAATTTTCTCTTCCTGAGACCCGGACAACTCGCAGAGTTCCAATACCGTGAGGTAATTGGTAAAGGCCGCAGTCGGGTAGCGCCAATTGATACTCTGGTAAACCTCCGTCAGGTCGGCTCAATTTCTCCTCGATACTGATACGAATGGTCGCCGGCAAAGCCCTGAAAACCAGGCCCCCACCAAGATCGTAACGACTTTCCCGCCGTTCACCTGAACTGCCAACCAAGTTACAAAGATCATCCAGAACCCGGGCTGGGACCTGGTTGACGGCTCCGCCCCGACGAATCATGCGTCCCAGAATATGCGGTAAAAGTGCCGCCTGACTCTTCTGCAACCATAACCTTTCAATTTCAAGGCCGGATTTTACCGGTTTGACATACTGCCAGAGATCATCGAGCTGAGCATCGACCAGTTTAAGATCTGCCGCCAGACGCAAACCCGCCCCGGCTATCCGCTCTTCAACCCCAGGACCGCCCAGTTTTCGAATAACCGGCAGAAGTTCCAAACGTACCCGATTTCTCGTAAACTCATAAGAGCTGTTGCTGGGATCTTCCCGATAAGCTATCCCCTGATCGGCAACATAGTTTGCCAACTCGGCCCGAGTAACTTGTAATAACGGACGCCCGATCCGACCCCTGAGTTGAGGAATCCCTTTAACACCGCGCAAACCTGAACCCCGCATCAGATTCATAAAAATAGTCTCAACCTGATCCGTGGCGTGATGTGCGGTAACCAGCAAAGCGAGCCGGCGCCCCTTAAGAAATCGTTGAAAAAAGGCATATCGCACCCGCCGGGCCGCGGTTTCAATGGAAATGTGCTGATTTTGCGCCTGCCCCTTAAGGTTTTGAGCCTGTCCGACCCGCAAAGGTAGACCCCGCCTCACAGCTTCAGCCGCCACAAAAAGCTCCTCTGCACGCGCTTCGGGCCGCAGGTTATGATTAAAATGGAGAACTCCAACAGGGATAGAGACCCGCTCGGAAAAAGTCTTAAGCAAAGCCAGGAGAGCCATCGAGTCAAGACCACCGGAACAGGCAACCCAGATCTCTGTAGCCCCGGTTTCAGCCAGAAACCGGCTTAGAGAATCAGTCAGCCGTTGCAAGGGCATAATTAACCCGCACTAAAAAATATTCCGGGATCTCATCACCCAAGACAACTGACGACTGGCGACTAACGACTGACGCCTGGCGACTGCCCCCAGGCCCCTCATCCAGCGGATAAACTTTAAGGGTAAAAGAAGTATTTTCGGAGTGATAATCATTAAGCCACTTAACCAGCAGTGGCGCTGAAGTCAAAATCTGGACTCCCAATTCAAGGGAGCCGGGAGCCAGGGCCTGCAAACTGACCTCCTTAACTGTACGCAAGGCTTGCAAGCTCTCTTTAAAAGCAGCAAAATCAGCCGGATTTCGAAAACCCTGGCACTGCAAAACCACCAGCACTTCACTCTCTTGCGGCACAATGTAGTCACGTAAAAGCCGATCGAGAGTGGTTTTTTGAACCCGTTCGGTCAAATCTGCAGTCAATTTCTCCAAACCGGCGATATAGTCTGAATTGATAACCTTGGCGCTAACCTTTGGCAAATGCGTAATCATCTCATTCTTGGTATCGATAAACGAAACTTCCGCCTGACTCTGCCAGAAAGATTTCTTTAACGAGACGATCCGCTCTTCGCGGACGGCAGCCGACCTGACCACAATAATCAAATCACCGGGCAAAAGCCCTTGAAACCAGGATGCTTCTGCTTTCTGCCGACTCTCTACCTCATTTGCATCAAGAAGCTGAGCCAGCATCGCCAACAAATCTGGGGAGCTGGGGTCGACCATCTCCAAGCTGAAACCATAAATGGCCAATTCCTGCCCTAAACTCTGAAAAAGGGCCGAGGGCTCTAAAGCCAGCGCCTGAGCCCCGCCGTTTTCAGCCTGGAAGCGGTTCTGAACGGAACCCGCGGGAGGCAAAACCACCAACGTCAGATGTTCGACCTGTTGCCGCTCACCCTTTTCAATTTTCTTAAGCTCTTGGTCTAAAAGATCACTCTGGAGTTCGATCTTTAATTCAACTTGATAAAGGTCGCCAAGAGTCCGTTCACTCTGAATTCCGTAACTCTTGACATAGGCTTTTCGCCTTTTTAAAATTTTCTCGTTGATCTCTTGTGCAAACTCATGACTGACAACCATATCATCATATATATAGCTATTCAAAGCCTCACCTAAAGCATCCAGAACCGCCTCATTTCGAGCTTTTTCCGCCCCCTCGACCAATAGGGCCTGACCGGTTGTCGTTTTTATCACTTCAGCCGCCTGGAGAAGCCCACAGGGAAAAACCATCATTAAAAAAATAACTATCAGGCAACCAACTCTCACATTTTTCACCTAACTCTCCTCCAGCTCTAACTTTGTTGAAAGCTCATTGAGATACTCTTCCAGAGGCTCTTGCATGATTTCGGGCATCAACTTTAAGACGATCCGACAACGGGGCAGATAACGAGGTGTGAGTTTGGCTCCTGCCGTTAAATAGTTCTCCGAACCCCAGAAAAAAATTACAAGAAAAAGCACCATTGCCACAAAAACAACGCTTTTAAAGGCCCCGAAAAAGACCGCCAAAAGACGGCTTAAAGGACCTATGGAGCCATCTGCCATATTTGATTTAACAACCAGGTGAATCAGAAAAAAAGCTAAAACGCCGGCCCAATAGACAACTAAAAAAGCGATAAACGAAGTAATCTGTTGCTCTCGCAAAAGCGGTAACAAAACCGCAGCCACCTGAAGATAGAAATGGGTGGCCAAAGAGATACCGAGAGCCACCCCAACCAAAGCAATAACTTCAGCCAGCAAGCCCCGGGAATACCCCATATAAGCTCCAGCAAAAATAATAATAATAATTACCACATCAAGTGAATTTACCACTGTTTACCCCCCCTCTTTTATCTTTTTAGATCATTTTTAAGAACTGAAGCCGCCACTTGATAAGCACTATAGATCAAGCCACCCAATCCAAAACCCGGCAAATTATGCCAGCCAAGCTGATAAAAGCGACAAAAACTGCCACTCAGAGGCAGAAAACCACCGCCCATCATGGCCGGTAATCGGGGCTGCCAGCCCCAGGAATCGTCAATCTCAAAATCATTAGAACAATCAGCTTGCACCTCTACAGCCTGCCAACGGTGTTCACTCAAACCTTGACCCTCAGTATCTGCGGGACCCAGGAGAGTCGTGTCGGAGAGATCAAGCGCCCCGCAACAATCAAAATGATATAAAGCTTGACCCGGTGTACGTTGCAACTTGGTCGATACCGTCTGCAGATGCTTAAAACCAGGATCATCCAGCTTAAACTGACGCTTAAAATCCCGTCGGCGCCGGGGCAAAGGCACCTCTTGCATTAGAGATAGAGGATTTGAATCCGCCAGATAGAGAGTCGCCCGACAGGCCACCTTATCATTTTCGCCAACCCCGATAAACCATTTGCCGTCAAAAACCGGGCCCCACTCTTGATCAACCTGCTGCGCGCCTTGGGAGAGTAAATATTCAAGCAGATATTTTTTAAGTCTGCTGATTTCAATCAAACCGCCTGGATCTAAAAGAGTCTGGATCCCATAAGCAAAAGAGAGCAGTGGAGGATCGTTAAAACGGCTTAAAGAGATCAAAGGAATTAACGAACGCCACAACTGCTGATCGGAACTGGCAACACCAGCCTCCTCAAGCCAACTTAAGAGATTGCACTTGCGGCGCTCGCGCAAAAGTTCATTACGCACCAGCAACCAGAGCATCTGTCCGATACCGCCTAATGAAGTAGCTGGCATTTCGTGACCCTGGACCATACAATCGTCAAGAAGTTGCCACAACTGTTCTAACTCAACTCCCGACCCGGGCGCCAGATTCGACATTAAAACTTCAGACAATTGAGTTCCCGGGCTTACAGAGTCTGAACCCGATCTATGCGTTAAATCACTCTGCCAGGAAAAAAAATCGGCCGGCGGCTTTTCCAACTCCATTAAGGATGCAAGTAAACTGGCCGGATAGCCCCGCACGACCGGAATCAGAAAACTGGGCTCCGGGACTTTTTCAGGCAATGGCGGCAACAACAGAACCCGACACTTCTCTTTTACCAGAAAGGCTGCCGCCAGCAACGGGCCCAGAGCGTCCTGCCGACAGATCAGATCATAATCAACTGCCATTTACCACCGCACTTTCGAGAAGACTTATCAATCCTCTGCGACAATCAAATTCCATCATGACTCCTTGCGGCAAGATAAAACTCTGCGGGCAATGTCCATAGTTAAAATTTAACAACACCGGGAAATCATCCTCAGCAAAAAAGGCTTTCAGGAAATCTAACAACAGCGGTTCTTCCTCTCTGTTGGGAAGCTTAAAATCACCGCAAACAACCGCCGCCGGCGAGTTAAAGACACCGGCTAAACGCAATTGGGTCAAGGATCGATCAAGCCTGTACAGAGACTCTCCCCGATCCTCAAGAAAAATTATTCTGTCTTTAAAATCAGGCAGGTATGAAGTCCCGGCCAGAGTTGCAATCATGGTCAAGGTGCCGCCCAGAGAGCGTCCTGAAAAAGTTTCAGCACGTAAACATTCGAGTTTTTCAGCAGCTAAATAGGCTGATAACAAAGGCTTTAAATTAGACTCTGCAGTTCCGGTTAAGAGGCCCCACAACAACGGACTATTTACCATTTCGGGACGAGCCATCTCGACTGCCAGCATAGGCCCGGAAAAAGTCACCAGTTGCAGTCTCTGCCAGAGCGCCAATTGCAGAGCCGTAAGATCACTGAAACCAAGTATTACTTTAGGATAACGCGCAATCAACTCAAAATTGAGACGCGGTAAAAGCGGTAAACTCCCGTAGCCCCCCCGAGCCGCAACCAAACCTTTAACTTTGGGATCAACCAGCAAATCTTCAAAATCAGCCAAACGGGTTTGCAGATTACCAGCCACATGATGAGTCCGACTAAAAAGAGAGCTTCCTTCCCGATTACTGAAACCTGAAAGGGCAAGATACTCTTGCCCCTTGCGCACATATTCAAGACGCACAGGACTGGCGGGAGCAAAAACACCTAACTGATCCCCTATTTGCAAAGCCTGTGCTTTTCGTAGTACTATTACCATAAAACTATATGAAAAAACTCAAGATCTGGATCGAGACCTGATGCCCATAACTTATTATAATCAGATGAAGGAACTTAAATACAAACCGTCTCAAAGACAATTGGCAACAAGCCTTAGCAAAACAATTGACAAATGTCAAAAAGTATATTAAGTCCTTCAAATAATTGGATTTTTATGGTAGCACAATAGGGTTTTAACAGGCCTTAAAAAACACGGCATTCCTGCCCAAATAACCAAAGTGTCATTTGAAATTGTCTAAGAAACCAAGTTTTTTTTCAAGATTAAAAAAAACCTTTACCCGCCAAAAAGATACGGCGATTGAGGTTTCTGATGAAGCTATTGGTGCGCTTGAGAAACAGCTTAGCCAAAACCCCAGTAATTTCCGCTTGCGTTTAAAACTGGCCGACACCTATCTCCTCCAAGGCAACCGCAAAAAGGCTCTTGAAGAATACTGTAAAAGCGCAAGACTCTATCTGGAACATGATTTTACACCGCTAGCTATTGCAACCTACAAGAAAATCCTCAATCAAGAACCGTTACACCTAGAGGCCAATCTCGAACTTGGCCGCATCTACCGCCAAAATAAATTTTACGCCGATGCCACTGCCTATTATCGCAAAGCCTTTGAATACTATCAAGAAGACGGCCAGAATGGCAAAGCCCTGCAAACACTGGAAACTATCATTGAGATAGCCCCGGATAAAGAGCCTTACCGCCTGCTTTTACAAGAACTTTTTCCAGACCATCAAGAGCGGGAAAAAAGTATCTATTCAGATATCATCGTCACCCACACAAATCCGTCAGTAACTGCCCCGCAAACTTTTTCCGAAAATCTTGATGACCCAGAAAATTTCTTCGACCTGGGGGCTGAACTTGGTGGTGACATAGATCAGATAACTCTAAACGAAACCACTGCCGATGGCCTTGAAGAAGATCCCCACGCGCACGGCGTTGAAGAGATTTTTCAAACCCTCAAAACAACTTTCCAGGAAGAAGACGACAACCCTGATTCTGATAAATTTCATTACAACCTTGCCCTTGCCTACAATGAGTTAAAACTGCCGGAACAAGCTTTGCAAGAAAGTGAAGAAGCCCTAAAATCAAACAACTTCCGACTCCCGGCCCTGCTTTTACGAAGTCACATTTTTTTAAGCCAGGGGGCAACATCAGCAGCCCTTTCCCAAATCCAACAGGGATTACTTGAGAAAGGCTTAACCCGACATGACTTTTTAACTTTTAAAACCCAGCTCGGCCTTATCTTAAAAGAGATGGGACATTATCCTCAGGCTCTTGAAGCATTTCGTGAGGCTCGTTCACTCGACCCTGAAAACGAAGAATTAGCTCATGAAATTTCTGAACTGAACATTTCGACAGAGCAAACCAAACTTACCTAGGATCACAATGGCAATTTTCAATTATAAAAAAAGGGAAATCAGTGCCAAGATTGTCTATTACGGCCCGGCTCTCTGCGGCAAGACAACTAATGTCCAGAGAATCCATCAAAAGCTGAATCCCCGCCAAAGAGGTGAACTGGTCTCGCTGGCAACCGATGCCGACCGCACCCTCTTCTTTGATTTTCTACCAATTGAATTGGAGAATGTCGGCGGCTTCAAAACCCGCTTCCAAATCTACACAGTTCCCGGCCAGGTTTACTACAATTCTACCCGCAAAGCTGTTTTGACTGGGGTCGATGGGGTCATTTTTGTGGCCGACTCCCAGAATTCCATGGAGCAGGAGAACCTGGATAGTTTTAATAATTTGATTGAAAACCTTAAATATTACAACCGCGATGTCAAACAGATCCCGATGGTATTCCAGTACAACAAACGTGATCTCGATAACATCATGAGCATTGAGGATCTCGACGCCCTACTAAACCATCATCAACTACCAAGCTTTGCCGCTTCAGCGCTTACTGGAAGTGGCGTCCTGCAAGCCCTTACATCATGCTGCAAACAGGTTTTACAGGATTTGAAGCGTAAAAGTCTGCATAGCGACGCAGAAGTCTCACCTCAAAAGTTCAACAAAACAGACGACTCAAAAAACGATCTCCCTGAAGCAACAACCGCGACCCAATCTATTAAACAACAAAACATCACCGAAGAGCCAACCAGCACGACCGACAAACACCCCCCATTTGCCTTTCCTGAAACCAATCAACCGCAACCAACTTCAGGCGAACCTTTCAAACCAACAATAGCCCAAGTCGGTAAGGCCCGGCTCATCAACCCCCACACTATCAGCCTGCCTATTCGCCTGGCGACTGATCACGATCCGAACAAGCTACTCAGCGTCGACATAACCTTCAGTATCAATGATTTTATTCAAACAAATCTTTAAAATAAATTTTAGGCCCCCAAAATAAATTTTTCACTATATGCCATACTAAAGATAAAGAACAAAAAAACAATGAACTTTGTTCCTCAAAAAAGCTTACGCAAAAAGCCATCTCAAATATACAATATTTTAAGGGGAAGTTCTTGAACATAACGATGAATTGGAGTAAATGGACATTTTCGAACAGCCTCTTAGGATTGCTGTTCATAATCCTTTTAAACCCACTGAGCAGCCACGGAAACAGCCTCCTGGAAACAGCTTGGCAAGAAATTGCCCAAGCTCCCAAAACCTCGGTTCAATCACTAGAGCCGGCAACTACCAACTTCATTCGCGAACAACGGCAGAGCAACATTGAAAATGCGACAATATACTCTTTAGCTCTACTTGAGATGGCAGCCCTGCCAGACTTGGAGGAAGATGTAAAAGAACACCTGACAAAGGCTTCAATCGCCATATCACCGGACTACACTTTCCCCGAAACCGCCCTCTGTAAACTCCTTTTCAAGCAG
Organism: uncultured Thermodesulfobacteriota bacterium; assembly: GCA_964457755.1. Classification (GTDB taxonomy): domain Bacteria; phylum Desulfobacterota; class Anaeroferrophillalia; order Anaeroferrophillales; family Tharpellaceae; genus Tharpella. The sequence continues at coordinate 43,352 of CAYWGC010000014.1, read as the reverse complement.
CACCATTACCTGCAATCACTCTCCAGCCTGATTCGATCCGCACTGAAATTCAACAATAATCCCCAGGAAAAATTTTACGCCTCGACCTTTTTTTGGCTGGCAATAGCCTTTATCCCTCTGGCCATATTCTTACTGGTCACCCTCCTGATGGCAATTAAATATTACCGGGCCTTTAGCGAGATGGGAAGAATTAAATTAAACCAACAAGGTCTTTTGGCGCTGCTGGCAATAACGACTGTAATCGCCCTCGTGGTAATCCTGATTCCGGCCCCACTCACCGGCCTGCTCTTGCTGGCTCTCGGCATCTCTCTGCTGGCCACCAAACGAGACTCCATCACTTTAGTCCTGCTCTTATCAAGCCTACTCATCGTCCCTCTAGCCTACGAGAAGGGCATGACTTCGCTCCTGGCTCTCGATTCATCTTTCTTCAAAACAGCCCGCCATAGTGCGGCCGGGATTTACAATGAAAGTGAAGAAAACCTACCAAGCCAACCCGCCAACAACCAGAGTGAACTTATATTACAGCTTTTTTCTCAAGCCGAGACGGCTCGTCTTAGAGGTGAATACGCCAAAGCTGAAATTTTTCTAGAAAAAATCATTACTGACAATATTGAACTAAGTGCAGTTTACAACAACCTCGCCAACCTCTATCTCCTCCAGAAAAAAAACGACTCCACTCTAACCTACTACCGTAAAGCGATTCAGCTTGAGAGTGCCTCGGGGATCCCTTACTACAATCTCAGCCAAGCCCACATTAAACTGTCATTTGACCTCGAAAAAAGTTCGACAGCTCTCGCCCAAGCTTTCAAACTCAGCCCGACCTTGAATCAATCCCTTGACAGCAACCAAGACCTTACCCGACAAAGTAAATCAGAATTGATTTTCATGAACTTACCGGACAATATTTATCGTCGTTTTGCTGACTCACAACCCGGTAAAGAGACCTTCCTGCCGGAATTTCTCCGCCAAATCCTCTTTCCGGGAGCCACCAGCGGCCTCTACTACACTGTAATCATATTAGCTTTGGCTGGACTTCTTTTTTCGACAAAGCAAACCCCGGCAAACCGACATCTCTGCCCCGGTTGCGGTCGCCTCTTTCATTCAAACCGAAAATTAAAGAATAAAAACTGTCCCTCCTGCCGCCAAGAAAAACTCCCTGATGCTTTTGCATTCCTTGGCATTGAAAAAAACAGACCGAAAGCCAAACCCTTGGCCTTGGCTCAGGGCGTTGGCGGCATTATCCTGCCCGGTTTTTACCAATTTTGCACTGGCAACATTTTTATCGCCATTAGCCTCTTTCTGCCGCTCCTGCTCTGGTGCTACAACCTGATTATCTGCCAAACCGGCATCATGGAACCATTTCCACCTTCTACGGCATGGCTGTCCCTGGTTTTCCCGATCCTGATCTGGAGTATTAATTTTGCCCTATTGGCTTTCACACACTACCGGCAGCAAACCCGGAGCTCCTCAAGGAGCAACCCATGAGCCGTCCCCAAAGAGCTAAAGGTTTAAATGCCGACCTCGAAAATTTCGAGCTGACCGATGTTATGCAGCTCATTACGCAACAGGTAAAATGCGGGATTTTAAGTGTCGAAGGCAATGACGGAAAATGTTCATGGTCATTCAACGAAGGCTTCCTGGTTGACTTTAATTGCCAGTTTTCCGGGCATGCCCTCAACCTGAGAAACATCCTCGCCAAAACCTACCGTATTGACGAACAGCAGTTACTCTTTTTGGCAGAAAAGGGTTTAAGCAGCGACAGTGATCTTGAAAAAGAACTCGTAAAAAACAAAATTATAGGCCGGGAAGAGCTCGCCAAAACCAACCTCCGCCGGCTCATAGAGTCCTTCATCATAACCTTGCAATGGACTAAGGGAAGCTATAAATTCATCCCTACCAGCGAGGTCAAAAACCACGCTTTTTTGCCCCCTCAGGACACCAATTTTATCATCCTCGAAGCCCTGCGCCAGATCGATGAGATGGCGGTTATGAAAAAAAGGCTCCTACCCCTGGAGAGAGTCTTCGAATCAACCCTGGCCTTTAGCAGCGATGAATCTTCACTAGAGGATGATTCACTGTTCCAGGAAGGGCTGGAGGATCAATTTGACCAGGATGAACTTGGGGTTTACAAACTGATTGACGGAAAATATTCCCTGGCTGAAGTTCTCAACATAAGTACAATCGGCCAGTTTCACACCTGTCGCATCCTTTTAGATTTCTTCGAGAGAGGGATAATCACCCCGACAATTGGGGATCAGAATAATGCGGCCGGGATAAAAGAGAGCAAACACTACAAACATTTAACCGGAATTGCCCTATTGCTTTTAAGCTGCTCCGTCATAATCTCAATTTTCGTCTCTGGATGGTTCTATGATAACCCCAAAAAAATGAAGAATCCGACATTCTTTGCGGCCATCATCGACAACCTCAAAGCTGAACAGGAGATGGCCAGAGAGCAGGCCCGCAAACTATTAAGATAATGAAATCAAAAACAGAGGAGAGGAGAGAACCATGGCTGTAGAATACCAAAAATTGGGATTTGTCAATACTAAAGAGATGTTCGCCAAAGCTTTTAGCGGAGGCTATGCCGTACCGGCTTACAACTTCAACAATATGGAACAACTGCAGGCAATTATCAACGGCTGCGGCAAATCAAACTCCCCCGTGATCTTGCAAATCTCAAGTGGGGCCCGCAAATATGCCGACCAGACGCTACTGCGTTATCTCGCTGAAGGGGCGGTGGCGATGGCCCGTAAATCCGGCTACCAAAACCCCATAGCCCTTCACCTCGACCATGGCGACACGCTAGAACTCTGTATTTCATGCATCGAAAGTGGGTTCTCTTCAGTTATGATCGACGGCTCCCACCTAGCTTACGAAGAAAATGTCGCCTTAACCACCAAAGTCGTTGAATACGCCCATCGTTTCAATGTTTCAGTTGAGGGAGAGCTCGGAGTTCTGGCTGGCATTGAAGACGATGTCGTCGCCGCCAAATCGATCTACACCGACCCCGACCAGGTCGAAGATTTTGTCCGGCGTACCGGGGTCGATTCTCTCGCTATCTCGATCGGCACCTCCCACGGAGCTTATAAATTCAAGCCCTCACAGTGTAGCCGCAATAAACAAGGCGTTTTAGTACCGCCACCGTTGCGTTTCGATATCCTTACCGAGATTGAAAAACGGATTCCCGGTTTTGCTATAGTCCTGCACGGTTCGAGCTCAGTCCTGCCCGAATATGTTGAGACCATCAATCACCACGGCGGTAAACTCGAAGCCGCCGTCGGCATTCCCGCCGAACAACTCCGCCAAGCCGCTAAATCAGCCGTTTGCAAGATCAATATAGATTCCGATGGGCGTCTGGTAATGACGGCTATGATCCGTAAAGTCTTTAGCGAACAACCCCAGGAGTTTGACCCCCGCAAATATCTGGGGCCGGCCCGGGATGAATTGACAAAAATGATTATTGAGAAGAACGAAAATGTTTTGGGAAGTGCTGGAAGAGGATAACTCAGTGGGCAGTGGGCAGTGGGCAGTGGGCAGTGGGCAGTGGGCAGTGGGCAGTGGGCAGAAAAATCAAAACACCGGTTCACTGTCAACTAAAAAAAGATTCCCAGAAAACGATGTAGGAGTGGGGTATTGAGAAGAGCTTGTTCGTTGTGGTCATGAAGATCTGAAACCAGCCTTTCGATGGAAAAGACAGAAAAATAGAACTCAAAACTAAAACAACCCCTCTAAAGGGCCGCCCTTTACGGCTAAACCTTCAATCCGATCACTACTCTTACGATCCTCGACTAACAATGGGGCATGATGCTCTTTATGACGAGCATCAATCAACAAAGATCCGCCACAACCCCAATGTTTATCAACCACCCGGGCTCTTACACCATAGACATCAAGGGCCGGATCAGAGCGGGTAAAGGTGACCCAGAGAAAATTATTCAGGGTCCGGGCCGTAAATTCACTATCATCAACCACCACTAACAAAGGTAAGCCCTCAGCCTCAAAGTTTTGCGCAAGACGTCGTAATAACAGCTCTATCGCTGCCCGCGCCGCAACCCGACTAGCTTGACGGCAGGCCGGCCCTTTGATAACGGCAATACCGGGAAGGGCTAAACGAGGCTCAGAAAAACCCTCGGCCAAACCCCAATCTGCAGGCCACTCGACCAGTAGCTCACGTTTTTTGCTACCAACCGCGGCAATCACCACTTTTGACCCCTGGTTAAGACCTGAACCAGAATAATCAAGCGTGTCAATCGTCGTCCGCGTCTGAAAATGAAGATCCCGGCGCCAATCAACCCGTTCCAGAAGATGTCGCATAAAAGCTGTTATATCATCTAGGTCAAGCTTAAGGTTATCCTCTTTAGCAGCAATCAACAGATATTTCGCTAAAGAGAGCTGCCCTTGACCTAATATTGCATTGGCCTGGGTCAAAAGTTCTCGCGGTTCATTACGCTCCGCATAAGGAAGGTAACGCTCACTCCCTAAAGCGAGAAGTAAAGGGTGAACCCCGGCCGCATCAACAGCATGAACTCCAGCAACCCCAGGCAACACAGAAGGAATCAGACTGCCGGTAAGTTCATGAATAAATTTCCCAAAAACCGTATCTTCCTGGGGCGGCCGACCAACTGCCGTAAAAGGCCAGATCGCTCCGGAACGATGAAAAACCTTCTCGACCCGGACCACCGGAAAATCGTGGGCCAGACTGTAGTAACCTAAATGATCGCCAAAAGGACCTTCAGGCAATAGCTTATCCTCAACTATCGTACCGCTGATACAAAAATCGGCCTCAGCCGGTATCGGCAAAAAACCCTGCGGTTGCATAATTGTCAAACGCCGGCCCCCCAAAAGGCCCGCAAAAGAGAGTTCCGGCATCTCCTCAGGCAACGGCATAACCGCAGCCACAGCCAAAGATGGAGGACCGCCAACAACAATATTGACCTTCAGTTGAGAACCATGTTTCCGAGCTGACGCATGATGTAAGCCAATCCCACGATGCAGTTGATAGTGCATGCCAACTTCTCGATTGGGCTCATATCTACCCCCCGAAAGTTGAATCCGATACATCCCCAGATTAGAAAAACGCCAGCCCGGTCTTTCCGGATCCTCGGAATAAACCTGGGGCAGAGTCACAAAAGCGCCGCCATCATCAGGCCAAGACTTAAGTTGCGGCAGACGTTCGATAAGAGTTTCACGCTCCCCTATCGGCCCGCTTGATACCCGCCGTGGGAAAAGATGGGCCAGGGACCGAGGCAGGTGTCGCAAACGAGTCGGCTGTTTCACAACTGCCAGAGGATTTACTTTAAAATCGGTTAAAAGCTCAATATCCCGCAAAGCGTCGCGAAAGATAAAACGAGTTCGATCCAGAGTGCCAAAGAGATTACCAAGCATGGGGAAATGACACCCCTTGACCTTGGTAAAGAGTAGAGCCGGGCCCCCGGCCTCATAAACACGTCGTTGGATAGCCGCGATATCAAGATCTGGATCAAGCTCACACTCAATCCGTTTGAGCCTTTGCTGCCGTTCAAGATCGGCCACACAAGATGCAAGATTTTTATAGCCCATCAGGATGATATCACATTTTTGACAACCTGACTTAAGGCCGCAAAATGAAAAGGTTTAGAACAATTAGCCTTAAAACCATAAAGTTCAAAGTCGACCATTACCGGATCATTTGAATAGCCGCTGCAAACAATCCCCCGAGCTTTGGAATCGATTTCCAAAAGTCCAGCCATCGCCTCCTTGCCTCCCATGCCGCCGGGTATAGTAAGATCCATAATGACCAGATCAAAAGGCGTTCGCATGCGCAAAGCTGCCCAGTAGCTATCGAGCATAGACTGACCGTCAGTCACACTCTCGACCTCATAACCCAAGTCCAGCAAAAGTTCGACACAGACCTCACGAATCACCTCTTCATCATCCATCACCAGAATACGGCCCGAACCAGCAACCATCTCCATCGTTTATTTTCCTTATCAATTTTGCTCTGAAACAATTAGAAATCGTAGCTGTTCAGCATAATTTAAATTTAGCCACAGACCCACACAGACTCACACGGACAAAAACTTTTCGGGTCTGTGTGGGTTCGTGTGGGTCTGTGGCTAATAACACTCGCTAAATATTCATGTTCATTCGTTGATTTAAAGTATAATCTCAAAACACACTGAATTGTTGCTAGAAATCAAGATATCCTTAGAGATTGGCCTATGATTCTAAAGAACAATTCCCTCGCCAAACATGCCATAACATATTTTTACTTTAGTTTCAAAATTACTTCGTCAGAGGGAATAAAGGGAGGGAGCTGAAAAAGGAGTTTATCTGAACGCAATTACAATTTATGAAGAGCTGTTTTCGGATAAGGTTCGGCTCTCCTTGGAGGGAGTTGTGTAGCGGGAGATAACAGCATTGACCTCCTCTAAAGCCCGCTTTATTTTCTGGCTATAGATATGACTATAACCGGTTCTGGAAAACCCGGCATTGCGACCTTCCTGGTTCAACATATAGATATTTTCGCGCAAGACAGCAAGTGGGGCCTTGAGGGCATGACCCAGAACCAGAGCCGAAGAGATGGCTGTTTCACCCGCACCCAGAGTCTGGATCTTTTGCGAAAGCTGGTAAAAACGGACAGCTAATGCCAGTTGCACAGCATGGCCGAAAAGCAACTCCCTGAAAATCGGTTCATCTTCGACACCCCCACTCTCAAGCCTCAGACAAAAAGCGCCAATCAGACGACGTTCACTGTAGACCGGAAGAAAAACCCCCTGCTCTCTATTTTGCGGGTTCAAAAAAAGGGTTACCAGTTTACGAAGCAGGGAATTTCCATGAGATTCCGATTGATAATTATCGAATGAACACAACAAATCATCTTGCTGTTGCAAGACCTCAAGTTCACCAGCGTCCAGCAGAAGCCGCTGTCCTTGTCTTACCGAAGCCCCATCACCGGCAGCACTCCTAACGGTCAGGCTCTGTTCCCGCGACTTGAAAAGCATGATATAGGCGCTCGAAACCCCTGAGATACTATTAAGATTTTCAAGAATTCCAGCAAAAACATCGGTCAGTTTAAAATTATCTAAAAAAGAGCTGTAGGCTTTAAAAAGTGACAATGAACGTTTCACCAACTCATCATAGTCAGGTTCGTTATCTTGCTTAGCGATTTTTTCGGTCAGGCACACCGATGAAGAGTTGACTTTTTGAGAGATTAATAGTTGTTCAGAAACCTGATCAAGACCATAGACAGGTGCCTGTTCGGCAAAAAGAGTTACGATTCGCTGCCAATCAACACCGGAAAGCCGGGAGAGGGTTATTTTCGCAACAGCGTCACTAAAAACCAGTTTGCCCTCTTTTATTTCAAGACATTTGGCGAGAATATTGGCAAGCCCGATCAACTCCGCCAGAGAGTGATCCGAGAGCGAGGTTGCCGCCGTGCCGCTGCAACAGGCCCGACTCTCATGGTGGTTAGCCATAGTTTTGGCAAATTCGCTATCAAGACCCCATTCTCCGGCCACCCAGGCCCCGGCTTCGGTATGATCGACACCATAAGCGAGACGTTCCGCCTCTCTTTCAGAAAGCTCACGAGAACGCAGGTCGTGGTAAACTGGTGCCCGGTCGATAAAGTTGTACCAGAGAACCGGTTTGCCGATATCATGCAGAAGCCCGGCAATAAAAACTTTTTCACTCTCAATCTCAACGGCCAACTCTTCAACCAGGATTTTAGACAACAGAGCCGTAACTAATGAATGTTGGCAATAGTTTTTAAACAGCTGCGTAAAACTCCCCTGACGACGCGGGAAAATCGCCAGAAAAGACTCACTGGCGCAAAGAATGCGAATTGATTGACAACCTAAAAGAGCAATTGCGTGGCTGACAGTTTCAATTTTGTTACTGAAATTGTAAAAAGAGGAGTTGGCTACCCGCAGGATTCTCGCCGTCAAACCCGGGTCTTCGAGAATAACCTCGGCCAATTCAACCGCCGAGCTGCGATCTTCAGCCAGCATTGTCAACAGGCGTGACAAGACCATCGGCGGCGAAGGCAGCCGTAAACTCTGTCCGGAATGTTGGGCGGGAAAAACCATTTTTAATCTCTTAACGATCAACCTTGTCGCTAGATGTAAGCAACACAGTTTAAGGTGATCATGGAGAATGGTTCTGCATAATTCATTCCAGAGAAAAAAATGAAAATTTTTCGATCTCCCATATTATTTGCGAAGCGCACCCAATAAATAATCCTCACGTACATTGTGTAAAGCGTGAAAAAGGCTGTTTTTAACTTTGGGATTATCTTTCTGCAGGTTGGCTAGGAGCTCTTTCATAGCCCTTCTTTTGCCGGTGGCCTCCTGAAAAGGACAAGACAGGGAGTCGGTCGTTAAGCCATGATGACGACAGTAGGCAATGACCTCATCTTCATCAAGATAGGCCAGCGGCCGGATAATTGTCAATTTTCCAGAAAAGAGCTCCTGATGGGGCCGCATGGTGCTGAAACTGCTACCATAAAAAAGATTTAAGAGGGCGGTTTCGAGAATATCGTCACGATGATGGCCGAATGCGACCTTCTTAACCGCATTTTTTGCCGCATAGTCAAAAAGAGCCGTACGTTTCCAGCGGGAACAGTGAAAACAGGGACTTTCGGGAAGATCGGGAGCACTTAAACGGTTAGCGATATCGGTTTCAATAAGTTCAAGCTCCAAACCCAAAGCGCCTACCTGTTCCTGCAGACGTTCAACCCGAAACCCATCTTCACGCTCTCCCAGCATCACATGCACCGGACGCAGATGATAGGTAATCGGAATCCATCTTTTTCGGGTTTGCAGGATATGGAGAAGGGCCAGGCTATCTTTACCGCCTGAGAGAGCGACCAGCAGGGTGTCGCCATCGGCCGTCATCGCATAATCGGCCAAGGCTCGCCCCAAGCGCCGCTTAACCTTACCAACTATCCCTTTTCGCCTTTCACGCGCCATCAACCACCATTACCTATATATTGCCGCTGGACACGAGGGCTCCAGCCACAAAAAACCTCATAAGAGATCGTTCCTAAGGTTGCCGCCAGATCTTCAACGCTGATCTCTTGACCTCCTTGAACTCCAAGAATCACAACCTCATCACCGACTGTCACATCTTTGATCTCGGTCACCTCAATCATCGTCCAGTCCATACAGACCCGCCCGATAATCGGCGCACGCTGGCCCCGTACCAGAACTTCACCCCGACCCGACAGAGCACGCCGCAAACCATCAGCATAACCGATCGGCAACAAGGCAATCGTAATCTTTTCGCGAGCCGTATAGGTGCAACCATAGCTGACACTTTGCCCCGGTATAAGCGTTTTAAGCAAAACGATACCGCTTTTCAGCGTCATTACCGGTCGCAAATTGATTTTATCCCGCAACCCTTCGTCAGGATAGGAGCCATAGAGCGCAATCCCGGCCCGGGCCTGGTTACAACCTGGGAAATCATATCTGACAAGACCGGCACTATTGGCTAAGTGGATAGCTAAAGATTGCGTATCGACTCCAGAGGAGATACTGCAAACTGCAGAAAAAGCTTGGGCCTGATTCTCGGTGTAACGTTTTTCCCAAGACTTTTCGCCATCAGCAATGGCTAAATGGGAAAACAAGCCAACCAGATTCAAACCCGGCAGCTCTTTGACCAAAGCAATAAAATCCAGGGCCTCACTTGCCACAACCCCAGCTCGACTCATACCGGTATCAATTTTTATCTGGACATCAACCCGCTTCCCCTCTTGCTGAGCAAAGTCGGAAAGCCGTTGCGCGCTCTCAGACTCCCAGAGTACCGGTACAATTCCCTTTTCTAAAACTTCTGGCAGATCTTCTTCATAAAGCGCTCCCAAAATCAAGATGCTCTCTTTAATACCACAATCTTTAAGCGCTTTAGCCTCAGTAACTGTCGCCACCGCAAAACCGGGCACTCCCACCGCAGCCAAGCAGGCGGCAACCGCTGCTGCCCCGTGACCATAAGCATCAGCTTTGACAACCGGAATCACCTCGACATCGGGACCGGCACAGGCCTGCAAGGCGGCATAATTATGAAGCAATGCCGAGAGATCAATCTCGGCTACTGTCGGACGTTGTCTAAACATCATTCACTAACCACGGTTATGCAAAGCTTGCCTGAAATATTCAATGGCTTGTTGCAAACCTTCTCGCAGCTGAATTTTCGGGGTCCAACCGAGCTCATTTTCAGCCTTGCTTATATCCGGACGACGCTTTACCGGATCATCTTCTGGCAGCGGCATATAGCTTATTTTGGCCGCACTGCCGGTAATCTCCAGGACCAGTTCAGCCAGCTCCAGCATCGTAAATTCACATGGGTTTCCAAGATTGACCGGCCCGCTGAAATTATCACTCTCCATAAGCCGACCAAGCGCCAGAACCAGATCATCAACATAACAGAAAGAGCGGGTCTGACGGCCATCACCGTAGATTGTCAGGTCTTCACCGCGCAAAGCCTGAACAATAAAATTACTGACCACGCGACCGTCATCAACCAGCATATTGGGGCCATAGGTGTTAAAAATCCGGGCGATTCTGATATCAACCCGGTTTTGGCGATGGTAGTCCATCATCAAAGTCTCGGCTACCCGTTTCCCCTCATCGTAACAACTGCGTTTACCAATCGGGTTGACATGGCCCCAATAGCTTTCAGTCTGAGGGTGAACCTTGGGGTCGCCGTAAACCTCCGAGGTCGAAGCCTGTAAGATTCGAGCCCGAACCCTTTTGGCAAGCCCCAACATATTAATCATCCCCATAACATTGGTTTTGACAGTTTTAACCGGGTTATACTGATAGTGAACCGGTGAAGCCGGACAAGCCAGGTTGAAAATCTGGTCCACTTCCAGAAGGATCGATTCAGTAATATCATGACGAATCAATTCAAAATTATGCAAATCCAACAACTCATCGATATTACTTTTACGCCCGGTAAAAAAATTATCAAGGCAAAGAACTTCATCCCCCTGAGCCAGTAGATGGCGACAGAGATGACTGCCAATAAAACCGGCCCCGCCGGTAACCAGAACTCTTTTTCCCATAGTTGGACCCTTCTAAAAACAAAGTAGGTGGACACTTTACGCCCCGCAGGAAGTGCCCTTGGGGTGCGACGCCATCACCCGGTGTGGCCAAAACCGCCGCTACCACGTTTACTATCCTCAAGATTATCAACCAGATTCCATTGACAACGCGAAACCGGCGCCACAATCATCTGGGCAATGCGATCGCCATCTTTAATGATAAAGTCATTTTCTCCGTGATTAATAATAATTACGGAAATCTCTCCCCGATAATCAGCATCAATGGTTCCCGGCGAGTTGACCAGGGTGACGCCATATTTTACGGCAAGGCCGCTGCGCGGCCGTACCTGCGCCTCATAACCCTGGGGCAGAGCGATCGCAATTCCGGTCGGCACCATAACCCGCTGCCCTAAAGGCAATACCAGATCACTATCGAGTACGGCGTAAAGATCCATACCCGCCGCCTGTTCCGTCATATAGCGGGGCAATCGGGCCTGCGGCCGACAGCGGGCAATCTTTACCCCGATCTCATTTTCCTTAAACATTTATGTCCCTTACCCAAATCACATATTGCGAAAAACATCAACATCTTCACTGCGCCCCAGAACTACCAGGCGATCACCTTCCTGCACAATCTCATCTGGACCCGGAACCATTTGGCTAAAACGTTGCAACTCTCCCTCTTTTTGTTGACGACGTTTAAACATCATCACCTGCAGACCGAGACGGGAACGCACATCCAGAGTTTTGAGAGTCTGCCCGACAAAAGTCACCGGCGCCTGCACTTCTGCCATAACATAACCATCTAAAAGATCGATCTCTTCAACCTTGTCCAGCACCTGTACTGAGGATGAAATTTCGGCCCCGAGGCTGCGTTTAACCACCTCCCGGTTATAGGCTTCAGTAACCTCCCGCTGCCTGATCGCCCCAACCAGCTCACCACTGTCAGGATCCAGAATCGGCAATTGACGGTGATCGGTATGACCAAAGAGTTTCATCACCTGATCAAGATCGGCGGTCATCGAGACCGACGGTACTCCAGTTGTAGCGAGATCGGCCGCCACCAGCAGGTCCGTCAAATCATCCTGCTCAAGAATCGCTTGACGCACCTCCTGCAAAGAGACCACGCCAAAAAACTTTTTCTTATCATCAACCAAATAGTAAGAGGCATTGGGATAGTTAACTACCAACTCAAGCAGTTGCCGAAAACCCAGCCCAGGAGGGATAATTTTAGGTTTTTCGTCACAGAAATCAGAAACTTTTAAAGCCCGCAGAACATTAAGTTCCCGGCCCCGAAAGAGATCAACCCCGCGACTTACCAGTTTTATCGTGTAGATCGACTCTTTTTTAAGTTTAGTTGTCAGCAAGGTAGCAATAATCGTCGAGATCATCAACGGCAGAATAATCTTGTAATCGTTAGTCATTTCAAAAATGATCAGGATCGCAGTAATCGGGGCGTGCGTCGCACCGGCCACCACCGCTCCCATACCGACCATGGCATAAGCCCCGGAAGAGGCCGACAAAGTCGGCATCACCATATGGACCAGAGCCCCAAAAAAACCACCGGTCATCGTGCCAATAAAAAGTGATGGCGCAAAAATCCCGCCCGAGCCCCCGGAACCAAGACTTAAACTGGTCGCCAAAATCTTGGCAAAAACCAATCCCAGCATCAGAACCCAAGGAATCTGCCCGAGTAGTGCCAGACTCATACTGTTATAACCCACGCCATAAATACCCGGCACCAAAAGCCCGAAACAACCAAGCAGAAAACCCCCGAGAACCGTTTTCACAACCCCCGGGAGCTTGAGACGGTTGTCAAAAAAATCTTCCGAAAAACATAATACCTGGGTAAAGAGCAAAGCCACCAGACCCGATAACAGCCCCAGAACAGCATAAGGAATCAGCTCTATGGGACTGACCAGATGATAGGCTGGAACTTCGAAGGCGGGGAAATTTCCGAGAAAGTGGCGGGAGACGACCGTCGCCATAACTGAAGAGATTACAATCGGACTAAACTGAGCCACCCCAAAATCAGCCAGAATGATCTCGACACTGAAGAGGGCTCCGGCCATCGGCGCATTAAAGGCGGCCGCAATCCCGGCCGCCGCCCCGCAGGCGACAAAGACTTTGGTACGCTGTGCATTAACTTTAAGAAACTGGCCCACCGTCGAACCGATAGAGGAGCCGATCTGAACAACCGGCCCCTCACGCCCGACTGAACCTCCCGAGGCAATACAAAGTGATGAGGCAAAAAGCTTGGCTACAGCCACCCGCGGCCGGATTCGGCCATCGCGTAAAGCTATCGCCTCCATGACTTCCGGAACCCCGTGACCTTTGGCCTCCGGGGCAAAAAAGTAGACAATCAAGCCGACCAGCAAAGCCCCTCCGGTCGGTATGGCAATTTTCAGATAAAACGGCACATGTTTAAGGTGTTCCAGATCGAGCTCGCCTATACCCCAGAAAATCTGGCTGAAAAATTTAATCAGATACTGAATCCCAACCGCGCCAAAACCACCCAAGACACCGATGATGACAGCAACAATCACCATAAAAATATGTTCCGTTGAACGAAACTGGGCCATCGATTCGTTGAAAATTGTAACTAATTTCTTATACACCTAATCAACCAACCTATCTCTATCCGGACAAAGAGATCCGGTTATTTTTAAATTCATTAATCATACTAAAAATCTTCCGCCAATCGGCGACTTCCACCCCACAGGCATCTTTATCATTACGAAACCAGGTCAACTGACGTTTAGCATAACGCCGGGTCGCCTGTTTGGTATCGCTCAGCGCCTGCTCAAGGGAGAGGCGACCTGCAAGATGGTCGATTATCTGCCGATAACCGATACTCTGCAAAGGTTTGAGCCCGGGAACATAACCCTTGTCGAGCAGGCCTTGCACCTCCTCGACAAACCCTTTTGCCAGCATCACCTCAACCCGTTCATTAATACGCTGATAGAGCTGTTCCCGTTCAAGATCAAGAAAAATATGAAGAAAGCGATAACGCGGTTCCAGGAAACGATGCTGCTCCTGAAAATAGGCCAAGCTCTTGCCCGTAGCCAAAACCGTCTCCAAAGCCCGCAACACCCGAGTTCTATCCCGAGGCGCCAAGCGGGCCGCCATCGGCGCATCATGCAGGGCCAGCTCAGCATGCAAAGCTTCACTTCCCTCTCGGGCCAGACGACTTTCCAGTTCGGCGCGAATCTCAACATCAATTTCGGGCATCTCACATAAACCAAAAAGTAGCGCCCGCAGATAGAGACCGGTACCACCGACAACTAAAGGCAGGCGCCCCCGAGAACAGATATCAGCAATCACGGCAGCGGCCCGAGCCTGAAAGTCGGTCGCATTAAAAGGCTGATCGGGATCAAGGATATCAAAAAGATGATGCGGCACCTGACTGCGTTCTTCAAGATCTGGTTTAGCCGTGCCGATATCGAGATAACGATAGACCTGCAGGGAATCCCCATTGACAATTTCGGCATCGCACTTTTGCGCCACCTCAAGGGCAACCGCACTCTTACCAACCGCCGTCGGCCCGGAGAGCAGCACTATGTCTGACATCTGTGAGTTATCTTCCACCTGACCAATACTCACAAAAAAGAAACTTTAGTAATCAAGCCACTCAATCTCGACCTCTTCGCCGGCCCGGGCACCGACCGCCCCTGACGGTTGCACCACCAAACAGTTGCCCTTAACCATGGAGTTGAGAATTCCGGAACCCTGAGCTCCGGTCAATTTCACCGTCAATTTACCAACCTTATCACGTGCGGCAATCCCTCGGGCATAATGGCGCCGACTACCGGGTGACGACAGGTCATCAACAACAATGGCCCTCTCTTTTGGCAAAAGCAGGGCAGAATCGGCCCAACCCGCCATTTTTTTCATCAAAGGACGCACAAACTGTTCAAAAGAGACCATTGTCGAAACCGGATTGCCAGGCAGACCGATCACCGGTTTGCCAGCAACCTGACTATAGAGAAGCGGCTTCCCCGGTTTCATACAAACCTGCCAGAAACGAACTTGAGCCTCAGGCAAATCACGAATAACATCCTGCAAAAAATCGTAATCGCCCATAGAGACACCACCTGAAGTCAAAACCAGATCGCTACCGCTCACGGCCTCAAGCAAGGCCTGACGAATTACTGCCGGATCATCCCTGGTAATCGGAAAAATCTGGGGCACTCCGCCAGCCTGAAGAACCAAGGCCGCCATTGAAAAACTATTACTATTGCGAATCGTCCCGGGCCCAGGAACCTGATGGAAATCAACAATCTCATCGCCAGTCGCCAAGACCGCCACTTTTGGTTTTCGCACCACACTAACATACGGCATACCCACCGCAGCCAACATACCGATAGCAGCCGGTGTAATCCGCGTGCCCATTGCCAAAACCGTTTCACCCTGCCTGACATCTTCACCGGCCCGCCGAATATCATTACCCAAAACCACTGGCGCCTTTAAAATAATCGCCTCATCAAGTTCCTCAACCAACTCGCGCCGGACCACCGCATCGACGCCAGCCGGCAGCGAAGCCCCGGTCATAATCCGCACCGCGGCACCGGCAAGCAACTCTCCCGACCACGGCCGACCAGCCGGGATATCGGCAATAACCGGCATCCGCAAAGGCTTGAACTGAGCCGCCTCACTCTCCGCAGCCCGTAAACCATAACCATCCATGGCCGAATTATCTTGGGGCGGAACATCCCGGTCGGCGATAACCTCCTCACAGAGAACCCGCCCCAAAGCCGCTAGGAGATCAACTTTTTCAGTGGATAACGGAGCCTTCACGTCACCCAAGATCAGCTCCCGGGCCCGCTCCACTTCAATATATTTTTCCATAATTCAAACACTCATCCAGAACCGAGAAATTTAACCAAAAAAATAACATTATAGAATCAAATTACCCGACCGACCCTAACAGAGGGCACTAAACAAGTCAAGAAAAGCACAAAACCCAACTTGACATCGGACCATAAATCATCTAAAAGCCGACAATCAATTGCGCCCCCATAGCTCAGGTGGATAGAGCGACGGATTCCTAATCCGCAGGCCGCGTGTTCGAGTCGCGCTGGGGGCACCAATAAAAACAAGGGGTTATGACTGTTCAGGTTGTGATCCCTTGTTTATTTTGCGCGGTGGCCCCCACCCTGCCCCCACTTTTAGAGTGACGGGAGCCTTTTTTATCGCTCAAAGACAATAACCCAACCTCTTAAAGAGTAAATACATTCTAAACAATACTATATTTATTTTATACAGTATAATGCTTAAATAAAAAGCCCGGCAAACTACTCCGGGTTCTATCTCCCTGTCATTCAGGAAGTGTTAATCGCCTTCTTTATCCTTGTTGTAAGCGCTAAATAAAAAACCCGCCGGGTGAGGGGCGGGTTAAAAAAGGGGGGGGTAGGTTGAATGTTCGCTAGAGTGGGCCTATATTATTTCCAAAAGTCATTTTCTTTAATGTTGAACCGTCTGAGTGCTGCTTTTATTACAGGCCTTTTTATCATGGTATTGGGGCCATGGTTTTTGACGGGATATTGTGGCCCTTGTCTTTTGTCAGGAAAGTCCGGCCGCACGAGTATTATCTCTGATCCCTTACCCCGTTTAGCAAGCGTAATGACGCCAAATTTTTTTAATTTCTTTAAAAATGTTCGTAAAGAAAGAGCACCATCATTGGACATGACAGGCTTGCGGATCTATACAGGAGTTGGCGTTAAGCCAGGTTGGGATTATGCGTTTTTGAGGAGACTCAAGCATCGACCGTATTTCATGACGTTCATGTTGTTGCGTTTTGCATGAAAAAAACCGCTGCCAAACATCAGGAGGGGCAGGGTGGTAAAGGTTAGCTATATTGTCCTGGCTGAATGCGTAATCAATTTGAGCGCAGATCAGGCCTATAATATCTTTCTTTGCAGTCTCCAAGGTGTCGGCGGCAGCAACGATGTCAAGTTCCAGACAGTGAGCCACTGCACACCCGTCCTCAGTATAAAATAAAATATTAAAAGCAACTTCCTTATCCGTTGCCGGTTGCGCACTTTGTGCCATTAATTTTTCCTCCTAACTATAGTATCGTCTATCCACTAAAAAAAATCAAGGCCTATATATGGTTTGATTTTCTACTACCACACACGTCATCTTGTGTTTTTACATCTCCCGCCCCTACCAGACACACCGACCAACGACTTCAACACCCATTTTTCCCCGTTTAAATTCGTCTTTATATCTACAACAACGCAAACGGCTATCAGCCAAATTGATACCTTAAGGGTTAGCACTTAGCATGCCATTTGGGGCAAGGTCAAGGGTTGGTTGAGAGCGGCATTAACAGTGCGCTCGGAGACATTGAGTTTTTTGGCGGCTTCAGCTCTGCAAATTTGCAGTTCTGAGTCTTCGTGATTCCGCCCAACTTCACCCCCTTTTACGTTCGCCATGCGAGCCACCACCATGACCTCCGCAATGTGAGTTTTTACGAGTAGCTGATTCCCAATCCAACCCGCCATTTTTTTCGAGTACCCGGCCCGTGTCGCGGCTTGCCTTGTTCTCTTTTAGGGCTACCACTAATAACGCATTTTCTCAACCTTTCTTGCCTCGCGTAGGGGGTGGTAACTAATGGTAACAAACTTCCTTTTCCCGCGTGGAGGGTGGTGACAAAGGGTGGTGAATAAATGCAAAAAAACCGGCAACTAACACCGGGATCTCTTCGTTAAAGGGTAGCTTGCCCGCCATTTCATTGTGCATCCGTACAAGTTCCCGCATCCGCAAATCTGTCTCTTTTTTAAGTGCCTATTTTGGGAAATGGCCTTTCAGGTGGATACCTAATTCATCCAGGTTAATGTCAGGAACGGGGTCAGTCAGGAACGGGGTCAGGGTCAGGCATGACTAATGGGTACTTTAGTTTGAGGTTTTTTGATCTACCGTTATGCTGACTCTGCGACCAGCGGTTGACTTAGACGAACATCGAGAACGCCACCGGCTTTACTTCACCCACTTCGACGGGGTCAAAGCTGGCCAAATGGCGAGAGAAGTTTTCGGTTTACACGATAATCCCGGTCGCCCTTTGTCCAGCAATGACACCACTCGAAACAGGTTGGGGATAGCTTTTAACGTTAAAATGGGAGGCGTGACAGAATTGAACCAAACTCGTTGCCCTCACTTGGAAGAAAGATTACCACTGCCAAACTAAACCTTATCGGCAAACACCAAACTTGAGCGTATATCGTAACATTTTCATAATCACAAACTTCGTTTTAAAGCAATGCCTATTTTGCGATTTTGACCTAAAAACAATCTGCTAAACAAGTGCGGTATCCCGAAAGGGTTGCGCTTGCCGATATTAACTTTTTTCAGTTAAATCTCGTAAATATATTACACTCGATACCCTACTCACAACCCACTCTATCTGCTGATCCTCGACCAGAGGCCGTGACAAGCTCTTTTTCGAAACGTTTAGTTTCGAGTTCAAGTTTGCGATTTTGCCGCCGCAATTTCTCTTTATCCAGATCAGCCCGGCCGGCAATGCGCTGTTCACGACTCTCTTTGTTAGTGGGCTGTAGGCAGTCGGCAGGTTTTTTTGATCTCCCCGGTTTTCCCTGACAACTGACCGCTGCTGACAGCACCCTGAGCACCAGTGAAGAAGTGCCCTTGGGGGAGTTGACGAAAATCGATCCTAAATCTCAACCACCAAAGCGGGGTTAAAATTAGTTTTGTTTTCCTCGGCAAACCCCCGCGGATTACTGATAACCTGGGTTCGACCAATTCTATAGTCAAAAGAAAAATGAGTGTGACCGTGCACCCAAAGCCGGGGCTGAAACTGTTTGATCAGGGGTTCCATATCGACAACAAAGTTAGGCGTCAAAGAATTTCCGGCGAAACAATTAGCCAGCGACCCCCAAGCGGGAGCACTGTGAGTAACCACGACGGTGTTTGCCGGATCACTATCAGCCAAGCGGCTCCGCAACCAGTCTTTGGAGTGACGAAAAAAATTGCGGACATCTTTGGGCCTCAAACTGCGCTCAGAATCATCCTGGCGAAGCGTAATTGAGGAAAAATCGCTGATTCCCCGATGGGCACACTTGGCATGAAAATTAGCTTCATGATAGAGGTTGAAATCGGTCCAGAGAGTGCAACCCAGAAAATGCAGCCCACCAATTTCAACAGCTTCATTCTCGAGAAAATAGATATTGTTTTCAGGCAAAGCAGTGCGAAGTTGCGAGAGAGTTTCATGATACTCGCCTCCGTAAAACTCATGGTTTCCGGCAACATAGACTACCGGCAACGAGAAACAATTATCTCGAGCCCAGTTAAGCCCGGCGGTTCCCGGCGCAATATCACCGGCCAGAACCAAAACATCTGCCTCAACCTCTGACAGAGCCAAAGGTGCAAATTCCAGATGTAGGTCACTTAAAACTCTAATGCGCATCACTACTCGTAAAAAAATAATTCAAAAAGATAAATGCTCAGGATTGCTTACTATCGAGCAACAGGCGGATCTTGCTCATTATATCCTTGGCACTGTAAGGCTTATTGATAAAATGGTCCATATCGAGGTTGATAATATCCCGATCGATATCGCTGTCAGTATAACCGGAAGCAAAGAGAACGGGAAGGCAGTTTGCAAACATAATTTTTAACCCACAGGTTCAACCTTTCATCTCTATAGAGTGAAACCGGAAATATTCCGCAACTCCTGTTTTCCAGAGCACCATTTAAGTCAAACAAGTGCAGTTAGCTCTGCCCGGCAGGGCACTCTTTCATGCAGTTCCAGCAAAAATACTGAAACCCGATAATGCTGGCCTGATAGAGCTTCCAAAAGTGGGGGTCTAAGAGCATCTCTCTCTTCTCATCAGGTGAGGCTTCGGCATACTTCATCCCAAACTTTATCGCCCCGCCAATCCCGTAGGGCTGCGAGTTCTTTAAACACTTCATGACGTGGGTCTTACCCTCGTCGTCAAGAGCGCTTGCCGGACAGGCCTGAACACAGAGCTGACAGTCGTCACAGAGACTCTCTTCGACACGCGGATCAGACTCCAGCTCCAGATCGGAGAGAATCGCGGTAAAGAGCACGCGTGCCCCCAACTCTGGGTGCAGAATCAGGTTGTTCCTGCCGAAGGTTCCGAGCCCGGCGGCGAGTGCCGCGTGGCGCAATGAAACCTCGCCCACCGCGCCACCAGTCTCTTTGGTCATCTGTAACGGGTAGGAGATCGGCACCGTCATCGCCTTGGCACCGCATTTACTTTGGACAAAGCGTCCGACCTTGTAATTCATTGAACGGGAGAACTCCATAAGGTCCAGCCGCCCGTTCATAGCCACCTCGGGCGACTCAGACTCACAGGTGGCGAGCTCGCGGTAGGCCAGGACTATGAGCGATTTTACGCCGGGAAAGATTGAGTCGAGCGCCGGCGACATGGGGCTATCGTAATCCGCTGCCGCGGCAAAACCGACGTCGTCGGCTCCGGCGGCCAAAACAAATTCGCGTATCTTCTCTTTCATTGCAAAACCTCCCTTCTGTAAATTAAAAAAACTTATAGCCTCAAACTCCTAAGATGAAGGAATCTCCATCTCAGAGATATCCTTGTCAAGGCCGTTCAAGGTTTTCTCTACGAACTCACCTCGGGCAAGATTCTTGATTTTTTTAAATACCTCAGAGGAATACAGGGCAAGTCTTTTTGCTTCCAGCAACGCTGTTTCCCGGAGGACTTCAGGAGCGCAGACTATGTCTAAATAGCCGCACTCAACGGCACCCATGGGATCATAAAGCTCTGACAACAAGGTTGCTCGGGTTAAGTATCTTTTTGAGAGACTCCTTTGCGCCAGCCCCATAGCATAATCGGGTAAGAGGAGTCCAATCGAGGCCTCATTAAGACCGATTTTGAAATTGCCCTCTATACCCAGCTTTAAATCTCCAGAGAGCAGCAAAAGAGCCCCACCCGCTACCGCGTGACCGGTACATGCAACCACCAAAGGCTGAGGGTGAAGATATGCCTTCAGGAATAATTCACCACCTTTCTTGACCAGCTTACGAAGCCCCTCGTTACCAGCCTTCATTACCGAGAGATCAAACCCCGCGCTAAAGCGACCAGGTCGCCCTGCGAGCACTATCGCCTTTGCTTCATTAGCGGCACGATCCAGAGCATTTGAGATTCCAGCCAAAAGATCGAAGCTCAGAGCGTTGGCTTTGTTATCGTCCATAGTAATTATGGCAACTTCTTCAACCTGCTCATATGTTACAAAACTTGTTGTCATACCTACTCCTTTCATTCAATAATTCAAATAATTATGTTTCACCGAGCAACTGAAGGGTTGCCTGAAATGATTTCAGGCTACACTTCAGCCACAAACAGATTCAAAGGATCTATGAATTCAGGGTCTTCCTCATCAATAATGCGGATAAGTTCCTTATGCATCCGTTTTTTTAATTCCTGAAAAATCCCTCTTTTTTTAGCAAAAGCACCCGCATAGGCCACAGCTTCGGTCATCAATGTTTCCGGGTCACACGCTTTGACAATGACATTGGCGGCTTCCAGTTCAACCGCTGTCACTCTCCGGCCAGACAAAAGCATCTGGTTAAACTGATTTTCGGGAATGGCCTTACGCACAAATCCTAGCATTCCGGGTAAAAACGGTATCGACACATCCACTTCAGGAAAGCAGAAAAAACCTTTATCATTTCTCATGAACCTGAAATCACAGGCACAAGATATTATGGCACCATTACCAAAGGCATGACCGTTAATGGCTGCAATCACGGGAACGGGGAAAAGGAGCAACCGCTTAAAAACCTTGTTCATTCCATACATGAATGCAATAACTGCCTGGTTATCCTGGGCCTGGAGTTTGCCTCCGATCCACTCCACATCAATGCCCTGGGAAAAATTTTTTTCATCTGTTGAAGTCAGAACCATTGCCTTAATATCGGCATCCTCAAGGATCTCATCCAGACAATGATTCATCCTTTCGGCAAAACTTCGGTTCATCTTGTTGGGGCCGTTGCACATTTCCACAATTGCCACACCATTTTCATTTCTCCATTCAATCACGGCCATGATTTCTCCTGTAATTAATCTCTGATTTATAAATAAACAATATTATTGAACCATAAATTAAATTCATATATTTTTCAATTATTAACGTGCAAACTTTTTTTAAAAACGACTATGACAGAAAAATAAATCTGTTTCTTGATTAGAAGGGTACGAAATTCTTCCCCGCCCCCAAGCTATATTGTGCTTGTCAGCGATACAATCATCAGGTATAAACAGATACTAAAATCAATCCCTTACAAACAGCCACCGATCTTTCAGGGATAAACAGTTTATATCATGATAAAAAAGCTTGTTGCCAGTTTAACAATCTTGAACTACCTGGGTTCACTGCTGTTTATCTTTGGCTTTGCCATGATGGTGCCGGCTCTGGTCCATATTTTTTTTCCGGGGCCGGAGGTTTCGGCCCGGATTATTGCCGCTTTCATAGTTCCCGGGATGATAATCAGCAGTGCCGGCCTGCTTTTAACTAAGCGTTTGCCGAACAGAGTTCCCGACATTCAGGATGGCATGATCATTACGGCGGTGGCCTGGATTGTGGTCTCTGTGACCAGTACTATTCCTTTATATATCCTTTTGGATCACTCCTTCATCGACATTTTTTTTGAGGCCACCAGCGGCATCACGGCATCTGGACTGACCATCTTTACCGGCCTTGACGAGATGCCACCGGCAGTCCTCTTCTGGCGCTCGTTTATGCAGTGGATTGGCGGTATTGGCATCCTGACCTTTTTTCTGGCCGTCAGTTTTCGCGGCGGCAGCGCGGCGGCTACCCTCTTCAGCGCTGAGGGCCACAAGATTCACAGCAGCCGACCAGTACCCGGCATTTTCAACACGGTCAAGATCATCTGGACTATCTATGGCAGCATGACCGTGGTCGCCTTCCTGCTCCTCTATATGGGAGGAATGACTCTTTTTGATGCCATAAATCACACCCTGACTCTGGTTTCAACCGGCGGGTTCTCGACCCATGATGCCTCAATCGCCTATTTCAGCAATTTCGCTTATGGGGCCTTCATCGAATACACCATGATTTTCTTTATGATTATGGGGGGGACTAACTTTCTCCTGCACTACAAAGTCAGCACCGGTAATTGGCGGGCTCTTTACGAAGATTTTGAGATGCGCCTCTTCTGGTTTATAATCCTCGGATCATTTTTATTGATCGGCATCGACATCTACATCTCCCACGGCCATAAGCTGCTGACCTCATGGTCGACATTCCACCTCCATTTTCGGACCACCCTTTTTCAGACCATCTCAGTCATCACCAGCACCGGTTATGCGACCCGACATATTAACGACCCCTACTACCCGGCTCTAGCGAAACAGGTTTTCCTGCTTCTGATGTTTGTCGGCGGCTGTATCGGCTCAACCGGAGGCGGATTTAAGATTTTACGTATAGGAATCCTCTGGCAGACCTTGGTCAGCGAGATCAAACAGCTCTCACTGTCGCCCAAAGCGGTAATCCCTTTGGTCATTCAGACAAGAATCATCCCCCCGCGAGAAGTCAGACGTATCTGCGCCCTGCTTTTTGCCTGGCTTGGCCTGATCTGGATCGGCACCTCACTGACTTTAGCCTGCACCGATCTTGACGGCTTGGAAGCGCTCTCCGGGATGCTCTCGGCGGTCAGCAATATGGGGCCATTCTTCTTTTCCACACAAGAGCTGGCCGCCTTTCCCGCATGCGTTAAAATCTGCTATATCTTCGGAATGCTGGCCGGACGTCTTGAGGTACTGCCCATTTTTGTCCTCTTTGCCCGTCTCGCCAGAAGGTAAAACAACGGTAAACATCTACAAAAAGGAATAAGACCATGTATGTCGTAATCGCAGGAGGCGGTGTTGGTGGGGCTCATGTCGGACAGATGCTGGCCAACCGCAAAGATGATGTGGTTATCATTGAACAGGATCAAGCCCGCTGTGAAAAATTATACGCTGAGACTGGCATTATCTCTATCAACGGTGGGGCAACCGACATTCTTACATTAAAGGAGGCCGGTATCGAACGAGCCGATGTCGCAATCGGGACTCTCTACAGAGACAGTGACAACCTCGCCTTCTCCCTGCTGGCCCACAGCCTGGGTGTGCCCAAGATTATGGCCAAAATGCGGCATCCAGATTACGCCGAAGCCTACCGTTTTGCCGGGGTGACAACAATCTGTAATATGATTGAGCTCTTCCAAAATAAGATCATCATGGAACTTGAGAACCCTGACATTCAGATTATCACCCAACTGAGAAGTGATACCCTGCTGATAATGGCAAAATATCCCCAAAACGGGCCGCCTGATGGCATCAGTATCATTGATCTCGCGCAAATCCATGTATTTTCCCAAAACTGCGTCTTCGCCGGTATCCTTAACGAAAAAACCGGCAGGATCATCATGCCCCGGGGCCACGACCTGGTCTTTCCTGGTGACAAACTTTTTCTCGTTGTCAACCGCCAACAAATCCCGGGGATCTCTCACTACTTACGGAAGTAGGGAGTGGGGAGTGGGGAGTGGGGAGTGGATAACTAAAATATTTAGCCTGTTTCAAGCTGTTAATATTATTTTTGCGAAATTATCCTTGCAATTTAATTTTTTTTAGAGTATAGGCCGCGTGCTTCTCCGATCTCCTGACATAAAGATCGGTAAATGCCCGGTTCGTAACTATCTTTTCAGACCGGCACCCCGTTACTACTGCAGTTAATAATCCATATTGTCTATGGTTAATCAGATCGCCTGCTATCGCAAGATTGCAGGCGCTCTTTTTTTATTGGAATCAGAATACAGGTGTGACGATAACAGTCAACGTACCAGCTCACACAACTATCGACAAAAGCGTAAAAGGTGAAAAGAAGATGAGTATTGAAATAAACAAAATCCGCAACATCGGCATCAGCGCCCATATCGACTCAGGCAAAACCACGCTGACCGAAAGAATCCTGTTCTACACCGAGAGAATCCATGCAATCCACGATGTCAAAGGAAAAGACGGCGTCGGCGCCACCATGGACTCCATGGAACTGGAGAAAGAGCGCGGCATTACGATCGCTTCGGCCGCTACCTTCTGCGAATGGGATGAGCATGAAATCAACATTATCGACACCCCAGGCCATGTTGACTTTACAATTGAAGTTGAGCGCTCTTTAAGGGTCCTGGATGGGGCTATCCTGGTTCTATGCTCCGTCGGCGGAGTGCAGTCGCAGTCAATTACGGTTGACCAGCAGATGAAACGCTATAAGGTTCCCTGTATCGCTTTTATTAATAAATGTGACCGCAACGGCGCCAACCCGGATCGGGTTGTTGATCAATTGCGGGAAAAGCTGGGACACAACGCGATTGCCATGCAGATTGCGATCGGCCTTGAAGCAGAACATCAGGGTGTGGTTGATCTGGCAACCATGAAAGCTACTTATTTTGATGGCGACAACGGCGACGTTTTAAGAGTTGAAGAGATTCCAGCAGAACTTCTGGAATTGGCCCAGGAGAGACGTGAGGCTCTGATTGAAGAGGCCTCCAATTTCTGCGATGAACTTGCCAACGCCTTTCTTGAGGAGCTAGAGATCACTGCCGAGATGATCATGAGCGCTATGCGCAAAGGGGTTCTGACCCGTTCCGTAACTCCGGTTTATATGGGCTCAGCCTACAAAAATAAAGGCGTCCAGCCCCTGCTTGACGCCTCCGTCGCCCTCCTGCCCGACCCCTCTGAAGTCAGCAACACCGCTCTTGACCTCGACGACGAGGAAGCTCCAATCGAACTGGGCACTGACAATAGTGCCTCAACTGTCGCTTTGGCCTTTAAACTTGAAGATGGTCAATATGGCCAGCTCACCTATATTCGCGTCTACCAGGGAGATCTCAGTAAAGGCGACACCCTGATCAATACCCGCACCGGCAAAAAGATAAAGATCGGCCGTCTGGTCCGGATGCATGCCAGCCAGATGGAAGATATCAACGCAATCCCAGCTGGCTATATCGGGGCTCTCTTCGGCGTCGACTGCGCTTCCGGCGACACCTTTACTGATCCCAAACTGAATTACTCGATGACCTCAATGTTCGTCCCTAATCCGGTCATCTCTCTGGCGATCATCCCCAAAGACAACAAAGCTCAGATCAATATGTCCAAAGCCTTAAACCGTTTCTCCAAAGAAGACCCGACTTTTCGGACCTTTGTCGATGATGAAACCAACGAGACTATTATCGAGGGTATGGGCGAACTCCACCTCGAAGTATATGTTGAACGAATGCGCCGTGAATACAATGCTGAGGTGACCACCGGCCAACCTAGAGTGGCCTACCGCGAAACTATTACAAAACGGGCTGAGTTCAACTACACCCACAAAAAACAGACCGGTGGCTCCGGACAATATGGCCGCATCGCCGGTTATATGGAACCGTTCAGCGAAGGCGAATTTGATTTTATCAATAAGGTTACCGGAGGGTCGATTCCGACTCAGTTTATCTCCTCCTGTGAGAAAGGTTTCAAATCCGGCCTTGTGAAAGGAGCCCTGATGGAGTTTCCGGTTACCGGAATCCGCGTTGAGATCAACGACGGAGCTTCTCACTCCGTTGACTCCTCGGAAATGGCTTTTCAGGCGGCAGCTCGTGGCGCCTTTCAAGAAGCCTACAAAAAAGCCAAACCGGTTATTCATGAGCCGATCATGAAAGTTGTAATCGAGACTCCGACTGAATTTCAGGGTACGGTAATGGGAACTATCAACCAGCGCCGCGGCACCATCCTCGGAGCCCAGGAGGAGGGCCCGATGTGCGTCGTTGAAAGTCAGGTACCATTGGCCGAGATGTTTGGTTACTCGACTATTCTGCGCTCCAGCACGCAAGGTAAAGCCCAGTTCACAATGGAATTTGCCAACTATCGCCAGGTGCCGCAAAGCATTACCGAAGAGCTCCAGAAGAAAAAAGCTGAAGAGGGCAAAGGCGCCGCTTAATGTCACCGCAAAATGGAAATGCCCAGATCATCTACCTTAAAGAGAGGAACTTTAAAATGTTAAAAAAAGATTTAATGATGCGCAATCCCTTGCGGGCCGTCAGCGATGAAAATGGTTACATTCTGCCGGAAGGCGGTTTAGGTGCAGTTGTAGCCCGGGCCGGAGTTGGCAAAACTGCTCTGCTCGTCCAGCTCTCCCTAAACTCGCTTCTTAAAGGCGACAAAGCCCTCCATATCAGCCTCGGCGACCCGGTCAGGAAGGTCGGCCTTTGGTACAAAGAGGTCTTTAATAATATCGGCGTCCAGTACAAAATCGACAAAATTGACGATCTCTGGAATGAGCTGCTCCCACAACGCTTTATCATGACCTTCAACATCGATGGCTTCAGCGTTCCGCGACTTGATGAACGTCTGACCGAGCTTGCCGATCAAAATATTTTCATCCCCCAAATGATTCTGATTGATGGTCTACCCTTCAATCAGGAGATGAAACGCACTGACCTGCACGCCTTAAAAGAACTTTCCGAAAAGTTTAACTCACACATCTGGTTTACCGTCCGCAGCCATCGCCATCAGGAGCCTGACAGTGATGGCATACCGGTGCAGCTGGCTGAGTTCACCGACCTTCTCGATGTCATAGTCAAACTTGAACCCCATGATAGTAACATTAAGCTCAATGTTTTGAAAGGTAGTGGAGCTATCTCGTCCCAAGATCTCGCTCTCGATCCGGCAACTATGCTGATCAAGGAATAACCCCCTCATAAATTAGTTACAAATTTATTTTCAACTACAAAAAAGACGGATTTATATCCGTCTTTTTTTTGCGTTACAAGGCCTCCCTTCCGCACAGTAGAGTTCCCGATTAAAGATTTTTCTTGAATTCAAAGCAAAAATATGACAGGCTTACCTCCAGAAGAAACTCAAACATGGCCTTTACACACTCAGGAGTTATCATCATGAAACATGTCGCCGACATCATGACCCGGGATATATTCCCCTTAAAATCGAATCAGACCCTTAACGTAGTACGCCTACTGATGCGCACAGTAAACGTCCGCCATGTCCCCATCCTTAATGAAGATGAACATTTTGTCGGACTTTTAAGCCACCGCGACCTCCTGGCTTACTCGATATCAAAGCTTGCAGATATTGATCCTCTGGCCCAAAATGATCTCGACCGCAATATCCTGATTAAAGATATTATGCGCACTGAGATTGCCACGACAACTGCCGGCACCGATCTTAAAGAAGCGCTTAGCAGCATGCTGAAGAATAAATTTGGCTGCCTTCCGGTAATCGATAAGCAAAATCATCTGGTTGGCATCATCACCGATGAAGACATCATAAAATTATCCATAAAACTTCTGGAGAAACATGAAAAGCCGAAACTGCTGCCGGTAAACAATTAAAGATCCTACATTTATGAAAACAGTTGAACAAGGGATTGACAAAGTAGTTTGCCATCAATAGATTAGGCAGCAAATCAAAAAAATTTATAGCTATTGGAGAAAGATATGCAAACTGTAAGTATACAAAGCAGCCGCGAGACAACCGCTGTCAATGAGTTTATCTATAGTGTTTACAACTGGATGGCCGTAGGTCTGGCTTTGACCGGATTTGTGGCCTATTTTGTCGCCAACAGCGAAACCATGATGAGTCTTATATTTGGCAACAAGCTGGTTTTTTACGGACTTATTTTCGGTGAACTGGGTCTGGTTTTCACGCTGGCGGCAAGAATTGAAAAACTCCAACGAAGCACGGCTGTAGCCATGTATATTCTCTATGCGGTGCTTAACGGCGCTACCCTGTCGACGATTTTCATGCTCTATGCCCGTTCAACCATAACCTCAACCTTCTTTATCTGCTCCGGCACCTTCATTGTCTGTAGCGCCTACGGCATGTTGACCAAACGTGACCTGACCTCAATGGGCAGCTTCCTGTTTATGGGATTGGTGGGAATTATCATCGCTTCCGTCATCAACATGTTTGTGCAAAGCTCACAGATGAGTATGATGATCAGCTATATCGGGGTTCTGGTGTTTGTGGGCTTGACAGTATATGACACCCAGAAGCTGAAACGCCTGGCCCTCTCCCAAGGTGCCAACGGCAAAGGCGCCATCATGGGCGCTTTGACCCTCTACCTTGACTTTATCAATCTCTTTTTGATGATGCTGAGGATTGTCGGTGGCGGCCGGGATTGATGTATAAAATGATGAGTGAGGAGTGATGAAATACGCAAATTTATTTCATCCTTCATCACGCATAACTCATCATTCATAAAGGGCTACCTCGCGGAAGGCATTTTCGCGCAGGCGGCAGCTGTCACATAATCCACATGGGTTGCCTTGCTGATCAGGGTCATAACAGCTGATGGTCATATCGTAATCAACCCCCAATCTCTTACCCCACCTGATAATTTCACTTTTTTTAAGCTTCATCAAGGGCGCCTGGAGACGAAAATAGCCGGGTTCCTGAACCCCTTGGCGAGTTCCCAGATTAATCGAACGCTGCATGGCATCCAGATATTCCGGGCGGCAATCGGGATAACCACTATAATCTAAAGCATTAACCCCGATAAAGATATCACGCGCCCCCACAACTTCAGCCCAGGAAGCCGCATAGGAGAGAAAGATAGTATTGCGAGCCGGAACATAAGTAACCGGAATAACCTCTTCGGCACCTAAGTTGGCCCCCTCTTTAGGGACTTCGATCCCCCTGTCAGTCAGAGCTGAACCACCAATAAGACCCATATCCAGGTTAAGCACAAGATGCTTGATGGCGCCAAAATATACGGCTAAATCCCGAGCTTTATCAACCTCGATCTCCTGGCGCTGACCATAACAAAAACTCAAACAATAGAGCGCAAACCCCTGATCCCTGGCGATTACAGCAACCGTCGCCGAATCAAGTCCCCCACTTAAAAGAACAACTGCTTTTTTTTCATCACTCATCATTCATCACTCATCCTTATCGCATCAGCGTCCGCGATCACAATCCGGCCACAACAGGGTGTGGAGCTGAAGCTGGAGACGGGCCTGAACGCGATGTTCAAGCATCAATTCGGCCAATATTGCAGGTTTGAAAGATGCCACCACCGGACTGAAAATAATCTCTTTGCATTTTAATTGGTGAAGATTCTGTTTAATGAAGTCGAGAGTCCACAAAAAATCAGCCTTGTCGCACAAAACAAATTTAATTTGATGATGGGATTGGAGAAGGCTGAGGTTAGGCCGATAAAAACTCTCAACCATGCCGCTACCGGGAGTCTTTACATCAACAATCAGATGGGCCCGGCGATCAATCACGCCAATATCTTGAGAACCATTAGTCTCGACCAGGACAGTATAATCGAGATCCAGCAAAGAGCGAATAAGTTCTGGGGTCTCGGTTTGCAATAAAGGTTCACCTCCAGTCAACTCAACCAGAGAAACCTTATAAGCCGAAACCCGGTTTACGATCTCCTGAAGAGAGACTTTATCACCATCAGACTTTTGCCGGGCATAACCAGTGTCGCAATAACTACAATTGAGATTACATCCCGCCAGGCGCACAAAAAGACAGGGGAGGCCAGCAAACGTGGACTCCCCTTGAAGACTACAAAAAATTTCGCTCACACTGAGCATAAGACTACTTATTCTTAGGTTGCATCGAGATAACCACGGGACTGGCGATAAAGATCGACGAATAGGTACCAACCATGACTCCGATAATCATAGCAAAAGCGAAATCATGGATAACGCCACCACCAAGAAAAAAGAGGCTGATCAAAACCAGCATGGTAGTTAATGAGGTTAAGACCGTCCGGCTGATAGTCTGGTTAATTGAGGTATTCACTATATTGACAAATTTTGATTTACCAGTACCCTTCATATTTTCGCGAATCCGATCATAGACAACAATCGTATCGTTCAAAGAGTAACCGACAATAGCGAGAAGGGCGGCGACAATCGGCAAAGAGAACTCTTTATTGAGCAGAGCAAAGACCCCGACCGTGATCATGACATCATGGGCCAGAGCAACAATTGCTCCTAAAGCAAAACGAAATTCAAAACGCAAGGTAATATAAATCAGGATACCGATCATGGCGTAAACAATAGCCAACATACCCTGCCGGCGCAGATCCTTACCGACTTTTGGACCAACCATCTCAACCCGGCGGATATCAACATTTTCCGCAGCAAACTCCTGATCGAGTACCACTCTTATCTCTTCTGAAAGACCAACCAGGTCAGATTTTGATTTCTCAACTCGAATCAGAAATTCATGAGCCTCATCACCTTCAAACTGCTGAATGGAGGCTTCTCCCATACCGATAGTGGCTAAGGCCTGACGCACATCGTCGGACTCCACAGCTTTGGCAAAACGAACTTGAACCATAGTGCCGCCGGCAAAATCGATCCCGTAGTTAAGGCCACCGCGAACCATTAACGAAGCCACACCAACAAGAATGGCAATCGCGGAAATCATCATAAAAAGTCGACGTTTGCCGATAAAATCGACATTCATCTTATCTGAATTAAAAAACTGCATAGAGTACATCTCCAGGGTTATTTAAATACTAAGTTTTTTCAAAGGCCGCCGCTCGGAAACCATATCGAAGACCAGACGAGTTACAAAAATAGCCGTATAAAGACTCGAAATAATCCCCAGAGAGAGGGTTACCGCAAATCCTTTAATCGGACCGGTACCGTACTGGTAGAGAACTATGGCGGCAATCAGGGTCGTGATATTGGCATCCATAATCGTCAGAAAAGCTTTACCATAGCCACTATCAAGGCCCGCTCGGGGAGTTTTACCGAAGCGTAACTCCTCACGTATACGTTCAAAAATCAGGACATTGGCATCAACTGCCATACCGATGGTAAGAACGATACCGGCAATCCCCGGCAACGTCAAAGTGGCCTGCGCCAGAGCTAAAATACTCATGATAAAGAGCAGATTCAAAACCAATGCCAGATTTGCCACCAAGCCACTCAAACGATAGTAAATCACCATAAAGACAACAACTAACAAAAAACCAACTACCATGGAGATGAAACCATTACGAATTGAATCTCGTCCTAAAGAGGGTCCCACGGTGCGCTGTTCAAGGATCCGAATCGGGGCTGGCAGGGCCCCGGCTCTTAAGACAATCGCCAGATCATGCGCCTCCTTAGCCGTAAAACGACCACTGACCTGAGCCTGGCCCCCAGAAATTCGTTCCTGAATTACCGGAGCAGAATAGACGTTATTATCAAGTATAATCGCCAGACGCCGTTTGACACTGGCTGCCGT
This sequence comes from uncultured Thermodesulfobacteriota bacterium, assembly GCA_964457755.1. Lineage (GTDB taxonomy): Bacteria > Desulfobacterota > Anaeroferrophillalia > Anaeroferrophillales > Tharpellaceae > Tharpella. Next base: position 11,084 of record CAYWGC010000014.1, on the reverse strand, counting down.
TATCTGATCAAAAAGCTTGGATCCCTGAGAATTAAACTCCAAAGAGACATAAGGCTCGCCAAACTGACTATTGAAACGAACGTTGGCATTGGCGATATATTCACCTGTCATCAGGCTCTTTTTTTCAAGCACATAAGGACGTTTACTGATAACAGCGTTAGTCTCCGGATCGCGGGTTTGCTCATAGAGAATTTCCAGATTCTCACCAAGCTCAGCAACACTTATTTTAGCCGGGTCAAATTGGTCATTAACCAGTTTAAACTCTAAGAGAGCAGTTTTACCAATCAGATCGATCGCCCGCCGGGTATCTTTAACCCCCGGTAATTGCACTAAAATCCGATTGTTAGCCTGGACCCGAATTTCCGGCTCAGCAACCCCGAATTGGTCAATCCGGTTACGCATAGTTTCGACGGCCTGATCGAGAGCTAGTCTTTCAATTCTCTGTTGCTCTTTTTCACTTACCGAGTAGATAACAATTGGGCCCTGGCTTGACATATGACGCCAAGCCGGAACCCGCTCTTCGAGAAAGCTCTGCAAACGTTCAAGCTCATTGGCATCTTCAAGTACAAACTTTACAGTCCCAGTATCAACCTGGGTAACCTCAGAAATTTTGATCTTATCTTCTAACAACATGCGCTTGACGCTGTCAGTCATGCGATCGGTCGAAGCATGCATCGCTTTCTCGACATCAACCTCCATAAGAAGATGGATACCGCCTTGCAGATCAAGACCCAAATGAATTTTTTCAGTTGGAAATATTTTTCCCCACCAATCAGGTACAGTACCACCCATGGTTGGGAAAAGATAGATCAGGGCCAAAAAGACGCTTGCCAAGACAATCGCCAGCCGCAGCTTAACACTTTTAATCATTAGTTAAAATCCTCGTACTTGTTAATCTTCAGGGTGTTTTACTTAGCGCAATTACCCTCGGTGAGAAAAAGCCTTCTCTAACCCACCATTTAAATATATTAAAAAATTCGGTGAATCCCAGATCTCGGAGCCTAAAGATATCAGTCCTCAACCTTTTTAACCGACGTAATTTGTCCACGAGAAACCTTGATTCTCACTTTTTCGGCTATTTCAACAGTAACCACGGTTTCGGCAACATTGGTAATTCGTCCCATGATACCGCCCGCCGTTATAATGTCGTCACCCCGCTTAAGCCCAGCCAGCAACGCCTTATGCTCTTTCTGGCGTTTCTGCTGCGGTCTGATCAATAGAAAATAGAAGATAACGAACATTAAAATCAAAGGAATAAAAGTTTTGATTCCTTCTAAACCACCAGCGGCACCTTCCGCTCCACCAAACTGACCCATTGCAAATGCTACACCTAACATAAGTTTCTCCCTCTTAATATTAACAGATAAAATTATAAGATTAAAATCAATAGTCCTGACAAAAATAAAATCAGATTATTATCCTTGACTCTTGTAATCTGCCAGAAAAGAACTTTTAAATTTTTGAAAATCACCACAATTAAGGGCTTCGCGCATTCCCACCATAAGTTGATTATAAAAGCGCAAATTATGAATTGTCGCCAGCACTGAAGATAAAATCTCCTTTGCCATAAAAAGATGCCGCAGATAAGCCCGACTAAAGTTGCGACAGGTATAACAGTCACACTTTGCATCAATAGGCTCTTGATCCTCACGAAAACGAGCCTGCTTGATCGAAAGCGGGCCATGGCTGGTAAAATACATGCCGTTTCGAGCATTGCGGGTCGGCATTACACAATCGAACATATCAAGACCAGCCGCCACCGCAATCAGCAGGTCTTCAGGGGTACCCACACCCATCAGATAACGAGGAAACTCTTCCGGCATCTGCAAACCAAACTCATTGACAACCTCATACATGGCCGCCGAACCCTCTCCGACACTTAAGCCGCCCAGGGCATAACCGTCGAAGCCTACGGCCACAGTCTTCTCAAGACTTAAACGGCGCAATTCGGAAAAAGTACTACCCTGGACAATGCCGAAGAGAAGATTATCAGATCGCCGCCGCGCCTGTTTGGAACGTGCGGCCCAGCGAGCGGTTAATTCAAGCGAGTCGAGGGCCTGCTTAGAGGTCGCCGGATAGGGCGTACACTCATCAAAAGCCATGATAATATCAGCCCCTAAGGCTTCCTGAATAGCGATCGAAGATTCCGGCGTCAGGCGATGACTGCTGCCATCGATAGGTGAACGAAAAGTTACCCCCTCTTCATCTATACGCCGCAAAGATGAGAGACTGAAAACCTGAAAACCACCGCTGTCAGTCAGAATCGGGCGCTTCCAGCCCATAAATTTATGCACTCCGCCCAGCTTTTTGATCAATTCATGTCCGGGACGCAGAAAAAGATGGTAGGTATTGGCCAGCACAATCTGGGCCCCAACCTCATCTTCAAGCTGCTTAGGGGTTAAACCCTTAACCGTTGCCTTGGTTCCGACCGGCATAAAACATGGGGTCTCGATAACCCCGTGCGCAGTCGTAATCCGTCCCCGACGGGCGTTACCAGCGAACTCTTTATTAACAATCTGAAAAGCACTCATGTAGAGATCAACATGGCATCGCCATAACTATAAAACCTGAACTTTAACGCAAGAGCCCGACGATAAGCCGCCATAATGGTTTCCCGACCGGCAAATGCCGAAACCAGCATCATCAAGGTTGAAGCCGGCAGATGAAAATTGGTGAGCAGTGCTTCAACCAGTTTAAACTCATACCCGGGGTAGATAAATATATCACACATCCCCGAGCTCTTTCCGGTTCCGGCAAAATATTCCAAGGCCCGGGTTACGGTAGTGCCAACTGCAACAATACGACCCTTTCTCGCCTGAACCTCTTTGATACTCTCAAGGGTTGCCTGCGGTATCTGAAAATACTCTTCATGAATACGATGTTCTTCAACTTTCTGGCAACGTACTGGTGAAAAAGTACCGAGCCCGACATGCAGGGTCAAGAAAGCTGTCTCAATCCCTTTTTCATGCAACCCGACCAGCAACTCTTCAGTAAAATGTAGCCCGGCCGTTGGCGCAGCCACAGCACCAGAGGCCGCAGCAGCGGCATAGACCGTTTGATAGGTCTGTCGATCATCATTTGAAGGCTCTCTTTTTATATAGGGCGGCAGCGGCACCTGGCCAACCTTTTCGATAGCGGCATTAACACTTACGCCACTCTCAACCGACAAAGCTAACAGACCGGGGTCTGTACCCGAAGGTTCAACAACCTGACCGCGAAGACCACCTCCAAAATCCAGTTTTTGGCCGCTCCGCATCTTCTTAGAAGATTTAAACAGGGCTTGCCAAAGAGCCCGGTCAGGGAAAAGATTTTTGGCTTTCTCATCAGTCCCTGAAGTTTCAGTAAGAGCTCTCACCAGAAATGCTTCAACCTGACCACCACTCTCTTTGCGCCCCAACAAACGGGCCGGTATCACTTTGGTATCATTGAGAACCAGCAAGTCACCGGGCTTTAGATGTTGGCTCAAATCACAAAAGAGTTCATCTCGAAAAAACTGACCTTGACGTTCGACAAGCAACAATCGAGACCGGTCTCTCTGAGATAGAGGGTACTGAGCAATACGCTCAACCGGTAGATCGTAATCAAATAACGCTACATCCATAAAAACCAACATTGTCTCGTTTTGACGCCAGATCAATTATCAAAGATCATTAGGCCAGCCGACTTGCAAAGGGAGATTATTCGCCTCATTTCCGCCGCCGCCAAAACAGCCCGCTTATAAACCACAACTGCCTTGCTAAGTCAACCGTAATCAACCGATTGCGATCAACAATTACCATTTGAAAATAAAGTGGAGAATAAGGAAATCGAAAATCAGGAGAAATTTACGAGATAGAGCAAGGCCACCCCTGAGAGCATCGCGACAAGACCAAAAATCCGCAAATATTTTTCCGGCTGTTCTTTAATCATCTCCAAGGTTTTCTTAATCGAACCCGGAGCCAAAAAATAGGGCATCCCCTCAATAATAAGCGCCAGCCCCAAAGCTGTAAGAAAATATTTCACTTAACTCCTAACCCGGCAAAACCGGAACCAAAAAGATATCTTTTTATTTCACTAAAGTTTCAAGTTTTTGCTTAAGTTCCGCTTTGACAACCGGATCCGTCTCCCAGCTCAGCAGATCTTTGTAGAGCTTTATCTGCTTACGACTATAGCCTTGAGCTTCGTAAATTGTTGACAGGCGGAGTGCGGCCAAGTAACGAAATTCCTGGTTCTCTCCCTCGTAAAGCGCCTGATAACGAATCAGGGCTTCGCCCAGATCTTCACAACGATAATAAGCTTCGGCCAGCAAGAATGTTACCCGGTCAGCGATTTCCCCTTCAAGTTCCAGATTTTCAAGCCAGAGTAATGAAGGCTGAGCCTTGGCATATGCCTGAACCTGAAAAAAATGATCGGCAACGAGAAGAACGAGCTCGGGAAACCCTCTTAAAAGTTTTTCATTTTCACGTCTATCCAAAGAAAAAGAGGCGATAACTTCAGCACTGGTCCAGTCGTCAAGATTTTCTCTAGCATCGCTCTTGGCGGCCAGGCCATGCAGCGTCGCCAGTAATTTAACTCTTGTCAGAGAGTCACAATAATAAGCATACATTGAGCGATAAAAAGCTACGGCTTCGTTAAAGCGTTCCAACTTTTGCAAGCAGTTACCGGCCACAATATCGAGAGCATAGCGCCGCTCTCCTGACGAAACGGCCTTATCATAAGGCGGCAGAAAAGCCGGCACATATTTTACAATTTCAGAACACTTCCCAACTTTCTCAAGAGAACTCAAATAGGGGAAATAGAAGCGCTCCTTTTTCCAGAAATCAGCATCATCCGCCGCCAAGTTGCCACCGGCGGCAACCGACCCCGCATAATCTTTTGTCTTATAGTTGAGCAACAACAGCGATTGCAGAAGGTTAAGCCGCGAGGAAGAAGCCGATGAATGTAAAGCAATAGATGCCTCAATCCAAGTTTTAAGGGCAGCTTCATTTTTTCGATCAATCTCAATCAACAATCCATAGAGGAGGATTTTATCGTCTTTGGAAATATTTAACCGTACAATTTCAATCAGTTCTTCCCGAATCTCCACCATACGAGATTGCGTTCGCAAAACCTCAGCTGCCAGCTGTACAGCAGCACTCAGCTTGCCTTGTTCGAGCTCTGATTCAGGAATCAGCAACCATTTTTGTAAGATCTCTTTAAGAACCTTTGCTTCCTGACAATGCCAGGCACACTCAATCGTAACCGCATAGAGATCTTGACGCTCAGGGTTCGCGAGAGGAAAGTTTTTAGCATCACCATTAATCACTTGCAGTAAAGGCAGGCAAGACTTAAACTTTTCAAGCTGATAACGGGAAAGAGCTGCAATCCAGTAAACCTTCTGACGATTAATTTGCAGTGATCTCTTTTTTTTCGCTTGAAAAGCAGCAATCAACGGGGTCACCACCTGATTGGCGGCTGCAAAATTTTTCTCCTCAAAAAAGCGGCGGGCCAACTCAAAACGAGCCGTAAGTGCCGAATCACTCTGAGGATACTCCTTAATCAGATCTCTAAAGATTTTCCGGGCCTGCTTTTCATTTCCGGCGACAAGAAAACAGTTTCCGATGCGAAGCTTCAGCACAGCGGGATCAACCCCGAAACCTGTAATAAATGCAGGTTTTTTCAGCTCCACGAAAAGAGCGGCCGCCCGCTGACAGGAGCCTGTTTCTAAAGAACATAAAACCAGAACCAGACGAACCCGCTCAACCATTTTAGATTCCGGATAGTGCAATAAAAAATTCTCAAGCTCCTGCCGAGAAAAATCGTAGAGTCCATCTTCGAAAGCCCCAAAAGCCACTTTCGCATCATCGAATTCATCGGCTGATGCTGTCACACCCGCGAAGGCCCCAAAAAAGATCAGTAACGAAAAGAGAAAAATGATCAGGATAGAACGAAATAAAGTCAACACTACACCAAACCTGTTTTACTGATGGGTGCCTTGAAAAATTAGAATTTTTGTTCAAGTACGAGGCAGGTGAAGATTTTAACCGCAGGAATACATTGAGTATTTTGAGGATTAAAATTTGAGCCTAACGCAGTAATTGGGCAAAAAGGTAATTTTTCGAGGTACCCTAATAATTGGACCGCAATTTCCTACAACGACGTTGACGTTTGGTCAAGTGGAATCTTCAAAAAAACAGCTCTCTACTTGACAGCAAGGCTCTGCATGAACTACTAAGCCAACATGTCAACTCTCCTAACTATAGGCTGTGGTGGCTTTCTTGGCGCCATCAGCCGCTATCTGGTCTCCGGCTGGATTTACACAATCTTTGGCACCGGGATGCCCTACGGCACCCTGACCGTCAACATTGTCGGCTCTTTTCTTCTGGGAATTGTGGCCCAACTCATGATTGCCGGTAATTTTCTGACAACCACCACCAGCTCTTTTCTCAGTATCGGCTTTCTCGGGGCCTTTACTACTTTTTCGACCTTCAGCGTCCAAACCCTGGAACTCCTTGAAAGCGGCAATCCGACAAAGGCTCTGCTCAACATTCTCCTAAACCTCATACTATGCTTAATTGGCGCTTGGGGCGGGCTTTTTATCGGTCGTTTTTTCTCCTGAACCTGAGCACCACCAACTCCGATTCCTCCATAAAATAACATCTAATTAAAGTGCTTGTCGTGATTTTTGCTCGACCTGTCTCAGCTGGGGTCATTGCTGGACAATTGGCGGCCGCGGGATTCGCGCTAAATCAAAAAGATCAGCCCACCAACTGTCCAGCTTTGACCCCGTCGAAGTGGGCGTAGCAAAGTTCAACGATACCCGCTTGAACTTAAAAAAATAAAAAAATATCCTTGACATTAACAAGATGTTGTGTTTTAAGGTTCCCCCAACACCAACATGTAGTGCCTTGCACTAAATACCCATAAATCAATGAAACTCGTTAAAATCATTCAACTTTAACTTTTTCACCAACAAAAAGGACACCCTCCATGGCAAAATCAGCGAACCAGGAAAAACACCAGGCGACCCTGCCAAAATCTGCAACCCTGCCCCAATTCAGCGACAACGCAATTACCGTCTTAGAGCGTCGCTATCTGAAAAAAAATGAGTCTGGTGAGGTCATTGAGGAACCTAAAGATATGCTCTGGCGAGTCGCCTGGACTATCGCTGAAGGCGAAAAACCGTTTGAGCCAAAAGCCGACATCCAAAAACTCGCGGTTGAATTTTATGAGATAATGGCACGCCTCGAGTTTCTGCCCAACTCTCCAACCTTAATGAACGCCGGCCGCGAATTAGGCCAGCTCTCGGCCTGCTTTGTGCTGCCCATCGAAGATTCAATGGAGAGTATCTTCGAGGCCGTCAAACAGACCGCTTTAATCCATAAAAGTGGCGGGGGCACCGGCTTCTCCTTTTCCCGTATCCGTCCCAGCAACGATCTGGTTCACTCGACCAGCGGCATCTCCAGCGGCCCACTCTCTTTCATGTCGGTCTTTGATTGCGCCACTGAAACCATCAAACAGGGCGGCACCCGACGCGGTGCCAACATGGCAATCTTAAGGGTCGACCATCCTGACATTATGGATTTCATTAAAATCAAAGCTGATTTGACCAAACTCCAGAATTTCAACCTCTCGGTAGCCCTGACCGATGAATTCATGACTGCCTTAAAGAACGACGACGACTACGACCTCTTAAACCCCCGCAATAATGAAGTTGTCAAACGCCAGAACGCCCGCAAAGTCTTCAAACAGATTGTCAAACAGGCCTGGCTCTCAGGCGAACCCGGCATTATCTTTATCGACCGTATCAACGCCGAAAACCCGACCCCGCAGGTTGGTCCCATCGAAAGCACCAACCCCTGCGGCGAGCAGCCGTTGCTGCCGCACGAATCCTGCAATCTCGGCTCTATTAACCTGGCCCGCATGGTCAGTGATGGTAAAGTCGACTATGACAAACTCGGAAAAACGGTAACAGCGGCGGTGCATTTCCTTGACAACGTTGTCGACATCAACAACTATCCTCTACCAATCATTGAAAAGCAGACCAAAGCCAACCGCAAAATTGGCCTCGGCGTCATGGGCTTTGCCGATCTTCTCCTCCTCCTCGAGACCCCATACTCATCCCAGCAGGCCCGCGATCTCGCCGCCGAGATCATGGCCTTTGTTGACCGTACCGCCTATAACGCCTCTATCGCGCTGGCTGAGAAACGCGGATCGTTCCCGAACTTTCCGGAAAGTACTTACGGCACCGAAAACCCGACCGTACCAATTCGCAACGCCACCCGGACAACCATTGCTCCAACCGGGACCATCAGCATCCTGGCCGGCTGTTCAAGCGGGGTCGAGCCCATATTTGCTTTAGCCTTTTTGCGCCGGGTCATGGATGACGATGAACTCTTTGAAGTTAACCCGATCTTTGAAAGTGTGGCTCGCAAACACAACTTTTTCAGCCGCTCCTTAGTCAAAAAAATTGCCCACAGCGGCAGTTGTCATAATCTGGATGAGATTCCGGAAAACTTTCGCCTCTTTTTCGAAAGTGCGCACGACATCAAGCCCCAAGACCATATTGAGATCCAGGCCGCTTTCCAGAAGTATACTAACAACGCGGTCAGCAAAACTATCAATTTTGCCCAAGATGCCACCATCGAACAAGTAGAGAAAGCCTACTTGATGGCCTATGAAAAAGGCTGTAAAGGGGTCACTATCTATCGCGACGGTTGTCGCGAAAACCAGGTTCTCAATATCGGCAAAACCGACACCAAACAGACCGCCAGCGGTGCCGAAAAACCGACAAAAAGAGATCGCCCTCAAGCTCTGGTCGGACGTACCTACCAGATGACCACCGGTTGCGGCCCACTTTATGTGACGATTAACGATGATGAAAAAGGCCTGACCTTTGAACTCTTTAATACCATCGGCAAAGCCGGAGGCTGTGCCGCCAGCCAGAGTGAAGCGATCGGGCGTCTGGTCTCTTTAGCCTGGCGCAGTGGGCAGCAGCCAGAACCGATCATCAAACAACTGATCGGTATCAGCTGCCACAAACCCTCCGGCTTTGGTGAAAATCGGGTCACCTCATGTGCTGACGCCATCGCCCAGGCAATCCGCTACCATATTGAGAAGAATAACGGCAAACGTAATCAGGCTCTCCACGAAGAAAACAATATGGCCTTTGGCGCCTGCCCCGAATGCGGTGGCGTCGTCGAGCATGAAGGCGGCTGTATGGTCTGTCACACCTGCGGTTATTCGGAATGCGCGTAGAAGGCTGAAGTTTTACTCAAAATGGTCAAAATATTTTGTGACTACTCAGCATGTTCTATTTTCAAACTATCTCGATGTGGGGACAGACCTCCAGCGAGGGCTTTTACCCTGAAGGGTACAAGAGCCCGAAGCGAGCTGAGCTCTGTCCCCTTCGAAGTGGGCGAAGCAAAGTCCGACGCTTTTTGTAGTAGCTTTGAGGAAGCTCGTGTCTTTGTGATGGTATAAATACTGTGGTAATTGGGGTTGGTACTGTGGGTAATTGGTTGGTAATTGGTGTCAGAGTAAAATTAATTTTGTACAGTCTGACCCCATCTCTTCCGGGCTGTCTCGAATGGGGTCATTGCTGGACAAATGGCGACCACAGGATTCGCGTAAATCAATTTTTCAACTCGCCAATTGTACAGCTTTGACCCCCTTTCTTTCTGACCCCCTTTCTTTCTCTTTCGTGTTGCCTAAAAACTGCCTGGAGTGCATCCTGTTCTTGCCTTTAGGCAGTTCTCTTTCGTCTCATCATGACAATACCTGAGACCAGCATCAGACACCCGAATAACATCATGCCCCATTCATTTAGAGTAGGTATTGTGGGCCCTGCCACCACCGGGATCACCGTTGGCTGCTCTCCCGGCTGGGTTGTGTCCCCATCCGTATCCTGGGTGGCATCGTTGTTCCCATCCCAGTTGCTGTCATAAGACACCGTCCCCTGATTGCTTATCTCGGTTACCCCGTCAGGCACCGGAGTGTTCACAGTAACCCGGAAAGTGACACTGACCTGGCTGTGCGCCGGCACATTGATCCCAGTGATCTTGAGCTCCGGAGTCTGGGTCACCACCACGCTTCCCAATGGGGCCGTGGCGCTTTCTGCGATGTAGGTCGTGTTGGCCGGAATCGCGTCTGTAAACTCCATCCCATTCACATCAAAACCGCTCTGGTTCTGCATCAGAATCGTGTAGCGCAGACTGTCCCCGGGCTCCACGTTCCCCCCGTTCTCGTCCTCAACACTTTTGATCGCAGCCACCTCTAGAGTAGGTATTGTGGGCCCTGCCGTCACCGGGATGATCGTAGCCTGCTCCCCGGGCTGCGCCGTGTCCCCGTCCGTCTGCTGCGTCGCATCGTTGTTCCCGCCCTCGTTGCTGTCGTAAAAGACCATCCCCTGGTTGCTTATCTGGGTGACGCCTGCCGGCAGCGTGCTGTTCACCGTAACCCGGAAGGTGACGGTGACCTGGCTGTGCGCGGGAACGTCAATCCCGGTAATGTGCACCGGCGTTTCGGTCACGATGGTACTGCCTGCAGGAGCACTCAGGCTGGCCGCGATGTAGGTCGTGTTGGCCGGAATCGCATCCGTGAACTCCATACCTGTCACGTTGTACCCGCTCTGGTTCTGCATCACGATGGTGTAGAGCAGGCTGTCCCCGGTCTTCACGTTGCCCCCGTTTTCGTCCGTCACGCTCTTGGTCGCAACACCTTCGGGGCTTCCTCCTACAGTCACATCCGTGGGCTGCCGCCCCGGCTCCGTCAGGTTGCCATCCGTCAGCTCCGTGCTGGAAGCATAGGACACAGTCCCCTGGTTGGAAATCGTTGTCCCCGTCGTGATGCCGCTGTCCACCGTCACGTCAAAGATGATCGTCACAGTTCCGCCGGCGGATACGTCCCCGGTCCACCCGATCGCCCCGGAACTGTAACTAGCCGTAACGCTCGTCGCGCTCACACTGCCTGTAACATAAGTCGTATTGACCGGAATAGGGTCGATAAAGGTCACTCCTGTCGCGTTCTGGTCTCCGGTATTGTGTATCACTACTGTGTACCGCAGGGTGTCACCGGGGCTCACGACCCCGTTACCATCCGCATCGTTCTGCAACGATACCGCCTTG
>CAYWGC010000013.1:0-70916 GCA_964457755.1 uncultured Thermodesulfobacteriota bacterium | reverse complement strand
CCGCATAACGGGTGTCGCCCCCCGAAGCGGAGAAGAGTTTAGTCTAAGGAGGAAATTTTGGCACGATACAGAGAATCTGTCTGTCGCCAGTGTCGGCGTGAAGGGGCTAAACTGTTTCTTAAGGGAGACCGTTGTTATACTGAAAAGTGTGCCTTTGACCGTCGTTCTTATGCGCCGGGCCAGCATGGCCAAAGAAGAATGAAGTTTACTGAATATGGAACTCAGTTGCGTGAAAAACAGAAAGTTCGTCGTATTTATGGACTTCTTGAAAAACAATTTCGCAGTTATTTTGCCAAGGCAGATCGCCAAAAAGGGGTTACTGGTGAAAACCTGCTGATTCTGGTTGAGCGTCGTCTTGACAATTCTGTTTTTCGTATGGGGTTCACAAATACGCGGGCCGAAGCTCGGCAGCTGGTCTCCCATGGCCATTTTCTGGTAAATGGGAAGCGTGTTAATATTCCATCATTCCAAGTCTCGGTTAACGACGTCATTGAGGTTTGTGAAAAGAGCCGTAAGCTGAACCGTATCAGTGAAGCCCTGGCTGCAGCCGGAAGACGCAGTCTCCCGGAGTACATTGAAGTCGACAAAGAGAAAGGGCGTGGGTTTTTAAAAGCCTTGCCAAAGCGAGAAGATATCTCTCAGACTATCAATGAGCAGCTGATTGTTGAATTTTATTCTCGTTAATCTCAACTGGTGTCACATATGTCATTGATATATAAAAACTGGCGTGAATTGATTAAGCCTGCCGAAGTAAAAACAGATACTGCGGCTCTTAGTTCAACCTATGGTAAATTTGTAGTTGAGCCAATGGAGCGGGGATTTGGTATTACTGTGGGTAATGCACTCCGGCGTGTTTTACTCTCATCATTGCAAGGTGCTGCGATTACCTCTTATCATATTGATGGAGTTAATCATGAGTTTTCGGCAATTCCCGGTGTGCATGAGGATGTTACGATTGTCTCTCTGAATCTTAAGGGAGTTGCCTTAAAGATGCATACAGACAGTCCTAAAACTTTGTACATTGATGCAAAAGGGAGTCGTAATAGAATTGTTACGGCAGCTGATATAATCGTCGATCAGGATGTTGAAATTCTGAATCCAGAGCACCATATTGCAACTTTAGAGAGTGACGCTACTCTCAAGATGGCTCTTTCTGCGCAAACTGGAAAGGGGTATATCCCGGCTGGTTTGATAAATGATCAACACTCCTATCCGATTGGAACGGTTGTTCTTGATGGTGTGTTTGCACCGGTCATTAAAGTTAACTACATAGTAACTAACGCCCGGGTTGGTCAACAGACTGATTACGATAAATTGACTATCGAAATTTGGACCGATGGCAGTCTGGCCCCGGTCGACGCTTTAGCTTATTCCGCTAAGATTGTTAAAGAGCAGATGTCTGTTTTTATCAATTTTGATGAGGATATTGAACCTGAAGAAGTTGAAGAGGTTGAAGTTGAAGAGAAAGAGATGATCAATGAAAATCTCTATCGTAATGTTAGTGAACTTGAACTCTCGGTGAGATCAGCAAATTGTCTTAAAAATGCTGATATTGATCTTATTGGAGAGCTTGTTCAAAAAACCGAATCAGAAATGTTAACGACCAAAAATTTTGGTCGTAAGTCACTGCTTGAAATTAAGGAAATTTTGACTATAATGGGACTTTCATTGGGTATGAAACTGCCTGAATTTGATCCTAAAAATGCCGAAATGATTAAGAAAGTAATGAGTGACGATTTCGAAGAATGATGTTGACATCGTTATAATAGCGATATCCGATACCGTTTTAAGAGCTTGAAGGAGATTAAAGCTTATGCGACATAGATTATCCGGCCGCCGTCTTGGTCGGGGCCCAAGCCATCAAAAAGCCATGTTCAGGTCCTTGGCATCATCCTTGATTATCCATGAACATTTAGAGACTACAGATGCCCGGGCCAAAGAGTTGCGCCGGGTAGTTGATCGTCTGGTTACGCTGGGTAAGAAAGATACCCTGCATGCCCGCCGCCAAGCCTTTAAGTTTTTGAATAACCATCAACTGGTACAAAAACTTTTTGATGAGATCGCCCCACGTTTTAGTGAACGTCCTGGCGGTTATACGCGTCTGATTAAATCGAGGATCAGATTTGCTGATTCTGCGCCGATGACTTTTGTACGTTTTACCGATCAAGAACTTCCAGAATCTACGAAAAAGGTTGAAACTGTAGATTCGACTGAGACAAAAACGGTTGAAGAACAAGTTAAAGCTGGAGTCGAAGAAGAGATCGCAACCGCACAGGATGAGGCTGAAGTAGTTACAGAAGTAGCAGATGAGGCTGAAGTAGTTACAGAAGTAGCAGATGAGTCCGAGGTGGAAGCGCAGGAAGAGGAAAAAAAATAAGCTAGAAAAAGTAATAAATGTTTTTATATAAAGCGGACTTCATTTACATGGAGGCCGCTTTTTTTTTGGTCTGGGCAGGCATATATAGAGTTATATTTTTATGGTTTTATAGTTGAATTTTCTGCAGCAGAGATTTGAGGGTCTGTAGATTATGATGCTCCGACAACATATCTGTATAGTAATGCAAGTTTTTTAAGGCTGGTTTTATGTAAGCCTTAAAGTGCATTTTGTTGCGAGTTACGAGGTAGCCAAAAGCTCCTAACGTTTGCAGGGTGCGAATCAAGGAGAAGAGTGAGAAGAAGTAGCTAAAGGTTTCTACTTCAGGTGCTCCAGTGTTAAGATGTGATTGAAGTTTATTGAAATAGTAGATCTTCAGTTGTTCTCGCAAAGGCCAGGGCATGTCAATGTAAGGGTCGTTAATCAGGGCTGCAAGATCGTAATAGTAGGGGCCCAGGCGGGCACCCTGAAAATCAATGAGGAAGATCTTTTGTTCTTTCAGCATAAGATTTTTTGATTGAAAATCCCGGTAAAGAAAAAAATCACCCGGAGCCCCGGTGGCGGCATCAAGGATAGTATTAAATTGATTCTGAAGTTTACTTGTTATGTCATGATTTATGTTAATTTCACAATAGCCCACTACAAACGCTTTGAGAAAGTAGTTGAGTTCATGTTCATGGATAAGTTGTCGGTTATAATAGCCTCCCGCATAACACCAGGATGGGTCAAATTTTTCTTTAGCAACTATTTGCAGATTTAAGAGTAACACGAGTATACTTTGGTATAGTTTTATTGTCTCTGGGCTCCACCCCTGTTTTTTAATGGTATTATAGAGGGAATTGTCGCCTAGGTCTTGAAGGAGATAATAGTCGTGGTTATGAACTGTGGAAAAAAGTTCAGGAACCGGAAAATCAAGATTTTCAAGATGTTCACGAATGAGGATAAATGTTTGATTCTGGCTGATTGTTGAGGGGTGATTTTTATGCAGTCCGGTCCCCTTGGCATCGACTGCTATAACCGGATCATAGCCAAAAGAGCTTATACGGTAATAGATGCGGTCGGAACCGTCAGGGGTTAAAGGCGAGACCTGGATATCTGCCAATTCTCTTTTTTTGAAATGTGCTTTAATAAGATTATTAAGCGTATGAGGCAGCTTGTCAATTTGTGGCATTATAATTTAAGCTTTCCAAATTCCTGGAGATAAATATCTTCATAGACTTTTTCAATTTCGGGGAGAAAACAGACATTGTCGAGGTTGTGGTAGAGCATTGCAGTTAGAGCCAGCGCCCCAGCGCCGACCCCCTCTTTAACATAACCCTCTTCGTAAAGACGTAAGTTCTGATGTTTTGAAATGGAAAAATCAAGGCCTGCGGCATAAAGGGGCATGGCCACGGGAAGTTGTTGCATCAAACTGCGTAAATCTGCTGCCGGATCTTCCGATACCCAGGCCGTTGTCGCAATGGCAATATTTTCAGGCAGGGCATTAAAGGCTTCAGGGAGCTGGCGTTGCAGAGCTGGTTGTTTGAAATATGAAGAGGAATTGCCACTATTGAGCAAAGCTCCAATCAGGGCCGCAACCGCAATCATCTGAGTACCGCCACCGAGAATGACCTTGGCTTTGCGGCTGGCACTCATAGCCATTCCCGCTTGAACCGCTTGCATAGGATCCCCTAACAGGCGGACAGCCTCTAAAGGATGTTTAAGGCATGAGCCTCGTTTAAGCCCTTTTTTTGCCATGGCCTTGGTAACCAGATCCTGTTTTAGGGTCTGATTGTTACCCGGCATACTGCCGCTGATTTTTCCCATTGCGGCAATTCCCAAAGCTTCCATGACCGCCATGGCAGTGGTCGTGCCTCCGGGTACACTTTCACCGAGAATAAGGGTGTGGTTGGTTGAGGCCAACTGCCGGCCTATAATAATTCCCTGCATGAAAAGATCACAGACTTCGGCGACTGCGACTGGTTGATTAAGGGCCAGACCCGGGGTTCGGCCGGCAACCAGCATCGGGACTTTTGGGGTTATTGCATTGCCGGCATCAACCACCAGAAAAGGGGCTTTTAGTTTTTTAAGAGCTGCCATTGTAATAATTACAGGGGATGGAGGTCCCACAGGATTTTCCGGGATTTTGTCGAGGCAGAGAGCCTGGCCATGAATAATCGCTTCGACATCCGCTGCCGCGGTATAGGGAATCAATTCAGGACTGGCACCGGCCGCTGAAACTCCAGGGATTAATGCGGTTTCGGTTGAAGCAATTGTACAGGTGAATAGTGGTGGAGTCTTGAGGCACTCATCGAGAAAGTTTTTGCTAGGGGTTGGTTCGTGAACCTTGATTATAGTGGGTTTTTGCATTTTAATCTTCTATTATATCCTTGCGGTGAAAAGCAATTGTTTAAATTATTAGTGATTTTATTAGCGGCGAAAAACGTGGGCGTCTCTATGTCCTAATCGAGACGCTTCGCGGTGCGCAGCATCCCGGCTGCTAAACCATCCGAGGCGTACACGGTAAAGCGTTTTTTTGCCGTTGGAGACTTTTTCAATAAAGACTTTGGGATTTTTTTTAGTAATTTTTCTTTCCAGGGATAAGGCTTGCCCCTGTTTTTCAAAAGCCCCAAATTGAATCGCAAAAGGTTTATCGGTAGAGTCTGAAATACTTGCAGGCAGCTCTATAATGTCGAGGCGTACCATGGCCGTACCGTTTTTTTCCATCGCCAGTTGCCGGGCACCGCTTAAGGAGAGATCGATAATACGACTTTTGATAAAGGGACCACGGTCATTGATCAGTACCTCTATCTGGCGGCTGTTTTCAAGGTTGGTGACCAGCACTTTGCTGCCTAGTGGAAGCTCCTTGTGGGCGGCAGTAAGGCCGTGCATGTCGTAAATTTCACCGCTGGCCGTGGGGCAACCGTGAAATGGGTGTCCATACCAGGAGGCGATACCCTGCTGGAAAAATCCGAGCTCTAACTTTTGTCCGGCAGGACTCTTTTGACAATCGGGCCCAAGGTCGGGTCGAGCTTTAGGGCCGGCACAGGCAGTCAATAAACATAAGGATAAATAGAGGGTTAACAGAAGCATAAAAAGCCACTCTTTTTTGGGGCTGGTTTTTGGTCCTCGAAAGAATGTTTGCATATTGGTAGATTCCTGGGAGGCTGTCCGAGAATAGGATTTTTTTCTCAAATCAAGGCATTTTTTGACAATAAGCACAGGTATACACCTAGTTTTCCGAGCATTATTTTCAAAAAATAACGCCGAGCTGGGGAGAAAAGACATTTTCGGACAGCCTCCTAGTGGAGACCAGAACTATTCATCATTACAACTTTACAGAAATCTTCCCCGAGCTGGAATTGGTTGATACAGCCAAAATCCTGGCTTAGAGAAAAAATATCCGAGCTCGGGAGTCCTAAAGCTCGGGTTAGCAGGAGTAGATTAACCCCGCCATGCGCAACAATAACGATACTCTCCCGGCGATGTCGTAAAATGATATCATCAAATTCAGGATAGATGCGGGCTTCCACCTCCTTAACGGTTTCACTGCCGGGAATCCGGTAGTTGTTGAAATCGGCAAATTTATTTTTGACTTGATCCGGGAAACGCTTTTCAACTTCGGCCAAGGTCAGCCCCTCCCAATTCCCCATTTTCATCTCTCGCAGGTTTTTTTTTAAGATCAGCGGGCAGCCAATTTTTTCAGAGATAATTTCTCCTCCCAAACGGCAGCGACTCAGGTCGCTGGCATATACGGTGCTGATTTTAAAGCGCGAGAGTTCGTGGCCGCGTTGTGCCATTTGGGCAATCGCTTTAGGGGTGATGCCGACATCAAAATGGCCATTATAGCGTAAAGGTCCATCGAGAGTGTTAACGGTTTCGCCATGGCGGAGGAGGAAGACGGTGGTGTAGTTGGCTTTCATGTTTTACCTGTAAGGTACTTGGGGGCACTAAATGGCGGAGGCCAGAACGATAAGCACCAGAGCTTCTCCACTTTCACAGGCAAAGCCCAAAATATCTCCGGTTACGCCGCCGAGTCGGCGCTGAGCCGCATATTTTATGATTACAACATAGATAAGCACGGCAACAAAGCTCAAAAAACCGGCAAATCCGGCAAATAGAAGTCCCGAAATTAGACTGATGATAACCGCTGAAAACAATTCTCGTTGGCCGCAATGGTTGGTGAAAATTGCCCCGAGGCCTCCTTCTGGGCGGGCGTAGACGCTGCTGAAAGTGAGTTGCACAATGGCGTAGCGGCCGAGAACCGGAAAGAGTACTAAAGCCAGAGGGGCTTTAGTGATAATTAGAGACAATGCGCTATATTTGATTAACAGCAACAGGGTCAAGGCGGTTGCCCCCATACTGCCCAGGTAGCTGTCTTTCATTATGGAGAAAATCTTTTCTCTTTCAAGTTGGCCACTCATCAGGCCATCGGCCGTATCGGCGATGCCGTCAAGGTGAAAGCCTCCGGTTATAAAAAAGTGGAGCAAGAGCACCAGAGCGGCGCAGATTGTTGGTTCCAGGAAAAACTGTAAAAAAGAGGTGCTGAAAAAAAGGACCAAACCCAGCCCGAGGCCGACCAAGGGAAACCAGGCCTGGGTCTGGCCCAGAGTCTCTTCGGGGACCTCAGCACTGAAAGAGCCCGCGGGTAGGGTTGTTAGAAAAGAGAGGGCGAGGCGAAATTGGGTGATGATGGCAGTCAAGGTCGATAATATCTCTTGTTTTTTAGATTTTTGTTCGAGCTCTTATTTCAGTTTTTGGGGCAGGCCCCAGATCGTAAAATAGACTTCTTTACAGGTTTGGGCTAGTCGCTGGTTGGCAAGTCCCGCCAGATCACGAAAACGGCGTCCTAAAGGGTGTTCCGGAACTAATCCGAGTCCAACCTCATTACTTACGAGAATGACTGTTGCCGGGAGCCGGTTCAGAGATGCAGCCAGCTTGTCAATCTCTGCAAAAATTTGTTGATCACTGTCGTTGCGGCCCAATAAATTAGAGAGCCAGAGGGTTATGCAGTCAACCAGGATGATGTCAAAATCACTGCCGGCTTGTTGCAGGCAGGTGGTAATTTCCAGGGGCTCTTCAAGGGTTGCATGCCAGTCAGCTCCGCGGTCGGCCTGATGTTTGGCGATTCTTTTTTCCATCTCCCGGTCGAGGGCCTGGGCAGTGGCCAGATAGGCTCGCCGGCCCGGGAGCTCTTCCGCCAGCTTCTGGGCAAAACTGCTTTTACCACTGCGGGCTCCACCGCCAATTAAAATGGATGAGTTTTTCTCTTTTTTCATTAAGTGTTACCAGGTTTCAATCTTAAGGTTTTAGGTGGTTCGTAATCCAATAACAGCTTCCTGTCAATGGATTTCGAGAAGTTATGGGCTCTGCTTGCCAGCAACCGATACGGGCTCCGGAAAAGGTTGATTTATGTGGGTTTTGGGGTTCTTTATTAGTGTAGAGGGTGTGCTCGCAAAGCATCATGGCGGTTGCCGCCAGATCAAATGCGGCGGTGATTGGCAGGGTGCCGAGGAGTTTATAAAGATCAATTTGCAAACAGCTATTAAGTTGTTTAATCTGAGGTTCAGCCAGTTTTTGCAGGCCTCCTAAGTTAATAAGAAGCGGTGCATTATTACAATCTTTTGCAGCTGATGAGACTGTGCTGTTAAGCTCAATTTTTTCGAGGTAGCCGTAAGGATTTTTTGTCTCTTGAGCCCGCCGCAAGCAGAAAAAAACAGCTCCTTCTCCGGGCCCTCTCATTTTAGAATCGGGGTTTCGGGTTTGATAGCCAGAGTTCACTTTTTGGTTGTGATAGTTTTGCCAACAGTAACCGAGGATTTCACAATATTCGTCCACAGCCCCGCATAAAACTGTATCGACCCGGCCTTCTGCCAACCACTGGCCCGCAGTCAACAGGGCCATCGGAACCGAGAGCTGGCCTTGGGTTAAGCTCAAGCTGGGGCCGGTAATTTTAAGGTGTTTAGAGATATGGGCTGCGGCGGCGTTGTGAACTGAATTTGAGAACAGGGTTGGGGAGGCCAGGGCATCACCATCTTTTATGACAGAATCGAGAAATGAGAAAGTGGTGGCGCTGGCTCCGTAGGCACTGGCTACAATCAAGCCGGTACGCTCACCGATCAAAGTTTGTCCGGCATCTTCACAGGCCCGGCAGGCTCCGAGCAGGGCCATCCTGGAAAAGTGGTCGAGGCGTCGCAGTTCCCGGTTTTTAACGAACGTGTTCAGGGGTTTGGTTGAAGCCCGAAAAACCGGGAGTTGCTGAAGCCCCTGGTTGGTCTTAATCTCGATCAGTTCCGGGTCGACTCTATGTGCACCCTTTAAAGCCGTGCGGAAATCATCTATGGAGGTCCCGAAAGCTCCGACTGGGCCGATGCCGTGGATCGCTAGCGGAATTATGATAGGTCTCCATCGAGGCCAAAGACCAAGGCTGCATTATTACCACCAAAAGCCAGTGATTGACTTAATGCGAGACGGCCATCTATGTTTAAAGGACAATTTGTCGGAGAGTGGTCGATCTCGGAATCAACTTCACAAAAACCCGCACTGGCAGGGATTTCCCCGGTCTGCAGCATGGCGATAGTGAAAGCGGCTTCTAAGGCACCGGCTGCCCCGAGGGTATGGCCGGTATGGCCTTTGGTTGAAAAAAAAGGGGTCTGGGGAAAGACGCTCTTGATAACTTTTCCTTCGCTCAGGTCGTTATTAATTGTGGCCGTCCCGTGAGCGTTAATGAACGCTATATCGTGAGCTTTGATGTCGGCGGCGGATAATGCCAGTTGGAGAGCGCGGCGTAGACCTTTTCCTTCAGGGTGAGGTGCGGTTAAGTGCCAGGCGTCGCAAGCGCTACCGTAGCTTAAGATATGGGCTCTCGACGGTTTTTTAAGTTTTCGTAAATTATCCGATTCCAGGACCAGGACGGCAGCCCCCTCGCCGAGGTTGAGACCGTTGCGCTGCCGGTCAAAGGGTCGGCAGGGTTGCTGGTCGCTGATCATCAAAGAGATAAAGCCATTACAGGTGACCCGGCAAAGCTCATCGCTGCCGCCGGCCAAAACCAGATCGCAGAGTCCTGATCTGATCCAGTCAGCCCCTAAGCCGATTGCATCACTTCCCGAAGAGCAAGCGTTAACGATTGTAAGTCTCGGGCCTTGGACGTCGAAAACTTGCGCCAGAACGTCGGCTGGATTGCTGCGTAGATAACGATCAATGGGTTTGAGGCCGGGATTTTTCCCATTGCGAAAGTCGCGGTAAAATTGTTCATCGTTCATACTGCCGCCGACGGTCGTGCCGATACAGATTCCAACTTTCAGTTGCGATAACTCTCGGCCATCACCCCAATCGGCATCTTCTAAAGCCTCGCGGGCTGCAGTCAGGGCCAGTCGGCTGGTTCGCAACCATGGTTGGTTTTTGTCTTCAAAATCAAGCGGGGATGGTGGCAGTTCAAAAACCGGATAAGTGGTCGCATGTTCCAGGTCAAACCGGCGTGGGGCGGCCGGATCCTGACGCTTCTCAAAAAGTGCCGCAAAGGAACTCTTAAAATCGAGACCGGTGGCGCATAAAGCTCCGATTCCGGTGACTGCGACCTGGGGATTGGGTAGTGTTTTGGTTATGGGAGCGTTGATGGACATAAATCCTGAGGAATATTAAGGGTATGTTTGGATTTTTTCCGGAGTGCTTCCGGGGATTGATATATAATAGTAAATACACGAAAAAAAGATTTTTGTAAATATCTCTAAAGTTCATTTGGCTGGTCTTGATGGGTTAAGAGTTAGGGTTGACAAAGAGTCCAATGGAGTGTAGTTGAACGGTGTTTATTTTTCTTTTTTTTGCGCTTATTTTTAACCTGGAGGTGGTTTGCGTAGACTGATTATTTGGTTTTTACTTTTTGCAAGTTTGTTCCTGATCTCTGCTTGTGCAATGTCGAAAAAGAGTCGAGAGATGGTACGACCGATTACCTTGGCAATGCCGGATGACTATCGGCTGGCGGTCTATCTCGGGTTTTTTTCACCGGCTCAGAGTTTCAGATTGACTGACATCAAGGCTCGAGTCTTGGTTGCTGAAGTTTTTCAAACGAGCTGCGCGCACTGTCTGAATCAGGTTGATGATCTTAAAGAACTCTATAATTTGATAAGTAAAGAGGGGCTTTTTCACCAGGTGAAAATTATCGGTTTGGGTTATGGTGATGATCTCTTTGCGGTTGAGAATTTTGCCCGGTACCACGCCATCCCTTTTCCGCTTTTTGCTGACCCTTATGGGAATAAGGTGAGAGTTGAAAATATCCCGGTTACATTTATTCTCGAAATTACCCCAAAGGGGGCTCGGGTCCTCTATGAATTTCATGGGCTGCTTCCGGATGGCGATGAGTTTTTGCAACTTATTAGGCAGTCAGTTGACTTGTAGGGCAGGTCTACTAATTGTTTAAAGGTTTATTGTGTGCTATGAGCCTTAAGTTTTAAAGGTGATATTTAACCCGTATAGTTGTTGTTTAAATTTGAACAGTAGAGGTGAGATTATGAGTTATGAAAATGTGTTGGTGG
Organism: uncultured Thermodesulfobacteriota bacterium; assembly: GCA_964457755.1. Taxonomy (GTDB): domain Bacteria; phylum Desulfobacterota; class Anaeroferrophillalia; order Anaeroferrophillales; family Tharpellaceae; genus Tharpella. Next base: position 60,032 of record CAYWGC010000013.1, on the reverse strand, counting down.
AGATTATTGCTGAGAATGTCGGTGAAATAACCTTGAATCGTCCCAAAAGCTTAAATACCTTCAGTCTGCCTTTGGCTCGGGAGCTAAATCAGGCTCTGCTGGAGCTTGATGCCCGTGATGATGTTCGGGTAATTATTATTAAAGGTTCCGGCAAAGCTTTTTGTGCCGGTATTGATGTTAGTGATTTCTTTGGTAAGACGGCGATGGAGTATAAAAAGTGGATTGAGATTATGGAAACGCCATTGGTCAATATGAGTCGCATGAGCAAACCGATAATTGCTCAGGTGCATGGCGTGGCCGCGGCCAATGGTGCTGGAGTGGTAGCGGCGGCTGATCTCGCCGTAATGGCCCAAGGGGCTCGTTATGGTTTGACTGCTATTAATGTCGGCTTGAACTGCATTGGTCCGATCGTGCCGGTAAGTAAGTCGATCGGCCGGAAAAGAGCTTTGGAGCTACTTTTCGACGGTCAGTTAATTAAGGCTGATAAAGCTCTCGAGATGGGGCTTGTCAACCGGGTCGTGGCCGATGATGAACTCGAAGCTGAAACGCGAAAATGGGCCGCCGGTTTGGCGCAAAAGAGCCCAATTGCGTTACAAATTGCCAAGACTGCCTTCTATGGTGCCGCCGATCAGGATTACTATAAGGCCTTCGAATATATGAACGAAGCCTTTGCCCGCTTGTGTACGACTGAAGATGCGGCCGAAGGGATCAATGCCTTCATGGAGAAGCGCGCTCCCAATTGGCAGGAAAAATAGACGACGCTTAAGTTTAACAACTTGAAAACCAAAAAAGCCGTTTTGGAAAAAGCTAACTTTTCCAAAACGGCTTTTTTGGTTGAGATTTGCAGAATATCTCAAGATTTGCGGGTCACATTACGGTTAGTTCTTGTATTAATGAATCAAGGATCTGGGGAAAAGATATTCCAGTCTGTGCCATTGTAGATATGCAGTGTTCCATCGGTGTCGTTGTAGTAGAGCGTTCCGCTTACCGGGCTAGTGGGGTTTGTCGTTCGTGGAACTAATGTTAAAATATCTTTAATTGAAACCGGCCCATCCGATTTTATTCCCCCGGGACCAACATTTAATCCATCTTGAACATACAGATGGTCTCCGATTATGGCGTTTTCGGAGACATTAAGAGTGTTTGTGGCAATTGATCCGATCTGGGCGCCAGGAACATTCAATCCTGAGATATCGAAGATATTGACTGCGGATGAGCCGTAACAAGCAACATAAGCGTATTTACCGGAGACACAAACCGCTGCAGGATATCCCGCACCCGTAGTAGACGTTCCGACATGGACAGGGTTTTCTGGATCTGAAATATCTAGTATCTCTATAGCGTGACCGCTGGCGGCAGCGATATAGGCATAATTGCCGCGTACCTGGATTGAGTATGCACTATCAAGTCTGGTTTCATCATCATCTAAAATTGCGCCAACATGAGTCGGATTGGTCGGATCTGAAATATCGAGAATTTCAACCCCATCATCTTGGCTGGCTGCGACATAAGCATATTTTCCGGAGACATAGATCGAACGAGCTCCGTCCAGCGCAGTTTCTGCTGGATTAGTACTCTCACGGATCATACCAACTTTACTGGGGTTGCTGTGGTTCGAAATGTTGAGAATTGTAATCGTGTTTCCAATACTGGCTGCGACATAAGCATATTTTCCGGATACACAGATAGAACAGGCGCCTTCCAGGCCAAGAAACATACTATTCGTAATCGCACCGACGTGGGTGGGATTGGTCGGGTCTGAAATATCAAGAATTTCAACTCCTTCATCAGAATATGCCGCGATATAGGCATATTTTCCGACTACACAGATGGACATAGCTCCGCACAGTTCGGTTGTGCTATCGTCGAAAATAGAGCCGACATGAGTAGGGTCGGTGGGATCCGAAATATCAATAATTGCAACTCCGTGATCATAAAATGCCGTGACATAGGCATATTTTCCGGCGATACAGATCGAACTGGCGCCTTCCAGTGCGATAGTGCCACCGGGGCCATCATCAAGGCAGGAACCGACATGGGTGGGATTGGTCGGATCTGAAATATCAAGAATTTCAATCCCGTCATCATCAAATGCCGCAACATAGGCATATTTGCCGGATACACAGATGGCTTTAGCTCCGTCCAGTAGGGTTGTGCTATCATCGATAAGCGAGCCGATGAGGGTGGGATCGCCGGGAGTTTGCAGGAAGTTGCCGTCTGCAAGAGTCAGCTTTTCAGTCGGCGAGGTCGTACCGATACCGACATATCCGTCACTATCCCAGGCCCCGTCGCCGGGCAACGTGGCGGTGCCGGTAAAAACCGGATTTGCTGTGTTTGCTTTGCCGTCGAGTTGATCTTGGATTGACGCGGTCACATTTTTAACATAATTAAGTTCGCTGGCTGTCGCCGTTACCGCTGTTGAATTGATGCTCAGGGTAGTCGTATTGGTGGTGCCGGCGATATCGAGTTCGTAGTTGGGTGTCTCTGTGCCGATACCGATATTACCAGAACTATCAAACGTCATTTGAGCTTGCAGCGGTAAAGTCAGGAAGACCATGAATAAGACAACAAGTTTAAAGATAATTTTGAAAGCAACCTTCTTCATGTTCAATATTCCCCATTTAACATTAGATTATGGTTATGTTGACTTACATAACCCTCTGCCAACCTCAATTTTTCGGTCAGACTCTAACTTTAAGATTGAGATCGTAAGCACCACTAATCCATACCGGATTTGCCGAATTACAGTCAACATCTATTTTAGAAAAATATTTAATAGGTTAAAAAGAGGGTGAAATAGGGCAACCCGAAAGATACTATTTAATTTTGCCTCAGTGTCAGCTTTTTTCTTGTAGGGTTTTAAGGAAGGAAGCGGCTTTGGTGCGGGTTTCCTGGTATTCGTCGTTGGCATCGGAGTCGGCAACGATGCCGCCGCCGACCTGGAAATAGAGGTGGTTGTTGCAGGCGATGGCGGTGCGAATAGCAATATTGAAGTCGAGATCGCCGGAGAAGTCGAAATAGCCGATTGAGCCGGTATAGACACCACGGCAGGTCGGTTCGAGTTCGTCGATGATCTCCATAGAGCGGAGTTTAGGAGCTCCGGTGATCGAGCCGCCGGGAAAAGAGTTGAAAAGACAGTTGCTGCTGCTTTTGCCCGTTCGAATGCGGGCGGCAACGGTAGAGACCATATGGTGAACGTTGGCGTAGCTTTCTAAAATCTGCATTTCGGGGACGTGGACGCTGCCGTAATCGGCGACCCTGCCGAGATCATTACGTTCAAGATCGACAATCATGATATGTTCAGCCCGATCTTTGGGGCTTAAGAGCAGTTCCTGGCCGAGATCGCTATCTTTTTTTGCTGTGGTGCCTCGGGGCCGGGTACCTTTGATTGGTCGAGTTTCAATATAGTCGTTTTTGATGAGTAGGTAGCGCTCCGGCGAGTTACTCATGATACAGTGGTCGCCGGTTTCCAGGTAGGCTCCGAATGGGGCCGGGCTTAAGTTGCGGAAATGGAGATAGAACTCTCGATGGTTGCCGTTGAAAGGGGTGGCGAAACGTTGAGAGAGATTGACCTGATAGATATCACCAGCGGCGATGTAGTCGAGGATTTTTTTGATTGCTGTCTGATATGATGAGTAACTGAAATTTGCATCGAGCTGTCCGTCAGCCGAGGTGATATGCTCTGTTTTTCCAGAAGTTATTTCTTCGATGATTATCGATTTTGCTTCATCCTCTCGGGCCGCAATTACAATCTCTCGGAGTTCTTCGATGCGTTGGCGGGCCCGGATGCGGGCGCCCGGGCTTCCAGACTTTTCTGGCAGGCCGCTGGCTACAAGCCAAGTTGTGTCAGTTAAATGGTCAATTGCAATCAGGGCATCGTAAGCCCCGAAAAAAGTGTCCGGCATATGTAAGTCGTTGATTGTCGTCTGGGGGAAATCTTCAACTTGATGGCCGAGTTCATATCCCAGATAACCGATAAGGCCGCTTTCAAAGGGGAGAAAACCACTCTCTTTAGGTCTCTGCCAGCGTTTTTGCAACCTGTCGAGAAAAGGAAAGAAAGGGCTTTGGTGCTCGGTTTTCTCCCCATTCAAGCAGTTTTCCTCAATGATATGTTGTCCGCAGGCGGTGATTTTTAGGAAAGGGTCAGCCGCCAGAAAGGAATAGCGGCCTAGATTTTTGCTGTCAACATTGGCATCAAGCCAGGCTGGAATCGGTTTTTCCGAAAGTCTGAGGAAAAGGGCCGCTGCTGATGGCGGCCTATCGATGGATTCAATAAGTAACATGGCGCGGCACCTTAGACTAAAGTATGAGTGTCGTCAAGACCCGGCTTTAAGGTTTTAAGCCGTCGTTGGCAAAAAAATATTATTAAAAGGGAGATTAGAGTGATAATTCCGGCTCCGGTCGTCGGCAGGTGGGGGTGGCTGGCAAAGAAAGTTGCTCTGCGGCTGGGAGTGATCTTAGCTTCGAGCAGGCCTTCCCGGTTTAAAGGGAGCTGTTGTTCAATTTCTCCTTGGGGGTTGATGATGGCGGAGATTCCGGTATTGGCACAGCGGACGATATAGCAGTGGTTCTCCAAGGCACGCAGGCGGATATTTAAAAGGTGTTGGCGCGGGCCGGGTGAGTCGCCAAACCAGGCGTCGTTGGTCAGGTTGATGAGAATGTTAGCGCCAGCCTCAAAAAAATGGGCTGTAAAGGCAGGAAAGACCCCTTCAAAGCAGACTGACGGGGCGATTTTAAGTTGCTTTAACGTGAAATTGTGAATTTTATCTCCGGGAGAGTAACTGAGGCCGGGCACAATTTTGCTGATGAATGGGAAAAACTCCGCAAATGGGGTAAATTCACCATATGGGACAAGTTTTATTTTATTGTAGACCTGTCTTGGGTTATCGGGTGAAAAGAGAAAGATTGAGTTGTAGAGTTTTTTTTGCGTTGCAGTAGTCTGATTTTTAGAGGGGGGGGCTAAATAACGAGGGCCGCCAAGCATCAGGCTGGTTTCTCCTTTTTCGACAAGTTCCTGGAGGCGCTCGCAGAGAGCTTTCTCTTTTTCCAAGAGCAGGGGCAGGGCTGCTTCCGGCCAGATGATAAGGTCGGGACGCTTTTTTAAACCTTGTTGGGTCATGAAGATCATCTTTTCGATGATCTTCTCCCGGTTCTCCGGGAGCCACTTCTCTTTTTGGGGAAGATTGGGTTGGATTACAACGATTTTGACGGGGTTGGAAGCTGTAGGCGTTTGTTTAAGGGTTTGCGGCTTTGTTCGTACGGGAATATCGGTACCGCTTGAAAGAGCCAGACCCAAGAGCGGGCCGAGGAGTAAAAAAGCATAAAGAGCAGTTTTTTTACCCCTCTTTTTTAAAAGAGCATTGCCGCTTAGATAGAGTCCTGTATTGCCGATAACGATCAGGCCAGAGAGCAGGCGGACACCGCCCCAGGGCAGCAGCCAATTAAAGAGATGGTTGTCGATCTGGGTCAAGCCCAGAGGATGCCATGGAAAGCCGCCGAGAAAAGCGCTGCGCAGATCCTCAAGCAGGATCCAGACAGCAGCCCCAGTCAGAGCACTGAGAACTCCCCCAAAAGCTGATGTTAGCGCGGGCAAATTTCGGAGATAGTACCAGAGGCCGGTAAAAATCGCTATGTAGAGCGCCATGTAGAGCGCCAGCAAGCCCATAATAATTATTACTAAAGCTTGCGGCAAGCTCGTAAAACCGGCGATTGAGTTGGTGACCCAGAAGAGCTCTATAAAATTAAAACTAAAACCGGCTAAAAGGCCGAGTCCGCAGGCTGAACGCCAGGAGCTGCTTCTTTCCGAGAGGGCTAACATAGGGATAAGGGCGATGAAAGCCCAGAGCCAGCTGTAAGTCTGAAGGTTGAAACTTAGATAGAGGGTGGCCGTAGAGGTGAGCCCCGCCCCCAGGAAAAGGCCGAAACGAGTCACGATTTTTCAATTTCCAGAGGGTCACGGCTCTGATCCGATGTCGTGGGTTTTTCGGGAATGTTTGGGGGCGTTTCAGCTTTCCCTTGCGGTTCGGCGAATTCTCGCAAACGAATTTTCGTAACCCGACGATTGTCGGCCGCCTCAATGGTCAGAGAGATGTTTTTGTAGACAAAACTCTCCCCCGTTTGCGGGATACTGCCGCTCAAGAAAACCGCGAGTCCACCTGCACTTTCAAATTTGCCCCGGTTATCTATCTCAAGGCCGAAAATTTCTTCGATCTCTTCGATCTCGGTTTTGCCATTGATCAGATAGGAGCCATCATCAAGTTTTTCAATAAGTTTTTCACTCTCTTCAACCGGGCGGTCCTCTTCGTAGATTTTACCGATAATCTCTTCAACCAGATCGCTGATCGTCACCAGACCCGAGGTGCCGCCATACTCGTCGACGGCAACCGCGATATGGATACCTTTGATCCTGAACTCCTGGAGCAGCTCCTGCACCTTTTTGGTTTCGGGAACAAAGTAGACCGGCCGCATGATGTCGCGGGGGTGGAGCTGCTTTAGGTCTTCTTCCAGATGTTTGAGGATATCCTTGGCGTAGAGAATGCCGATGACCTGGTCGAGGTTGTCGTGGAAAATCGGATAGCGGGAGAAGCCTTTGCTGGTGATTGTTTCAAGTTCTTCATGAATACTACAGTCGGCCGCAATCGCAGCGAACTCTGTGCGGGGCACCATGACTTCTTGAACCTGGGTCTCTTTGAGCTGGATGATGCTGCTCAGCATCTCATGGGTGTCGTCAGCAATAACCCCGGTTTCACCGCTGGCATTGATAATCTCAAAGAGTTCCTCTTCGCTGGGTGGCGGTTCATGCTCGCCCTGAAACAAAGCCTTTAAACGGTTCAGCAGACCTTTCTCTTTATCGCTCAACTACGTCTCCACATTTCTGTCTATTAGTCTGGTTTTTGATTGCAGAATAAAGCTTGTCCCTAAGTTAAGTCAAGTATAATTGAGTCTTTTCGGATGCAAACCCAAAAAAACGATTAAAGCTTGCCGTTTTTTTTGTGAAAATGATATATATCGGTTTTCTGTTAAGCCATTTTCGTAACCAACGAGGAAGTTGATTTTTTGAACTCTGTTGAAAATTATAAAAATGTGTTGATCATTCGCTTAAGCGCGATTGGCGATGTTTTAAGAACCCTGCCGGCCGTCAACGCCTGGCGTAGTCATTGCCCTGAAACCAGATTTACCTGGCTCGTGGAGCCTGCGGTAGCCTCGGTCCTCGAAGGCCATATCTCGCTTGATCGGGTTCTGATTTTTGAACGCGGTCTTTTTAGCGGCTGGTTGCGTTCGCCGAAGCGTCTCTTCAACGCCTTAAGTTCACTTTTAACCCTGCTGGGTGAGCTCCGTTGGGGCAAGTATGATCTGGTCGTCGATTTTCACGGGATTTTTAAAAGCGGTCTTTTTGCCCGGCTTAGCGGAGTGCCAAATCGGGTTGGTTTTGCACCCCCGGATGCCAAAGAGGGCTGCCACCGTTTTTACACTCAACAATTACAACCTTCAAGTTCAGATCTCAATCGCGTTGAGCGGGCATTGGAGTTAGTTGCAAGGCTCGGGGTGCCGCTTGCCGGGCCGGTAATTTACGACTTGCCTGTAACTGCTGTTCATCATCAACGGGCCCAAGTTTCTTTAGTGGGCCTCAAAGAGTTGTCAGGTGAGGGGCCGATTATCGCTTTGCACCCTGGTAGCAGCCCCAAAACCGCTTATAAGCGTTGGCACCAGAATGGTTACGTTGGTTTAATAAATGCCCTTGTCGAAAAAATCGACGCCCGGATTATTTTGACCTGGGGGCCGGGAGAACGGGAAACGGTTGAGCTGATTGCCGGAAACCTGCGGGTCCCGGTGGTGGTCGCGAAAAAAACCTCATCCCTGCTTGATCTCGCCGCCATCTTTGCAGCCTGCGATCTCTATGTCGGTGGTGATACCGGCCCTATGCACCTGGCCGTCGCTATGCAAACGCCGGTGGTCGCGATTTTCGGTCCGACCCACCCCCAAATAAATGCTCCCTATGGAGCGCCATATCGCATCGTGCGTCATCCCCTGCACTGCAGCCCCTGCCGCAAACGTTCCTGTAAAACCCAGCTCTGCCTTGAGGCGATTGGTTGGCGCCGGGTTTTTGCGGAGATTGAAGAGCTACTTGAAGAAGTAAATTAATCACTTGAAGCCCACTGGGGGAGACGCCAAACATCAGTTACAAAATTAATGGTAAAAGTTTAACGGTTATAAAGTTCTAGATTAATAATAATGCCAACAAGTTAATGGTTGATGGATGGGTAAGAATCGAGAAGAGATAGAGCAGTTTACAAAAGTCGCAGAGACAATCCCTGAGGCAATTGTTATGACGGACAGGGATTCCCGGGTTGTTTTTGTCAACCGGGCAGCCTGTAAACTTGTGGGCCGAGAGCCTGAGGGAGAACATAAAATTCCCCTACAGGATTTTTTATGTGACAGTTCGATTAATCCTCCGATAAACATACTTCTGCATGAAAACAGCCTTACTGCGCAGCAGCAATCGATTTCCATAAAAAAAGATGATGGAAATGATCTGTTCGTCAAGATGCGAACTGTGCAATGGGGTCAGTTTTACCTCATCGCCCTTCAGGATGTTACCCGTGAAGTTATGCTCTTGCGCAGTACAGATCTGCAAAGAAGGGAAAAGCAGGCCAAAAATATACTTTTGGAACGGTATAATAAAAAACTTTTTGAAAAACAACGTACTCTGAAAGAGCTACTTGATAATTTGCCGGAAGCGCTGCTCTCTGTCAACGAATCTTTTATTATTAAGGATCATAACCGGGCGGCATCAAATCTTAAACCGAAGGGCCTGGCTCGGAAATGTTATGAATATCTGGGTAATAACGAACCCTGTGAAGAGTGTCCGGCAAAAAATGGTTTTGAGATGCTTGACGATGTAAAAAAAATTCATATTGTTAATAACCGTTATATAACGGAGAGTATCTCCGCCTCTCATCTTGGTACCGGCGGCATGCTCCTGTTCAGAGACACAACCCGACAGATAGAACTCATAGAACAGATAAGGTATCACCAGCAAGCGATTACTGAAAAAAATAATATATTGAAACACCTTTCCGATTTTACCACCTTCGTGCAGCAAGAGACTGAAATTCGTGTGGTGGTTGAATATTTCTGGAAGTTTTTCCTGCCCCTTATACAGGGAGAATCGGCACTCTTGTTGATCAACGATATACGTTCAGGAAATCTCTGGCTGGCAAACGGTAAAGGCATATCTGATAATGATATTAAGAGGTTAAGCCGGGCCTACCTTTCCCGCAAGATGCAGACTTTGCATCAGGAGTTGCTTGCCGAAGAACTTTTACCCTGGCAGACGGCAAGCCAGATTATACTTCGGAGAAAGGATTGCAGTCTGGCCGGGCTGCTTCTGCTACAGGGAGTGTTCAAAACACATGAGGAGAAAGAGATTATAGACCTGTTTACCGAACCTCTTGGCACCTATATTGACAATCGCCTGCTCTCTAGAAAACTTGAAGAAAAAGCTAATACAGATCCCTTGACGAGACTCTATAACCGTGGTTACCTGGAGCAGGCCATAATTGAAGAGACGGAGAAACGTCAAAAGCTGAATATGGACTTTTCTGTGGTTGTGGCCGATGTCAATAGACTTAAAAAGGCTAATGATCTGTATGGACATGAGGCTGGTGACCGACTTATATTGACGGTAAGCGAACTGTTGCAGAAAACAGCCCGGGATATGGATATAGTTGCCAGGACGGGTGGTGATGAATTCGTAATATTACTACCAAATACCACTGAAAAAAATGCAAAGAACTTTATAGAAAGGCTTAACAAAGAGATATTTTTCAACTGTTTCATCGATGTTGGTGAGAATGAACACTTTCCTGTAACGGTAAGTTTTGGGGTTGCGGGCTCTGATGTTCATCCGCCGGAGATGCTGACAAAAGAGGCTGACAGAGCAATGTATGCAGCCAAAGAGGCCTTTTATAAAGTCGAAGAGCGATACAGATAAAGACCTCCTTTACCCACCGAAATAATAGACTCAACTTTATTAATGTATCCAGAGTAAAATTTTACTATGGTAATTTTGTGAATATATGATATGTCCAGTAATCGGGTTTCATAAAATATAAGCATCTATCTCTATGTAAAGATTTTATTTATGGTTATGTCCAATGTAAACGATAAAATAACATCTCTTATTGAGGTGACTGACGGACTGTTGCGTGGCGAATTTGACCAGGATACCGTAGAGTTCGATGCCGAAGGGGTATTAGCAACCTTGGCGCAGCAGATCAACCAAATGGTGGTCAATATGAAGACTGTGGAGGCCCCGTTAAGTAGCGCAGGGGAATCTGCACCTACGGCTGTCAGTGACGCCAAAAGCGTTATCGATTTAATGGAACAGTCCACGGAAGAGGTGCTTGACAAAGCCGACAGGTTGATGGAGATGACTGAAAAGATGGACTCAGCCCTGGTCGGATGTGATGCAATGTATGAAGCTGCGAACAGCAAAAATATCCAGGCCATGAAAGTCGCCATCTTTGACATAATTGCATCCCAATCATATCAGGATGCGGCAAGACAGAAGATGGAAAAACTGATTAAAGAGTTAAATCAGATGCGGGACTGGCTTGTGGAGACGTTGGTAGTCTTAAAGATCGGACCTGAAAAGGGTAAATCCCAAAAAGAACTGCAGAAGAAAAAGGAGATACTTAAAGCGGCTAAGGCCACCACTCCTGGCCAACCCCTTGATCAGAATCTGGTTGATGATCTGCTGGCTGAATTTGGATTTTAGCAGGTCTTGAAGAGCTGGCTTATATCTTTTCCGACTGATCAGGACCCCAATTCCTTCGAGACCCCATTTTGGTTTTGTCCGTCACCTTCTTTCCTGTCGCTCCTGCCGCAAATGTTCCCGCAAAAGCTATTCCTGTCTTGAAGCGATTGTATGTCACTGGGTTTTCCTGAGGTTGAAAGACGGTTTTGCAGAAGTGAATTAATTGTTTTGCTTCTGATTTTGTAGGGTTAATAATCTGTATATAATAGTGATATCTTTATGATTAACGAAAATTTAAAAGATGGCAGGATCAGGCTCTCGACCCTCTCGGCCGCATCTGGCTGAGCTGCGAAAATTGGTCCGTCGGATCTGGCGGATGTGTTGCAGGGCCTGGAGCTGCCGGTTGATGAACGTCTTCTGGTTGGTCTTGAAGGAGCCGATGATGCTGGGGTATTCAGGCTTGATGATGAGCGGGCTCTGGTGCAGACGGTCGATTTTTTTCCGCCGATGGTCGATGATCCCTATCAGTTTGGGCAGATTGCGGCGGCTAATGCTTTCAGTGATGTTTACGCCATGGGCGGGCAGCCTTTGACGGCCATGAATCTGGTGGCCTTTCCGATTAAGTGTCTGGGGCCTGATATTTTGCGCCAGATTCTGGCCGGTGGACTCGCTAAAATAGCTGAAGCCGGAGCCGTTCTGGCGGGTGGACACAGTGTCGATGACCCTGAGATAAAGTATGGTCTCTCGGTTACCGGTGAGGTTCATCCGGACAAGATCTGGCGCAATCAGGGAGCTTTGGCCGGTGATATTCTGATTTTGACAAAGCCTTTAGGTAATGGGGTTTTAGCGACAGCCTTGAAAGCCGATTTTGTCAAGGAAGCAGAGATTTATCAAGCTCTAGAGTGGATGTTACGGCTCAATGTTCTGCCGCCTGAGAGTGAGGGTGATTTGTGGCGGCAGTGGGTGCGGGCCTGTACTGATGTTACCGGCTTCGGGTTTTTCGGTCATCTGGCTGAGATGATTGCCGATGATCGGGTCGGGGTGCGGGTTGAATTGGGCCATGTTCCATTGCTTGACCGGGCCGAGGAGTTATGTGGTATGGGGATGTTTCCAGAAGGGGGGCATCGCAATCGCGATTATTTCGGCTTTCGTCTTTTGGGTGAAGAGCTGGTTGATCCTTTGCTCCGTGATCTTCTTTTTGATCCGCAGACTTCAGGTGGTCTTTTGCTGGCTGTCGATCCGGCCGGGGCTGAATCGGTGGTCCGTAGTTTTAATACGGGAGGAATTGGCTGCTGGCCGGTGGGAGAATTTATTGACAGTGAACCGGGCCGTATCCAACTACTATGAATGATTCCGTAATTCCTACTGTAGTTTCTTCTTCCATTAAGTTGCCCAAGAAACTGCCCGAACTTCTGGCCCCGGTCGGAAATTTTGAAACCTTTATGGCAGCTATTGATGCCGGAGCTGATGCTGTCTATCTGGGGCTCAAGAAATTTTCGGCCCGGGCCCGGGCCGAAAATTTTACTTTTGCTGATCTGGAACTGATGATCCTCTACGCGCATTCGCGCGGGGTTAAACTCTATGTCGCTTTAAATACGCTTATTCGCAACGATGAACTTGATGAGATCTATCAAACCTTAAATGAACTCTCCCGCATCGGGGTCGATGCGGTCATTGTCCAGGATTTTGGCCTGGTCAATATTTTACGCAGCGATTTTCCCGAACTCTCCGTTCATCTCTCAACCCAGTTGGCGATTCACAATGCGGCCGGTGTCAACCGCTTGGCAGTTCAAGGTTGTAAGCGGGTTGTCCTGGGGCGTGAACTCTCTTTGGCTGAGATCAAGCTGGTCGCCGCAAAGAGCGCACTTGAGCTTGAGCTCTTTGTCTATGGAGCCTTATGTGTTTCGGTGGCCGGACTTTGTCAGTTCAGCAGTTTTTTTGGCGGTCAAAGTGCCAATCGGGGGCGTTGCAGCCAGCCCTGCCGGCGCCCTTACAGTCATGCTGGAGAGGAGGGTAATTTTTTCTCGCCGGCCGACTTTAACGGGCTCGATTTTCTGCCAGAGCTGGTTCGGTCTGGGGTTGCCTCCTGTAAGATCGAAGGGCGTATGAAGGGCTCGCAATATGTCTCGGTTGTGGTTGGCGTTTTTCGTCGAGCTTTAGATGAGATTAAAAAAAGCGGTGATCTCTCTCGGCAAAGTCGCAAGGTCTTTGCCGAAGAACTTAAAGAGGCCTATGCGCGTCCGTCAACTTCAGCCAATCTCTCGGGCCACTATCCCAAAGAAATCATTGAGCCCCAGCGGGCCGCGACTATCGGTGTTGTCGTCGGCAAGGTTCGCCGTGTCAGTCGTGAGGGGCGGGATGGGAAATCGTGGCGGATTTTATTGCGCTCCTCCCGTGAATTGGCGCCCGGAGATCGTTTGAAAATTATGCTTAAGGGTAAAGATGGGCGTGATAACTCCTTTACATTAAAGGATGGTTTTCGGGTTGAAAAAAAACGGGCGGCCAAAGGTGGGGGCTTGATTGTCTCTCTGCCGGTCCCTTTTAAATGTCAGGTGGGTGATCTTTTAGTCAAGGTTGGCAGTCGTGATAAGTATGGCCGTCGCGGCGGGGCCTGGTTTCGTCGGCAGCTCGAAGAGGCGGTTGGCGGCCAGATTAAAGAGCGCCAGGTTGATGCTTTGCAGCGGGCTCGGTGTTCTTCATCGGCAAAACGGCAAGTTGCTAAAATTGGTACGGCAAAAAAGGCGAATGCCGGAGTTGCTAAACAAGAATCTTCATGGTTGATCAAGTTTGCCGACTGGTCTCAAGCCCAGCCCTTTCTCAAGCGTCGTGGGTGGCGCGTAGCCCTTGACCTTAATGGCAAGCTCATGGCCGCGATTGCGGGTCGTGAACGGGAGCTTTTTCGGAGCTTCCCCGAAACCGAATGGTCTCTGCCACCACTTCAGTATCCCGGCCGGGAAGCACCCTTGGCAGAGATGGTTAAACGTCTGGCGCAAGTTGGCTTTCGTAACTTTCATCTAAATGGTTTGGGGCAGTTAGATCTTTTTCCTGGTTTGGCCGAAGGTTCAGTCCCATTTAAATTGGCGACCGGCCCTTTTCTCCATGCTGCCAATCAGTCAGCCATAAATTTTTATGCAGAGCTGGGATTCTCACTGATTCATCTGACCCTGGAACTTGACGAAACTACCATTAACTCTTTGTCGACAGCGCCGGGCAGCACTTTAGGTTTGACAGTATTCAGTTTTCTACCGCTCCTCTTGACCCGGGTGCCGATTTCCTTGCAACGTCGTAACGAAAGCTTTTTTTCGCGGCGCCAAGAGGAACTTGCGGTGCTCAAACGCGACGGTCTCAGTGCTTTAGTCAGTGCTGTGCCATTCTCCCTTCTGAACTCTCTTGAGCGTGTACGAAATCCTGCAATTTCACAAAAGATCGTTGATCTTACTTGGGCCTTGGATTCCGCAGTTGCCCACCGCTTTCTCAATCCTCGACGCCTGCGTCTCAATGACCTTGCCAGTTCGACCTATAATTTTCGCGAGGGCTGGTATTAAGGGCTCCCACGGGGGGGGAGCCCTTACGTTATCTCTCATAATTTTTTTTCCCGGCCCCTTGATTTTTAATCTGGGCGTGAGTATATTCTCGCTTGTTAGCACTCATGGGGTTCGAGTGCTAAAATTTCGTAAGTCAGGTTGATAGCCTTTTTTTACATCTGTTAATCTTAAAAACATCTATTGTAAGGAGAAAGAAGAATGAATATCAGACCTTTGCAGGATCGGATCATTGTCAAACGGACCGAAGAGGAAGAGAAAACAGCAGGTGGAATCATTATTCCGGATGCTGCTAAAGAGAAACCTATGCAGGGTGAAGTTGTTGCTGCCGGTAAAGGTAAAGTTGGCGACGATGGCAAAATTAATCCCCTGGACGTCAAAGTCGGTGACAAGATTCTTTTCGGCAAATATGCCGGTACCGAAGTAAAGCTGGATGGTGAAGACTATCTCATCATGCGTGAAGATGATGTTCTTGGGGTGTTGAGCTAGAGAGCTTCTTGCTAAAATTTTTAACTGTTAAATATCGTACGATAAAGGGTTCATATTTGAGCCCGACAAATAAATTTGGAGGATGATTTACTATGGCTGCAAAAGAGATTAAATTTGATCAGGAAGCCCGCCAGGCGATCATGAATGGCATCAATATTCTGGCCGACGCTGTTAAAGTTACCTTGGGACCCAAAGGTCGTAACGTTATTGTCGATAAATCTTTTGGTTCTCCGACGATTACCAAAGATGGTGTTTCGGTTGCCAAAGAGATCGAGCTTGAAGACAAGTTCGAGAATATTGGCGCCCAGTTGGTTAAAGAAGTTGCCAGCAAAACCAGTGATGTTGCCGGTGACGGTACGACTACGGCTACGGTTTTGGCTCAGGCTATCTATCGTGAAGGTTCCAAAATGGTCGCTGCCGGCGCCAATCCGATGGAACTTAAACGCGGAATCGACATGGCAGTAGTAAAACTGGTCGATGCTTTGGTTGGCATGTCAAAACCGACGGCAACCCATAAGGATATCGCTCAGGTTGGTATTATCTCCGCCAATGGCGATGCCACAATCGGTAACATTATTGCCGAAGCGATGGACAAAGTCGGTAAAGAGGGTGTTATCACCGTTGAAGAAGCCAAATCGATGGATACCACGCTTGATGTCGTTGAAGGTATGCAGTTTGATCGCGGTTATCTCTCACCTTACTTCGTTACCGATACCGAGAAGATGATTGCCGAGATGGATAACCCTTACATTCTTATCCACGACAAAAAGATCAGCAACATGAAAGATCTCCTGCCGATTCTTGAACAGATTGCTAAGATGAGCCGTCCGTTCCTGATGATTGCCGAAGATATCGACGGTGAAGCTCTGGCAACCCTGGTTGTCAACAAATTGCGCGGTACTTTGAACTGTGTTGCCGTTAAAGCTCCCGGTTTTGGTGATCGTCGTAAAGCAATGCTTGAAGACATTGCCGTGTTGACTGGTGGTCAGGTGATCTCCGAAGAGATTGGCTTAAAACTCGAATCCGCCTCCTTGGAAGATCTTGGCCAGGCTAAACGGATTCATATCGACAAAGATAACACAACTATTGTTGATGGCGCTGGCTCTCAGGATCTTATTAAGGGCCGTGTCAAACAGCTTCGCGCTCAGGTTGAAGAGACCACTTCTGAGTACGATCGTGAAAAACTTCAAGAGCGTCTCGCCAAGTTGATTGGTGGCGTAGCCGTCATTAATGTTGGAGCTGCTACCGAGACCGAGATGAAAGAGAAAAAAGATCGGGTCGAGGATGCTCTTAATGCGACCCGGGCAGCCGTCGAGGAAGGTATTGTTCCTGGGGGTGGCGTTGCCTTGTTACGTTCGAGTTCCAGTCTGGATGATTTGACTGACTTGACTCATGACGAGAAGATGGGTGTCAATATTCTCCGTCGGGCTATCGAAGAGCCTCTGCGTCAGATCGTTAACAATGCCGGACAGGAAGGTTCGGTTATAGTTGCCCGTCTCAAAGCTGAGAAGGGTTCCTTTGGTTTTAACGCGGCAACCGGCGAGTACACCGATTTGATTGAAGCCGGGATTATCGATCCGACCAAGGTTGCCCGCACTGCTCTGCAGAATGCGGCCAGCATCTCTGGTCTGATGATCACCACCGAAGCTATAATTGCTGAAAAGCCTGAAAGCGGTGACGCTGGCGGCGGTATGCCTGGTGGCGGCATGCCTGGCGGCATGGGCGGCATGGGTGGTATGGGCGGCATGATGTAAATTGATTTAAAATTTACTGCCCATGATGGTCGCGCTAAACCTGGCCATCGCCTTTTAGAAAAGCCAAAACCCGCAAGTGCTAATTAGCTGCTTGCGGGTTTTTTGTTTTATGGAGCCATGAAGAGCAGGGGCAGGGGTCAGGCCTGATAAGAGGGCACTTCAGTTTTTCCGTCATAATAAAATCAAAGCAGCAAAGTAGGGACGCGGTTGAAGAAAACGGCTTCACGGTAAAGCATTTCTGAAATTTCTTTGGTGATAAAATGCGGGGCGCAGCGCCAGGCCCAGTTTCTTTGGTTGGAACCGGGCCAGTTCATGCGGCAATCGCTGCCGAAGCCGAGAGCATCCTGCAAAGGGGTGATCGCCAGGGCGGCGATTGAAGCGTAAGCTAATTTTATGAAATCAAGATGGATAGCACTGCCGTCGCTGTTGGTCGCGCGGCGGGCCCGTTCTTTACATTTGGAGTCTACTTGTTCATCAAAGTACCAGCCCAGGGTAGTGTTGTTATCGTGCGTGCCAGTGTAGACAACGCAGTTGGGAGAGGTGAAATTCCAGGGCAGGTAGGGATTGTCGGGGGTTCCATCAAAAGCGAATTGAAGCACCTTCATCCCGGCAAAGCCAAGATGGTCTCTTAATTTTTCAACCGGAGGGGTAATCGTGCCAAGATCTTCAGCTATAATTGTTAAATCCCGGGTGGCGTCTGCCATGTGGGTGAAAAAAGTTTCTCCCGGTCCTTTTATCCACTCTCCTGTCTCTGCCGTTTTTGCTCCCGCCGGAATTTGCCAATAGGCTTCAAAGGCGCGGAAATGGTCAATCCTGACAACATCCACAAGTTCTGCCAGGCGTTGTAAACGTCTCTGCCACCAGTTTGTGACGCACTGATTCAGCTCTGCATCCGGATCTGTGTCTGCTTGCCAGCGATAGAGAGGGTTGCCCCAGGCCTGTCCGGTCGGGCTGAAATAGTCAGGTGGAACCCCGGCTACATATTCCGGTTTCAGGGTTTCGGGGTTGAGTTGAAAGCACTCTTGATGGGCCCAGACATCGGCGCTGTTTAAAGCGACATAGATGGGCATATCGCCAATTAACCTGATCTGTCGTTCGTGGGCTTTTTTCTTAAAATGCAGCCATTGTTGAGCAAATATATATTGGATAAATTTATGGTATAAAACTTTATCAGCCAGCTCTTTTTCCGCGTTTTCTAAAGCTAGCGGGTTGCGGCGGGCGATCTCTGCCGGCCAATCATGCCAGGCCAGTTCCGCAAACTTTCCTCCTAAAGCGACAAAGAGTGCATAATCTTTAAGCCAGATAGAGTCCTCGCAGAACTTAGTAAACGCTTGCGCCTGAAGCTTACTTTTTTTAAAGTTGGTGAAGGCTTTTTCGAACAGGCTCTCCTTGAAATTTTCTACCTCTTGAAAAAGTACCAGATATTGATAGAATTCCGGACCTTCAGCAAGATCTTCCGGTTCAATCCAGCCCTCTTCTAAAAGATAGTTGGGACTGATCAGCAGGGGGTTGCCAGCAAAAGCCGAGTTGCTCATGTAGGGGGAGTGGCCGTAAATTGGCAAAGTTGGGCTTAAGGGTAGAAACTGCCAGTAGCGCTGTCCTGACTCTTTGAGAAAGTCTAAGAACTTTTCCGCTTCGGGGCCGAGATCACCAATTCCCCAGCGGCTGGGCAGGGAACTTAAGTGGAGAAGAATGCCGGCGGCGCGGGTGTCGGTCAGGTTGTGGTGATTCAGGGGTTGGGAGGGCATGTTTAACTTTTCCTTGGCTAGGGGGTAAAAGGTCAGGTGATAACCGTAGGTTCGCTTCTGCCGGTAATTTTTTTGACGGCAAAAAGTTCTTCCGCAAGTTTGATTAATTCGGTCAAGGCTGTCTGGGTTTCGAGATTCATCCTAGCCGGATCTTTCTCAACTTTTTCAAAATAGAGGCGTAAAGTCGCACCACTGGTGCCGGTTCCTGAAAGGCGCAGAATAATTCGTGATCTGTCTTTAAAAAGGAGCCTGATACCTTGCCGTTGAGAGAGGCTGCCGTCGATCGGATCGAGATAGGAAAAATCATCGGCTTTAGAGATCTCTAGAGTCCCAAAGTGACTTCCGCAAAGCTCGGTAAACCTATTTCTCAAATCATCTACCAGTTGGTGCGCAGCTGCACTTTCAATTTCTTCATAATCGTGGCGGGAGTAGTAGTTGCGACCGAAATTTTGCCAGTGTTCCTGGACGATATCAGCGACGCTGATCTTCTTTATGGCGAGCAGGTTGAGCCAGAAAAGAACCGCCCAGAGGCCATCTTTTTCGCGGATATGGTCGGAGCCGGTGCCGAAGCTCTCTTCGCCGCAGATTGTCAAGCGCCCGGCGTCAAGCAGGTTGCCAAAAAATTTCCAGCCGGTTGGGGTCTCGAAACATTCAACCCCAAGCTTTACAGCAACCGCATCCAGAGCGCAGCTCGTCGGCATTGAACGGGCCAGCCCTTTGACACCTTTTTTGTAACCTTTGATAAGATGAGCGTTAGCCGCGATTATGGCAACGCTGTCACTCGGGGTGACGAAAAAGTTGCTGCCTAAAATCATATTGCGATCGCCGTCACCATCGGAGGCTGCGCCCAAGGCGGGTGCATTTTTGCCGAACATGGCTTTAACCAGCTCTTTGGCGTATTTTAGGTTGGGATCGGGGTGGCCGCCGCCGAAATCGGGCTTGACGGTGCAGTTGAGAAGGCTTTTTTCGGTGGCGCCCAGGTGCTGGCAGAAGATCTCCTTGGCGTAAGGGCCGGTGACTGCGTGCATGCCGTCAAAAAGAAAATTAAAATCGGGACTCTTAAAGAGTGCGGAGATCGCGGGAAAGTCAAAAAGTTCCATCATCAGATCGGCATAATCGGCGACCGGATCGATGATTTCAACAGTCATTTTCCCCAGCTCGAAACAGCTTAAGGTGTCGAGGTCGATATCCGGGCTGGTCACCGTCAGGTAGTGGTCAATCTTCAAGCTTTTTTGATAGATCGTTTCGGTGATCTTCTCCGGAGCCGGGCCGCCGTTAGCGGTGTTGAATTTGATCCCAAAATCACCGTCAGGTCCTCCGGGATTATGGCTGGCCGAGAGAATAAAGCCACCGTCGAGACCATATTTACGGATAACACATGACGCCGCCGGGGTTGAGAGAATGCCGCCTCTGCCAATGAGCAGCTTTTTCACACCATTGCCTAAGGCCAGGCGCACAATGGTCTGCAGGGCTTGGCGGTTATAGAAACGGCCGTCACCGCCCAGAGCCAGTTGTTTGCCCGCGACGCCTCCCAGGGCCGCAAAGGTCGCCTGGACAAAATTTTCCAGATAGTGGGGCTTTTGAAAGACCGCCACTTTTTTTCTCAAGCCTGAAGTGCCGGGTCGCTGATCGGGAAAAGGCTTAGTGGTTACGGTTATCTTTTTCATCTTATTATTTCCTTGCTAAGCTGTTTTCGGCCCAGACTTAATTTGCAACTCCTGCAGCAAAATAGTGCCATCCCACTGCCTACTGCCCACTGCCTACTGTTTGTCGGCTCTTTATAAATTCAGCCAGGGAGTTGATCGACGCCAGGGCTTCCCGCCCCTCTTCCATATCTTTAATTTCGACCGTGAAATGTTTCTGGATGAGAACCACCAGCTCTACGGCGTCAAGAGAATCAAGGCCTAAACCCTCATCGCCGAAGAGGGGGTCATTATCACCAATCTCAGCGGCTTCGATATCTTCCAGGTTCAACTCTTCAATGATTATTTTTTTCAACTGCTCCTGCAGCTTATCTTCAAGCATACTTAATTACCTCTCTTAGATCATGGTTTCGGTTGTGCTTTCCACATATCATAAAAATTGAAAAACTGGTACGGTTCTTTAGTGCAGATATCTTCCAGAGAGTTGACATAACGACTCATGTAGGGGCGCAGACGGTTTAAGGGACGCGCATCCTGTCTGGGTATATTGATAACTTCAGCGAGTTCGATCTTGTAGCTTTCGGGGCCGGTTTTTAAGGGAAATAAGACGGCCATGGGGGCGCCGGTGAGCGCCGCAATTTTCCAAGCGGCGACCGGAAAATGAACCGGGCCGCCCAGGAAATTGAGGGCCAGGCAGTTTTCTTCGGCACCCTGGTGGCGGTCACCCATAATGCAGACAGTTTCACCCCGGTTGAGGGCCGCAGTTATTTCCAGGGTGCCGCCCAGAAATCCGGTGGGATCGATAATTTGAAAAGGGTTTTCCTGTTCCGAGTGTTCAAAGTAGTGGCGGTCGATATCACCCGCATCCTGCTGGATCAGCATATTAACCGGGCCTTTAAGTTTAGTCAGATAGACCATTGCCGCCTGCCAGCAGCCGATATGGGTGGTCAGGATTATGAGACCATCACCGGCGGCCGCCAGATTTGCCAGTTGTTGGCTTTCAGGAAACTGCGTGCGCAGGATATTAGGGCCGCAGATGCCGACCAGGGCGCGGTCGACCAGTGAGCGGCTTAAACTCATGATCATCTTGAAACTGTCTCTGAAAGCGGCAAATCCTTTATGGTCGGGGAAACGGCGATCCAGGTAATAGCGGCTTTTGCGGCGCTGGTCGGGCCGGAAAAGCAGATAGTAGAGCACTATCGGATAGAGAAAAGGGTAGGCTATATGGCGGCCGCCAAGCCTGATCAAAAGATAAAAGAAGTGATGCTGCCAGGGAGCGCCAACGCTGCGACTACTCCAGGTTTTGGGCCTCTCGCCTGTGCTTTCAGTCGACACTTTTACACTCAACTGCAGGGCGTTTGGTCTTTAAATTTAAAGCTATAAGATAAGTTGCAAAGCCCAAGATTAAGGCCAGCAGCGGGCCCACCAGTAGTGCTCCCAGGCCCCATTCCCAGAATCTTTCCAGAGCTTGATAACCCAACGTTTTAAATGAAATCTCAGTCAAAAATGCACCATGCCGCAGAAAATATCCAGCTTCAATACATAGAGCCGGGACAAAGGGTGGTGTGCAGATATTGCCGGCCGCCAGGGCGACAACCTTGTTGAGGCGGAAATAGCCAGTAATCATCAGAATAATCATAGCTCGCAGGCCCAGTAACGGCAAGGCGCCAACCAGAACGCCAAGGCCGACCGCAACCGCCAGGCGGCCGGGAGAAGCATTCTCGTTAAGCAGAAGTCGGAGACTGCGCAGGGGATGCAGAATCGAGACCGGTACCGCCGGGGGCTGGCCCTCGCCAGCAAGTTGATTGTGAGGCCAGGGCAGCATTGAACGGATTGTCAACCGGGTGTTTAATAAACTTAAGCGTAGGTTATCCCAGAGCCTGTGAAAATGGGAAATGTGTTCGTGGCGGGTCGGGTAGTGAACCCGGATCGTGATCTCTTCTAGCCTGATGCCGGACCAGGCGGCCCGCACAATAATTTCATTTTCAAAGGCGTACCGTTTTTCGCGCCATTTAAAAGCCTCAATAACAGTTAAAGGGTAAGCCCGAAAACCACTCTGGCTGTCGCCGATTTTGCGTCCGGTCTGAACCCGAAACCAGAAGTTGGAAAAACTGCGACCGAACCGCGAACTGCCGGGTACATAGGTCTCGTCGAATTTACGGCAGCCGACAATTATGGCTTCGGGGTTATTACTGATTGCTGCCATGAAATCGGGAATCTCAGCACCATAGTGCTGACCGTCGGCATCAATTGTGATTATATGGCTGGCCCCCAATTGTCGCGCCTTTGCCGCCCCGCTCAAGATCGCCGCCCCCTTGCCTTGATTGCTGGGGTGGCGGATTATATGCACAGATTGGTTGAGTTTTTGACACTCTGCAACAGCTTCGTCGGTGCTGCCGTCGTTAACCACAATTATCAGCTTTGCAAAACACTCAACGTCGGTGACCACTTTCCCCAGGGTCGTGGCATGGTTGTAGAGGGGGATGATTACTGCAGTTTTTAGAGGTTGCGAATGGTTTGGAATCGTGTTTTTATTGATCATTTAATTATACGTTTTTCACTATGCCGGGCGAAATACAAGAAAGAGCCTAAGTTTGCGGCGAAACGCAGCCAGGAGTCGGGTGAATGTTTGAGCATGGCGACATAGTTGAGCAGGATGCGCGGCTGTTTGAAGTGGGTTTTGTAAAATTCAAGGAAAAGTTCTTCCATTTTTGCACTGGTCATACCCTGGGGGATGAACTGAAAGCTCATGCAGTCCATACTCTCCCAGTTTTCCGTAAAACTGCCGAAATCGTGGATCTTTTCGTAGAGGGGTGAGCCCGGAAACGGGGTGAATTTGGCGACGTTGAGTTCATCAATCGGCAGAGATTTCAAGTAGGTGATGGAGCGTTTAAGGCTGCTTGTGGTCTCTCCCGGTAGGCCGACCATGAAAAGTCCCTTGACTCTGATGCCGGTCTTTTTGATTAAATTAACCTGTTCTGCCATAAAATCGAGATCGACCTTCTGTCTATGACGGCTTAAAAGTTCGGCATCACCGCTCTCTATACCTAAGCTGATCATCCAGCAGCCCGCCTTTTTCATCTTCTCTAAAATTTCACCATCGACATGCTCGGCCCGAACCGCACAGTTGAACGTCATCTCCAGAGGAGTTGAGATCAGCATTTGGCAGAGCTCTTCCACGCGTTCCCGGTTGAACGTAAATTGATCGTCATAGAAGTTGACGTGGCGGATGCCGAAACGGGTTTTCAGGTATTCGAGATGACGGTAGAGATAGGTGGCCGAATTGTAGCGGAAAGTCCGGCGAAAAACCGAGCGGTCACAATAACTGCAGGTGTAGGGGCAACCACGGCTCGAAATACAGCTTGTGTTGGGGGCTTTGGGATAGTTGAAGATCGGGAGCCGGTAGGTTTTCGGGAAACCTGTAAGTTTTTCATAAGCCGGGAACGGGAGTGAGTCAAGTTCAATGCCGGGTTCGCGAAAACCGGAAAATTCGGCTTCTCCGGCAGCGTTCCAGAAAACCAGACCGGGGATGTTCCGGGCGTTTTCGGGTTCCTCCATAAGTTGAAAAACAGTCTCTTCACCTTCACCAACAACCAGATAGTCAAAAGCCGGATAGTCGGCTAACAGTTTTTCGCGTAAGGCCGAAACGTGGGGTCCGCCGCAAAAGGTGCGGATGCCGGGCTGGATCTCTTTGGCTAAGGATGCCAGCCGAACCCCGTCAAGAAAGCTGGAGGTGGTGCAGCTGAAACCGATCCAGGCCGGCCGGATCATTTGAAGGTAGGTTTTTAAGTGGCGTTCGGCCGTCAGCGGAGAGGCGAAACAATCAAGAATATCGGCCTTTTTACCACGCTCTTCAAGGTAAGCGGCAATGCTGGCTAAACCTAATGGCGGCATCAGGTTGGCTTTTCTGGCAATATCGGCCTGGGCCGCAGAGGCCTGATAGCCTAAGGGATGGACAAGCAGGACGCGGTGTGGGTTGAGTTGTGTCATATTTTTAGCTATAAAGGCCGGGCTCAAGCCCCGGCCTTTTTTGTCTCAATGATTATTAACTGGTTGGATGAAAAATTCCTCTTTCATGAGGGGGGATAGCATACCGCCTTTGATCTTGCAACGATTTTGTGATGTTGTTGCTTGGTGCCTTACTCTTAAGAATTGGTGGGCAAGTGTTTTCAGATTGCTTTAGGATGTCAGAATCACTATAAATGTTGATATGTCAGAAATTATCTTGATCAATCCACCGGTGTCTAAACCCGGTGAAGCGCCGGCCGGAATTGCTAAACTTGGTGGATTTTTGCGCGCCCACGGGGTGAACTGTACGGCTGCAGATTTAAACCTTGAAGGGTTGCAGTTTTTATTGAGGCAGCCATTACGAGTTGATGATACCTGGAGTCGCCGGGCCTTTAAGCATGTTGATAAAAACCTGGCAGCTCTCGGCAGTCCTCTTCTCTATAACAATTTTGATCGTTACAAACGCGCCGTGTCCGATCTCAATCGGGTTTTGGAGATTGTCGGCCGTGAACATGGCATCGCTCTTACGTTGGTCAATTATCAGGATCATTCACTTTCAGCGCTGCGTAGCCGAGATCTTCTGAGGGCGGCCAAGCGACCGCAAGAGAATCTCTACTACTCATTTTTCAGTAAGAGATTGACGCATCTCATTGAGAGCTCGGGCTTTTCTTTTATCGGTTTTTCCTTAAACTATCTGAGTCAGGCCCTGGTTACGTTTGCGATGATTGGCTTCTGTCGGCAACGCTATCCGGAACTGTCGGTGGTGGTTGGGGGCGGCCTCGTGACCTCGTGGCTCAGTCGGCCGCAAGATGATAAGTCGAATTTTAGAGAAATCTTTGCCGGTCTGATTGACCATCTGATCGCCGGGCCCGGTGAAAAAGCGTTGCTGGATTTGATGCGGCCGCAAACTGCGGGCGTTTTATCAGTTCGCAAAACAGTTGATAAAAAATTGTCGCCGGCTCAGCCGCTTCCCGATTACCGTGATTTCTCGGCGCTGACCTATCTCTCTCCTGTAACGATTCTGCCCTATGCCGCTTCATCGGGTTGTTACTGGAATCGTTGTTCATTTTGTCCAGAAAAAGCGGAAGGCAGTCGTTACCGGCCAATAGTCCCGCAAATTGTTGGCAGTGAGCTTGGAACTCTGGTGCAGGCTTTGCGGCCTGGATTGATTCATTTTCTCGATAATGCTTTAAGTCCGGCCCTTTTGCACTTTTTAGGCGAAAATCCGCCGGGGGCTGAGTGGTACGGTTTTGTTCGTATCAGCGAGGCACTTTGTGATCTCAGTTTTTGCAACAAGTTACGGCAATCCGGTTGTGTGATGTTAAAATTGGGGATCGAGTCGGGCGCTCCGGAAGTTTTAGAGGCAATGCAGAAGGGTATCTCTTTAGAACAGGTATCGACTGTTTTAGAAAACCTTAAACAAGCTGGGATTGCGACCTATGTCTATCTGCTGTTCGGGACGCCGACCGAAGCCCTGCCTCAAGCTCGGAAAACCCTTGAATTTGTAGTGCGGCATAGTCAGGCGATCTCATTTCTTAATCTTGCCATCTTCAACCTGCCCTTATACAGTTTGGAAAGCAAAGAACTTGAAGTCCGTGATTTTTACGCAGGCGATCTATCTTTATATGCTGATTTTATTCACCCTCGGGGATGGCAGCGCCAGGATATCCGGCGCTTTCTCGACCAGGAGTTTAAACGCCATCCGGCGATTGCGCCGATCATAAAACGGGATCCCCCCTCATTTACCTCTAATCACGCCCCTTTTTTTTGCAAAATCTAAGGTAGCACAAGGAGTTAAGGATGCTTGATCACAAAAAAATGGCCGTTATCCATATCGTCAAGCGGGAGTTGGGTTTCAGTGATGAAGAGTATCGCGATTTTCTCGAAAAATCTTGCGGTGTACGCTCTGCTAAAGAGCTTGATGAAATTAGTTTTCGTCGCCTGATGCGTGATTTTGCCAAAAGCCGCCACTACCGTCTCAATGAGGAAGGTTTAACTATCCGCCAGAAACTCTATATCCTGCATCTCATCGAAGAGCTCGGCTGGAGCCGCAGCCATTTCAATAATTTCCTGCATAAATATTACCATAAAACCGATGTCGGCAACTGTAGTAAAGTGGAAGCCAGTCGGGTAATAGAGTCGTTAAAGCAGGTGAAGAAGCACCAGGTTTAAATTCTTTTTAAAATCGCATTACCCATCTCTTGCGTATTAACGATTTTTCCCGGGTTTACAGCAATGTCACGGGTGTGGATGCCCTCTTCCAGAGTTTGAGCCACGGCTTGGTCGATGGCGTTGGCGGCTTGGTCGAGAGCAAAACTGTAGCGCAGCATCATGGCGGCCGAAAGGATCTGGGCGATCGGGTTGGCGACGCCCTGGCCCGCGATATCGGGGGCTGAGCCGCCAGCAGGTTCATAGAGGCCGAAGTTTTCCCGGTTGAGGCTAGCAGAAGCTAGAAGCCCCATCGAGCCGGTCAGCATGGCGGCTTCATCAGAGATGATATCTCCGAACATATTACCGCAGAGCATGACGTCGAACTGGTGTGGATCTCTGACCATCTGCATCGTGGCATTGTCGATATAGAGGTGGTTTAAAGTAACATCGGGGTACTCTTTAGCGACTTCGATAACGACTTCTCGCCATAAAACCATGGTCGTCAGGACATTGGCCTTGTCGATTGAGGTGACCTGGCCTCTGCGCTTGCGGGCGGCCGCAAAGGCTAAATGGGCAATCCGTTCGATTTCACCCCTGGTATAGACCATTGTATCGAAAGCTTTTTCATTTGAACCACTACCTTCCCGACCTTTAGGTTGGCCAAAGTAGATGCCGCTGGTCAACTCTCGTACGCAGAGAATATCAAAGCCCTCTTTGACGATATCAGCTCTTAAAGGACAGGCCGCGGTCAGCGAGGGGTAGACCCGGGCTGGGCGAAAGTTGCAGAAAAGATCGAAATGTTTACGTAGAGGTAACAGTGCCGCCCTTTCCGGCTGTTTGGCTGGAGGCAGATTCTCCCATTGCGGTCCCCCGACCGAGCCGAAAAGGATGGCGTCACTTTCTTTGCAGATTTTTAAAGTTTCAGGCGGCAGGGCCGTGCCCTGATTATCAATGGCGCAACCGCCGACATCAGCAAAAGTGTACTCAAGTTTAAGAGAGAATTTTTTCTGTACAGCATCAAGCACCTTGAGTGCTTCCCGCATTACCTCCGGGCCAATACCATCCCCGGCCAGAACCGCAATTTTTTTCATGTGTTACTCCTTAATAAGTTTCATCGAAAATCAGCGAACTTTGCTTCGCCCTGCTTCGCACAGGGACAGAATTGAATTCTGTCCCTACATCGAGACATTTTGGAAATGATACCCGAATATTTACTTTAAAATTGAAGATTGACGGCCAAGAAAAGGCTTTAGATTTGAGGCACTCAAGAGTTGAGGAATGAGGCGTATAGATAGTACGCCGCAGTGACGAGACCCGCTGAGTAACGAAGAAGATGAAGCCTTTTCTTGGCCGTCAGGTCATGCGTATCGCGAACTGGGGACAATATCCAACACAGTAGCCGCAGCGTAGACAAAGGTCGGGGTTGATTTTCGGTTTTATCTCTTGAGATTCTTTGCTGATAGCTGTATTGGGGCAGGCCTCAATACAGCTGCCGCAGTCTTTGCAGAGAAAATCGACAATCTGAAAACATTTTTCTTCGATAATAAGTTCTGGCAGCTTGGCAATCTCATCTGGAGAGGCCTTGAAGTAGGCCAGGTTATAGTCGACTTCTCTTAAGCTCACCATACCCATGGCGATTGGTACCCGACTGATATTGCGGACAAAGCTTACGGCTTCATGATACTCCTTAACGAGGCAGCCTCCACCCAAGGCTTTCATAAAGTAGACGCCTTTATCCCGGGTTATGCAGAGCTTGATCGCCTCCTCCATCTCGACGACGGTGCCGTAGAGAATTCCTGTGCCGTTTTTATTGATGATTGGAAATACGATATCAACCTCGTTAATGTTGGCTGCTACATTAACGGTTGGCACCGAATGGGTGCTGATGCCGGCAGCTTTGATGAGGCCTTCTTTTTTGCAATCGAGCAGGGCTTGCCAAGCTCCTGAACGCTTCTCGAACACATTTTCATCTTCCGGAACCCGGGCCGCATGAAGAAGGAAGATGTCGATATAGTCAATCTCCAGTGCGGCTAAACCCTCTTCCATGGCTTTCCGCATCCCGGCATAATCTAAAGCCGATGATTTACTGACAATGACTGGCCTGCAGGGAGCTTTCTTTAAGGCCAGGCGGATCGGTTCGTAGGTTTGGTAGAGTTCGGCCGTATCGATAAAGTTAACCCCGCCATTAAGGGCCCGCAGGATAATTTCAGCCCCTTCTGTGGCCGGGATGTTTTTCTGTAAAGGCCCCATCGGCAGAGCCCCGAAACAGAGTTCGCTGACCTCTATCCCAGTTTTTCCAAGGATCATCTTTTTCAATGTTTGTTACCTTCTCTAAAAAGTGATTTGGTTTTCATTACTGTCGTAAATTCGAGTGTAACATTATTCTCTCTAGCGCACATGACAGCAGAAAGTCAAATTGTGATATTTATCGTTTCCGGGAAAGAGTCGGCAAGAAAATTTATACAGGGTGTAGCTGCTGAATCTGATGTTGTATGAGAAACTAGTCGATTCAAGTTTGTAAATTTTTTCTTGAAAGGGAAGTGAATGTGGGTTATGGGGTAATAGAGTGAAGTTTTATAGAGGTGTTGAATTTATGAGAAAAAATGTAATATCTCTTTTGTAAGTCATTGTGTGATGTAGCCTGAAAAGAGGAGAAATAAATGAAACAGTTGCGTGTAGTTGTGGAAATCTTATTGATATTTTTGATGATGAGTTGTTCAGTTATGGCGGCCGAAGTTTTTATGTCTCACTTGACAGGTAGCTCTGCTGATTGGGGCGATTACCTGACGGTAGACAATATTGGGTTGGCACCGGCTACAGTAACCGTGACTCTTTATGACGACACCGGCACCCAAATTTATAGCGGGGACCAAGATGTCGGGGCGTTGGGTGAGTCGGTGATTGATCTCAAACAGCTTTGCAGTACAGCCCAGTCCGGTAAGGTTACATATACCAATGATACCCTGCATTTCCGTCTATCTTTACTTAATAATATAGCTGGGGGGGTAGCCGAGTTTCGTCTTACGGGGATCCAGAGCTCTGCTCTAGGTTTTTTCTTTAGTGACTTTGAGAGTGTTGTCGATTGGAAAGGGATTGCCTTGGCCAACTATGGGGCAACCGAGGCAGCGGTTACTCTTTTTGCGATTGGCGATGGACAAATTCTGGGGACTGCGAAAACTTCGGTTCTCCCCTACGGGAAGGTCTCCGGTTTGCATTCGAACTGGTTTCCAGCTCTGACTATGGAGGAGGTTAAAAAAATAATTGCCGTTTCTCCGGTTACAGCTCTTGGCGGAATCGCGATTGCCAGCAATGCTGAAAGTTCGAGTATGTTGTTTACTGCTGCAGTACCCATGGAGAGTTTTTCCGCAGGGGAGCTTATCGGAGATTTTACAGGTGTATGGCGGGGTAAGTGGGAGAATGGCCAGGGTTATTCTGGCGATATTGTTATGCAGTTGATTCAAACTGATGGTCAAGTGAATGGCACCGCAGATATTGACGATACTGATTGTGGTAATGTGAGAAATATGCCGATAACCGGGACTGTGAGTGATGATATGATTGCCTTTGATGCAAGTTTTGTTTGTGGCAGGTATTTGGCGACCCTTGCTTTTACTCAAGGTAGTCGAAGAGGAGCTACCATTTTTGGTACATATCAGGAAAATGTTAATGGTGCATTTTATGATTCGGGAGACTTTTGGTTGACCAGGGATTGATTGCTTTGTAGAAAAAAGAGGGTATCACGGATCTGTTGCCGGGGCGTTCTCTTTTTTTATTTCAGTTTAGCAAGATTGTTTTATCAGTTGATTCCAGAGTAGACCTTTGAAGCCGAAACGCTGCATGATCTGCAGGCGTTGGAGGGCTTCTGATGGTGGAAATAAACGTTCGCGCCGGCCTTTGCAGGCTTTAGTGATCTCTTGATTCATGGTTTCCGGATCGATCTCGGGAGAGAAATAGTAGGTTGGCCGCAGCAGAGAGGTTGTCGGGGAGATGATTTTTTCCCTTAAGGCACGCTGGTAGAGTTTGGTGCCCGGCAGAATACGGAGACCGGAAAATAAAAAAAGCACACTTTTTTCGAGTTGGTCGAGATTGGTAATCCCTTGATTAAGGGTTTCAGGGGTCTCTTCGGGGCCGCCAAAGATGATGTAGTGGGCTGCTGGCAGTTTCAGTTTTCGGCAGTTTTCGTGGGTGGTTAGGATATCGGCAAAGGAGAAACCTTTGCCGAGTCCTTTAAGAGTTTTTTCGGTGACCGCGTCGCTGCCGAGTTCGAGGGCAAAAAGGCCAGCTCTCTGCATCAGTTTGAGAGCTTTAATGTTAAGGCCTGAGGGGCGAAAGAAAGCGCTCCATTTGATATCAAGCGAGCGCCGTAAAATCTCTTCAGCGATGGCTAGATGATGGCCCCCGCTTTCATTGAAGACGGAATCGACAAAAAAGAGGGTCTCAACTTTATGATCTTTCTTGAGACGTTCGATATCATCAACCACTGCAGTTGCTGGCCGCCTGCGAAAAGTGCGCCCCTCAAGTTCTGGATAGGTGCAGTAGCTGCAGTGATGCGGGCAGCCGCGCTTGCTCTGGAGGTTGGCCATACCGCTGCGCGTCTGGTAGAAATCGAGGAGTTCGGGATGAAATTGTGGAGATGCAAACTCATCTCCAGTAAGTGCCCGGATTCCTTGAACCAGGGGCGGTGGGGTTTTGCCGGTGATAAGTTCGTTAAGGAGTCGGGGCAGGGCCTCTTCGCCTTCGCCGACCACTCCGTAATCAGCTTTGAGAAAGTCGAGGATGGCCTCCGGCATCAGTGAAAAAGCCGGGCCTCCAACAATCAGTGGGACTGAGGTTAGACGGCGGATTTTGCATACGGTTTGTCGGGCTTCTTCCAGATACCAGCCCGCAACCCCGCTGAAAGAGTCGGTGTTGTCGATGTTGCGTAGTGAAAGGCAGATAAATTCAGGTTTGAGGTCCTCGATGGTTTTTTCCAGAGAGGTTTTGTTATCAGTTTCCTCAATTTCTTCAGTTTTCTTAGCGTTTTCTTCTGTAGCCAGTAGATCAAACTGTTCGACCAGGTGACCGGCTTTAGTTAATGCTCCAGCGACTACTGCCATGCCCAGCGGATAGACAACGTAGGGTGCCGTTGCCCGGTTGGTAGAGATCAGCAGAACCCGGCTCATGGGTTGGCCTTAAGGTTGCGCTTAAAGTTGCGCGATTTTTTGGGATCGTAACGTTTGTAGGTGCCGTCGGCCATCTCTCGGGCGATAATTTTCTTAAAGAGAGTACCCATTTTAATCTGGTAGCCGCCATCGGCGTAGAAGGTGTTCCAGGCGTAGTGGAAAAGTTCCTGCAGTTTGGCCGGGGTCATCTGTTTCGGTTGGTAGACAACCTTGTCGGTGGTGTAGTCGATCCAGTTGTTATGCAGAATACGTTTCTCTTTGGCCAATTGTTCGCGTAACGGGGTGTGAGGAAAGGGGGTCAGAATCGTGAACTCGGCGACATCCAGATTGATGCCCATGAGGAAATCGATCAATCTCTTGATATACTCCTCATCTTGATCGTCGGTACCTAAAAGGATCGTGCCCTCGACCCCGATGCCGTGCTCCTGGAGACGTTTGATGCGTCCTGCGATGACCGGTGAAGTATCGATGATCGCCTGATAGACATACCAGCAGCCGGCTTCAGCGGCCAAGCGGACAACCTTCTCATCATCTAAAATAGGATGTGAAACCCATTTCTTTTTGAGCGGTATCATGGCTGTAAAGAGTTCAATCAGCCAGTCGCGATCCTGGGCTAAAGAGTTGTCGACAATAAAGAGACGATTGTTGGGGATTGCTTCCATCTCGGCGATGACTTGTTTGATCGGCCGGGGTCGGAATTGACGGCCTCCGAGATAGGCGGTACTGCAGGGGAAGCAGTTGAATTTACAACCTCGCGAAGCGTGCACCAGATCAAGCATCTGGACGCCGCGATAGTTGTAGAGATCGCGATTTAAAATCTCGCGCCGGGCCGGGCCGACGAGCTTGATGTTGGGATGGTTGTGGAGGTAGTTATAGATTGGTTTTAGTTGTCCCATTTTAAAATCTTCGATAACCTGCCCGAAGCGTCCTTCCGACTCGCCGAGAAAAATGCTGTCAGCATGTTCTTTAACTTCGTCGGCATGGAGCATCGTTGCAATTCCACCAAAGAGAACCGGTATCTTTTGTGCGTGAAAGTGATCTGCGATTTCAAACGCGCGCGGCAGTTGGCAGGTGAGCATCACCGAAAGGGCGACGAGGTCGGCCTTTTCATTAAAATCGATCTCTTCCAGATTGTCGTCGGTAAATTTGAGGTCAACCTCTGCGGGAACGGTCGCGGCAAAGACTACCGGTCCGTGGGGCGGCAGGTGGAATTCAGTTTGCTGTTTGAGTTTAGGCCAACTGGGGTAGATCAGTCTCATTTTCATATTTAATGAACCTTGTTGAGTGAGTTTTTGTCGAGAATTTTGGTTAACGACAAAATGTCTGAGCATCTCTGCTCGTTGCAGTAAAACCCGCTCTCTTTTGGAGTGCAACTGATTGTTGCATGAAAAGGGCTTTGTTTGTTTAGCTTTTTCTCTAGTACCAGAAAAAGGGCACCGGGGAAAAAGGGCGCTGTTATATTCTCTTTTTCGAAAAGATTACAGATTCCTACCAGCACAGCCTCTTCATCGCCGTAAGCGAGCTGCTCGAGGCCAATCCGCAGGGCTTCGCTGCCGTCAGGTCGAAGTTCTGTCAAGGCCAGAGTAACTCCTCTGATCGCAAAACGCAAAGCCGCTTCCCCTAAAAAACTGGTCGCCAGCGTATAGACGAAAAGTCCCGGGCTGGCAAGCTTGGGGTCGTACAGGACAGTTTTGAAAAAGTTGTGATCAGTTCGTTCACAACTGCTGGTGGTGGCGCAAAGCAAGCCCAGGTCATGCTCTTTTCTGATTTTGGAAGTATCGTCTTCTTGGAGGAGGCCGGCATCTTTCAGGGCCAGGGCTGTGGCCGCAACCCCTATTTGAGAAAAGCGATCAAGGCGTCCGAAACGCGAACCTCCTTTTAGAGATTGCAGAACCGATATTGGGGGTTGGGGTTCTCCCGGCTGCCAGAGTGGTGAGCCATCCGTCCAGCCCCGGCCGGAGCCCGCCGCAGTGACCCAGCCATAACCGGTTATCAGGGCACTTAGTTTTTTGGTTGATTCGTAGGTCATGTTTTCGCTAAAATCAAGGCTGCGTTGACGCCGCCGAAGCCGGAATTGGTGAGCAGGAGGTGGTTGCCCGAAAAATTTTGAATTTCAGATGAGACCAGCTCCGAAACTTCATCTTCCGCTTCTTTAAGGCCGATTGTCGGAGGTAGTTGCTGGTTTTTCAGGGATTCCACTCCCACTACGGTTTCCAAAGCTCCGGCGGCTCCTAAAGTATGGCCGAGGGCGCCTTTTACGGAGTGAAAAGGGATTTTGTGTTGGCCGAAAAGTTTTGCAAAAGCGGCAATTTCCATAGTGTCGTTATGGATCGTGCCGGTGCCGTGAGCGTTTATTGCGGCAATCTTTTCCGGCTTTAGTGCGGCCCGTTTTAAAGCTCTTTGGCAGGCTTTGATGAGCCCCCGTCCATCCTGGGCTGGGGCGGTCAAGTGAACCGCGTCGTTGGCAACTCCCCAACCTTTAATGATGGCCAAGGGTTGGTAACCTTCTCTTTTAGCCTGTTGAGCTGACATTAAAAGCAGGGCGGCGGCGCCTTCGCCTAAGGCTAAGCCGTTGCGGTTTTTAGAAAAAGGGCGGCAGATATCGGGTGCTAAGGCCTGCAGTGAAGCAAAGCCAGCAAAAACAAACTCAGAGAGAATCTCGGCCGCCCAGACCAGAATTGCATTCTGTTGGCCGTTGGCGATCCGGCTGGCAGCGGTGGTTAAGGCGATGGTTGAAGAGGCGCAGGCCGCATTGATGGTGATACCGGGATCATTTAACTCAAAGTGTTGAGCGACCCAAGCCGCAACCTCACAGGGCAGAGGCTTGGAGGCGGTTCTGTTTTTTGGAGGTTGGTTGTCGCAGTTTAGTGCTTTCGAGTTTTTATCCGGCATCATCTCTTGGCGCCAGATATTTTCCTGGCGATCGATGGCCCCTTTTAGGGTTGCGCCAATCAGGCTGCATGAGGCAGGCAGGGTTGTGGGAAACTCTTTGAAAAGTTTTTGCAAAAGGGTCGGCAGGTGACTCCCGGATTGCGAGTCGATTTGCAGGTCTTTGATCTCGGCGGCAATTTCACTGTAGTATGGGCTCGTTGAAAAACGTTTAAGAGAGCTGATGCCGGATTCCCCGGCGAGTAGCTTTTGCCAGGTCTTCTGCTGGCTCTCCCCTAAGGCTGAGACTGTAGCAGTGGCCACAATCCAGACCTCATGCATGGTTTTTTCCGGTGAGTTTATTTTGTTGCCAACGTTCCAGAAAAGCCTGAAAAAAGGGCGGTGGTAGCATTAGTACGGCGCGGCTTTGATAATCGATTATCATTTGGATGCTGTAGCCCGAAGTTGTGAGCTCATCTTGAGCGTTAAAAATTTTGTAGGTGAAGTTGAGGCGGGCCGCTTCGGTCCAGTGCATTTCGCTTTTGATGGTGAATTTATCGTGCAGTTGCAGGGGGAGATGGTAATCAAGATGAAGTTGGCGGATCGGGGTCACCACGCCTTCCCGAAAAAAATCAAGATAGCCGATGCCGTAGTGATCACCTAAAGCTTCCCGGACATCTTCAATGTAGCTCGGGTAGCGGCCATGCCAGACAATTCCTAAGGCGTCAACCTCTTCAAAACGGACTCGACGTTCAACCTTAAAGGCTAAAGCGGGTGGGGCTCCAAGGGCAACTTTAAACGGATTTTTTTTCATGTCTGTTTCAAGGAAAGGGTCATGGATGCGGCTTTCTGCTCGGCAACTGTTATTGTGATTCGGGCTTTTGCCGCAGGCTTCGATTCTTTACCGGGGGTGCGGCTGAGACGACAGGAGACATTAATGATTTGCTCAGGTTTTATCTGGGCCATAAATTTTGCTTTTTCGAGTTTTTGCAAGGTTAATCGGCTACCGTAAAGTTCTTCGCTGACGATGATTCCGAGTAGAACCTGGAGCATTGCGGGGAGTACTGGGAAGTTCGGAAAGTGGCCTCTAAAGCCGATAAAGTTAGCCGTCGGATGAAATCGACGAGAGCCGCAATCGGGCGCACTGTGAACCATTTGCTCGAGTGCTGTAGATTTTAATGCCTGGCGCATGTTTGTCATGGGGTTATCTTTTCTTCTTTTTTTGCAAGTTCTGCTTTGTGGAGCCAGAGTGTGAGGTTGAATTTAGGTTTGCAGCTTTCCAGAGAAATTCGTTCAGGGAGCTCTCCCGCTGCGAACTTTTGATAGTTGTTGTAGGTGGTAGTCCAGGTTGGTTTTTCCCGGCGTTCACTTATTTTTGTCAGCCTCAGCGGTGTTCCGGTGAACTCTACCACCTTTTTTTGTTTGCCTGAGTCAGGTTCCCGGAGCTCATCTTTAAGGCTGAAAAAAATATTTTGTACAGCAACAGCTATAAGTTGGGCAAATTTTTGCTCTCTTCGGTTCGGGCTGTTATTGGCTCTCTTCTCGGTGGAGGCTTGAGCAGGTTTGTACTGATGAGGTTCTATCTCAAGGTTCAGCAGGGTCAGGCCTAAACTGTTGAAGATCACTAGGTGGGCCCGCTCTTTTATAAGATCGAGCTCCATAAAACCTTCCAGGGTTTTCTGTTTTCCCTGATATTCAAGTTGAGCGCTATGGCGCAAGCGATAGACCGCCGTTTGCAAAAGCCAGCAGTTAGCCGGTGACGGGGCTTGCGGGGTCACTTTTTGCGGGGCCCCCGCACAGCCAAGTAGCATGAGGATCAGGAGTGCGGTGATCAGGTTACGAATGGTTGATAACCAGAGTTTTTTCATTGTCGTCAGTCGGTTTCTGGATAAGTTGCTGGGCTTGGCCAAATGAGAGGATGCGGCCCTCTCTATCCATCATGCGGTCTTCACCGATGATCACCAGGCCGGTCTTGTCGATAACATCTTTTTTATACTGATATTGATATTCGAGGGTCTTTTTGCGAAGACTGTAGCTCAAAAACATCCAGATCAGACCAACTATGACCGCTACTCCAAAGACCACGGCGAGGCCGATAAGCAGGTAGTGGGCTGTGTGTCCGCCGACATCTCCGATGACCGCCAGGATATCGTCAAGCTTGTAGGCGATGCCGGAGAGGGTGACTAAAGAGATAAGTCCGAAAAGAAAGGGGACCTGGCGAATAACATAGAGAAAAGCGTGAAATTTATGAATTTTACTACGGGTTTCTGAGGCGGTCTGGAAAAGGTCGTTGATTTCACTGCCGATGCCTTGATGTCCGAAGATATAGCGGTCGAAACTGATGACAATAATGCCGAGCAGGAAAGTGATCGTCAACGGGATGATGAAAGCAGCGAAAAAGTATGATTTCCAGGGGAAAGGGATGGTTTCGGGGCCCATCTGGCTTAAGAAGCTGACAAAGAAGATAAAGCCCTCAATAACGCAGATTGTAATCAGATAGGTGCGAAAAAGATCTTTAATCTCCTCTTTTTCAAAGAGAGCGGCGATCCCTCTGGGTTGGGGGCGGCCTGCGGCTCGGGGTCGTTTTTTTTGATTTGTCCCTTTATCTTTGTTACTGAGGTCCGATTGTTCGGGATTGTCCGATGTAGCATTGCTACGGTTATTGTTCGGCCCAGTCAACTCCAGATCTTCAGGGGGTTGCGAGAGATTTTTTGGCGAGTCCTGCATTAATTTAATCCTAAACCTCTGTCTTAGTTGCAAAAGAAAAAAATCAGCGAATTCCTACCATCAGCAAGGTTTTACTGTCAAGGATAATGTCGGGAAATGAGGTTTTCGGCTCGGCGCCAATCATTAACCAGACTATCGTGGTTGGTTATAGGTGTTTGAATTGATTGATTTAATCTTGACAAAGAGCATTTGCTTTATTATGTTTAGGGGGTCGGAATGATTTATTTTTTATTTTGCAAGCGTGGTTTTTTAAAGAGGGGAGGTAGTTTATGTATCCGTTATTTGAATTTCCAACTATTGGCGGAGGAATGATCATCGCTCTGATTGCGACTTTTCATATCCTTCCCTGTCATCTGGCCACCGGTGGTTTCTGGATGGCCTATTTTCTTGAGCGTCGAGGCCATGCCGATAATAATCAGGAACTTCTGGATTATATCAAGAAATTTGCTTTGATGATCCTGATCTTCTGTTTTGTCCTGGGATCGATTACCGGGGTCGGGATCTGGTTTGCGAGCACGATTATCAGCCCGCGGGCAATATCGGGGCTGATTCACACCTATGTTTGGGGCTGGGCCACCGAATGGGTTTTTTTTGTCATTGAGATTGTAACCATTTACACTTATTATTATACTTTTGGTAAGGTGTCACCGAAAACT
Organism: uncultured Thermodesulfobacteriota bacterium; assembly: GCA_964457755.1. Taxonomy (GTDB): domain Bacteria; phylum Desulfobacterota; class Anaeroferrophillalia; order Anaeroferrophillales; family Tharpellaceae; genus Tharpella. The sequence goes on along the minus strand of CAYWGC010000013.1, from coordinate 22,525 downwards.
CATATGCGCATCGCTTTGATCTACGCCTGGGCCGCCTGGCTCAGTATGGTGGTTATCACCGGTATTCTGGCATTCATGATGACGCCTGGCCAATGGCTTGAGACCGGTGGTTTCTTCGACGGTTTTTTTAACCCGACCTACTGGCCCCAACTTTTTTATAGAACCATGATGATGCTGGCCATCTCCGGCATGTTTGCGGCAGTTATGGCCGGTTTTATGAAAGATGGTGAAACCCAGGACTATGTTGTGAAGACCGCCGGTCGCTGGGGGCTGGCGGGGTTGGTTCTGGGGGCTCTTTTTGCGGTCTGGTACTATTTTAAACTGCCGGCCACAGCGCATGAAATTCTGGCTTCCATCCCTTATGCTGCGATGATGTTCAAAGTGTCACTGGTGATCGGCGTGGTTATGGCGGTCTATTTTATCCTTTTGATATTTGGCCAGACGCCTTTCGCTTATCCCGTCGTAGCAATCCCCATGGTGTTTGTCCTATTTGTTGGGATTGTTGGTGGCGAAAGTGTGCGTGAGTTCTCCCGGCGTCCCTACCTGATGCCGGGTTATATGTACAGTAACCAGATAATTGCTCACGATCTTGAGGTCAAAGGCATAAAATCGGAGGTGGAGCGCTTTCAGGAAGAGGGTTTTTTGCAGAGTAATTACTTTGTGCCTGAAGAGTGGCGCACTATCAATGAAAAGAATTATTTGCAGGCCGGGATGTTGTTGACTAAAGCCAATTGTGTGATCTGTCATACTATGGAAGTTGATGGGCGCAGCTCTTTACCGGGTTTAATTACCGAAATGGGGATTCCCGGAGCTGAAGATCTGGCTGGTTTCCTGGAAACTGTAGGCGATGACTACACTTATATGCCGGCCTTTGCCGGCAATGAGATTGAACGTCGAGCTGCAGCCGCCTATATGGCTTCAATTGTTCCGAACAATGAGGAAGCACCACCAACCCCTGGATGGGTACTTACTGGTGAGTAAGGTGTTTCGAGCTGTCTCGGTTGGGGTCATTGCTGGATAAATGGCGGCCGGGATGTTCGCGCAAACTGAATTTTTAACCCGCCATCTATCCAGCTTTGACCCCATTTGTGGGGGCGTAGCAATGTTCGCTGCTATCCGCTTTAACTTGGTTTATGAACTAATAAGGAGTAATTATTATGGATATTAATTCTGCACTACAGGCCTTACGCGACCCATTAGGGGTGCCTTTCTTCCCTTGGGTCTTTCAGTTGTTGATGGTTTTAACTTTTGCCCTGCATATTCTTTTTGTCAATCTGGTTGTCGGGGGGATTGTGGTTGCGGTTTACGAGCACTTTAAGAGGGGTGAGTTTAACCGCCGTCTCTCGAAAGCTTTGGGGCAGGTAAGTACTGTAAATCTCTCTCTGGCAATTGTTTTAGGGGTAGCCCCTCTACTGTTTGTCCAGGTTATCTATGACCCTTTCTGGTATGCATCCAACAGCCTTTCAGCCTGGTGGGCCATGATTTTTCTGCTGGTCATAGCGTTAGGATTTCTGGCCACCTATGTTTTTTACCTGAAACGGAAAAAAAATCCGCAGGGCTATGGTCTTTTCGGGGCTTTGGCGTTGATTTTTATACTCTGCGCCGGGATTATTATCAGCGCGCTCTCGGTGCAGGCTCTGGTACCGGGTAAGTGGCTGGAGTGGTATACAGCTAATGGTGGCCTGGCGACGACCGGGGCCTCTCTCTATAAGTTTGAGTTGGGTCGGTTTACGCATTTTATGGTACCTGCCTTTATCAATATCGGTATCTTCATGATGCTCTATGCCTGGTATTTTCGGCCGCGCTCCGATTTTGACGGTGCCTATCTCGATTGGGTTGGTCGTGCCGGGGCTAAAATGGCTAAAATTGCGGTCATGATTCAAGTGGTTGTCGGTTTCTGGTGGTTTTTGACGGTGCCTTCCGATCTCCACTTTATGAGTAATCCTTTTTTGTGGATCGGTGCGGTTCTGGGCCTGCTTTTACTGGTTGGTTTGATGAAAGCCGAAAGTGAACCGGAGCGTTACGCGATTCCCATGGCGCTGCTCTCATTTGTTGCGATTTTAGGGATGGGGACCGCACGTGAGGCGTTACGGATGACCTATCTAGGAGTTTTCGAATATTCTATCTATGACTATCCCGTTAATGTCGATTGGGGCAGTACGGCTCTTTTTTTCGGCACCTTTGTTATGGGGCTTGTGGTTATCGCTTACCCGATGATAGTCGCCTTTAAATTGGGTCGTGGCACGTTGACGGAATCGTAAAAATAAGTGAGTTTTTGGCTGAAATCATGTTTGGTGCCGGCTTTTGCCAGAAGGAGAAAAATTATGGATCTTGAGAAATTTGGTAAACTTACCCTTAACCTGATGATTATCTGGTTTCTGCTGGTAGCAGGCCTGGGGCTGGTGATTTCTTTTAAGAATGGGGTATTTTTTTAATACCATAGAAAATTTTTAAGGTTAAAAAAATAAAAAGGGCCTCGAAAGAGGCCCTTTTGGGGTTTAAGGGGGTTGGGGCAGTTCTTGATTTTACCCGAGGAGGAGTGCAGGTCATTCCGCTACGGCCATCAGGGTGACCGTGGCCTTTGAGACCAATTTCTCCTTTTCTTCCGTAAGCGAAAAAACTTCAGATTCGGCTACGATGATCTTGTTTCCGCGATTTATGATCTTTGATTTGCAGATAATAGAGTCACCAATAGCCGGTTTGAAATAGTTTATTTTAAACTCTATAGTCAATATCCGAAAATTTTCCGTAACCACAGTATAGGCGGCATACCCGGCCGTGTGATCCGCAATGGTTGCGATTACCCCGGCATGGACAAAGCCGTCCTGCTGTTGGTGCTCGGCTTTTGCTTTGACCTTGGTTTCGAAGATTCCGCTAGCGGCATGAGTTACAGTAAAGTCGCAATATGAGGGAAAGCCTTTAATGAAATCCTTTTTCAAGAAATCGAGGTGCTGATTATTCATTAGCATTCTAATAGACACCACATCAGAACCTCAAGGAAATAGTATCCATAAAAACAATTCATTTCAAATCGTTGTGAAAAAATGTGTAATTTCAGTTGACAGGTTATAACGTTATGTTGTAGTTGTGTTATAACGTAATGTTATAAATATTTGAGGATGGTTTCAAAAATAGCTTTGATCGAGGAGGGATAGTAATGTCAATCACAGAAAATCTTAAGAGCAAATTTGTAAGCAAGGCGGTCCGCAATGTCCAAAGAGGATACATGGATGATGAAAAGTCGCGTGGCTTATTTCGTCCTGAAGTCAAGCTTGACCTCCAGCGTTCGCGCCTGATGACGGAATCCTTCAAGCAGACCGACGGACAGGCAATGATCACTCGTCGTGCCGAGGCGCTCGCACATGTTCTCAAAAACATGGATATTTTTATCAGGGATTGGGAGAGCATCGTAGGATATCAGACCTCAGAGCCCGAAGGCATTTTTCACCCTATTGATATGAATTGGAAATCGGTCAATAGACTTGTCAACAGCGAAGGCGGGAAAACACTTCTTGATGATGCAGGCAGAAAAGAACTGGAAGAAATTTGTGAATACTGGAAGGGGAAGTCGATGAGTGATCGCCAGCAAAAGGCATTTACCGGCGATCTCGACCGTTACTGGCAGTATGAAGGGACCTTTCTTTGGACTCATTGGTCGGAGCTTGGGATTCCCGATTATGAAGGTCTGTTTAAGGAAGGCCTTGCCGCGAGGATCAAAAGAGTCGAAACCAGACTTGAGGAAATAGACCGCACAATTCCAAACGACTACATCGAACAGAAAGAATTTTTGCAGTCCGTCAACATTGTTCTAAATGCGGTAATAGATTTTTCTTATCGATATGCTAAGATCGCGACAAAGATGGCTAATACTGAAAAAGATCCAGTACGGAAAAAATCGCTCAATGAAATCGCCCGCACCTGTGAATGGATTCCGGCCAATCCACCGCGAACTTTTATAGAAGCTGTCCAATTTTTTTATTTCATACATTTAATTCGTTATCTTGAATACTCAACCCTTGGCATTGGGTTGCGTCTCGATTACATTCTCGGTCCATACTATGAAAAGGATATCAAAGAGGGAAGGCTCAAGAGGGAGGAAGCCATGGAAATTCTCCAGCTCCTCTGGGTCAAATTCTTAGAACTTGGACTCGTATATTCTCCGCTGGTAACGTCTGTTTACGGTGGCGTGGCATCACTTCAGGCGATCACCATTGGCGGGCTTGACCGGTTTGGCAACGACGTAACAAATGATCTCACCTATTTAGTTTTGGAGACCGCAAAGACAATGCGAACGATCGAACCGAGCATCGCCTTGCGCGTTCATAAGAACACGCCAGATCAATTGTTGTCAAAAGCCGCTGAAGTCCTTCGAACAGGGATCGGTTATCCATCTCTTTTTAACGATGAAGCGTTGATCCCACTCTTGCAGAAATGGGGTATCCCAAAGGAAGATGCCAACTCATACAGCGTATCGGGGTGTGTGTATATGGAGATTCCGGGGAAAAATTTGACGAGACGCGTTCTCGGATATTTCGTTCTCACAAAATGTTTGTGGTGGGCGCTTCATGAGGGAATAAGCCCAAAGACTGGCGAACAACGGGTAGCTAAGGCTGGCGAACAATGGGGAGCCCAAACTCCAAACCCGGCTACATTTGAAAGTTGGGAAGATGTTCTTGATGCATATGTGGAGCAGGTAAAGTTTTTCACCACAAAGATGGTTCAAGTTGAAAATACCAGTAAAGATCTCTATGCGAAATACTGTCCGAGGCCATTCTATTCAGCTATTATTGAGGGATGTATAGAAAAAGGCAAGGAATGTAAACAGTGGACTTACCCCGCAATGGGGAATGATTTCGCCATGGTTATCGGTAGTACAAACGTGGCCGATTCGATAACGGCCATCAGAAAAGTTGTTTTTGAAGATAAGTTAGTTACGTTACCTGAACTTATTAAGATCATGGATGACAATTGGGAAGGGCGAGATGAGATAAGACAGGCATGTCTGAATGCTCCTAAATATGGGAATGACGACGATTATGCGGATTTGATAGCCCGGGAAGTGCACCATCGTTCGGAAGCGGCCATGGAAACCGTAAAGGATCGTTTCGGCTATTCGATCAGAGGTGACGGAAGTGCGGTTTCAGCAACCTATGGTCTTGCCGCAGACACTCCGGCTACTCCAGACGGAAGGCTGGATGGCGGGCCTTTCGCAGATTCAACCTTGGCACCGCAACCCGGTGCCGACAAGAAAGGTCCTACGGCCGTTTTGAATTCTTGCGCAAAAATAGATACAATGCAAACCTACAACCACCTCCTTAATCAAAAAATACTTCCGGAATATCTCGATGAAGACATGAGACCAGTCTTTCTGAGCTATCTAAAAACGTGGAGGGAGAAGAAAATCGCGCACATACAGTTTAACGTGGTTGACAAAGAAACGCTGATTAATGCACAGCAATATCCAGACAAGTATCAAGATTTAATTGTTAGAGTCGCAGGTTTCAGCGCATATTTTGCAGACCTTTCAAAAGGGCTCCAAGATCATATCATAGAGAGGACTGAACAGGAGCTGACATAAGCGGAATAGATGGGAGTCGGGTCGTCAAGATTGAATAAATGTCGACCCTTTCCTATTCATGAAAAATAATAAAAAGAGATTGTCAAAACCGATGCCAATTGCTCATAAAAACACCAAGGGACTCATTTTCAATATCCAGAGATTCAGCATTCATGACGGACCAGGTATCCGGACAACGGTGTTCATGAAAGGTTGTCCACTGAGATGCCATTGGTGCTCAAATCCTGAATCGCAGGATTTTACACCTAATCTCATCGTTCGCGACGTTAACTGCCGTGAATGCGGTGCCTGCGTGGAAGTATGTCCTGAAGGGGCAATTACTTTCAGCAGGAAAGAGGGACGGAAATTAGACTGGAACAAATGCAACAATTGTTTGCAGTGCGTTGACAGTTGCCATTATAATTCATTAAATTCCTGCGGTCGATATATGACAGTTGACGAGGTCGTTGGTGAAATCATGAAAGATGAGGACTTCTATAGGAATTCTGGTGGTGGGGTGACCATCTCTGGTGGAGAAGCATTATGGCAGAGCCGTTTTGTGGCAACTCTTTTAGCTGAATGCAAACAAAAGGGATTGCATACGGCATTAGATACCACAGGCTATTCATCCTGGGAAAAGATGTCTTGTGTGGTTAATTTTGCTGACCTTATTCTCTTTGACATAAAACATCTAGATCTTTTTCAGCATCGTAAAGTTACTGGTGTTGAAAACACATTAATCCTTGAGAACCTGCAAAAAATAGCAAAAATGTTGCCAACCTGGATTCGTGTACCACTTATTGCCGGTTTTAACGATTCTATGGATCACATCCGCCAGGTTGCCTTGTTAGGGGAAAAGTTAGGCATCGAAAAGATCTCCTTGCTACCTTACCATGAAGGAGGAAAATCAAAAAGTGTACAATTGGGACGGGCATACACTTGTTCCGAAATGGAGGCTCCTACTGATGAGCATGTGCAGAAGTTGAAAAATATGATTGAAGATCATGGTATTAGCGTGTTGATCGGGCGATGAGGTCGTAATGAATGATTAACTTAGCAAAACGATCAACCCTGACGAACCCAAAAAAATGTGTTTTGATTTTCATTGACACTCAATCATGCTTTTGGCATACTTACTTTTTCAAAACTCGTATCCAGTTTTTTTATCAATAGTCAGATGATTTTTAGATGCTAAACTGCGCAGAAAGGATTATAGTTTTATTCATATGAAAGCCTATGAATCAATAGGACGAAAACTCCAAAAAGCCAGGGAAGAATCAGGGTTGAGTCAAGAAGAAGTTGCGAAAAAACTTGGCTGCACACAGGCTTCCCTTTCCAATTATGAGTTGGGGAAACGGCGTATTTACTTTGCTGATTTGCAGCGTATAGGGCAATTATTCGGGAAACGGATCACCTACTTTTTGGAAGATGTAGAAGAATCGACTACTCATAGAGGACTTGATCATTTCTTAAAAGAACCTTTCGTGAAGGAAATTCTACTTGCAGTAAGGGAGCTTAAGCCAACCCAAAGGAAGTCTATTCTGGATTACATAAACTGGCAGAGGCATGGAGGTAAGTAGTGATTTCTTTAGAGCTTTCAGAAGATCAAAAAAAACTACAACAAAAATTTTGTCAATTGGCAAAGAAGATTCATCCTTTGTCGTTGAAGGTTGAAGCCGAAAAATCTGGCCCCATCAATGAAGCGTATCTCAAGATAATTGCGGAAGAGAGTCTCAATGTCTTCATTGTTCCGGATGAGTACGGTGGGCGTTCTTTCGACAAACTGACGCTTTCCTTACTCATGGAAGAACTCGGTTATGGCTGTGCCGGGTTGGGAAGTATTTATGCTGCAACGGTTCATGCTGTATCGGCTCTTTTGATCGGTGGATCTCCCGAGCAGAAAGAGATTTTCCTTCCCCTGCTTCTTAAACCGACGGGTGCTGTTGCAAGCTGCTGCATCACCGAGCAAAAAGGCGGTTCCGATACTGCATCTTTCAAAACTACTGCTCTTCGAGATGGTAATAATTATGTTATAAATGGCTCGAAACTTCCCATAATTAATGCCGGAAACGCTGAGTTTTATGTAGTCTGGGCGAGTAGCGATACTGGGCGGGGGCGCGCTGGTATAAATGCCTTTATCATTCCAAAAGAAGCCGACGGAATCGTCATTAGCGCCTACCATGATAAAGCCGGTTTGCGTTGTGCTCCGACAGCTAAGGTTTTTTTTCATGACGTGGTTGTCCCAAAATCAAACCTTATCGGTCTGCCTGGGAGTGGTTATCTTCTTCTAATGCAGACTCTGGATTGGGGGCGTTCTTTTTTCGGCGCCATTTGCGTAGGGGTCGCCCGAGCTGCTTTTGAGGAGGCGATGAGTTTTGCAAAAAATCACGTTGTCATGAACCGTCCAATTATTAGAAATCAAGGGATCAGCTTTATTCTTGCAGAATTAGCAACAGAGATTGACGCTGCACGATTATTAGTTTGGAGAGCCTGTCGGTTGATGGATTTAAACAAAGATTATACTCGTGAATCATCAATGGCGAAAATTTTTGCTTCTGAAATTGCTGCCAAGGCAACCCGTGAAGGAATGATGATTCTTGGCAAAGCCGGTTGTTTGCAGTCCCACCTAATGGCTAAATACCAGAGAGATGCCCAGGTACTTCAAATTCTTGAAGGAACGAGTCAGATCCAAAAAACTATCATTGCAAGTCAGTTTTAATTACAGGTCGCAGGAATGCCGGTTGTCCGGCATTCCTGCGACCTGATACCTTAAAATCAAGCCTGTCAATTTCCCGAAATATCCAGTCGCTAAAGTCTTTAAGTTTTTGTATAAAATATTCAGTTGAGGTTTGAGCTCAGCTGTGGTTGCTTGGTTGCCGGTGACTTGACTTTGTTTGACAGCCTGTGTAGAGATTGTTGCTGTCGGTGAAATGGTCAGTCTGAAAGTAATGGGAGCTATAAAGCGTGGATCATTCTCAAAAAAAAGTAGAGAGCAGTGCCTCCAAAGTACTGCAGCAGTGGCAGAGAACCTTTGATGCGATCGATGATTATGTTACCATCCTGGATCTCAACAAACGCATAGTTTCTGCTAATCAATCCTTGCTTAAAGGATTGCATCTGGAGTTGGCAAGTATTGCCAACCGCAAATGCTATGAGGCGTTATGGGGTCGGGATAAAAATTGTCGTGTGTGTCCGGTGGAAAAGGTCTTGCAGGATCGTAAAACGCATATTCTGGAGGTCGAGAACCGGCGTTTAAGGAAAACCTTTGTGATCTCGGCTTCACCGATATTTGATGATCATAATGTGGTGGTCGGTATGGTGCATGTAAGTAAAGATATTACGGCCCGGAAAGAGGCTGAAAACGTGGTTGTCAAAGCCCGTTCTGAGCTTGAGTCCCGGGTTGTTGAGAGAACCCGGGAGCTGACCTTTTTAAACGAGAGATTACATAAAGAGATTGCCGAGCGCAAAAAGGCTGAAGCCGGGCTCAATCGACGTACGGCTGAACTTGATTTGAAGTCGCGGACTCTGGAAGAGGCTAATATTGCTTTACGGGTCATTCTTAAAGCTCGGGAGGAGGATAAGGGTGAGCTTGAGGGTAAAGTGCTGGCCAATATGAAGAGACTGGTGCTGCCCTGTCTTGAAAAACTGGAAAATAGTAAATTGGATGAACCTCAACGTGCCAGTCTGAACGGTTTGCGGGTGAACCTGGAAAATCTGGTCTCTCCTTTCTCCCAAAAACTCTCTTCCCCCCTACTCAACCTTACCCCGCGTGAGATTCAGATTGCTAATCAGGTCAAAGAGGGCCGCACCAGCAAAGAGATTGCCGGTTTTTTTAATATCTCCTTGCGGACTGTGGAGTTTCATCGGGAAAATATCAGGAAGAAGATAGGCTTGGTCAATAAAGGGGTTAATCTGAGGTCGCAGTTACTACTTTTTTAGGAATACCAGTTTTTTACTGGTATTGAACAGGTATTTATTTGGGGTTGTGTTTTTTCGGTAAGAGTGTATATTATTTGTTATTGGAGTTTGTAATGCATGAGGGTAGTGATAATATTTCGATTGATGGTCAGGGCCAGTGGTGGTACGAGGGTAACAAAATCATCCATCCCGAGGTTCTGGCTCTTTTTAAAAAATCCTTGACGTTTGATGATGCGACAGGCCAGTTTTTTATCGACGACAAGGGCAAGCAAGCCCTTGTCGAGGTAGATAAAACCCCTTTTTTTGTGCATGATATTGAGGTGGAAAAGAGTTCTGAAGGAGAACTTGCGCAGGTTATTTTACACATGGATGATGGCTCGCGGGAGATCTTAGATCCTGAGAGTCTAGGCTTAGATGGTAGTGGAGCTCTGCAGGTCAAAGTTAAAGGAGGGCGGTTTGCGGCGCGCTGTTTAGCGGCGGCCCATTTTCGCTTGGCGGAGTTGCTTGAAGTGAATAGTAAAGGTGAATTTTCTCTTACCGTAGGTGGTAAGAGCTATTTTTTGGTAGAAAGTTAAAGGGTGTAGGGAGAATTGAGTTATGAATGATATGAACAAGATTATTAACGAGGCGGATGATGCTCTGTTGGTAAAAATGGCAATGGACTCTTTTCGGCGGATAATGGTTCATTATGGTCAGTGGATGGCCCAGGTGGAACACCAGTTGGGCATGGAAAAGGCGATGGAGGTAGAAGCCGAGGTCTGGGGAGCCAGTTTTGGTAACCAATTTAAAAGGTTAGCTAAAATTTTTGGTTTTGAAATTAAGGACGGAGCGCCCGCACATTTACACTCTATGTCTAAGGAAGAGAAGATCGACCTGCTTAAAAATCTTGGTGTCAACTGGTTGGCTAATGATGGTATCTGGTTTCAGGCGGTCGAGAAAAAATATGGTATGAACGACGCCAAGCGCTGTAATGATTCATGTTGGACAAGGTATTCACCATTTGAAGCGGAACGTATTAAAGGGCTTCTTGGCTTGCCGAAAAATGGTGGGATCCCGGCCTTGAAACAAGGGCTGGCCTTTAGGATGTATGCTTTGATCAATAAACAGTCGATAGAGGATGTTGATGACAACTGTATTATCTTCAGGATGAATGAGTGCCGGGTACAGTTAGCGAGGAAGCGCAAAGGTTTAGAGGATTATCCTTGTAAATCTGTTGGGTTGGTTGAGTATCCGTATTTTGCTCGGACGATTGATTCCCGAATTGAGACTGAATGTATCGGTTGCCCGCCTGATAAACACCCTGATGACTGGTTTTGTGCTTGGAAATTTACGGTAGTTGAATAAGGAAATCTAAAATGTCGAATAATATTTTGAGTTTTTCCATGAATCGCAGTACCAGCGTTGAAAAAGTTGACGATACTTGCTTACGTTCAGTTTGTCGTTTGCGGGATGGTTTTACGGATGCTGAGGTTGAAATTGAGGTTAAAATGCCGGATCTCGAGATTGTCGCGATTTCAGGTTTTTTACGGCATGCTTATTTCGATGAGGTGAAAGACCTTGATGGGTGCCTGCAGAAAGTCATCGGAGTTCGGGTTGGATCCGGTATGCTTAAAATAATCAAGGGGTTGATGGGTGAAGATGAAAATCTCGATCAACTGGTTTATATGGTGGAGGAGTGTTGCCACGGGATAATCTTGACTTTGACCAAGAAAGTTCTTTTGAAAGCTCCCGATGATGAGGCCGGCAAGTTTGCTTTCTACTCCGAAATGGTTAAAAAGAGTATCCGTCTTTATGATCGTTGTGCGGGTTTTGCCAAAGGCACGCCGTTGGTTGCGGAATTTGAAGCGGAAAAGTATGGAGGCCCGGCATGATGTTGGATTTTATGCGTAATAAAGTGGTCAATGTGGCCCATCTCGATTCAGAAACCTTAGGTGTGCACGGGGTTCTGGATGATTCCATTTATAGTTTGGAGATTGATTTTAAGGTCAATATCAGTGATCTGGTCTGTTCTTCGGTTGTCGGGCGCTGGCTGCGTTGGACAACCCCGCAATGTCCCCAGGCTTTGGATTTTCTAGCAGAAGCCAATGGTTTTTCTTTAGCGGAGGGGATTGACAGTACCATTCATAAAACCATAGGCCGGCGGGCCTGTCGGCATTTTGCCAATCTCTTTATCGAATGTGCTTATGCGGTGCGTGAGGCTGTAAAGATGCTGCGTTGGCAGGATGCCGCCAAGAGTGAGCCAGGCCTCTCTCTCAAGGAATTTTTAGAGAGAGATCCGGCGGTTGAGTCGCCGATTCCAGATCCCGTAGAGGGATCTGAAGTGGTTAAAAAATCGTCGTCGCAAGCCGCAAAGCCGTCTGTTGGTGTGGTCTCGACTGAAAATGAGGTAAGAAAGGCTGTGGATGGTTTTATTATCGATCTTCATATGCACACCTCTCCAGCTTCGCCTTGTGCTTCAGATTCGGCTGATGCGATGATTGAAGAGGCGAAACGCATTGGTCTTGATGGTGTCTGTTTCAGTGATCATAACTATGTATGGTCAGCGGAGGCGATTAAAGCTTTACGTGAAAAACACGATTTTTTGGTATTGCGGATAAATGAGATTGTCACCGAACAGGGTGATGTGCTGGTTTTTGGTTTTTATGAAGATGTGCAGGGGATTATCAGGCTGGCTGATCTTAAAAAACGGGTCGAAGCCGTAGGTGGTTTCATCGTGGCGGCGCATCCCTTTCGCGGTTTTCTCACTTTTGGGGCTGACGATGTCGGCCTGACATCTGAAAAAGCGATGGCCCGGGAGATGTTCAAATGGGTTGATGGGGTGGAAACCCTAAACGGTAAAGTGACGGCGACCGAAAATGGTCTGGCACATAATGTGGCTGAAGGTCTTGGCATACCGGCGACGGGGGGCAGTGATGCGCATGATATTTCAACCGTTGGTACCTATGCAACCAGTTTCAGTAAGCCGATCAATAATGAAGTGGAGCTGTTAGCTGCACTAAAAGAGGGTAAATGCCACCCTGTAACATATCGTTAAACTTACAAGGAGAAAGTTATGGAAACGAAACATAAAACGAAACATGATTGGGAAAAAATAATCAGGCGTTTTGAGCTCCTTCTGCGCTTAAAATCATTTCCGGTAGCCTTTAAAATGTTGGAGACTAAGGAGGAGCTCGAAAGCATTCCCTTTCTCCGGCGTCCGGAGAACAAAATGACAATGTGTCAGATGATTAATCTCGTACGTAATTTTGACTGGAGTGTCGGAGCTGACCTTGATGATTTCCTGTTTCCCTCATGCTCTTCGATCATAGGTCTTGAAGATGTTCCCGAAACCCATAAAGATGGCACGTTTCGTAATATTGTCTGGGTTGCGACCAAGAAGGATGGCCGTAAATTTGAAAAGTCAATTCCGCGCCTGCCGGTCGGGCGTTATCAAGCTCTGGCGATGGCTCCGCTGGTCTACAATCCTTTCGAACCGGACATTGTTTTGATCTACGCTAATCCGGCCCAGATCATGATGCTGGTGAATGCTATTCAATTTTGTGATTATGAGGTGATGCAGTTTTCCTGTGTCGGTGAGTCTTCATGTTCCGATGCTATCGTGCGTTGCTATCAGAATAGGAAAGCTTCAGTGGGGATTCCCTGTTATGGTGAACGCCGCTACGGTCATGCTCAGGATGATGAGATGGTAATGGCGATTCCGGTGGAGCTGATGACCAAGGCACTCTCCGGTTTGGAAGCTCTTTATCGGCGGGGGGTTCGTTATCCGATCAGTTTTGCCGGGGCCGAATGTGATGCTGGGCAGGTTTTTCCGCCAGCCTATCTTGGACTCGATAAGATGATGCAGAAAGTTAAAGGGGATGGTCGGCATTTGCTCCTGGGCGTTACTGGGGGGATCGCCAGCGGCAAGAGTACAATCTCTAATATGCTCAGCGAGTTGGGCTCACCGCTGATCGACTTTGACCTGATTGCCCGTCAGGTAGTAGAACCGGGTACTCCAGGGCTTGCAAAAATTGTCGACTATTTTGGTCAACAGGTGTTAGCTGAAGATGGTTCTCTGGATCGCCAGAAACTTTCTGATATAGTTTTTGGCGATATGGAGAAGCGCAAAAAACTTGAGACTTTTACGCATCCGCCAATCTATGAGGAGTTTTTTAAGCAAACCGCAGAGATTGCGGCCAAGGATCCGGATGCAATTATTCAGGTGTCGGTTCCCCTTTTGATTGAGTTGAATCTTCAGTACCTGTTTGATAAGATGCTGGTTATTTATGTGCCGGACAAGGTGCAGGTTGAGCGGCTGGCGGCTCGTGACGGCATTACTCAGGAAGCTGCGGCTAATATTCTCAAAGCTCAGTTGCCGATTGATGAGAAGTTGCAGTTTGCAGATTACGTGATCGATAATACTAAGGATATTGCGCATGCCAAGGCTCAGGTAGAGGAGGTTTGGAAATCCTTGCATGAGAAGGGTCGGTAACCCGGCTGGGGCCCTCTTTTTATAGTTTCTGTGCCGGCCTGGTTTGTCAGAGAGTAGAAAAAGGGGGCTTAAAGTGGTTGTGGAGTTACAGTTTGCACCATACCAGAAAGTAAATGTCGCCAGGGTTTGTGGGTGGTGACATTTATCAATCCCATCTCTTGACCCGGGTTGGAGAGACGATTATTGTGGATCGGCCGAAAGCTAAGACATCGGCCGGGAACTGGCGTTGTTTTGAGTCAGTTTATGTTAACAATCTTCTCTGTTTGAATTATGAACATGCCGGTATCAGGTATGATTTCAAGACCTCGGTGTTCAAAGTGAGCTACGTTCCTTTCTATTACCTGGGTCTCAAACTTCCTGATGAGAGAGGGATTACGAAAGAGAGCATCTGGAGCAGTTCCCGTTACAATGGGTTTGTCCCGGTAACCTTGACGGCGATGCGTAAAGATGGCCACAGTGTCCTGTTATCGCAACGTTCATATATGGTCGATATCGGTCCGTGTGCGGTCGGTGTGGTCAGTGAAAACAAAATTTCTCGTAATTTTTTGCTTGAAATAAATGTTACGGCCGAGTGCCGACTACAACTTAAATGTCAAGTGAAAAATGTGAAAGCCGGGCGGGTTGATGGTTTCTTTTACTATGGTTGTGAGATCGAGCAGGTCAGTGAATCGGAACGTTTTTCCGAGTATCTCGATTTCCTGGCGGCCGCGACTGATTTTTTTAGTTATGCACCAACCGATGTCGGGAGCGATGATTTATCCTTTTTATAGCTTTGTTTGACGCCGGGTTTCCAGGGAGTAAGCATCCCCTATGAATTTTAATAGGATGATCCAAAGCCGTTGAAATGTCTACTGCTTGATCTGCATTGTAACTACGAGTTCGCTCACGGCTGACCACCAGATAACGGTAATGATGTTCGATCAGCCAGTCTATATTTGTTTGTGTGGCGATACCCTGATCCATGATAACCAGGGCACTCTTAGGGGTCTTCAGTTTGTCGAGCATGGTTTTCAGGGTTTTGTACTCGGAAACATTGCCTTCAAACATTTGCGAGCCCCGAACAAAACCACTGCCATCCAAGACCAGGCCACGGGTTACGAGTGGGCAATCACTTCGTTTTTCCTTGGAATGTCCCCGCTGGACTTTATTGAAGCCTGTTTTTTCAAGTATTTTCGGTGTATTGAGTGATTTTATGGCTTCCAGGCCAACATGTTCAACACCAATTGATCTTGGCCGAACTAATTCAAGTGAGGCAACATCAACCTCTTGGTAGTCGGTTGTTTGTTGATTATCCTTGGATTCTGAACGGTTAACAATTAATCGGGCCGCATAGTGTTGTGCAATTTGCTCAATTTCTTTTGGCGGGGTTCCCAAACTTAGTTGACCAGTAAGAATATCATCAATTCTCGCACACAGTTGAGGCCACTGCTCCTTGGGAAGTGAAAATTCGCCCCAAATTCAATAGAGTTTGCTGACGCACCTTTTCTCCAACTCTTTTGGAGGCAACAAGACGAAAGGTGTAGTAAGCTTTGTCTGCAATAGAGGTGCCAATTTTTGTTCGCCGAATAAACATAACAAAAACGTATAGCACAACCTTGCTTGCGGGTTCACCTTAACCATCTTATTAAAAAGGAGTTTTTCATGGAAACAATAGTAGACTTATTAACAAGTGCAGCTAAATTCGTACCCGATAAACCTTTAATAATTTTTGAAGATAATAGTTATACATATGACTATTTTGAAAAAGAAACAAATAAAATAGCTAATTCATTAAAAGATTTAGGCGTAAAAAAAGGGGATGGAATTGCTCTTTTCCTTCCCAGTAAACCCATATTTTGTTCATGCTGTCTTGCAATCTTAAAAATAGGAGCAATGGCTGCTCCATTTAACTATATGTTTAAAGAACAAGAAGTAAACAGAATGTTAAAAGTTACGGGTTGCCGGACAATTATTACAACAAAAAGAGGATGTGAAATATTAGAAAATATAATAGATGACCTTCCAGGTCTCAAAGATATTATTTTAGTGGCAGAAGATGAACAAGAAAAAAAATCAATAGATTTAAAGAACCTAATTATCTATGAAGATTTGATTAGAAATGCAAGTTCTGATTCAATAAAAGCTGACATCAACCCTGATGATGTTGCTTTATTAATGCACTCTTCCGGAACAACGGGAATCCCAAAATGTATCATGGAAACACATAAAAGCATCGTGTTCGGTGGTAGAAATCATGTAAGCATGTTGAAATATAATTATTTAAATGAAAGACTAGTGTGTCCATTGCCTATTTATAATAATTATGGTTTTGTAATTCAATTTATAAGTATTTTGACCACTGTTGGTACGTTTATTATGATAGAAAAATGGGATACGGAAAAAGTATATGAAGCTATGATAAATTATAAGGTAACGCGCATTGGGGGCACGCCTACAATGTTTGTTTATCTACTTAAAGGTTTTAATAAAGAGCTTCACTGCAATATCAAACTTGATGCCTGTCAGGTAGCAGGACAAAAGTGCAGTGTAGAGGTTCTTGAACAATTTGAAAAAACTTTTAAAACAAAACTTATCGACTCCTATGGTGCTTCAGAAGTAGCTTGGGCTACCTCAGGCCCAGTAAGTGGTATCTATAAAAAAGGATCAGCAGGCACAACAGTTGGAAATACAGTTGTTAAAATAATGGACGATAATTTAAATGAATTAGCACCAAATGAAATAGGTGAAGTAGTTATAAAATCTGATACAGCAGCTAATGGCTATTGGAATAATCCAGAAGCCACTAAAGAATTTTTTACAAGTTCCGGTTGGAGAAGTGGCGATCTTGGATATATGGATACTGATGGATACTTATATATCGTAGACAGGAAAAAAGACTTGATTATTACGGGTGGAGCTAACATTTACCCGGCGGATGTTGAAGAAGTCCTTTATACTCATCCTAAAGTTTCAATTGTATCCGTAGTAGGAGTTCCAGATGAACAAAAAGGTGAATTGCCAGTAGCCTATATTATTTGTGAGGAGGGAGAAACCGCAACTGAAAAAGAAATTATTGATTTTTGTAGGGATAAACTTGCAGTCTATAAAGCACCAAGAATAGTTAAATTCGTTGAAAGTATTCCTTTGGGACCTACAGGAAAAGTACTTAAAAAAGAACTCAAAGAATTAGCTGCTAAGGAGTTTGCCCTGTGAAAACCAAGATATTAACCCGGCAATTAAATACACAAATTAATTAGAACAACAGTGGGCTAAGCTGATGAAAACATTGCTGGAGGAAATCAACAGCAAGGTTATTGATGCTGGTAGCGCACTTAACATCGAAAAATCACGTGAATTTCGAGTAACTTACAGGAAACTGCTCAAACATGCCGATATTGAATGCCCAGAGCCACCGCCCAAAGAAAAAGGTAAGTGGGGGCGGGTTAAAAGATCCAAATCCAGAAATTTGTTGGAACGGTTAAGAAATTTCGAAGATGATGTCCTCCGATTTATGGAAATTGACTACGTTCCCTTCACGAACAATCTGGGCGAAAGAGATATTCGCATGACCAAGGTTCAGCAAAAAATATCTGGCTGTTTCCGGTCAATTGATGGCGCCCGAATTTTTTGTCGCATTCGCGGTTATCTGTCTACATGTCGAAAGCATGGAGTTTCTTCAAGTCATGCTTTGGGATGTTTATTTAAAGGCACACTGCCAGATTTTCTGCTGCAAGATTAACAATTACGTTGAGTGGTTACAAAAGGTGATGATATCCGGAACTATATAATCACTTGTTCCTAGCGGCTGCACCGCTAGGAATCGCGGCGCTGACTTCGTCGAGTACCGCGATTATGTTTGACCAGAGAACTGAGGAATAAATAACATTACGAACTGAACCGTTCGGTAAAAAGGAGGGGAATCATGGGAGCGAGCGACTTTCTCAGCTCACTGAAAAACAAGGTTGTTGATGTCGTCACGTACGATCTTCTGCGCCGAAATTTTGACCCCCTTGAAGAAAACAACGGGCAGCTCAAGGAACAAGCCACGTTTCTAAATGTATCTGATGAATAATTATAAAATAAATGTTTGATCAAAAGGCTTTCGTCTATTGAAATTTTGAAAAAAGGAGGGAGAAATGAAAGAATCATCCAAACAAATGGGGTTTTCAAATCCTTTGTTGAACCTCATGGATCCGGACGAAATCAAGCAGTTGCAAGAAGAAAAGTTACGCCGCCAATTAAAATATTGTTATAATAATTCTGAATTTTACAAAGAAAAGTTCGATGATGCGGGTGCAAAACCGGAAGATATCAAAACGATTGAAGACTTTCGAAAATTGCCCGTATTTATGATTAAAGATGATGAACGTAAAAGTTCGGAAAGATCTCTTGAAAAATACAATCATCCTTTTGGCCTGCACCTATGCGCCCCTGCAGAAGATTTAGTGCTTACCGGAACGACGTCTGGTACTACGGGAAATCCAACCTTTACCTATACATTTACTGATTACGACATCAAGCAAGTAAACAATCAAGTTAAACACATGCTGGCCTGTGCCGGAATAAAGAAGGGCGACAGGATATTATTTGTCTTTCCATTGGGTGTATATGCAACGTCGATGATGCTTCCTGGTATCAGAGATTATGGCGCATTGCCGATTGACATCGATATCCGCGTAGGAACCGATGTCATATTCAAAATGTGGGAACTTACGAAACCGACGGCAGTTTATAGTGGGCCTTCAATAATGGAATACTATATCAACTTAGTACAGGAAAAAATGGGCAAGCCGGTAAAGGAACTTGGTATTAAAGCCCTTTTGCTTTCAGGTGAAATGGGATGTAGCATGCCGGAAGTTAAAAAGAAGGTTGAGACGGCATATGGTGCCAGATGGTATGAGTGGATGGCGCAAGGTGTAGGGCCGTGGAGTGTAACCTGCGATTGCGATGAATATCATGGCATGCATGCATATGCGCCTGACTATGCGCTTTGGACAGAAGACTTGGTCGACCCTGAGACAAAAGAACCGATTGAAATCAAAAATGGTGCGATTGGAGAATTTTGTATTACCCATTTAGATAAAAAAGCATGCCCATTCATCCGGTACGCCTATGGAGACATTGTCCAGATATTTACGGACCCATGCCCCAATTGTGGGTTCAGAGGAACGCGCGTAAAGGTCTTATCCCGAGCCGATGATATGCTTACCGTAAAAGGTGTCAATGTATTTCCGGCTGTTATCCGAACGATTGTATCTTCCTTTCAGCCCAAAGTGACCGGTGAAATGCGAATTGTGCTGGATACACCCCCGCCACGTGTTGAGCAATTGAAAATAAAGCTCGAATACGGACAAGGTATGGAAAACAACCTTGAGAACATAGCCCATGAAATTAGAACGGAACTCAAAAATAAGTTAAGAGTTTCTCCTGAGTTGGAGTGGTGTCCAGCGTATTCTATCCAACGCGCTTTACGGAAACCACCAACTTTTGAAAAAAGATACTAATCCCATAAAAAATGTTACGATAAATCAACTTCAAAAGGATTATTATATCATGCAAGTACTGAATGAAAAATATGAAACGATGTCAAGAGATGAATTGGAAAGTATCCGAAATGAAAGATTGCCGAAACAATTCAAATTTGCATATGAGAATTCTCTGTACTACAAAAGAAAATTGGATGAAATAGGTGCAAAGCCTGAGGATATAGATAGTTTAGCGAAATTGAGAAAATTACCTATTTTGATTAACAAAGAAATGGAAAGGCAGAGTCGAGATGAATCTATTGAAAGGTATGGCCATCCTTTTGGCATTCATTTGTGTGTGCCGATAGAAAAATTGATTGTGGCAAAAACAACGGGTGGTACAACGGGACATCCGACGTTTACTTATACTTTTACTGAATATGACTTGTGGCGGTGGAAAGAGGGCCTCGGTCGTGCATTTTTTCTATCCGGGGTAAGGCCCTCCAACAGAGTGCTTTTCTGTTTTGGATTGAGTGGTGGTTGGGCCGGATCGGAGATAAAGTCTGCGTTTCAACATATCGGGGCACTGCCGATCGAAGCCGGTGCTGAAAGTGGTACATCGCGTATCTTTTACTTGGCAGAACTTGCAAACGTGGATGTTATGACAGCCACACCCTCATTAACCGAGTATATTATCGAAAAAGCAAAAATAGAAAATATAGATCTCAAAAAATGGAATCTTGAAAGAATTTTATCGACGGGTGAGCCGGGTGTCGGGCTGAAAAATGTTCGAGAGAAAGTCGAGAGTGCATTTGGTTGCAAATGGTTCGATTTTTTGATGCCTTGTTCTGAAGCGGCCGCAGGTTCCTGCGATTCACCGGAATATATGGGAATGCATGAACTTGCACCAGAAATGACCGTTTACATTGATGACCTCGTGGATCCTCAAACCAAGGAACCCATAGAACTTAAAGATGGTGCCGTTGGGGAGGGGGTAATAACGTCTCTGGATCGAGAGGGGTTACCACTTTTGAAATATGGTTTGGGGGATATTGTTCAAGTATTTACCAAGCCGTGTTCGTGCGGTTACCCCGGTCCGGGATACAGGTTTAAAGTCATTGGACGGTCTGATGATTTACTTATCGTAAAAGGTGTCAATGTTTACCCGGCGGCAATCAAGGAGATTATTTCCTCTTTTGGGAAAAAAGTTACGGGACATCTGAGAATTTTACTGAATGAGCCACCGCCCCGGGTTACGCCTCCGCTGAAAATAAAATTGGAATTTGGACCGGATGTTGATGCCGATGGCCGTGAACAATTAAATAAGGATATTGCAGAGAAGTTGCATAAGATATTGAAAATTAGACCAGAGATCGAACTGGTTCCGCCCGAAACACTTGATAGAACAGGGGGGAAAACCAAATTGATAGAAAAGGTATATGAATAATATGGTAGAATAAACTATTCTGGTTTTCCGCCATTGGGAACCGTATAGTCTGATGCGCTGTTACAGTAATTGAGTGCAGCTTTGGTTTTTCTGGCCACTTCTTCAGAATTAATATCCCGCTGATTTTTTGAGGGAACTCTATATTATGATGAATTCGTAGCAACATCAAACCATTAAAGCGGGATGAGGGTTGAATTTAGCCGACCGGAATATCGATTTTGTAAAAAATTGCTGTATCCGATGGAAAATCTGTTTTTTGATAAGCATAAAAACATGATTCAGCACAAATAGTGATGGGGAAGAGGGGGTTTTCCCCTTCTTCCCCACGAAGGAAGGCAGTTGCCAAGACAAACAGCAAGATCAGTCGAAAACACCTATTTTTTTAAATTCTTCAAAGTCCTCTGCGGAATATCCGAGACCCATTACAACTTCCCGGGTATGAGTTCCGGTCACTTCACCAATCTTATGGTATTGCGGCCTGGTCTCGGAAAAAATTATCGGATTGGCAATCTGTTCAACCGATCCCCCTTCAGGCAGTTCGAGATCAACAACCATACCCCGTGATCGAATATGCGAATCGTTAAGGGCTTCAGCCAGGGACAGAACCGGTTCAACACAAGCATCGACACCGGAAAATTCTGCTACCCACTCATCCCGAGTCCTGGTTTTAATGCGCTGACCGACTTGTTCCTTGATCTTTGCCAGATCCTTCGGTACCACTCCCTGCTCGATAAGTTCGGGACAACCCACAACCTTACAGAAGGCCTCGAAAAACTGGGGTTCAAGACCGCCGAAACTTATATATCGATCATCTTTGGTAGCATAAAAATCATACAGTGAACCACCATTGAGAAGCTCGCCTTCACGCTGTGGTTCGAGATTGCCGTCGGCCAGGAGCGCAGCGCCGGCAAAAGTATTGAAAGCCAACGCTCCGTCAGTCATTGAGATATCGATATGCTGCCCGCGACCGCCGGCACTGCGATGCAGAACCGCAGCCAATATACCGATAACGGCATTACTGGAACCGGCCGCAACATCGGCAATCTGCATACCGGTCAGCACCGGCCCGGCTTTCCGCAGACCCGAATGAGCCATCACTCCGGCGCGGGATAGATAGTTGATATCATGACCCGCTTTCGGGCTCATGGGACCCGACTGGCCGTATCCGGTCAGCGAACAATAAATAAGGGCCGGGTTTATCTTTTTTAAGTCAGCATAACCCAGACCCAGTTCTTTCATGACCCCGGGCCGAAACTGTTCCAGAATAATGTCATATTCCTTGACCAGTTCCAGAGCAATCCCAAGCCCCCTGTCACTTTTCAGATTCAGGGTCATCGTGCGCTTGCCCCGTCCCAACCAGGCAAGATTGGCCGAAATCCGCTTTTCGGAAACAAACGGCGCCATATGTTCAGCAAAGTCCACTCTGGTTCCCGACGATATGCGTAAGACCTCGACCCCGAGGTCGGCCAGCAACATGGATGCATAAGGGCCCGGCAGAAGGGTGGAAAAATCAAGCATTTTCAATCCAGTTAATGGTCCTGACATAAAAAACTCCATGGTTAAAGTTGAAATCAATAATATTTCTTTACGGTGGACCCGAGCGTCTAGACAACGATTGATGGTTGCTAAGCTCTAGGTTTGGGGTTTTAAATAATCATAAAGTTAAATTGGTTTTACGGGGGTGCGGG
>CAYWGC010000012.1:0-73706 GCA_964457755.1 uncultured Thermodesulfobacteriota bacterium | reverse complement strand
CGGCCTATAGCTTAACATTACAAAAAGTTGTCTAGACGCTCGGGTCCACCGTAGACACCCCCTTAAAACGAATTCTTATCTATTTGACCAATTTTTTCCGTTTGCAGGCAATAATTCTTTCTCCAGGAAGCTTTTGCAACCTATGTGCCATTTGTTGTTTTTTGGCTTAGAACATCTTTTGTGTTTGGGCTTTAGCCCGTGGCGGGCTGAGCCGCGCTGTGAGCGAAGCGAGGAAGTACTCTTGGGGTGTGTCCTCCTCGAAGTGGGCGAAGCAAAGTTCGACGCTTTTTGCAGTGACTTTAAATTGTCTTTCGGTCGGCAATAATTTCCGGTGGATTTTTTTCGAGGAGGGAGGACTGAAATAAAAAGGGGATCCATCTCTAGATCCCCTTTTTGCTTCTTGGAGCGGGATACGGGATTCGAACCCGCGACTTTCAGCTTGGGAAGCTGACACTCTACCAGCTGAGTTAATCCCGCTCAACGGTCTGTGCCCGGGCCATCTACAATGAAAGCCTGCGGGTTGTCAATCAGTTTTTATAAACATTGTTTTTTTACTTCACAAAATTGGCAAATTGTTGTAGAAGTAGTTATAATAGTTGATATTTTGCAGTATAACTTGATTTTCTTTCAGATTGAGGGGGAATGTTGCAGGAAACTTTTACGATTTCGGGTTTAAGGAGAGTGGTTCCGGGGTTGTTTGACCTGTGTGACCAGAATTCTGATAAGAACCCTGAAAATTTGGAAAAATGGCGGCGAGATCTGTTTGCGTTTATTGATGACCTTGAAGGGGCGGCGCTGGATCGATTGGCTACGGCCGGGGCTGGTGATTTGCGGCGGGTAAATCTTTGCGTTACGATATTGCGCACGTTTTTTTCTGCGCAGGCCGAGGTGAAGACCGGTTTCAGTGTAGCCCAAGCCCTTTTTGATGTGGTTCGTGACATTGACCGAGAAGATCTGCGGCCTGCCTTTTATGCTGAGCTCATCTTTTTGTTTAATGGGGTTTGCGGGAGTAAGGCCAGCTCTGCCGCGATTATTAATGAAAACCATGCTCTTAGCGATAAGGTTGGTCGCGAGGCGGCAATTTTACGTTCCGACCAACTTGATGTGATGATGCGTCGGGTCGAAAGTTTTATGTCAGGTTACAGTGATGGCCTGCAAGCGGAAGCCGTTAGCCGCCGTCATTTACGACGGGAGCGCATAAAAAAATATTTTGGGGTCAGTGAAGCCCAATGGCAGGACTGGTGCTGGCAGACTCAGCATATTGTCCAGGATGCCGAAACCCTCTTAAAACTGGTCGATCTCTCTCCTGAAGCGGTCGCGGCTGTGGCTCGCGCTCGCGCACGCTCACTTCCTTTTGGAGTGACCCCTTACTATCTTTCCTTAATGGATGATGCTCCTGGGGAAGTTGATGGTCTTGTCTCGCGACGGGATGCGGCGATTCGGGCGCAAGTTTTACCGCCGCCGGAATATGTTGAGAAGGTCGTCGAATCGCGGTGTAAGAAAGGAGATTTTTCGGGGCTTGATTTTATGTTGGAAGAGGATACCTCGCCTATCGACCTGATTACCCGGCGCTACCCTTCAATCTGTATTTTTAAACCCTTTAATACCTGTCCCCAGATCTGTGTTTACTGTCAGCGTAACTGGGAAATTGAAGATGCGATGGCGGCAGATGCTTTAGCTTCTCAGGAAAAAATTGAGGCCGCGGTCAAGTGGATTGCTGAACACCCGGCAATTCGTGAAGTTTTGATAACCGGTGGCGACCCTTTGGCAATGGATGAGGACTCTTTTGAAGGGATAGTCAGTATGGTTGCGGCCATACCCACAGTTGAGCGTATTCGCATTGGCACCCGAACCTTAGTGACCCTGCCGATGCGGATTACCGACCGTCTGGCCGCTTTTTTGGGTGCTCTGCGCTTACCTGGTCAACGGGAAATTGTGGTTGTCACTCACATTGAGAGTGCTTATGAATTAACCCCTGAGGTTGGGTTTGCTGTTGATCGTCTGAAACGGCAGGGTATCAGTGTCTATAATCAGCTGGTTTATACCTTTTTTGTCTCGCGACGTTTTGAGGCAGCTTTTTTGCGGCGGCGCTTGCGCCTGATTGGCATTGATCCATATTACTCATTTAATACCAAAGGCAAAGAGGAGACCGCAGGCTACCGGGTGCCGATTGCCCGGCTTTTACAAGAACAGACCGAAGAGGCCCGTCTCTCACCCGGCATGGAGCGTACTGATGAAGCGGTTTTTAATGTTCCCGGTCAGGGAAAAGGCTACATTCGTTCAATCCGTCAGCGGCAAATGATCGGCTTGGCTGCCGATGGCTCGCGAATCTACGAGTTTTTCCCTTGGGAGGATGGCATTGTCCGGGTTGCCCCCGAATCATACGTTGCCCATGATGTGCCGGTGCTTGACTATCTTGAAAGGCTGCAGGCGATTGGCGAGAAGGTCGAAGATTACCAGTCGATCTGGTACTATTATTGAGGGTAGCTTAAGTTTTAAAGTTAATTTTGGACAGCCTCCTAGAGGATTACGTTTTCCTTCTTTATGAAACCAAAAAGTCTTCTGCTTTACAGCCGGGGGCTTTTTGGTTTCTGGCAATGCTAGTTTTGCGGTTTACGAGATTGGCTTTGGTGCAAATCGAGAAAGCCATCAACTCTGCTTCGCTCACTTTGAGGGGGTCAAAGCAGAATAATTGGCGGGCCAAGTTATTGGTTTTTCGCTAATCGATTTGCCGCCATTTATCCAGTAATGACCCCAGTTGAGACAGACCGGTATTTTATCTTTTCCCAAACCTCCGCAGGTGGGGTCATTGCTGGTACAAGGTGCGTTAGCACCCCAGCTTTGACCCCGTGAGAGAGGGCGAAGCGAACTTAGCCGCTACCCTCTTTAAATTTAAGGTGGTGAGCCGGGGTCGAAGGGCCCAACAGGGGCAGGGTCAGGCCTGACAACCTGATGCTTGGTGAAATGTCAGAATGTCATCAGACGTTTTTCAGTTGACATCGGTCATCACGCGCAGTTTTTTTGCCCACTGCCCACTGCCCACTGCCCACTGCCCACTGATCCTTTATCCCTCTTTAATCAATTGCAATAGTTCCGTGGTTGAAAAACGGGCGCTTTGGTCGCTGGCTGAGAGGATCTGGTCGGCGAGGTTGCGTTTTTCCTGATGCAGGCGGACAATTTTCTCTTCTATGGTATGTTGACTGATGAGGCGATAGACGGTGACCGGGCGGGTTTGCCCGATACGGTGGGCGCGGTCGGAAGCCTGGTCTTCAATCGCCGGGTTCCACCAGGGATCTAAGTGGAGAACATAGTCGGCGGCAGTCAGGTTGAGGCCAAGGCCGCCGGCTTTGAGACTGATTAGAAAAAGGTCGGCCTCACCTTTTTGAAAAGCGGCGATTTCGATTTGGCGTTTGGCTTTCGGGGTTGAGCCATCAAGGTAGCGATAGGCGATTTTTTTTTCATCTAGGTCTTTGCGTATAAGATTAAGATGTTTGACAAATTGGCTGAAAACCAGAGCCTGGTGGCCGCCCGCCAGGAGGTCGTCGATGGTTCTGCCGAAATGTTTCAGTTTGGCACTTTCGATATTGCTTTCGGGAACTATCAGTCTGGGGTTGCAGGCGGCCAGGCGGAGTCTGGTCAGTTCGGCTAAGACCTGCATAGAAGACTGTTTGCCGGCATCGTTTTGTCCGCTGACCTCTTCTAAGCGGGTAATAGCCTGGCGGCGAACGGCTTCGTAAAAATTGCGCTCATCAGCACTCATTTTAATTGAGAGAAGGATCTCTGTGCGCGGCGGAAGTTCTTTTAATACCTGGCTCTTTTTCCGGCGGAGGATATAGGGTTTAAGGATTTTTCGTAAATGTTGACGAGCCTCTTCGTCGTTATCTTGTTCAATGGGTAGAGCGAAACGCTGGTTGAATTGATCGATCGAGCCAAGCAGACCGGGGTTTATGAAATTAAAGAGATTCCAGAGCTCACCGAGATGGTTTTCCATGGGCGTGCCGGTGGTGATGAGGCGGAATTTACCTTTTAGCGTCATAGCCGATCGGGAACGTTTGGTATTCATGTTCTTGATCGCCTGAGCTTCATCGAGGACGATTATCTCCCACTCTTTAGAGGCAAATAGTTCTTGTTCTTGTTGCAGCATTGTGTAGCTGGAGATTAAAAGATCGAAGGGCTTGAGTTTGTCGAAAAGCTGTTGCCGGTCAGCTCCGCCAAAAAGAATGGGATTGAGATTGGGAGCAAAGCGTTGACTCTCTTCAAGCCAATTACCGCAGACTGAGGTGGGGGCGACTACCAGAACCGGCCCGGCCTCAGCTCGGGAGAGGATCAGGCTCAGGGTCTGGACGGTTTTGCCGAGTCCCATATCATCCGCGAGGCAGGCCCCAAAACCTAAATGGGCAAGTCTGGAGAGCCAGGCAAAGCCTTCGACCTGGTAGCTTCTAAGTTCGGTTTGTAAAGTTTCTGGTACTTTTGGTGTGAAGTTGCCAGCCTCTTTAAAACGCTTAAGCTGATCTTGCCAGGTGGAGCTGTATTCAACTTCGGGCAGTCCCTCCATAAGCTCAGCGACACTATTGATTGCGGCCTTATGAATAGTTAGCTCGCCATCGTCATCACTGAGATAGAAACTTAATTCATTAAGGCGCCGGCGCAGGTCTTCAGTCAGGGTGACAAACTGATTGTCAGCCAGCGGTAAAAACTTCCCCGTTCCCTTCCTGGCTGTTTGCAAAAGGTCGACAAGGCCGATAATCTGGTTTTCATCTATCTTTAATTCGCCTTCAATCTTAAACCACTCTTTATGAGGTTGAATATTGAATTTGAAAGCCGAAGTTGAAGCCCGGTTTTTCAGGCTGATCTTTTTCCCGGCCGGCCACTCACAGATGAGCCATTCGCAAAAGGCTTCCCCCGAGGTTGCCAATGAGGCTTCCTGTGGTGATGCTGAAGGTGATTCAGATGCTTTTTGCAACTGTTTTTCGGCTTCACTATTCTGAAATTCCTGGAGCTCAAAAAGGATTTGCAAGCATCCTTCAAGTTCATTAATCTGCCAGCTGGCGAGTTGGTTGTTACCGTTAAGGCTCGGGCAGGCTTCAAGGAGCAGCAGTCGACGTTGATGTTCGAGGAGGAGATTGCGGTTGGCGGAACAGGGTTGTTTATCGATGGTTGCAAAGATGTTTTTTTGACCAGCGCCAGGTTTTAAGTGGGGGCCTGAAGGTCCTAGGGGTTTGACTCTAAGGTCAAAGCGCAGGCCACTGCCAGAGGGGAATATCTGTAAAAATAGATTCTGGTTATTAGTGATCGAGGTGCCTTTGGTCGAGCCTGGGGCAAGGTTTGTAAATATGGGTACGATAGCGGCCAAAGGCCCTAAAGTATCCAGGATTTCATTTTCCGCTTCGTGGGGCAGGATGAGTCCGTCAGGGCCTAGAAACTTGGCGACTTCTTTGAGCTCTGAAGTGTTAGTGTAGAACGTGAAGCGAGTCGGGGATTCTTCAATTACTATAATCTCCCGGTTTTCAAGGTTGGGGTAGAGATTAATTGAAAAAGTATCTTTTTCGGGTATGTGGTCAACCATAATGGCGGCCTGTCCCGGCGTTACAGCGACCGGGATTTCCGGGTGTCCATTTAGGAAAATGTGGGGATGGCCAGCAAGAGCCGGCAGAGCCTTACGCTGCTCGAAGGTGAAGCTTTCCCCCTTTTCGTCGGACTGGCGCCGCAGAGTTTTGCAGATACGATGATCTTGAGGGGTTAAAAAAGGTAAGAGATCCTCTTCGTAGATACGATTAAGAGCGAGATTTCGGCCCGGGCTCCAAGATTTGTCGGAGTTGCACTTCTGGATTTTTGGGGTCAGGTGAAGAATTCCGGGTTCAATGATACCGACAGACCAGGCCAGTCGCATGGTTGCGTCAGGTTTTTCAGAATCAGTTGCAGCTATGTTGTCCGGAGTGAGTTGTTGGAGAGCGGCCAGGGTGCGACGCCAGGCCGGTTCAATGGAGATGGCCGGACTTAAGGCTTTAAGTTCGTTGTTCAGTTCGGTAAGATGGGGTACCTTTTCAGGTTTTGCAGATTCTTTGTGGTTGCGGGGCTCAGTTAAAATCAGTAACTGAGCGCATTCGAGAGCCACCCAGGGGAAAGAGGGTTTAGAGCTTGTCGCAAGCGTACTAAGCTGTTGCCGTTTTTCATCTGAGATTTCTCCGGTCAGCCAGTAGGAGACCAGAGATGTTAATAGGGTAAAGATTGAATTGTCGGGACGTTTTTCGAGGGCACTGAAACTTGTCCGGGCTTCAACCACTAACCCTCTGAAAAGCTTGAGAAGGGTGTCGGCCAGGCGAAAAAGATCTCTGGTGAAGGGGTTGTATGCGAATTCTTTTTCGCCGCCACTTAAGGTTTTTACCGCATCTTCCCAGGCCGATGCAGTTTGGGTATGTCCTAAAGTAAGGATGTAGAAGAAAGCGATGGGGGCGTCAAAACAGGCGACCCCTTCAGGATTGGCCCGACGGGTTTGTTCGAGGTCGGTTGCAAAGTTAAGTGCAGCCTGGTTGAAATCACCTTTCAGAGCCGCGATGGCACCCTTAAAGCCACTTCCGGAAAAGAGCTGGCGGTTGTGGCTGTAGAGCTCATCGAGTTCATAGAGACGGCCGCTGAAAAGCAGTTTATGGGCGTAAAGCAGGATGAAAGGCCGACTCCCGAGTTTTTCCGCCGGGTAATGCGAAGCGATAAATTTATCCAGTTCCGGGGTCGCAATCAGATCCTCAAAAGAGTGGGTGATGCAGTCGTCGAGAGCCGTAAACTGGAGGGGCAGCGGCAGTTTTAAAAACCATTCAGGGTCAAACGGGTAGAGGGTCAGGGCCGCATAGGGGTGGCGAAAACGGGGGTCATAGGGTGCCCTATAAAAGATCGGCAGATACTTTTGCAGGGCATCGAGATCATGGTTGAAAAGAGCCAGGCGAAAATTTCTCAAGGTGCGACTACATAGTTCTTGGGCTTCGGTGTCTGGCGAGTGGTTGTCAATGAAAGAGGAGCGGATCAGCTGCCTGCAGAGATCGAGCGAACGGGTCTCAATTGGGCGGCGGGCCACGATTTCACATATTTGTGGATGACAGCGGTTATGATTGTCGATTAATCCGAGTTGCCGAAGTTTACGGAGTTGACTGGCGGCTTTTTCAGCATCCCACCTCTGGGCCATTCCCGGGGCCTGCTGCAGGGCTTTCATGATGCGAAAGAGCTCCTGGCGTGGGGTGTTACTGTCGAGCAGGGCGGTTATCTGGAGAAAATGTTTTTCAGCGTCATCAAGGCCTTCCAGTAATGCAAAAGGGGAATTTGCCGGTTCAGTTGTGTCGGTCATGGGTGATTTTTTTCCGGGGTTGTGTTTTGGCAGTTAAATGTTGTTTCTACTTAATATTCCAAGGGTGGGGCAGGAAAAGTTTTTCATAAAGCGAGAAGGCGTAGCGATCGGTCATGCTGGCGATAAAATCACGCAAATTGTCGATGAAGCTAAAGCTCTCAAGGTAGCTTGGGTAATACTTTTCTTTAAGTTTCTGCGGGTGATTCTGGAAATATTTGTAGATCTCTTCGAGCAGGCGGCTGGCTTTGACGAAATCACTGTAGACGGCTGAACTTTCGTAGACATTGGCAAAAAGGAAAGTGCGTAATGCTGTTACCGCTTCAAGAATTTCAGGGGAAATTTTCAAGGTTCCGGGCTCTTTGCGACTTTCATCGATAATGTTGGTAACCATGGTGTTGATGCGCTGGGTATGGGTTTTACCAAGGGTCTGCTGGCAATCCTGCGGGATTTGCTCAGCCTTGATGGTTTGGGCCCGAATCGCATCGTCGAGATCGTGGTTGACGTAGGCGATAATATCCGCCAGGCGGACAATTTGTCCCTCTAGAGTAATCGCGGTATGTTCCAAAGATGGTGAAATGATGTCACCCTTGCCTTTCGAGTGTTTGATGATGCCGTCTCGTACTTCAAAATTTAGATTGAGTCCCCGACCCTCTTTTTCAAGAACCTCAATTACCCTTAAACTTTGTTGGAAGTGATTAAAGCCACCGGGATGCAGGCGATTCAATACTGCTTCTCCGGCATGGCCGAAAGGGGTATGCCCGAGGTCGTGGCCTAAAGCGATAGCTTCAGTCAGGTCTTCATTTAAATGCAAAGCCTTGGCAATTGTGCGGGCGATCTGGGCGACTTCTAAGGTGTGGGTTAAGCGGGTGCGGTAGTGATCGCCACTGGGGGCCAGGAAGACTTGAGTCTTGTATTTTAAACGGCGAAAGGCCTTGCAGTGAATAATGCGGTCGCGGTCGTGCTGGTAGGCCATACGATAGCGGCATTCAATTTCTGCTTGCTTCCGGCCTTTGGACTCAGCACTGAAAGCGGCGAAAGGAGCCAGAAGGCTCCTTTCGCGTTGTTCCAGTTCGTAGCGGACAGTGCTGGTTGTTTCAGCGTTCATCGAGATTTTTGAAAGACTGATTAAATTTGCCGGTATAGAGGGCCCGCGGCCGGAAAATGCGGTTGTTCTGCATATATTCGAGCACTCTGGCAGTCCAGCCGGCAACCCGGCTGACGGCAAATAGTGGTGTAAACATTGAGGGATCAATTCCTAAACGGGTGTAGACCACGCCTGAATAGTAGTCCACATTAGGAAAGATTTTTTTGTTTTGATCCAGGGATGCGACGACCTCTTGTTCAAGATGTTCAGCGGTGCTGATGAGATTCTGAATATCAGTTTTGCAGCCGAGGCAGCGATATTTGGCTAGCGGTCCTAAAATCCGGGCTCTGGGATCGTAAGTTTTGTAGACCCGGTGCCCGAAGCCGGGGACTTTAACTTTTTCAGCCAGTGATTGTTTGACCCAATTTTTGACATTTTCGGGGGTGCCCACTTCGTGTAAGGTGTGCAGAACCCGTTCATTAGCGCCGCCGTGCAGGGGGCCGTTAAGGGCAGCAATGCCGGAGCCGACTGAAAAGTAGATATCAGACATCGTCGAGGCGACCACCATCGCGGCAAAGGTGCTGGCATTCATACCGTGGTCGGCATGAAGAATCAGGGCAACGTCTAAAACCCGCTCCTCGATAGCGGAGGGCCGGTGGCCATTCATCATGAAGAAGAGGTTGGCGGCATGACTCAGATCATTTAAAGGTTCATAGGGCATTAGGCCATGGCGTAAACGAGTAATCGCTGCTGTGATGGTCGGGACTCCGGCAATCAGGTGGTAACAGGCCTCAAGGCCGCTGGCATCACCAAGGTTTGAATCGCGTTTTTTGCGGCGTTTTTTCTTCTTTTTAAATTCGTAAATAGCGTGGCGGTCACCGCTCGGTTTAGTCTCCATGGCGATAGAGTCTTCGTCGGCGCTGATCGCATCACTTAAATCGGGTTTTGCCTGCTCATGATCGCTGTCGGTAAACTCTTGGCGCATAAAGATGGTGCCCATGCGCAGGGCCGCCATGGTATTCATGTTTTCGACCGGAAAGCTCATCAGCAGCCGCAAGGTCTTGTTCATGTGGCGGTAGTTGATCAGTTTTTGTTCGTATTTCAGAAGTTCGTCTGGGTTGGGCAGGTGTCCATGCAGGAGCAGAAAAGAGACCTCTTCATAAGTTGAATGAGCGCAGAGTTCAAAAATGTCGTAGCCCCGGTAGGAGAGCAGGCCGTCCGTACCGTTGACGTAGCCGACTTTAGACTCACAAGCGATGGCCCCTTCAAGCCCGGGTCCAATATTGCAGTCGATCGGCCAATGAGCGGCTTTGCCGGTCGCCGGTTGTTTGCCGACGTAACCGATTTCAGCCCGGGCACTCTCGGCAGCTTTGAGAATCAGCTCGGTTATTTCAGTCGAGCCTTGATGTCTGTCGCTGTTCATGTTATCTCCTCCACATAAAAATGTTGCTATTTTGCCCAGCCTCTCTCAAATTGTGAAGAGATTTTTCAGAAATAAGAAAAGAGGATTAGAAAGTTTTTGTGGACGGGGCCCTGTTTTACACTCTTCTGAATGAGCTTTTACATCTCTTTTCGGGTTTTTTGGCGGGGCATTAAAAGGGCGAACCGAAGGAGTAAAGTACTCTGTTTTTAGCCTTTTTGTCAAGTGAATATTATTTTTTGAAGATATTATGGATGCTGTAACTATTGAAAATCTGAGTAAAGAGTATGGTTTGCTTAAGGCTCTTGCTGAGGTCAGTCTGAAGATTGCTGAAGGCTCCTTTTTTGCTCTTTTGGGACCAAATGGGGCGGGAAAGTCGACTTTGATTAATATCCTGGCCGGTCTGACGCGGGCAACCTCTGGGCGGGCAGCAGTTTTGGGCTGTGATGTGCGCCAGCAATGGCGTCAGGCCCGTCGCCAGCTTGGGGTGGTGCCGCAGGAGCTCGCCTATGACCCTTTTTTTACGGTTCGCGAGATGTTGACTATACAGTCTGGTTATTTTGGCCTGGGCAAAGAAAACCGGCCGTGGCTTGATGAACTAGTCGCAGCCTTAGATCTGGAAGATAAAATCGATACGTCGATGAATCATCTCTCCGGCGGTATGAAGCGGCGGGTTTTGATTGCTCAGGCGCTGGTGCACCGACCTCCGGTAGTTATTCTGGATGAACCGACGGCTGGCGTTGATGTCGCCTTACGCCGTCAGCTCTGGGATTTTATCCGTGGGCTCAACCGCCAAGGGCATACTATTATTTTAACCACCCACTATCTTGAAGAGGCCGAGAGTATGTGCGAAAAGATCGCCATCCTCGATCACGGCCAGCTGGTCGCCCTGGCCCCTAAAGATGAGTTGATGAGCCGCTACTCCTGGCGGCAGCTACGCTTGCAACTTATGTCGGAGAGTGTCCTGACTTTGCCAGATACTCTGGAGGAGAAAAGGCAGGAGGCACCCAAAGGTGAACTGCTTTTACGACTGCACCGGGAGCATGATCATCTGGGTGAGGTTTTGGCGGCACTGGAGCAGGCTGGGGTTAAATTCTCCGATCTCAGGATCCATGAACCGGGTTTGACCGAGGTCTATACAGAACTGACGGAAGCTGCCGATAATGTTTAATTTTTACGGTCTCTATATTCTCTTTGCCCGGGAGGTCTGGCGTTTTCTGAAAGTTTCGATCCAGACGATTTTAACCCCAGTGATCACCGTACTTTTATATCTATTGATCTTCTCTTCGGTTATCTCCAGCAGTCGGGAGATGCTTCCGGGGGTCAACTACTTGACCTTTTTGATTCCCGGTCTGATGGTTATGGCAATGTTGCAGAACGCTTTCGCTAACAGTTCATCAAGTCTTTTCCAAGCCCGGATGAACGGTAATGTAGTCTTTATTCTGCTGGCCCCGATCTCCGACTTTGAATTCTATCTCGCTTTTGTCGGGGCCTCTGTAGTGCGTGGGGTTCTGGTTGGGGTTGGGGTTTGGCTGGCAGCCTGTTTCTTTGCTATAGTGCCTTTGCGCCATCCTTTATATGCTCTGGTTCTGGCTTTCTTTTGCTGTGGTTCGCTCGGTGCATTAGGTTTGGTTTCGGCGATCATAGCCGATAAATGGGATCATATCTCGGCTTTTCAAAATTTTGTCATCGTCCCCTTCTCTTTTTTGAGTGGGGTCTTTTTTTCAATCTCAGATCTGCCGATTTTCTGGCAACAGGCCTCCCGTTACAACCCATTTTTCTATTTCGTCGATGGTTTTCGCTATACCTGTCTTGGTGTTTCTGAAGTCTCAGTGTTTATCAGTCTTTGCGTGGGTGCCGGTTTTTTTATTTTGAGCTCTTTTTGGGCACTATGGTTGCTCAAAAGAGGCTATAACTTGCGCAGTTGAGATTTTGCAGGAATGCTCAGCTAAACCGTGAACCCAAGTTTATCCCCTTCAAGATTAACTTTTACGACATCCCCCTCTTTTATCTTACCCGCCATAATCTCATAAGCCAACGGTGTTTCCAGATAGTTTTTCAGGGCTCTTTTTAAGGGTCTTGCACCATAGGTCGGGTCGTAGCCGGTTTCGGCGATGAAGGTAATAGCGCTGGGATTAAGTTCGATTTTGATCTCCTTTTCGGCCAGACGTTTTTCCAGAAAAGTTAGTTGGATAGTGACAATTTTTTCGAGATCGCTGCGTTTTAAGGCATGAAAAACGATGATATCATCGACCCGGTTGAGAAATTCCGGCCTAAATTGGGCCTTGAGGGTGGTCAATACGGTTTCGCGCATTGCTTTAAAGCTGTCTTCCGACTCCTCTTCCTGTAGGTTTTCTAGGATATGGTGGCTGCCGATATTGGAGGTCATGATGATTACGGTATTTTTAAAATCAACCAGGCGGCCGTGAGAGTCGGTCAGGCGGCCGTCATCTAAAACCTGTAAGAGGATATTGAAAACATCATGGTGCGCCTTTTCGATTTCATCGAAGAGAATGACCGAATAGGGTTTTCGGCGTACTGCTTCAGTAAGTTGGCCGCCTTCGTCATAACCGATATAGCCGGGGGGCGCTCCGATCAGGCGGGAGACCGCATGTTTTTCCATATATTCTGACATGTCGATGCGGGTCATGTTGTTTTCGTCGTCAAAGAGAAATTCAGCCAGAGCTCGGGCGAGTTCGGTCTTGCCGACCCCACTCGGCCCTAAGAAAATAAAGCTGCCCAAGGGGCATTGCGGGTCGTTGATTCCGGCCCGGGCCCTAACTACGGCATCGGCTACCGCCTGGACCGCGTTTT
Source organism: uncultured Thermodesulfobacteriota bacterium (assembly GCA_964457755.1). Classification (GTDB taxonomy): domain Bacteria; phylum Desulfobacterota; class Anaeroferrophillalia; order Anaeroferrophillales; family Tharpellaceae; genus Tharpella. Next base: position 61,052 of record CAYWGC010000012.1, on the reverse strand, counting down.
CCTGGCCGATAACTCGTTGATGGAGATGCTTGTTCAAATGGATCAGTTTATCACGTTCGCCCTGGAGGAGTTTGCTGATCGGGATTGAGGTCCAGCGGCTGATGATGGTGGCGATATCCTCTTCATCGACGACCTCTTTCAAGAGACTGCCGCCATCGGCCTGGCTTTCAGTGATCGATTGTTGAGCCGTTTCACGCTCTTTTTCAAGTTTGGTCAGGCGGTCATATTTAAGCTCGGCCGCTTTATTGAGGTCGTAGTCACGTTCAGCTTTTTCAATCTCGAGTTTGATGGCTTCGATATCCTTGCCAATTTCGCGAAGTTTAGCGATCTGCTCTTTCTCAAGTTGCCAGCGGGCGGTTAGCGTTTTACTTTTTGTCTGCCAGTCGGCGAGCTCTTTTTCGAGTTTTTCGAGGTGCTGACGGGAAGCTTTGTCGCGTTCTTTTTTTAAGGCTTCACGCTCGATCTCAAGTTGCATAATTCTGCGGGTGACCTCGTCAAGCTCGCTTGGCATACTGTCGATCTCGGTGCGGAGCCGGGCTCCCGCCTCATCGACTAAGTCGATCGCTTTGTCGGGGAGAAAACGGTCGCTGATATAACGGTTTGAGAGGACTGCGGCCGCCACCAGGGCGGTATCCTTAATCTGAATGCCGTGGTGGACCTCGTAACGCTCTTTTAAGCCCCGCAAAATCGAGATCGTATCATTAACCGTGGGCTGGTCGACTAGGACTGGCTGAAAGCGGCGCTCCAAAGCTGCATCTTTTTCTATATAGAGGCGATATTCATTTAAGGTGGTGGCGCCGACACAGTGGAGTTCGCCGCGGGCCAGCATCGGCTTTAAGAGGTTGCCGGCATCCATTGAACCTTCGGTTTTGCCGGCACCGACGACGGTATGGAGTTCATCGATAAAGAGGATAACCTTGCCTTGGGCCTCTTTGACCTCCTTGAGAACAGCTTTCAAACGCTCTTCAAATTCGCCGCGAAATTTGGCGCCGGCAATCAAGGACCCCATATCGAGCGAGATCAGGCGTTTGTTTTTTAAGCTTTCGGGGACATCCTGGATAAAGATGCGCTGGGCCAGACCTTCGACGATGGCGGTTTTGCCGACGCCGGGTTCTCCGATTAAGACAGGATTATTCTTGGTCCGGCGGGAAAGTACCTGAATTACCCGACGAATTTCATCATCGCGACCGATAACCGGGTCAAGTTTATCCTGGGCTGCCGCCTTGGTCAAGTCAATGCCGTATTTTTCCAGGGCCTGGTAGGTCTCCTCCGGGTTTTGCGAGGTGACGCGCTGGTGGCCGCGAACCTCGGTCAAGACCGAGAGCAACTTTTCCCGGTTTATGCCGAAGTCTTTTAAAAGTAAAGCCAAAGGGTCTTTGTTATCTGAAACTATTGCTAGCAGCAGATGTTCAACGCTGACATACTCATCCTTGAACTGTTGGGCCTCATCCTGAGCCTTGACAAAAAACTGGCCCAGACGTGGGCTCATATAGAGCTGGCCGCCACCAGTCCCAGTTACGGCGGGTATCTTGGCCAACTGTTCCTCGAGAGCCTGTTCCACGGCTGCCGGGGCAATGCCGATCTTTTCGAACAGGCGGGGAATCAAACCTTCCGGTTGCTGAATCAGAGCCAGGGCCAGATGTTCGGCCTCGATCTGTTGGTGGTGACGCCGTAAAGCCTGATCTTGAGCCGCAGCTACCGCTTCCTGGGTTTTTTGGGTGAATTTGCTGGTATCCATAAGAGACTCCTCCTTGATATTATTGAAGCGGACATGCTGGTGTTTACCCGAGCTTTCCGACTATATGTTAAGGTAGTGATAAATCTCTTGCTGTCAAGGGTGGGAGAGGGAATAACTTTGGCGGAGTGAGTTTGTTTTTAGAGTTACTTTATTTTGTCTTGGTTATCTGTTATACTCTCAGTATTTATCTGGTAATGTGGTTTCTTGTTTAGCCATTCTTAGACTTTTGGCTGAAGCATAAAAAGTGGTTTTGGTAAAAGCTATGTTTTTGTTGGTCTGAGAGTTAGCAATAGTTTTTTAAAGGGCAAGGTAAAATGGGCTTTAACTATTTTCAAAGGATAATTACTGTTTCAAGTGTCAGCTTTACGGCATTTTTTCTCAAAGTTGTATTATTTTTTTTGTTGATTTTATGTTTTGTCTTGGGCTTTTTTATGGGGCCGGTAGGTTCTTCGGAATCGTCCTGGCAAACTGTGGTTGGTGGAGGAGAGACCGGAACTTCCTCCCCTTCCAGGACGGTTCCTTTCACAACCACTCCTGCACCCTTTCCGCCGCCGTCGGCTGGCGGCATTACAACTCAACCGGGAGTGGCAACAGAGTCTTTTTCCCTTCAATCTCGGAGAGGGCTAATGGTATACTCGTGGGCGCAGCCCGCGTGGGGGCTAGTGGCCGGGGAAAGGGCAATTATTGAACTAAAACTTGAGGGATCACTGGAATGTATTGGTAGGGTTGAGATCGAAATTGATGGGAAGGGTCGCGGCGTTGCCAAGAACCCGGATCGGGGACACTATATCTTCGATTGGGATATCCTAAAAACGTCCAGAGAAAAGGTCAAGATTATCAGTCGGGTCATGACGCGAACCGGCAATAAGGTACTGGCTTCCTATTCAAGGTCGGTTGCGATTCAGCCGGCTCTGGCAAAAGGTGCCTGCCACTTCTGGTATGGGGTTAACAATCCAGCAGTTTCCGGAGCGCTACTTCAAGCCGGTGAGAGGGTAACTATTGAGCTTAGAGTCCATGGAGCGGTGGAGCGTATTGGCCGGGTTGATATTGAAATTGATGGGGAAATGCATGGCGTCGCTTCTAACCCGAGCCGGGGGCACTATCTCCTCTACTGGACAATCCCGGAGAGCTCTGTAAAACAGGCCGAAATCACCTGGCGTGTCCAGCCTCGAACCGGTGACGACGTAATGTGTACCTACACTAAAAGGGTTGCTATTAAGCCGGCGGCGGTGTCTTTTCAGGTTGCCTGGAAAGAGCTTCCCGAAAAAATCAGGCTTGGGGAGTCGAAAAAAGCGATAGTTGAAGTTGTCGGCGGAGTTGCACCATACACCTATCAATGGAGATTTTGGATCGATGGAAAACTACAACAACTACCTTCCCCTGTGAAATGTGATAAGAAAATTTGTGGGTATGAAGTCGGGCCTTTTGATGATTCAGTGAGGTACATCGAGGTTGAGGTGGAAGTTACAGATTTTGAGGGTGAAAAGAGAAGTGATGGTGGGATGTTGTATATTTCAATAACAAAATTGCAGGCAGATATTTCATGGGCTACAAGTAGTATGAAAACGGGAGAAAGGGGATTGTGGCGCATTCGTTGTTGGGACAATGATCGTACTCCTTTAAGTCTTGAATTCAACTGGGGGGACGGGACTCCGATTACTAAAATGTCTTTAGAAGAAAATTTTTCTGATTTGTTCAAGATTGTTGATGCAAATCATACTTATAGTAAAAGTGGTAATTATGTCGTATATGTGACCGTTAAAGACAGGGATGGGGCGACGGTGCAAATTACAAGCGAAATTGAAATCATTCCGGCAACCCTTACAATTGTTGCATTCATCGGTTCCGAAGAGTCCAGGGTGGATCGGCCGTCCACTTTTAAGGTCAAGATAAAACCCGGCTTTGAATCAAAGCCGCCGTATACGTATAAGTTCTTCATGGGTGATGGTACCACCCGTGAAGTGTTTATGGAATACGGTGTTGAGTACGAATTGGTATATACTTACCGGGTGGCCGGGGTCTACCCGGTTCGCGTTCGGGTTAAAGATAACTGCGGTTTTGATGAAAGCAATATTCAGGTGACGGTAACTGAGTGAGGAAACATGGGTGGCTTTTGTCAAAGATCAAGACGGGCGGCTATTTCATCAGCAATTGCCGGGGCGGCGGTCAGGCCGGGTGATTCGATACCGAGAAGATTGATGAAGCCGGGAGCTCCAGCGTTGATCTCTTCACGGATAATGAAGTCACAAAAAGCATCGTTCGGGCCCTGGAGGCGGGTGCGGATACCGGCCATATCGGGTGAGAGTCGGGAGATGTCAAGAGAGGGCAGGTAACGCTTAATTGCGGTCGCAAATTTGGTTTGCTTGGTTTCATCAACCCGGAAATCGGGTTCATCACAATATTCAAGATCGGGGCCGAAACGTAAACGACCGCCGAAATCCAGGGTGGCGTGGATGCCGAGACCGTGACCGCCGACCGGGGGCGCGGGATAGACTAAGTGGTTTAATGGAGATTTGCCGTTGTAGCTGAAATAGGAGCCTTTGGCGTAGTGGATGGTAGGGGTTGGGATCTTTGCCGAACGGCTTAACTGCGCTGCGCCAAGGCCGGTGCAGTTAATGACAAGGTTCGATGAGAAGCTAAAGTTTTCAGTACCGTAAGTATCGCAATCTAAAAGAAAACCGGTGGCTGTCGAAGTGATCTCCGTAATTTTGCTATTAAAAGCGATGGTAGTTTGCGCCGCTTTGGCCTGCTGGTAGAAAAGTCGTATCAGATTATGGGAATCGACGATGCCGGTATTCGGTGAGAGGAGAGCGGCATGGGCCTTGACTTGGGGTTCCAGAACTCGGCTTTCGCCGGAGCTCAATATTTTAAGTCCCTCAACCCCATTTTCTTGGCCGCGTTCGAGCAGATCGGTAAGATACTCCTCTTCATCGCTGGAGGTTGTGATAATGAGCTTACCCAAGCGCTGGTGGGCGATTTTATGAACCTGGCAAAGCTCATATATTTGCCTGCATCCTTCAATACATAAACGGGCTTTAAGGGAGTCTTTGGGGTAGTAGATACCGGCGTGGATGACCTCGCTGTTACGGCTGCTGGTCTCTTGACCGAAGCCGTCGTGTTGCTCAACTATAAGAAGTTCAGAGCCCAGCTTTGGAGCCAGCCGGGCGGCCAGAGCCCGGCCGACGATGCCGGCTCCGATAATGGTAACCTCAAATCTCTCCATCTCTTTCTACTTTCTACTTTCTACTGACGATTAATCCATTGGCGTCCGGCCATCACGGCCAAAAGTACCGCCCCTTCGCTACTTAAAGCATAATTAGGCCAGAAAAGGGCCAGAGCGGCGGCCGTCATGAGAAAAGTCTCTATAAGATTGAGGCGCTGGAAAAGAAATCTCTCCATCGCACTGGTGAAGGCGATCAGGCCGATGGTTGTGAAAAATGTGGTCATGATCACCTCGGTCGTGGTGCCGTTACCGAGTAGCGGCCGGTAGGCCATAACAATCGGAATAATGTAGAGGCCTTTGGCGATCTTCCAGGAGGCAAAACCGGTTTTCATGGGTGAAGCCCCGGCAATTCCGGCTCCGGCAAACGAGGCTAAAGAGACCGGAGGAGTGACGTTAGCATCCTGGCTGTACCAGAAGACGATCATGTGGGCGACGATAATCGGCAAGCCTAAATCCATTAAAGCGGGGCCTGCCAGAATCACGAGAACGATATAGGAGGCGGTTACCGGTAGACCGGTACCCAAGACCAGCGAGGCTATACCGATCAGGATGATGGCTAGAAAAGGGCTGCCGGCCGAAAGCGAAACTACGAGGCTCGAAAATTTAAGCCCTAAACCGGTCAAACTGACACAGCCGACGATGATTCCAGCGCAGCCGCAGGCGACCGAAACCATCACCGCATTGCGGGTGCCGGCTCCAAGACCACTTAAGAGATCTTTAAAACTCAAGCGGGTTGCACGTCGCAACATGGCCGCAATGATAGTCGAGATGACCGCAACAAAGCCAGCCATCATTGGGCTGTAGTTATTAAAAAGAACGTAGATCAGGATCAGGACCGGGAGAAAAAAGTGAAGGCCGTTTTTTAAGGTCTCTTTGACGTCAGGTAAATCTTCTTTCAGCATCGGTTTTAAGCCCATCTTTTTGGCCTCAAAATGGACGAAAAAGAGCACACTTAAGTAATAAAGAAGGGCCGGAATGATCGCGATCTTGACGATATAGAGATATGAGGTGTTGGTGAATTCGGCCATCAGGAAGGCGCCGGCTCCCATGATCGGCGGCATGATCTGGCCGCCGGTCGAAGCCGCAGCCTCGATGGCACCAGCGACATGAGGTTTGTAGCCGACTTTTTTCATCATTGGGATCGTAAAAGAGCCGGTGGTTACGACATTAGCGACTGCCGATCCCGAGACCGAGCCCATGAAACCGCTCGCTAAAACTGCGGTTTTGGCGGGCCCCCCAGTCATGCGGCCGGTTAAGGCGTAGGCCAGATCGATAAAAAAGTCGCCCCCGCCGGAGCGCTCCAGAAAAGCGCCGAAGAGGATAAAGACGAAAACAAAGGTGGCCGCGACCCCGGTCGGTAGTCCCCAGATCCCTTCTGTAGTCAGGTAGAGGGTTGTAACGATTCTCTCAACGCTGTAGCCTTTGTGGGCCAGAAGATCAGGCATCCAGGGGCCGAAATAGGTAAAGAGGAGAAATATAATAGCAATTGCCGACATGAAGAGGCCGATAACCCGGCGGGTCGCCTCCATGACCAGAAAAAGAGCGATCACTCCCATGACGACATCGGTTGTCACCCAGTCGCCCTGACGTTCGACGATGGCTTCAAATTCAAGCCAGATATAGGCCCCGATGGCAAAAGTTAGAAGTACCAGTAGGCCGTCTATAATCAGATAGATATCGACGCGGTTACGGGCGGCAAATTTGATTGGTGGATAGAGGAAAAAAACCAGTACCAGAATCAGAACCATATGCACCGAACGTTGGTAGATAGCTGCCAATGGGGCGATGCCGGCGGTGTAGAGTTGAAAGAGGGAGAGAGCAATAGCGACCGTGGTTACGCTTAGGGCCAGAAAACCGCGCAGGTTGCGCTGGGTGCTGGCAGTCTCATCTTCAATAACGATGTGATCGTTATTTCCCACTGTCGGCAGAGGTTGAGAGGGAGTTGCCAGTTTTTCTGGGGGATGTTTTTTTTTCGTGGGATTATAATGTGAATTGGTCTCAATGTTTTTAGCCATGAAAGAGCACAAAAAATCACGAAATATTTTTTTACTTTCGTGTGCCTTCGTGATTTTTCGTGGTCCTGAAAAATGGGCAAATTATTTTATTTTTCTTTTTGTTTTAGATTTAGATGGGGCAGGATTTTGCAAATCTCTAAACTCTACTAAAGCTCGAACTCCGGGTGCAAGTTTGGAGAGGTTGATTTTCTGTTGTCTATAAATAATAGTGTGCGTGACGCTTGGAGCGCCGATCCGCAGGATGAAACTACCTAAAGGCTGCTCGATATTATCAATTGTAATCCAATCTGCGTTTTGGCTTAAATCTCCATGTCCTTGCCAATGGCCGAGCCCGGCACCGAACAATTTAAACCAGGTTTTTTCAAGAACCAGGCCCTGTTTTTGGTCGAGGCGAAACTCTTCAAAGATCGGGGTTTTGTCAACTGAATGGATGTAGCGGATAGTGAACTTGTCACCGGCTTCAACTTTGAGGTTGGCAATCACCTCGGTTGTCGAATAGTCGCTGACTACAAGTTGGGGCCTGCTAACCTGTTTTAATAAGTTGTCGGCACCGGTCGCGCCCTGAGTTAGCCCGAATAACTGGAGCAAAAGTAGTCCCGGCACCCAGAAGAGGTGCCGGGACAGAGTTTTTATCATCTATTTGGCAATTAGACGTGCGGGGACTTCGATGCCTTTCTCTTTAATATATTTGATGGCTCCTGGATGGAGAGGGATGGCCGAATATTTGACCGCATTCTCAGGGGTTGTATATTTAGCGAAATGGTGGATTTTCATCAGGAAATTCTGGTTTTCAAAGACCGCTTTAGTAAGTTTGTAGACCAGTTCGACATCCAGATCAGCGTTGCAGATGAAAGTGTTCCAGACCGAGGTTGTGTAGACATCCTGGTCCTGTCCCTTGTAGATTCCGGCAGGCAGGCTGTGTAGCCGGCATAAAAGGGGTATTTGCTGGTTACGGTATCGATCTCTTGCTGGCTGAACGGGATCACGCTGATATTGTGGGTGGTGGCCAGATCCATGATCGATGAGGTCGGTGGGGCGACACACCAGATCCCGGCATCGATCGAATTATCCTTTAAAGCGTTGGCATTTTCATTAAAGGAGAGGCGGAAGACGTTGAAAGAGTCGTAGGGTACGTTGAGAGCCTCTTCAAGGATCAGGTTGGTCATGAATGCGGTGCCGCTGCCGGGCGCCCCGACCGAGACTTTTTTGCCTTTCAGATCGGCAATACTTTTAATGCCGGAATCCTGGCGTGTGACAATGTGGTAGACGTTGGGATACATGACAAACATACCCCTGATCTTTTGCGGTTTATCCTTGAATTTGCCGGTTCCGGTATAGGCCTGGAAAGCGACATCGCTCATGATTTCACCAAACAGGGTTTCACCTTTGTCGCAGAGTTTGGTGTTCTCTACGGAGGCACCGGTAACCTCGGCTACCGCTTTAACCCCTTTAACCTTTTTCGTCCAAATTTCAGCCACGCCGCCGCCATAAGGATAGTAGACCCCGCCGGTACCACCAGTACCAATCGAGATAAAACGAGTACGGGCACTTGCCTGCTCCGCCTGAAAACTGAAAAGAAAGCCCAAAGTTGCAGCCAGGGCCAGCATGGAAGTCGTTTTTTTTGTCATGGCACTCTTCTCCTGTTGAATGTCTTATCTAATAATTGTCAAGTTTTTGAATTAAAGTCTATTCGCCTAAGGTTTTAAGAATGACCAACATCTTTTCGGAAATTTTTGTCGCCTTAAAGAAAGGTACCTTGACGGTGACCGTTTCACCCGGTTTTACGACCGGCGGTTTTCCTTTGCGAGGCACCAGGTGACCGGCTGCCTTATCCTGATTAAGCAGGATAATATTGAGGCGGTAACGATGAGCCTTGGCACTCGTGTTTTTGATGGCAACCGTATAGACGAGGGCCGGTTTCTTTTTGAAAGAACCCAGCTTACAGGCAAAAGAGGTGACTTCGGCATCACTACAGATCTGCCACTCTATGGTTCCGGGACATTTTACTTCAGCTGGTTTCTTGCTGTTCGCACAACTCCATAGCAGAGTGCCGGCCAGCATAATCATGGCAGCGGCCTTTTCTAATAAAAAAACGGGCGCAACCCTGGATATTACCATTTTTGTATGGAATGCCCATGGCTGCGCCCGTTGCCGGTTAATGTTTCTTCTTACCTCAGCGAATAATATCACCGATTTTAAACCCGGAACCACTGGTTACGGTTCCTTCCGAGTAGGCTTCTTCGACTTCAGTCAGCTTTATTTTGCCAACGGTTTTGTATTTTATCTTCAAGACTTTTCCCGTACTTGGATCTTTAATGACCTTACCTTTACGGGAAATAGTTACGGTCTGACCATTTTTAAAGCTGGCGTTTTTTCCTTTATTTAAAGTAATCGTATTACCATCGACATCGGCAACCACAGCCTTGCCGGCTGGTTTGGCAGCTTTAGCGGCTGTCGCTGCCGGTTTGCGGTTTCCTGAAGTTTTAAATTCAGTGGGATCCATCTTGGCGGCCACTTTTTTTATGGCCTCACGCATGGTTTCGGTAGCCAGCTTTTCATTAAAGCTTTCACCTCCGCCAAAGCCGAAAACCTTGACCTTTACAGAGCTCTTACTGTGGCTGGCGGTGTCGGCAAAAACGATTTTGCCGGTCGTAGCATTAACCATACGAATATCGACTGCGGAATGGTAGCCAACCTTGCCGACATTAACTCCACCACCACCACCACCGCTGCGGCTCTGACCATATTCGGTTACGGCTCCCGTGATAATGAAGTTGACCCCGATAATTTTACCGATACGGGCGGCGCTGGATGGATCAACCCGCCCGGAAGCACCTAAGTTTTGCTCTTTGATTACGGTATTCAGTTTTTCTCGTTCAAACATATCGAACTTGCCGGTTTTGACCAGTTCAGTGGTGAGAATGTCGGCTGCTCCGGAACCCAGGCGCCAGCCGCCGTATTGAGTCTGGTTTTTAAAATCCATAACCGCCACCCGAGGACCGGCCCAGCCGGATACGGCGCTCATAAGTAAAAAAAATAACCCCAACATACAGACACCGATAAACTTTTTCATACGACGAACCTCCTGAAAACGTAATTTATTTTGTGTATTTATATATCTCGAGGGAACTTTATGACTGCCATTTATACTACGACAAGAAAACCTTGAAAACACGGACTATTTATCAATCCCTTTCTCTAAACCTTTTAGAAACTCTCCGACTTTACGGCCGGCTTCTTCAGGGCTTATCTCTTCCATTTTCTCATTGCTATTTTTCCATTTACCCATTTCTTGAACTGTCTGGCGGGCTGTATATTGGGAACTAATTGAACTTATGGCCGCTAGAGCTCCGAGAATTCCGAAAACAATCCAAGCGGTTTTAGCTTTAATCTGGTGTACTTCCTGACTCGCGATTACTATAATATAGGTCATCCAGAGAAGTCCGATAATAGTTCCTAGGTAGGGTATAACTGTGAGTAATATGGTAACCGGAACAATGCCTCCAGCGTAGGCCCCGCACCTGTAGGCTGTCTCGTATGAGCTTTGTGAGCCCATTATTTTCCAGATTATGAACAGAATTGCAGCCCCAACGAAACCAAAAATAACCGTTGCCAGAGGAACCATAATAATTGACAACAAGGCTACGGTTAACGAGTTGATATGACCGAGTCCAATGACCCCCAACAGGGCTTGAAAGATACCGCAGATAATCCCCATCGTGACAGCAAAGATGAGTGGTTCGACAAAGCCCCCACTAGTGGGCATGTTACGGAAAAATTCAGTCGGGTTGGTAACAATTTTTTTCATCTCCTTGAGTATAGAGATGATGAGTTTATTGGTTTTTTTCTCCATCTTGTTTTCCCCTTCTCTCTATATGACTTTCATCTTGAATGTAAAATCCGACAGCCCGTTAACAAGAAAATAACACAGTTTGCAAAAAAAGTAAAAAACAGTTTTTTCCATTTCTTCGAGTCGGCTACGCTATAGGTATGAATGATCACCTTCAGTGGCTTTCTAACATCCATAACTTAAGGGTTTGAAATTACCTGGCCAGCGGCTTTTCCAGCCAGGTAACCGGTTGAAAAGGCGGCCTGTAGGTTGTAGCCTCCGGTGTCGGCCTGGATATCAATAAGCTCTCCCGCAAAAAAGAGGTTTTTGACATGTTGTGAAGCCATCGTTTTAGGTTCGATCTCTTTGCTGTCGATGCCGCCAGCGGTGATGATGGCTTCGGCCAGGGGACGGTGCCTGGTAATCTCCAGGCGGAAATCTTTCAGCCAGCCCCGTAGACGTTTACGTTCTAAAGCCGTGACTTGATGGCCCTGGCGTTGGGGTTCGATGGCGTTCAGTTCAAGGCAGGCGGCCACCAGCTCTTGCGGTAGTAGGCCTCGGAGCAGGCTGCTGAGACTCTCTTTGCCCCGGCTTTGCAGATCTCGCAACAGGCGTGTCTCAAGTTTTTTATCGTCAAGAGCCGGCTTTAGATCTAAAGAGATGCAGACCTGATCGCCCTTATGCAAAGCGTCGACGGCCATACCGCTCAAGGTCAGAGTGGTTGGGCCGCTGATGCCATCTTCAGTGAAAAGCAGTTCTCCGAAAATCTCTTTAACTTTTTTATGGTTGATTAAAAGGCGGACGGCAACGTTACGCAAACTTAAACCAGCTAATTTTTTCAAAATAGGTTCAGCGCAGACCAGTGGTACCAGGGCTGGGCGCGGAGTTATGATCTGGTGTCCGACACTTTCAGCCAGACGGTAGCCGTCTCCGCTTGAGCCAGTGGCCGGGTAGGAGGCACCACCGGTGGCCAGGATGACAGCTGTCGCGGAAAATTCTTCTCTTCCAACAATCACCCCGATAATCTGTTCATCTTTAATCATTAGTTCTGTAACCGGGCTTGAGAAACGAATCGTGACGCCACTCTTTTTAAGCCACTTTCGCATAACCTTGACAACTTCGGGGGCTTTGCCGTTAGCAGGAAAGATGCGACCGCCTCTTTCGGTGACAGTTTCAAGCCCGTTAGCGGCAAAAAAATCGATCAGGTCATGGTTGGAAAAACGATGCAGCGCTTGTCGTAGAAAGCGTCCGTTTTTTCCGAAATGAGCAATGCAGTCGGCGATGTCGGCACTGTTTGTCAGGTTGCAGCGGCCCTTGCCGGTGATCGCAAGTTTGCGGCCCGGCTGCTTCATCTTTTCCAGAAGCAGAACTCGAGCCCCGCTTTGTGATGCTGTTCCGGCCGCCATAAGTCCTGCCGGACCGCCGCCGACAACGATAATTCTGGGGTTATTTTCAGCTCTCATAAGAGAAATATTTTAACCTGTTGCCGTTCGTAAAAAATCTTGTCGACAAGTCCATTGCGGACTGTGTTTAACACTGCCCACTGTCTTTTCAATCCGAAAGATAATATTCAACCGTTGAGACCACACGAACCCGTTTCATGTGGGGGGTGCTTTTATCGCGGGGGCTGATGCTGAATTGCCCCTGTGAGGCGTGTTTGATTTTGCCGAGCTGGCTTTGTGAGTCTTGGGCAAATTTCAAAGCAACTGCCCTGGCTTTACGGGTCGCTTCTTCGATCATTACCGGTTTGACTTCATTAAGTCTGGTAAAGATATATTCCGGGCGGGCCTCATAGTCGTCGCTGTTAAAGACGATCCCCTCTTTGCCGAGATCGGCCAGAACCCCCATCGCTTGGCGTACCGTATTGATGGCGTTGGAATAGACGGTTACGGTCTGGACAGCGCTGTATCTGAACTGGGCCGGGGCTGAGTTGCCGTATCTTTGTGCCGACTTGTCGGTGATTGTCGGCGGGTTGCTGGAGATGTCGACAGCTTTGATCTGCTGCTTCTGAAGAAAGGCAGTTATTTTACCGGTACTCTCTTCAAGAGTGTTGTAGAGAGTTTGCAGGTTGTTGTCGGCAGCGACAAACTGGATCGGCCAGATCACAATGTCGGCTGGATATTCGCGTTCAGATAGACCTTTGACCTTGACACTGCGCTCCAGTTCTTTGACGGAGAGGGCGGCGTCACTAAGCAGGTAGCCCATAATTACCAGACCCAAACCGATGGAAACCCCCAAAATCAAGGCACTTATTTTACTCTTTTCAGACATGGTTGTTCTCCTTTTTACACATTCTTTGCTTCGGTTGACAATCCGGTCGGTTCTTTTAAGGTTCTCAAGTTTCGGGTAGTCATTGCGTGTGAGAGTAATGTGGAATTGAGTCGGGTCAACGTTGGCCTGCCAATAAATTTATTGACAGTAAATTTCAGCCTGTTTTTCGTACTTTACTCCGTTAATTAAAAAAATGGTAATGCTTTTTTTCTTGACATCCTCCAACCTTTTGCATACTGTATACATTCTTTTATTTTAAGATCTTAAAATAAATTCTGGATGTTACTTGGTGTACCAAAAAAGGCGGGGCTTTTTTTTTGGATTTAATCAGTTTTGAAAGTGGAGGACAAGAAGATGAAGAGAGCGAAAATTTCTTTGATTGGTGGCGGGCAGATTGGTGGTGTTCTGGCGCAGTTATGTGCTCTGAGAGAGCTTGGCGATGTGGTCCTCTTTGATATCGTTGAAGGATTGCCGCAAGGCAAGATGCTTGATCTGGCTGAAGTCGCTCGGATTGATCAGTTTGATGTCGATTTGAAAGGGACCAACAGCTACACCGATATTGCCGGTTCAGATATTGTGATCGTAACGGCGGGCCTGCCGCGCAAACCGGGTATGAGTCGTGATGACCTGCTGGGTATTAATTCGAAAATCATGAAACAGGTTTCGGAGGGGATAAAAGAGCATGCCCCCGACGCTTTTGTAATTATTATCTCCAACCCCTTGGATGCGATGGTTACTTTATGCCAGAAGGTTACCGGTTTCCCCTCAGAGCGGGTTATCGGACAGGCCGGGGTGCTTGATTCCAACCGTTTTTGTTCATTTATAGCCTGGGAGCTTGGGGTTTCGGCGCGTGATGTTAACGCGATGGTGCTGGGTGGCCACGGTGATACTATGGTGCCGATTGTCCGTTATGCCAATGTTAACGGAATTCCGGTTATGGAACAGCTGGTGCGTAAATATGGTGGTGACCAGGTCAAAGCCCAGGAAGTTATGGATGCCATGGTTGAGCGTACGAAAATGGCCGGGGGTGAGGTTGTCAAGTTGCTCGGTAATGGTTCAGCTTTCTACAGCCCGGCCTCTTCCGCCATCTCTATGGCAGAGGCTATATTGCGGGATCAGAAACGGGTTTTGCCGGTTTGTGCTCTGCTGAAAGGTGAGTTCGGGGTTGATAACTACTATGTTGGCGTGCCCTGTGTTCTTGGTTCTAAAGGGGTTGAAGCGATAGTTGAGTTTGAACTCAATGAAGCTGAACAGGCGATGTTTGATAATTCGGTCAACGCGGTTAAGAAATTGATCGACGAATTGCCGACAATCTTGCCTGAGATGGCAGATATTTTTAAAGGCTAGAAATTCTTCAATGGTTCAAACCGGAAAAGGGTACGGATTTGGAATTCGTACCCTTTTCCGGTTTATGAAGTAGAAAAGGAAAATTTTGCTGTTTTATGGGTGTTTTGAAAAATTAGAATTTTTGTTCAAGTACAAGGTGGGTGAAGGTTTTAAACGCAGGAATACATTGAGTATTTTGAGGATTAAAATTTGAGCCTAACGTAGTAATTGGGCAAAAAGGCAATTTTTTGAGGTACGCTTATGTTTAATTTGATAGCTTGTTATAGGTTGTGTCCATCTCTTCTTGGGTGAAAGTGCCAAATGTCATAAAATTCGTGATGACCAGGGCTATTGGACGCGACTAGAGTTCTATATGAGTGAACATCTTGATGTCGATTTTTCCCACGGCATCTGCCCTGAATGTGTCAAAGATCTCTATCCGGATATTCATGCCAATCGTCTGGCGAAGCTCGAAAAAAATGAGCCATGAGTTTTAGGAGATTTTCCGATTCTGAGAAAGGCTTGCAACTTAGTATAGTCCACCTGAGTTGTCGGGTTTTTCTGGATAAGCATTTTTACATGGTGTTTCATCCCCCCCTCTCCTCTTTTTTTTATCATTTTTGTTGCGACCTGAGTTGGTTTCGGTTGAAGGGTGGCGCTCTTTATTTGTGAAAATAAGTGGACATAATTTTTTTGAAAATTCACCATCTTGACTGACTGTGGTTAAGCCACTTATTAGTTTGAGGGGAGGGAGTTCGAGTAGGGCTTTGGCGAGGTTTGTAGTCTGGGAGTTGTTGCTAAGATTTCGGGCGTGATTGATGATTGTGATGGTATCGTATGCGTAAGTGTCGTAGATTGAGGGTTGTTCCTGATAGGTTTTAAGGTAGAGTTTTCGGTAGTCAGTGCAGGCTTGTGGCGGTAGTGGTAGATTTAGGCAGAGGTCTAAAAATATCGCCCCTTCGAGGTTGCTGGCGGCCTCGTTTTCAAGGCGCTGGTCGTTGCCACCGTGAATTCCGTAAATTTGGCTTTCGGTTAGGTTGTGGAAGGCCAGTTGGGGCGCTAGAAGGCGTAGGCGGAGATAAAAGTCGGCTATTATAAGGGCTGTAAAAGAGTAACTGGGTACGGGTTGGTCGATAGTGGGGTCAGGGGTCTCCTGCAGATTTTTGATGGCTGCGCGGAAGTCGGTTTCCTGGGGATTGTAGGTGCTGCTTTTTATGATTGAGGTTTGCCCGTTTTGGCATGAATTGATAAGGGTGGTTTTAAAATCATTGCCGAAGTTGTTGTCAGGGTGGAGGAGGGCGACTCTTTTTTCATCTCTTTCCTGGATAAATCGGGCCATTTCGCGGGCTTGGTTGGCGGCGCTTAAAAAATGCTGAAAGACATTTTCTCCGAGACTTGTTAGTTGGGGTTGTGGCGCTAGAAGAATTATCGGCAATTGCTGTTCAATGGCTTTTTCAGCTGCAGATTTCGCTAGTTTGCTTTGGATCGGACCCAGGATGATGGTTGCATGCTCATCTTTAAAATGTTTAATCGCGGCCTCAGGGGTGGTTTTGGCTGAGTCTGCCAGTAAGAGGTGCCATTTATAGTATTTTTTGTCAGAGTTGGTAGTTAATGCGAGCTCCAGGCCCTGTTGAAAACGTTGGCCAATGGTCCTATACTCTCCGCTTAGGGGCAAGAGTACGCCAATCGTCCAAGGTTTGTCGGTCTCCTGTGGGGGAAGTTCTGTTCGGATTGTCGCTGTCTGTGCTTTTGGTTTGATTGTTTGGGGACGTACCATCTCGCTGCCGGCGCTGAGAGATCTGACTTGTGAGGCCGTTCCCATAAGTGTGAAAAAAATTGAGGCAATGGTGATTGTTGTTCTGGTTGCTTTGGTAATTAAATGTTTCACAGTTGGGCCTTGTTGAGATGGGACGGTACCGGAATGGCTACGTTTAGACTTGTAGCGATTTTGGGGGCGTACTGTCAACTGCTTTCATTGCTGTTCGGTAGACAATTTGCATAAACGAAGTTTCGGGAATTTTTTCCGCTTTTTAAGAAAAAATTTGTGATTTTCTAAGCTCATTCCGCCAAAATTGCTGAACTCGCTCGTTCCTCACTCAAACAGCAGCAATTTTTTGGATTCATTTCACTAAGAAAATCATTCAAAGTTTTTCGAGACGCTCCAAAAACACCCAAAACTTCTAGGGCAAGAAGCTTACCGGATACTAGTGAACTGCTTTCGTGAGTAGGGTCGCCAAAGGAATATTTTTGTATGAATATAGTGATTTTTGAGGAGTCTGATTTTATTGGTGAGAGCCGGATTCTTCTTGGCGGGCGGCGAGCTCTGCATATCGTTAAGGTTCTCAAATCTCAGGTCGGTGATCGTCTGCGGGTTGGTCTGTTGGATGGTGCTTTAGGTTCAGGGGAGGTCGTTGGCATTTCGGGTTCTAGGGTTGAGCTTGAAGTGGTGCTTGATCACTTCTCGCCGTCGCCGCTGGCAGTTCGTTTACTTCTGGCTCTGCCGCGCCCTAAAGTGCTTAAAAGGGTTTTGGCGGCAGCTGTAACTATGGGTGTTAAGGAAATTTTTCTTTTCAACGCCTGGCGGGTGGAGAAGAGTTATTGGCAGACTCCCTGGTTGCAGTCAGAAAAGCTTCGCGAGGTTGTTCTTTTGGCTCTTGAGCAGGCCGGAGATACCAGGTTGCCGGAAATTTTTCTGAAAAATCGTTTCCGTCCCTTTGTTGAAGATGAGGTGCCGCTTTTGGTGCAGGATCGAGATGCCTGGTTGTTGCATCCGCAGGCCGAGAGTAGTTTGCGGCAAGTTGCAGGTCAGGCGCCAGCCCTCGTTGCCGTCGGGCCTGAAGGTGGTTTCATTCCGTTTGAGGTGGAGATGTTGCGGGCATCCGGGCTTAAAGTTGCCTCTCTGGGCCCTCGTATATTACGGGTTGAGCAGGCGGTGCCGGCAATCCTGGGAAATTTTTTATTGTAGGTTTTAGCCTACTTCTGGTTCTGTTCCTGTACGTTTTATGGACCCTCGTGGTTGCCTGGTTTGTTTCGGGTAAGCATGGGGGTCATTTTTTTGGATGGTGTTCATTGGGGCGGGTCGTGGAGAGTTTTTTTGAAATTAGAAAAACTTTATTTTTATCCTTGATGGACTCGTAAAAAGCAACAAGCTGCTAACCTGTTGAAAAAATTAAATAAATTATTATTTTAATGTTGCATGTCAACCCCGTTTGTGATACTGTTTGCGTGTAAAAACAACAGCTTACGAGGCGAAAACATGTTTCACGTAAAAAACCACAAACAGGGCTACATTCTCGACCCTTGGGGCTATCTTGGACCCAAGAGACGCGATTCGCTAAACAACTCCTGGTCGGGGTTATTTAGAAAGGAAATCCTTCCAGAACTTCCGGTGGATATCCTGAGATCTCATTACCACGACTGGAATGGACGACCCACTAAAGAACTTCATTCTATGATTGGTCTGATGATCCTCCAGCAGATGCACGACTTTACTGACGAAGAAGCTGTCGATCAATTTCGTTTCAATGTTAAATGGCACTATGCTTTAGATATAACTGACCAGAGTGATAATGCTTCTTATGTGAGCAACAAAACTTTATGGACTATGAGAGACAAACTTTCCACTGAAAAGGCCTACAACGATATCTTTGATATCACACTAAAGCGACTGGCTGAGATATTTAAGGTGGACTTCAGTAAGCAACGTATTGATTCTGTCCATATCCAATCCAATATGCGCCATCTTGGCAGAATCGGTCTTTTTGTGAAGACGATCAAAAACTTTCTCATAAATTTAAAGCGGCAACAGCGAGTCCACTTTGACAAGCTGAGCGAAGATATCGTAAAGCGCTATTTGGGCAAAAACACAGAATCACTGTTTGCTTCCGTCAAACCCTCTGATTCCAGTCGCACTCTCGACCAGATGGCAACTGACATTCACACTTTTATCGACAGATTTTCTTCAATTGAAGCCGTTGAAGATATGAGCACCTTCAAGCATCTTGTCAGACTATTTAAAGAGCAGTGCCTTGTCGAGGGAGCTGACAAAAACACTTCTGAACATAAGGCTGTCGCCAAGCCCAACAAGGATGTTCCTTCTGATTCTCTTCAAAATCCCTCTGATCCTGACGCCGGCTACAGCAATCACAAGGGGCAAGGATATCAGACACAGGTTGTCGAAAATTATGCTGGCCCCGAACCCGAAGATTCAGGTGAAGAAAAAAGCCCGAGCTTACCTCTTATTACTTTTGTTGACGTTGAACCAGCGGACAAACATGATGCCAATGCTTTGCTTCCCGCAATCGAAGAACTGAAAGAGAAAGACGTTAAACCAAAGGAAATCCTAGCTGATTCCCTATATGGAAGCACGTCCAACTGTGAGAAAGCGCTAAAAGATCACGATGTGGAAGTTGTGGCTCCACTTATGCCAGGCAATCAAAAATTCTTCCACCTTTCTAAATTTGAGTTTGACGAAGACGGTCGTATAACTTTATGTCCTTGCGGCAACAAGCCACAATCAATCAAAATGACAAAAAAAGGATTTAGCGTAGCGTTTCCATTAGAGACTTGCCTTAACTGCGAAAAATTTGATTTATGTCCCGTTAAAAAAGGCAGCAAAGCCTGCTACTATCGTTATACTGATAATGATGTTAATCTTGCTAAACGTAAGTGCTACGAAGAGAGTTTAGATTTCAAAGATCGATATCGCTATCGTGCCGGGGTCGAAGCAACTATGTCTGAATTCGACCGACGAACCGGAGTAAAACACCTTAGAGTCCGAGGAATGAAAGCCGTCAGCTTTGCGGTGGTCATGAAAGCCATAGGTCTCAATATTTTCAGGGCAGCCAGGCACAGGAACGTGATATTCGCCTAGGAAACGTCATATTTGACTTGGAAATTCTCTTAATTGGTCTATTTCGGGTTTCAAAGATCAGTTTTGCGTTCAAATCAACTTCAATTGACAGCATGAGAAAAATTATCGAATATGACCGCCGCAACGCTAACATCTTGTGATTTAACTTTTTACGGGTCCATCATCCTTGACAAAGGTGTCAGGGGCAGGTAACAAGGTGGGGTGAAGTGGTAGATTGTGGGTTAAAATATCCTCCTTAGAGGGGGATGGTGGTGGAAATGGCTTTTCGCGGTCGCTATGAATATTCCCTTGATACCAAGGGGAGGCTCAATATTCCCGCCAAATTCCGGGAGATCATGGTTCAGGAGTATGATTCTGAACTTGTGATTACGACTGCCCTGGATCATTGTCTCGACTGTTATCCGCTGGCAATCTGGACTGAATTTGAAGAGAAAATTAATGCTCTACCTTCGAGTCGTCCTGCGCTCAAAAAATTTAAACGTTTCTATATATCAGGTGCGGTTGAATGTACACTAGATAAACAAGGCCGGGTCTTGTTGCCTCCCACTTTACGGAGTTGGGCCGAACTTGACCAGCAAGACAACAGTGTTGTTATTGCTGGCCAGATAGATAAGCTGGAGTTGTGGAGTCAAGCGCTTTGGAATGCTGAAGCTCAGGCCATCACCGGATCACCAGAGAATATTAAAGAGATGACCGAGGTTTTAGCTGAGTACGGTGTGAAAATTTAGTCGAGAATGCCCAGTGTCAATATTTGCGCTGGGCACTGTTTTTTGTCGCTAGCGTAAATTGTTTGGTTCCCTGATGGTTCACATCCCAGTTCTTCTCCAAGAAAGTGTTGATATCCTGCTGGCGGGCAAGATGGTTGCGGGTGGTCAAGGGGTGATTGTTGATGCAACCTTTGGTGGTGGTGGCCACAGTCGCGCTATCTTGGAACGCAGCTCCGCCGGGGTCTCAGTGGTGGCTATTGATCGTGATCCCGAAGCAGTTTTGCGGGCCCAGGCGCTGGAGTTAGAGTTTACCTCTCGTTTCAAACTTCTGGCCGGGAATTTTGCCGATATCTCTGGGCTCCTTGATGATGCCGGCATAAAGAGAATAGATGGTTTGCTGCTTGACATCGGTCTCTCCAGTTTTCAGTTGGATGAGGGCGGTAGGGGTTTTAGTTTTCAGTCCGAGGGGCCGCTTGATATGCGGATGGATCCGACTGCAGGGGAGCCGGCCTCCGAGATCGTCAATCGAGCTGATTATAAAACCTTAACTAGAATCTTTCGCGATTTTGGGGAAGAGCCATACGCTGCCGCTATCGCTCGTAAGATTGTCGAAAGTCGCGTCCATAAACCGCTCTTAACGACCCGCTCTCTGGCATCATTAGTCGAAGATATGGTGCCGGTTTACAAACGTTCTCATCGCCATCCGGCAACTCGTATTTTTCAGGCTTTACGTATCTTTGTTAATGATGAGCTTAAAGCTCTTGAGCTCGTTCTCAAGGCTGGCATTGAGCGTTTAGAGAGCGGGGCGCGACTGGTGGTTATCTCCTATCACTCGCTCGAAGATCGTCTTGTCAAGCAGGTTTTTCGGCAGGCTTCTAAGGGCTGTATTTGTCCGCCGCGAGTTCCGATTTGTGCTTGTGGGCAACAACCAAGAGTTAAAATACTCAATCGTCAGGGATTGCACCCCCAGGAGTTAGAGATTGCTCGCAATCCACGTAGTCGCAGTGCTTGTTTGCGGGCGCTTGAATGTTTGTAGGAGATTTAACTTTTTGTAAGGTGTTTCGTGGCCGCAAAAAAAGATCAGCCTTCTCAGTGGGGGTGGCTTAATAGTTGTCTTTTGGTGGTTATGGTGGGGATGATATTTTACTGCTCATGGCTCAACAATAAGATTGCGACACGAGGTTACCATCTCAATGAACTACGTCAGGATGAAAAAAAGTTAATTGATAAACAGGATATGCTTGAGGCTGAACTTGCAACTTTGAAGAGGCCTCAGAATTTGGCCCGGTTGGCCCGGCTCTTAGGGCTTAAAGAGCCGAGGCCTGGGCATAAGGTGGTCTTGCCATGAAGCGGAAAAAGCGCGAATCCAAAAATGAACGACGTCGTTTGCAGCTACGGATTGGGATAGTAGCCGGCGTCGTCGTTTTCAGTTTGGTAGCGGTTGTCGCTCGAGCCTATTTTCTGCAAGTTGTAAAGCATGACTATTATCTAGCCCGACAACAGCAGCAACGGAGTTCGCATAAACTGGTTCATTGTGACCGCGGGGAGATCCGGGCGGCTGACGGCGGAGCTTTGGCCATTAATGTCAAAGGTAGTGCCCTCTATGCCGAGCCTCGGCGGATTGCCGATGGTAAGCGCATTGCCCAAGTTCTAGCCCCGATTTTGCAGGTTAAAGCTTCAACTTTAGAGAAGCGTTTAAGTGGCAATCGGGGATTTGCTTGGCTTAAGCGAACTTTAACTCCAGCTCAGGTTGAGGCTCTAGAACCCTGGTGTCAGCAAGAGCCTGGACTTGCCTTCTTAGAAGAGAAGCGGCGGCTGTACCCGAACCGGGAGCTGGCTGGTCAAGTTTTGGGTTTTACGAATATCGATTGCCAGGGCCAAGAAGGGCTGGAGCGTTATTACGAAGAGTATCTTAAAGGTCGGCAACTCTATCTTGAGGTCGAACATGATGCCCGTCACCAGGTCGTTGAAAGCTCTCAGCATTCCGAACTTGATTATTATAAAGGCAAGACCGTTTATTTGACCATCGATCGTCAGCTTCAGGCCTGGGCCGAGGCTGAGTTGGGACGAGCCGTCAGCGAAAGTCGAAGTCGGGGCGGACTTGCTGTGGTTATGGATGCCAACGATGGCGCCATTTTGGCAATGGCCCAGAATCCTCGTTTTAATCCTAATACCAAGCTTAAAAACAATCCCGCTTTGTGGCGTAACCGGGCGGTTGCCGATCTCATGGAACCGGGTTCAACTTTCAAGGTTTTCACCCTGATCGCGGCCCTTGAATCGGGTCTTTATAAGATTGACGATCTCATTGATTGTGAAGAGGGCAGTTTTAAGGTTGGTCGTCGGACGATTCATGATACTCACGAACATGGCAAGTTGCGGCTTGATGAGGTGCTCAAGTATTCCAGTAATATCGGCTGTTCAAAGATTGTTGAGCGGATAGGTGCCGAGCGTTTTGACACAGTTTTGAAAAATTTTGGTTTTGGCTCAATAAGCGGTATCGACTATCCCCATGAGCCTTCCAGCCGTTTACGTCCGTGGCGTAAGTGGCGCCCCATTGATCTTTGCAACCACGCTTTTGGGCAGGGGGTTTCGGTGACTGCAGTGCAGTTGGTGGCCGCTTATGCAGCTTTGGCCAATGGTGGATATCGAGTGACCCCGCATCTGGTTTCAAAGATTGTCAGCGAGGGTGGCTGGACAGTTTATGAATATCCGCAAAAAAAATCATCAAAACGGGCTTGTCGTGCAGACGTAGCGCAACAGCTCGATAAAGCATTGGCTCTAGTGGTTGAAGACGATGGTACAGCACCCCAGGCTCAGCTCCCCGGTTTTCGGGTAGCCGGAAAGACTGGAACCGCGCAAAAATTTGATTTTGCAGAGAAAAGCTACTCTCATAAAGATTATTGGGCTTCATTTATCGGCTATGTTGATCCCCCGGCAGGTCAATCCCGCAAGATTGTTTATGTGATGGTCGATGAGCCTCGCAGCTCAATTTATGGTGGGGTGGTTGCGGCCCCGGCCTTTCAACGCATTAACCGACGCCTGGTCAGTCATCTGAATTATGCTTCTGAGGTTAAGTTTGCCTCCCTTGAAGTACCCGTCAAGGGAGAGCCTGAGGTTCCTGAAACGAGACTGCAAGAGTCTGAAATTACAGAAAATATGATGCAAAGTGCGAAATTGATGCCCGATTTTACGGGCCAGACGATTCGCGATGCACTGGTTCATGTCGGTGCCTATCGCCGGAGCCTGGAGATTTCAGGGCAGGGGCGGATTGTGGCCCAAAAGCCGCTTCCGGGAACTGTTTTAGAGCCGGGGCTAGATTTTGTTTTTAAATTGAGTAGTGAGATCTGAGATGAGTGAGAGCCGCCATCATTACTGGAAACTTGAGCAGCTGGCTGACCTACTTCAAGTCAAGCCTTTGCCATCCTGTAGCGCGCTTAATCTTAGTTTTGAAATTAAGGGAATTACCGCAGACAGTCGTAAATCTTGTTTAGGGGAACTCTTTGTTGCTCTCCGGGGGGAACGTTTTGATGGCCATGATTTTATTGGTCAAGCACTTGCCAATGGTGCCGTGGCCGTGGTTCTTGAAGAAGGTTTTACAGGGCTTGTCAATTTAGTCCAGCGTTATCCCCGGACTCTTTTTCTGCCGGTTAAAGATACTCTTTCAGCCTTGGCGAGCTTAGCTCAAGAGCGTTTGCAAGTTGTCGCTCCGATTGTGATTGCGGTGACCGGTTCTAATGGAAAGACCACGACCAAAGAGATGCTGGCCCATCTGCTTACGCCCCATTTCAAGGTCCATAAGACGGCCGGTAACTTTAATAATCGTATCGGTCTGCCTTTGACGGTTTTTGCGATGCCCGACGATTGTCAGGTAGCCGTTCTTGAGATGGGTATGAATGAACCGGGTGAAATTGCCGCTCTGGCGGCTATCGCCCGGCCCAATTATGCGATTTTGACAAATGTTGCTACCGCCCACCTTCAGGGTCTGGGTTCGTTGGCGGAGGTTGCGCGGGCTAAGTGCGAGATTATTAGTGAGATTAAACCGGGCGGCACGGTGATTTATAATGCTGATGACCCTTATTTGGTCAAGCTGGTACCGGACACCGCAAATGAAAATTCAGTTACTAAGCTCAACCTTTTGCCGGTTTCCGCGCATGGGGCCCATGTTGCGCAGGGGACGGCGCAAGAGTTAGTGCAGGTTTCGGAAGTCTGGTTGACGCCTGAAGGTTTAAGTTTTGTTTTAACCAGAAGCGCTGAAAAAGCCACCATCAAACTGCCTTGTTGGGGGCGCCATAATGTGATGAATGCGGCTTTGGCCGTGGCCGCCGGTAGCTGTTTATCAGAGGTGAGCCCAGACTCTGCCGCTAAAGCCCTGCAAGGTTTTCAAAATCTTTCCGGTCGTCTGCAAAGGTATGAACTTGGAACCGGGGCTGGGGTTTTGGTGCATGATGCTTACAATGCCAACCCTGATTCGATGGAGGCAGCTTTGACAGCGGTTGCCGAAAGGCGGGAAAAGCGTTTTTTAGCTCTGGTTTTGGGTGATATGAATGAACTCGGTCCAGAGAGTATCTCTCTGCATCAGCGGGTTGGGCGCCGGGTGGCCGAGTTGCGACCTGATCTTTTGGTTTTATTGGGGGCGGCTGTAGAAGAGCTGGCGCTGGCGGCCCGCGCTGCGGGTTTGCCGGCTCAGCGCATCTTTAATTTTCCGGCGGGAGCCCAAGCTCAGGCTGTTGAGTTGTTGCAAAAACAGTTGCCGGCGGAACCGCTGGTTCTGGTTAAAGGCTCCCGGGCATTGGCTCTGGAGAAGATTGTCGATCCTCTTTTGCACTATTTTGAGGCTGTTTAATGCTCTACCATATTCTTTATCCTCTGCATAATTTCTGGTCCGGTTTTAATGTTTTTCGCTATATTACCTTCCGGGCTATCTATGCTGCGTTGACCGCCTTGTTTATAGCTTTTTATCTAGGGCCTAAGGTTATTGCCTGGCTTAAGGCCTTGCAGATTGGCCAAGTGGTGCGTGAGGACGGCCCGCAGAGCCACCAAATAAAGACCGGAACGCCAACCATGGGCGGGGTACTCATCATCTTTTCGGTTTCGGTGGCAACCTTGCTTTGGGCTGATCTTACTGAAATCTATGTGTGGCTCGTTCTGGCCGTAGTTCTGGGCTTTGGTGCCATCGGTTTTGTTGATGATTATCGAAAACTTGTCAAAGGCAATTCGACCGGACTATCAGCCCGCCAGAAACTTGGTGCCCAATTTGTGATCGCCCTAATATTTGCAACTATCGTCTATCTTCTGCCGGGTTACCCGACGACCTTGACAGTCCCTTTTTTTAAAAGACTGCTACCCGATTTTGGGATTTTCTATATCCCATTTATGGCCATCGTCGTCGTTGGTACATCCAATGCGGTTAATCTGACGGACGGTCTTGACGGTCTTGCAACCGGGCCCTCTCTGGTTGCTTTTGCCGTTTATATGATCTTCAGTTACGTTGCCGGGCATAGTGTTTTAGCAGGTTATCTGCAGATCCAGTATGTCGTCGGGGTTGGTGAGACCGCAATTTTCTGCGGCGCGATGATCGGGGCGGCCTTAGGTTTTCTCTGGTTCAATACCTATCCTGCAGCGATCTTTATGGGGGATGTCGGATCTCTGGCTTTAGGCGCCGGACTCGGGGCCGTGGCCGCAGTCACGAAACAGGAGATTCTACTCTTTCTGGTTGGTGGAATATTTGTATTAGAGACCATGTCGGTAATTATTCAGGTGGCTTCGTTTAAATTGACCGGCAAACGGGTCTTTCGCATGGCGCCCCTGCACCACCATTTTGAATTGAAGGGCTGGGCCGAGCCTAAAGTTATTGTCAGGTTCTGGATTATCGCCCTGATTCTGGCTCTTTTTGCCTTAAGCACATTGAAATTAAGATGATAAAACCGCAAAATATTAATGCCGGGAGCAAGGCTCTGGTTGTCGGACTTGGGGTCAGTGGTCTGGCCGCGGCCCGCTTTTTACAGCAGCAGGGATGGGCGGTGGCCTGTAGTGATCAAGGTTCGGCGAGTTCTCTGGGAAAGGTCCTGCAAACTTTATCGGATATCGGTATTAGCGAGATTGAGACGGGTGGTCATAGTGAGAAATTTTTTCTTGATCGGGATCTGATTGTGGTGAGCCCCGGTGTACCCTTGACGCTGCCGGTTTTTACGGTGCCTCGTCAGAGGGGCTGCGAAGTTATCGGAGAGGTCGAACTTGCTGCGCGCCATTGTCATTGCCCGCTTTTAGCTCTGACCGGAACTAACGGCAAGACCACAACCGTGACCTTGATGGGTGAGATTTTTGCGGCGGCCGGAATTAATACTTTTGTGGGCGGTAATCTTGGCCGCCCGGCGCTAGAGATGGTTCAACCGCAGTTTGCGGCGGGAATTTTAGAGCTCAGCAGTTTTCAGCTTGAATCTATTGAACGTTTTCATCCCCGGATCGCCACCATCTTAAACTTGACTCCTGATCATCAGGATCGCTACTTGGATACGGCAGCCTACCTTCAGGCTAAAACCGCCATTTGTCAAAATCAGGATAACTCTGATTTTCTGTTACTTAACCATGACGATCCGCTACTTAAGGATTTTGGCTGCGGGCTGCAAGTTTGTCGGCAGGCTGGAGAAAATGTACCGGAAGTGCTCTTTTTCAGTATTGAACAGGGGGTTGAGTCGGGCGCCAGTTGGCTGGCAGATAAAATAACTATCAGAGCCCGAACTTTGGAGGGTAATGAGATTGTGAGAGAACTTAAAGCACCGATCTCAAAACTGCCGGGGGCCCATAATCGTTCCAACTATATTGCGGCTTTGTTGGCAGCATTGATTTGGGGGATAGAAGATAAGGTTATAATTTCAGCCCTTAACGACTTCAACGGTATTGCCCATCGTCTGGAGTATGTCGGGAGTCGCGCCGGAGTCGATTTTTACAACGATTCAAAAGCAACCAATATCGATGCGGTAATCAAAGCCCTCAGCAGTTTTGAACGGCCTCTGGTTCTCTTGTTGGGAGGTTACGACAAAGGGGCCGATTTTGCAAGCTTGGACGGCTATCTTAAGCAGGGTTTACGGGAACTTGTACCCTTTGGCCGGGCCGCAACTGAAGTTTGTCGGCAGCTGCCGGAATACACAAATGAATTTATAGCTAAAAATCTAAAAAGTGCAGTGGAGCGGGCTCTGGCGATTGCCGAATCGGGTGATGTTGTCCTCTTGGCTCCGGGATGTGCAAGCTTTGATGAATTTAAGAATTATCAGGAACGCGGCGACGTTTTTCGGGCTTTGCTCCAGTCTGCCGGTGCATGTTGCAATGGTCAACTATGAAACGTGATGAAATTATCCTCTTGGCGGTGGTTAGCACCATGCTTTGTCTGGGTTTGTTGATGGTCTTTAACGCGAGTAGTATCAAGGCTTTTCATCTTAATGGACAAAACAGTTACTATCTGGTCCGGCAGGTGATCTTTGCTATTTTCGGGGCATTGGCCCTCTTCATTTGTTCCCGATTTGACTACCATTGGTGGAGTAAATTAATGCTCCCCCTGGTGCTGCTCACTATTACTCTTCTAGGCTTAGTTCTGGTACCGGAAATCGGGCATCAGGTAAAAGGGGCTACCCGCTGGATTAAAACTCCTTTTTTCAATCTTCAAGCTTCTGAGTTGTGCAAGTTGAGTTTTGTCATCTATCTTTGTGCTTATCTGGCGAAAAAAGGTGAAGCGATTAGCGATTTTAAGCGTGGTTTACTACCGCCTCTGATTATTCTCGGGCTTGTGGTTACGCTCTTGATGTTGGAACCCGATTTTGGTTCGTCGGTGGTTATTGCGACCCTGACTTTAATCCTGGTTTTTGTCTCGGGGGCGCGTTTAAAACACCTAACCCTGCTTGCCTTGGTCGGGGTTGCCGGGATTGTGGCCGCAATTGCGGGCCGCGGTTACCGTATGGATCGTTTGACCTCTTTTCTTAATTGGGAGGGGCAGGGCATCTCCTATCAGCTCAAGCAGTCCCTGATCGCTTTTGGTGCTGGTGGCTTGAGTGGGGTCGGGGCCGGCAACAGTGCGCAGAAATTATTCTATCTACCGGAAGCCTACACCGATTTTATCGTGGCGGTTTGGGCCGAGGAGTTTGGTTTTATCGGGGTTGCCTTTTTGACTTTTCTGGTAGGAGCACTTTTTTTAATCGGCCTTAAAATTTCACGTTCAGCTCCGGACCGGTTCGGTACCCTTTTAGCCTTCGGTTTAACATTGCTTCTGGTGTTGCAGATGACTGTAAATTACTGGGTTACCTTGGGTCTTTTGCCAACCAAGGGGCTGACTTTTCCATTTTTAAGCTATGGCGGGAGCTCGCTCTGTGTCTCTCTGGCCGCTGTCGGGGTATTGTTAAATGTCAGTCGTCAAACCCGCTAAAACAAAAATTCCGGCACTGACCATTCTCTTCGCGGGAGGGGGCACGGGTGGCCATCTCTTCCCCGGTATCGCTCTGGCAGAAGAGTTTAGGCGGCGTCGGCCTGAGACCCGAATTGTTTTTGCCGGGACTCAGCGGGGTTTGGAAGCGCGGGTGATTCCTGAGCTCGGTTATCCTTTAGTTTTTCTTGAGGTCCAGGGACTGGTCGGGATAAGAGGACGGCGTCGCCTCAAAGCTTTGTTCAACTTCCCAAAAGCGGTAATTCAGGCCCTGATTCTTCTGGTTCGTTATCGTCCGGCTCTAGTTGTCGGTCTTGGAGGTTATGCTAGTGCTCCGGTTTTGCTGGCGGCAATGATTGCCGGGTTGCCTTGGGTTATGCAGGAGCAGAATGCTTTCCCCGGGCTGGTCAACCGGGTTCTGGCGCCCTGGGCCGATGCCGTCTTTATCGCTTTTGCAAAAGCCAAAGCGCATTTGCGCAGTCGTAAGTTGTTTGATTTTGGTAATCCGTTGCGGGCCCGTCTGCAAGAGAGTGGGAAAAACGAAAATTATGCACCTGAGAATTCGTTAAGTGAGGGTGAACAAGCGAAAGAGTTTAATATCTTGATCGTTGGCGGCAGTCAGGGTGCCAGGGTATTGAACCGCATTGTCCCTGAAGCGATTGCTAAGTTGCTGGCAGGAAAACACAAGTTGAGGGTTGTGCATCAGAGTGGGATTCACGATTTTGCTGAGGTTGAAAAGGCTTACGCGACTTGTAAGGATCGAGTTGAAGTCGTTGAGTTTATCAACGAGATTGGCTCTTATTACAGAAAAGCCGATCTCCTTATTTGCCGGGCTGGGGCTTTGACACTGGCCGAATTGGGGGCTTTGGGCAAACCTGCTATTCTCGTGCCCTTTCCGCATGCGGCCCATGATCACCAGACTTTTAACGCCAGGGCTTTTGCGGAATCCGGGGCGGCAATAGTAAAAATTGAGAGCGAATTTGAGAGTCAGGTTCTGGCTGAAGATCTTGAACGGTTAATTAATGATCCTCAAAGTTTGGCAAAAATGGCCGCAGCGGCCTTAAAACAGGGCCGCCCTGAAGCTTGTGAGCAGATAGTTGATTACTGTCTAAAGTTGATTGATTAGTAAATAAATGAGGAATAAATCAGTGAAAGGTATGCACCATAAGGTTGAGCGGGTTCATTTTGTCGGTATTGGTGGGAGCGGTATGTGTGGTATCGCTGAAGTATTGCTTAACTTGGGTTATCAGGTGCATGGTTCCGACTTGGCAAAGAGCCTGGTAACCGAGCGGCTGGAAGGTATGGGGGCCCGCATAGCCTATGGGCATGACCGGAAAAACGTTGGTGATGTGCAGGTGTTGGTGCGTTCTACCGCTGTAAAAGAGGATAATCCGGAAATTATTGAGGCTCATGCCCGGGCGATTCCGGTGATCCCACGGGCCGAGATGCTGGCCGAACTGATGCGCCTTAAATATGGTATCGCAGTTGGCGGTACCCATGGCAAAACCACAACGACGTCGATGATTGCGACCATGCTCAGTGGTACCGATCTTGATCCGACTGTGGTTATTGGCGGCCGTCTCAATAGTATTAATAGTAATGCCTGTCTCGGCGAGGGCGAGATTTTAGTCGCTGAGGCTGACGAGAGTGATGGCTCATTTCTCGCTCTGTCACCGATTATCGCAATCATTACCAATATCGATCGTGAACATCTTGACTACTATCAGGGGGGGCTTGCCGAGATTGAGGATAATTTTGTCGCCTTCGCCAACAAGGTTCCTTTTTATGGTCTGGTTGTGCTCTGTCTTGATGATGCCCGGGTTCAGGAGATAATTCCCCGTATCGGCCGACGGATCTCGACTTACGGTTTTAATCCTCAGGCCGACGTGCGGGCCATCGAGGTTGCTATCAAAGGTATGCAGAGTCGTTTCAAGGTGCTGGTTAAAGGCCGTGAACTGGGAGAGTTCGTAATCGACATGCCGGGCCGTCATTATGTGCTTAATTGTTTGGCCGCAATTGCGACCGGTTTTGAGTTGGGTCTTGAATTTGCTGATATTCGTGAACACCTCTCCGGTTTCACCGGCGTGCAGCGACGCTTGCAGATCCTGGGAAAGTATCAGGGAGCCCTGCTGATCGATGATTATGGTCATCATCCCACCGAGATTCTGGTGACTCTCGAAGCTCTTCGCCAAGCTTGGCCTGAGCGGCGTCTTGTGGCTCTTTTTCAGCCCCATCGCTATACGCGTACAAAGTATCTGTTTAATGAATTTCTGGTCGCTTTTAATGAAGCCGATGTTTTAGTGGTGACCGCTATTTATGCGGCCGGAGAGACTCCGATCGAGGGCATTAGTGGAGAGTTGCTGGCTGATGCAATTCGTCAACATGGTCATAAGCAGGTCTACTATTGCGCCGATCGTGAGGAGTTAAAAGCTTTTGTTTTAGGTAAGATTGAGGCTGACGATCTTATCCTGACATTAGGGGCTGGCGATATCTGTCGTTTGGGACAGGAGCTGGCTGAAGGCGTAGGTTGTGCAAGTTAAGTTAAAGCGAGTAGCTGCGAACATTGCTTCGCCCATTTCGAGGATGGATACCCTAAGAGTACTTCTCGTTGCGCTCAGGCGCAAGCTCAGACCGGCTAGGGCTCTTGTGCCCTTTAGGGTGAAAGCCCTGCCAGGAGGTCTGTCCCCGCATCGAGACAGTTTGGAGATGGGATTTGTGATGTTAAGATTAATCTTTGTCGTACTGTTTTTAAGTTGCTTTCTGATGTCATGTTCGACGCCTGGCGGTCGCGGGGCAGGCGAGGTTTATGATGATGCGGTGCTCTCAGCAACCGTCAAAGGGCGTCTGACTGAGATGATGGGTGGCAAAGTTATTGGTGTCGATGTTGATGTCTACCAGGGAGAGGTGACTTTACAGGGACGTGTGCGAAGTCCCAATATGGAGAGTCGGGTAGTTGCGGTAGCGGCCCGGACATCAGGGGTTAGAAAAGTTATCAATCTCTTGAAAATTATACCTTAAGGGTTGTTTTGATTAGTCAAGAACAAGAAAAAGAGTTGCGAGGTCGTTTGTTTGGCTTTCTCACAGAAGAAGAGCCTCTGGCCCCCAAAACCGCCTATAAGGTTGGTGGTGCAGCCGCCTTCTATCTGCAACCTGAATCTGTAGAAGATCTTAAATTGGCTCTGCAAACTCTAATGGAGTTGGAGCTGCCCTTTGTAATTCTCGGTGGGGGTTGGAATGTTCTGATTGGCGATGCCGGGATCAGGAGTCAGGTGGTAATTACTCTTGGCAAAGGTTTTGGAAATCTTGAACTGGTTGGAGCTGATACCTGGTCGGTAATGCTCAGGGTCGAAAGCGGAGTCCGTCTCTCAAAACTTATTAAGTTGAGTGCTGCTGAAGGCTATGCTGGGCTTGAAAAACTTGTCGGTATACCAGGTACCGTCGGCGGTGCTTTGGCCATGAATGCCGGAGCTTACGGTTCGACAATTTATGATTGTCTGGCGGCCCTGCAAATTATGGAAAAGGGAGACTTGTCTTGGCTTAAGGCATCACAAATCAAAACAGCTTACCGCGATGGCGGCTTATTGCCGGAACAGGTGGTAGTTGCAGCTTATTTTCTGCTTGAGAAAAAAGAGCCTGGATTAATAGCAAAGATGTTAACCAAGGTCAAAGGTTTACGGGAGAAACGTCTGCCGTCTGGCGCTCATGCCGGTTCCGTATTTAAAAATCCTCAAGGCGATTATGCCGGTCGTCTGCTTGAGGAAGCGGGTTGTAAGGGGATGCGTAGTGGTGGGGCTTATGTATCAGGAGAACATGCTAACGTGATTGTTGCCGAAAGCGGGTCGCGGGCTGTAGACATTATCACTCTGATGGAAAATATGCGGCTTCGGGTACGGGATCGTTATGCACTTGAGCTTGAAGCCGAGATCAAGATCTTTTCATGACAGATATGCCGCAAAACCGGGAGGTGGAAGTGAAATTTAAGCCGGGAACAAGGGTTGGAGTCCTCTATGGAGGCCTTTCAGCGGAGCGCGAAGTATCATTGAAGAGTGGTAAGGCGGTGGGCTTGGCTCTGCAGGAGGCCGGCTATCTGGTAACCCTTATCGATGTTGACCGTCAGGTTTTTGCCAAGCTCAAAGAGTCACAGGTTGAAGTGGTTTTTATCGCACTGCATGGGGCTTATGGCGAGGATGGAAGCATTCAGGGAGTTTTGGAATATCTCAAAATCCCCTATACCGGGCCCGGTATCATGGCCAGCAGTATTGCCATGAGTAAAGTGATGACCAAAAGGATTCTGATATCACACGGTATTTTGACTCCAGATTATACGGTACCATCGGCAATTGCAGATGAAATTGCCGTGCCTCCAGGGGGTTATCCTTTAGTTGTGAAACCGGTTTCCGAGGGCTCCAGTCTGGGCTTAAGTATTGTGACAGGCGCTGAAGAGTTACCAGATGCTCTGGCCAAAGCCCGTGAGTTCAGTTCCCAGGTAATGATCGAAAGTTATATCCCCGGTATTGAATTGACGGCTGCGGTTTTAGCTGATGAATCTCTGCCGTTGATTGAAATTAGAGCGCGGGGCGGAGTTTACGATTATCAGGCTAAATATACAAAAGGTTATTCGGAGTATCTGGTGCCCGCGCCGATCGCCCCGGAAATTTGTCAAAAAGTAAAAGATCTGGCTCGGGTCAGCGCTCGTGCTTTGGGATGTACGCGGGGTGCGGTGCGGGTCGATTTCCGTCTTGATATGGAGAGCCGACCTTATGTGATTGAAATCAATACGGTGCCCGGGATGACGGAAACCAGCCTTCTGCCGCAGGCGGCTGAGGCGGCGGGAATTGATTTTGTAACGTTAATAGATCGCATTCTGCAAGGTGCCGGTCTTGATCTTGTCTCGTTCTGAAAAGAGTAAACGTCGTGAACGGGTTAGCAATAGTTGCAAAGAGCTTCGGCGTGCCCGGCACCCAAAATCGCGTGGTATTAACCGAAAACTATTGCTGTCTTTGGCTTCGGTCTGTCTTTTGGGGCTTGGTTTTGGAGCTCTGTGGCTCTGGTGGCCGACATTAGTTGTCGGGGTTGATGGTTGGTTTAAAGAGAGGGACGGTTTTCTGGTTAAAGAGATTGTTGTTCAAGGCAACTATCGCAGTTCTCGGAGTGATATAATCAAGGCCTTAGGCCTGGCCCCCCGGCAGTTGATTTTTACTTTTTCTTTAAAAGAAGTTCAAACTAGGGTCAATCTTCTGCCATTTGTTAAAGAGACCCGGATTCGGCGGAGTTGGCCCGATCGTCTGGAGATAGAAATAGAAGAGCGTCGTCCTAAAGCCCTGCTCTACCTTGATGAACTTTACCTAGTGGATCAGGCAGGTAAAGTGATGGCGCCAGCGCCCAAAGATGAAAAGCTTGATTTTCCGCTTATTAACGGAGTTTCATTGAAAGAGTGGCAAAGTCGGCCGGAAGTTTGGAGCAGGTTACTGAAAAAGGCTCTTGAAGTGCAGTTGGTCTGGGAAAAAAGGGGAGAGCGTTGGCCCGAGAAAATTGCCCAGATTGCCCTTGATGAAGTTTGCGGGGTGACCGTTTTTACCTCTGAGCAAATTTGGGAGTTACAACTCGGTTTAGAAGCTTTTGATGAACGTCTTGAGCGTTGGCGACAGGTTTTGGCGGTTCTTGGAGATAAAGCTAAGGCAGTAAACTATTTTGATTGTGCCGGAGCTGCTTCGGTAGTGGTTGGTATTAGGGCGGATAAAGATGGCCAAAAATGAACAGATGTTAGTCGGCCTTGACCTGGGAACGACAAAAACTTGCGTATTAGTGGGTTTGGCGGGCGATAGTGGACTCGAAGTTGTGGGTTTTGGTACCGCACCTTCAACCGGATTACGTAAAGGTGTGGTGGTTAATATTGATAGCACCGTAGAGTCGATCCGCCAGGCGGTGGCCGAGGCCGAAAAGATGTGCGGCCAGAAGATCAAGGTTGTCCAGACCGGGATTGCAGGCAGTCACCTTCAAGGGCTCAACAGCCACGGTATTATAGGGGTTAAAGATCGCGAAGTGAGTTCTCGCGATGTCGATCAGGTGCTCGATGCGGCTCGGGCCGTAGCGATTCCACTCGATCGAGAAATTATAGACACAATTCCGCAACAGTTTTTTCTGGATGATCAGGAGGGGGTGACAGATCCGGTTGGGATGTCGGGTGTGCGTCTTGAGGTTGATGTCCATATTGTTACAGCGGCGGCAGCTTCTTTGCAGAATGTCTACCGTTGCTGTAATCGGTCCGGGCTTGATGTCAAAGGGGTGGTTTTGCAGCAGTTAGCCTCAAGCCGGGCGGTTTTGACAGCTGAAGAGCGTGAGCTGGGTGTGGTTCTGGTCGATGTCGGCGGTGGTACGACTGATATTGCGGTCTTTATTAATGGGGCAATTTGTTATACGGCATCGCTGCCGCTGGGTGGTAATCAAGTAACTAACGATATTGCCATAGGTTTGCGGACGCCGATGGAGGCGGCTGAGAAGATTAAACGTCATTACGGATGTACGACGACCCGAATTGTTGATCAGGACGAAGCTATTGAGGTCCCGAGTGTGGGCGGGCGGCCGCCCCGAAAATTGTCCCGGCAGATCTTGGGTGAAATTATTGAACCGCGTATGGAAGAGATCTTTGAACTGGCAAATCGTGAGCTCCATAAGTCTGGTGTCTATGATCAGATGGTCTCCGGGGTGGTAGTGACCGGGGGGAGTGCACTCTTGGCTGGGACTGCGGAGTTGGCGGAAAAAGTTTTTGAATTGCAGGCTCGAGTGGGCTTTCCGGAAGCCCGAGGCAGTGGTTTCGAGGCGGTTAAGAATCCCATGTATGCGACGGCAGTGGGGCTTCTCCAGTACGCCGTTGAGGAGAGTGTGGCACCTCGGCGCCAAAGTAATTTACGCCGCATAGAAATGGGCAGTTTCTTTAGTAAAGCGATAGCTTGGTTAAAAGATTTTTTTTGAAAATCATAAAGCAAATTTCTAATCGAATAGTATTGAAAAATGACATATTTTTTTAAGTTTTAATTTAGGGTGTAAGGGCATCTTTAAGGGGCAATTTAAGGGGGAGGTTAACGATGACATTTGAATTTGATGAGAGTGCAAGTCTGGCAGCTGAGATTAAAGTGATAGGCGTTGGTGGCGGGGGCGGAAATGCGGTTAACAATATGATTGATTCGGGCCTGGAAGGGGTTGATTTTATCGTTGCAAATACCGATTCCCAGGATCTTAATGCGTCGCAGGCCCCATCTCGAATACAGCTTGGCGCCCGCATGACCAAGGGGTTAGGGGCTGGCGCTAATCCTGATATTGGCCGCAGTGCAGCGATTGAGGATGGTGAGCAAATATCTGAATTACTGGCTGGAGCTGATATGGTTTTTGTTACGGCTGGTATGGGCGGTGGTACAGGTACCGGTGGGGCCCCCGTGGTGGCCCAGTTGGCTCGTGAGGCTGGAGCTTTGGTGATTGGTGTCGCCACCAAGCCTTTCAGTTTTGAAGGTAAAAAGAAGATGCGGGTTGCCGAAGAGGGTTTGGACAAGTTACGAGAAAATGTTGATGCGTTGATCACTATTCCTAATCAACGGCTATTTAATACCGTTTGTAAAGATACGACAGCGGTTGATGCTTTTAAAAAAGTTGATGACGTATTACTGCAGGCGGTGCGGAGTATTTCTGATCTGATTAACGTGCATGGTCAAATAAACCTCGATTTTCAAGATATTAAAACGGTTATGGAAAAGACCGGCATGGCACTTATGGGAACCGGCATGGCGAGCGGTGAAAATCGTGCTCTAGAGGCGGCTCAAAAAGCAATAGCTTCACCATTGTTGGAAGATTTGAGTATTCAGGGGGCCCGAGGAGTGATTATCAATATCGCTGCGGCGACCGAAGTTACTCTGCATGAAATAGGTGAAGCAGCGACCATGATTCAAGAGGAAGCCCACGAAGATGCCGAGGTTATTACTGGTGTTGTTCTCGACGACTCATTAGGTGAAAATCTTCGCGTAACCGTTATCGCAACCGGTTTTGATCAGGTTCAGCGCACCGTTTCAACGATTAAGGGACCCGGTCTGGGGCTGGCTGGTAAGTATCCGATCGGCTCACGTCGGGATAATCTGGATCGCCCGGCATTTCAGGCGCGCCAACAAGAGTTCCAAGCCAGTGAAAACAAATATGAGGTTGTTGATATCGAGCGGACGCCGAACCTTGAACTCCCCCTGGATGATATTCAGGATCTTCCTCAGATGATGAAAAAGGTAGTTGGTTCATCTGAAGGCGAATTTGATGGCGGGGTTGATGATTATGATATTCCAGCGTTCATTCGACGTCAGTTGGATTGAGACTAACAGCAAAATGTAAGAATGAGATTGTCAACCAAACCCCATAGTTTGAAAATAAAACAGGTGCTATCATCGTGAATATCACTTCCCCTGAGATTGAAATTAATGACGTCATTCTGGATTTTGAGGTGACAGATACTGGTATTGGTTTAGCAGGGTACAACCGTGACATGGAAACCTTTGGCCATAGCTGGAGAATGACAGCCCATGTCGG
Organism: uncultured Thermodesulfobacteriota bacterium; assembly: GCA_964457755.1. Lineage (GTDB taxonomy): Bacteria > Desulfobacterota > Anaeroferrophillalia > Anaeroferrophillales > Tharpellaceae > Tharpella. The sequence continues at coordinate 24,098 of CAYWGC010000012.1, read as the reverse complement.
AGCTATGGCCCGCAGTGTCGGTTGGCAGGAAGAACAGGTGCAAATGTTAGAACTGGCGGCTCCCCTGCATGATACCGGTAAAATCGGAATTCCGGACACTGTATTGAAAAAACCGGCCAGTCTGGACGCAGAAGAGTGGAAGATTATGAAGACCCACTCGACCCTGGGGCATCGTATCTTATCCCGGAGTGATGCCCCGATTTTTAAGATGGCAGCGGATATTGCTTTGTACCATCACGAAAAATGGGATGGTTCCGGCTACCCCGAAGGCCTGGCCGGACAAGATATTCCGCAAAGCGCCAGAATTGTAGCTATTGCCGATGTTTTTGACGCCCTAACCATGAAGCGTCCTTATAAGGAACCATGGTCGGATGAGTCGGCGTTTACTGAAATTAGAAATTGTGTCGGTAGTCATTTTGATCCCGAACTGATGGCCTGTTTTTTTGATGTTCAGGAAGAGCTACAGGAACTGAAAACAATGTGGGACGAGAAGGGTAAGCTTGAAAACAAGAACAAGGTAGGTTGGGTTATGGACCAGTTTAAAGTTCAGTTTTAATTATGTTTTGCAATAGTGATAGCCTCTTTAAAGGCGAATGTTAGGAGGTTGTCCGAGAATAGAAATTTTTTTTCAGATCGAGGCATTTTTTGAAAATAAGCACAGACATACACTTAGTATTTCGAGCATTATTTTCAAAAAATAACGCTGAGCTGGGGGAAAAGGGCATTCTCGGACAGCTCTCCTAGAGCGCGTGAATGACATTAGTAACTACGCCCCAAATTTCAAAACTCATAGTATCGGTGATTTCGGTGGGGATGTAATCTTGGTTTTCCGGAAGAAGTAAGATTTTTTTCTCAATTATTCGGATCCTTTTTACGGTCAATTCACCATCAATGACGGCAATGACCACCCTTTTGTCGGTCGCTTCAAGCGAACGATCGACAATCAGAATATCACCAGAGTGAATTCCGGCTTCAATCATCGAATCGCCTTTGACCTTAACAAAAAAGGTTGCAGCCGGGTGGTGGATGAGGTGTTTGTTCAAATCAAGCCGGTTTTCAATATAATCATCAGCCGGTGATGGGAAACCGGCTGAAACCGGAACCAGGAAAAGCGGACGTTTACGTTCGGTTGACTGGTCTGGTTGGAATATTTCTGCGATTGTGATGTTCATTGACACCCTGAACTTTTAAGAAAAATGATCGGCTTTTCAAGATAGCCTATATGTATGTAAGCGTTCCCCCTCCGGCATGGATGTCTCTATAACACATAAAACGGTTGCTTTAAAAGATTATCAGAAGGCCTGTACTTTTTTATTAAGTGCAGGTCTTCTTTTTGTTCGTCGGCCATAATGTTGATAGGGATAATCTATGCAGGGCGACGTTTAATCCATAATAGCAATTGGATTTTCAGCTGAGAATCTATTAGTAGGGGGTTCTTGGAAGGTTATTTGATTAAGTATGCAATTTAATGATCGTGGAGAGTAAATGATGAAGGCTAAATTTATTGCCTTAATATCGGCGTTGCTGTTGATTTCGGTATCTGGCAGTCAGGTCTTTGCCGGGGCCTGGACCGCCAAACAGGGTGGGATGTACAACAAGCTGGCATTAAACTACTTCGAAAGTAAAAAATATTACGATGACGATGGCAACCGCCAGCGGCTTGCTTATGATGGTAAGTATAGTGATACAAATCTGAATTGCTATCTTGAATATGGCCTGACTGATGACCTTACCCTGATCGGCTCTTTTTATTATAAGTGGCTGGAGCAGGAAAATGACTATTTTAAAGCCGAGAGTGATGGGGTTGGCGATTTTGAGGTTGGCCTGAAGTGGAAGCTTCTCGATGATCCTTTAGTTTTGGCAATTCAAGCTCTGACAAAAATTTCCGGTCCTTATGACGATGACGAAGTCCCGGGACTTGGTAACAACCAGACCGATTTTGAACTGCGCCTGTTGTTGGGGAAATCCCTCTATCCGCTGCCTCTCTATATGGGGCTTGAAGCGGCCTATCGTTGGCGCTCTAAAGCTCCTGCCGACGAGTGGCGTTTGTTAGCCGAGATTGGGGGTAATGCCGGAAAATATTTTTACGGGCGGGTTAAACTTGACTGTCTTTTCAGTGCAAATAATGCTGAGAGCGGGGCTGGTTTTACTAATATTACCCTGACCCCAGAGTATGACCTGATAACCCTGGATACCACACTTGGGGTTAATTTTAATGAACATGTGAGTCTTGAGTTCTCATATGTTCCGACAATCTATGGTGAGAATACTGCCGCTGGTTACACTTTAAGTTCCGCTCTTGTCTACTCATTTTAATGTCTGCAGTTAATATCTGTAGTTAATATTTTCGGGAGTTTAAGATTATGTTTCGCTTACGTATAATTTTTCTGACCCTGTTGTTGGTTCTGATTATAGCGGTCACCAGCTCTCAGGCATTCAATTTAAGTTCTTCGAATATCAAGATTAAAAATCCGCCGCCAATTCATTTGAACCATCAGGTTTTTGACATGCTTGATATTGCCCGTTTGCCGCTGGCTCCCGGGGCCAGCCAGATTGCGACTATCGACGGTTTGGTTAAACGTCTGGGTGATTATTTAATAAATGCTGGCCATGAAGTTCTCGGGACTGCCGGTGTCACCGCTAAACCTCTGGCGGCCGATGGTTCGGTTATGTACAGTTATGGTAACTGGATGGTGAAAACCGCCGAATCAACCGGCATTCGCCTGCTTGAAGTCAGAATCAGCGAACTGGAAGAGCGTATTCTTGCGCAGGTTCCGTTGGCGGCAGCGGGACTTCCTTTTCGCTTTGTAATTATGCCTGACACTTTTTATGGTCAAACCTTTCTTCACATTTGTCTGGTTGATCCACTGCTCTTTACGGCGCAATTTGTAAGTTGCGATGCAACTTTGCAGAAGACTTTGCTGGAGGCTCGCCAACTTCTTTGTCATTATGTTCGCGAGGCTTTTCCTGAAGCCTTTTACGATCCGCAGCTCCCGCTTGACAAGCCGAAGAATAATGGCCTTCCGGCGCTGCAACGCGTTGCCCAGGTTGCAGTCGGTGCGGAGAGATCTTTTGCGACTCTTGAAGAAGTTGTCACTGTGGTCCAGAAAGGAACTGTAACCCTCTTTTCCGACACCCCGGATGAGCACCTCTACGCGGTTAATGGGCTTTTTGCCGACTACAACTATCTTGATGACGAAAAGACAACTTTTAGAGGGACCCTGCCGTTTCCGCTATTTTCGATGATCAAAGATGGTTGGCAGAAATTTGACGGTGTTAAAACGTACTTTGCGGAGTGGAAACTTAAAAATCACTCATCCGCTATCGAAACTCTTATTCAGAATAGTTTTATCCATGTTTATGGCATGAACGCCGCTGATCCCCAGCAGCGGCTTAAATTTAACACCAGCGCCGGGCCCATCTATGGTCTCCAGGTTTTTGACGCCTACACCGACCCTCTGTTGCTTCACTCCGGACTTTGGCACTATCAGTCGCTGCCGAGTGTCCTCTTGTTTCACGAAGCAAGTCCTGGGGTTGTCGATATCTGGATGCAGGATCCTTTCGCGGCGATTGCCCGCTATTATGATGATGTCGGGGACAAGCTTTTAGACTCTTTTAAGGCGGAGTGGAATAGTAATCCCAGCAACAAAACCGATTGGCCGTCATCCGGTAAAGTGGCAATGGCGCAGCGCAGTCGTGAGACTCTGGTTAAGTTGATTAAGAATGCCGTGGCTCCTGAGGCAGTTCAAGAGCTGCTCATGAGTCCGGAGAGCCTGGCGCAAAAGTTGAGTAATCCAAATCTTTTGGTTATTGATGCCCGTTCAGTCGGTTATGATGCTGGTCACATCCCTGGCGCCATTTTGTTACCCCATCCGGAGATCTCCGATGCCGGGATGAATCTAAAACCAGTTCCTGAATTGGAAGAGCTTCTGACTGCAAAAGGGATTAGCCGCGAGCAGACCATGGTTATTTACGATGGTGGCAGCAGGTATCAGGGTGCGGCGGCTCGGCTCTTCTGGATGTTTGAGTATCTCGGTTGCAACGATGTGCATCTTCTTGATGGTGGTTGGCAGGGCTGGCTTGATAGTGGCCTGCTATCTGAGATCACAATTCCGACACCATCTCTGAATTTACCCGGATTTCAGGCCAGCCTGCGTCCCGAAGTGGCGACCAGCGCCTGGGCTTTGAGTCAGGATCGTAAAGATAATACAACCACAATTGTTGATTGTCGCAGCGATGCAGAGTATAATGGTTGGAGCCAGAATGGTGAGGTTTTGGGTGGTCATATAGCCGGGGCCCTCCAGCTGCCTTTCAGCTGGCTCTTTCGTGATGAACATCATCTTGCAGATTATGGCACTCTCAGGGACATTTTTTTGCAAAAGGGTGTGCTTCGTGATCGCAAAACCGCTACCTACGCTACCGCCGGGATCAAAAGTGCCATGACCTATTTTGCTCTGCGGTTGCTTGGTTATCAAGATATTGCCAACTATGATGGATCTTATTGGGAGTGGAGCAGTAACAGCTATTACGATCCCGAGAACTTTCCGCTTGCAAAACTGGAGAAATATGACCGTTTGGTCAACCCGCAATGGGTCCGGGAAGAGTTATTGACAAATAATAATCAGGACCAACCTTTTGTTATTATCGAGACCAACTGGGGGCCGGCCAGCGAGGCCTATCTTGAGGCTCATATCCCTGGTGCCATCTACGTTAATACTGATGAGATCGAGTATGATGATTTTTATGCCCGCAATGATCCCCCGGCCGCTATCTGGTTTGGGCGCAGTACCACCGCAGAGGAGGATTTTGCCAAAGGTTTGACCGGCGATGACAGCTTGCCGAAAAATTACTGGAATATCTATCCTTATCAATATCTACTGCCGGCGATTGCCAACATGGGAATTACGACCGAGACGACGGTCGTGGTCTCTGGTGCCGACGTGACGGCCGCAGCCCGCCTAGTCTGGGCTTTGATGTACGCCGGGGTTGCGGATGTGCGGCTGCTTAATGGTGGTTTTAAGGCCTGGCAGGCAGCCGGTTATGCTATGGAAAACGGTCTTATCCCGCGATCACCCCAAGCCTGGTTCGGTCGCGATCAACCGTTGCACGCTGAATATCTGGTTACAACCGATTACATTCGTGAAGTTGTTGACGGTCTGCATCCTGATGCCGTGATTTCTGATATCCGCACCTGGGATGAGTATATTGGGGCCACCGCGCCTTACGGATATATCCCAACCGATGGTCGGATTGCCGGCGCTCTCTGGGGTCATGCCGGCGATGGTCCCTGGACCATGGACGATTTTGTTGATGCCGACGGTAGTTTGCGCAGCTATACCGAAGTTGCAGCGATGTGGGCTTCTGAAGGCATTACTGCCGATAAGAGCGTAAGTCATTACTGCGGTACCGGCTGGCGGGCCGCCTTAACCTTTCTCTACGGTTATATGATGGGTTGGGATCGGGTTAGCCTTTATGATGGAGGTTGGTACGAATGGAGTTTGGGAGATAAGGCGGCCGATAATCCGATTATCGATGAGACTCCAGGTCTGCCGATCTACAAATAAAGAGCGGAATGTTGCAGACAGGTTTAAAACAATTTGCCGATTATGGGCAGCTCTTCGGCATGGCCATTTACACTGTGTCCGTTTTTTTTCTAGGTCGTTTGAGCGAGTTTGCTTACCAGCCTTTCGCTACCGCCTATCTGTTGGCGTTGGGGGCCTACTTCCTGATCCTTAAAGAGCTTTCCGCGCTCTCCCGGAAAAAAATAATTATCCTTCTGTTTATAGGTCTAGCTGCAAGGTTGCTGTTTGTTTTGCAGGAACCGCTGCTTTCCGATGATCTCTATCGCTGTATTTGGGAGGGATTAGTCACCCTGCACAGTAAAAATCCCTATCTCCTAGCACCGGCTGATCTTGATCTTGTAAACTTACGTCCGGTCTGGCACCATCTCATCAATCACGCCGATTATCCGGCTATCTATCCACCCTTGACCACCCTGTTTAATACTCTGGTCGCTGTTATCCGGCCCACCCCGCTCTTTTATAAAGCTTGTTTGACCCTGGCCGATCTCTGTTTGACCCTGATAATCGCTTTGCGTCTTGGTGTCCTGCAAAAACCGCGACGTTACCTCTTGCTTTACTTTCTGCACCCTTTGCCAATCATTGAAATCAGCGGCAATGGCCATCATGAAGCCCTGGTGTTGCTGCTCGCGATGACTGCTTTCTATTGCTTTGATCAACAAAAACTAAGTGCGGCCGCGGCCTGGTTCTCGGCGGCAGTGTTGAGCAAATACTTTTTTCTGATTCTGATATTCGAATTTCGTAATCGACGAACATGGTTGATTCTTATAGCCTTAAGCCTGCTTCTTTTTGCCCCTTTTCTCACTTTTAAGGGAAATATCTTTTTCTCTCTCGGATCCTACTTGGAACATTGGGAGTTTAACGCCTCCTTCTATCGTCTGGGCACGCTTGTTTTTGAAAATCACTTTTACCTGCGTCTTCTTCTGGCCGCAATCTATCTCACCGGTTGGCTCTATCTCAATTTAAAGACGAACCTCTCCATTCATCAACGGCCAGTCATTCTCTTATGCGGCCTGCTACTGGTGTCGCCCACGGTTCATCCCTGGTACGGACTCTGGCTGCTGCCTTTTCTGGTCTTTTATAGAGATCTGGCAATACTGCTTTTTGTCTCTTTGTTGCCGCTCTCATATATTGTTTTAGAAGGCTATCAGGCGGACGCCATCTGGCAGGAAAATTATTGGGTTACAGCTTTAATCTACACGCCTCTGCTCTATCTCTTTAGCCGTTCCGCATGCAATTTTGTTTTGCAACGTCGCAACTATTGCAAGTAGTAAAACAAAAGTCTTGTAACCAGTTCTGGTTTACAGCCTTCCGTGGATATTTCATCTAATACCTTCCAGGACAACCATGTCGATTGTCCGGTCAAATTTGACTTGTGGAGGTATGCGTTATGGCTAGACAGTATCAGAACAGTTTCGAAAATTATCTTACCGTACAACGTGTCGCAGAAAAAACCAAAAAAGCGTATTTGCAGTCAGTTCAGGGGTTGGAGCTTTTTCACAAACAATCTGCCAATAACGGTGAAATCGTTTTCACCTACAAAAATCGAGAGGATAATCATACTGAAAAAATGATCCTTACCGCAGAAGAATTTATCCGTCATTTTTTGCTACACGTTCTACCGTATAGGTTTATGAAAATCAGATATTACGGCTTCGTGGCCAATAAAATTCGTCGCAAATCGATCTTGCTGATCCGAAGACTGATCGGTATTGCTATGGAAATTGAGTTCTTTATCAAAGAGAGTCTACAAGAGAAAATACTGCGCATAACCGGCAAAGATATCTATCTTTGCCCTGAGTGCAAACAGGGACGTATGATCTGTCAAAGCATATTGCTTTCCGACCGTGGTTGATACATAAGCTACCGGTTTTATCAACTAATTTTTCAAAAAACACCGGCCAGTGCTTCAGTTACGTCTTTTTTCAGCCAAAACCTTAGAAAACAGTCAAAAAGTTAATCTTATTTCAAAATTCCGACTAAGCCAGTGAAGCCACATGATAACAAGCCGAATAAATTCAACCAAAACCATCTTATGCCTCTATCCCGCAACTAATCAACAGGATACTTTTTCTTATATTTCGGTACCTTGCAAACAAACCTCATAGAGGCAGAACCTTAAAAAATGTAAATCCTCCCCATAAACCCGCGCCTCAGTTCAACAACATTTTATCAATCATCCCGCTTTACAATAAAATAATATATGTGTTACTGTCAGTAGTTTGAAAAATCATCCCCTCGGCACCGTCGCAGACGGGACGAATGATAAAACGCTCTTCGTTAGCTTACTAAAATGAGGGGAAAATGAATCCAATACTTGAGCATGCTATATCAGTTTTTATGGCCTTTTTTGCAATAATGAACCCCATTGCAAACACATCGGTCTTCCTTGGATTGGCAGGCGATAGAGATAAAAGTGAACAGCGGGAAATTGCAACAAAGTCACTAATTATAACTTTTGTGATTGTTTTAACATTTTCAGTATTAGGGAAGTCAATTTTCCATTTATTTGGAATAACTCTTCCCGCACTAAGAATCACCGGAGGCATCCTGATATTTATTATCGGATATCATATGCTTCAGGGAGCAAGCTCCAAGTTGCATACGGCCAAAGAGAGCTCTGATACCAACATAACGGTGTCGCCTCTGGCTGTCCCTCTGCTTGCGGGGCCGGGAACCATAGCAACGGCTATGAATTACTCGGCGGCAGGAGGGTGGATGGAAATTGTAGTTACAATTATTACATTTGCAGTGCTATGTTTTATTACCTTGTTTTGTTTTATTTTTAGCTCAAAAATAGTTACCGTAGTAGGTGAAAGTGGGCTTGGAATAGTTACTCGCTTAATGGGTCTTATTCTGGCGGTAATAGGTGTTCAAATGCTTGTACTGGGTCTAAATGCAGCCATTAAGATTTCGCTAGTCGCAAGCTAACAAGGTAAATTAACCCGATCGCGAATAGCCGCCGAAACTCAATTTAAACCCCCGGCGCGGCCGGTGATTTGCGACGTTATAAAATTAAGGAAATAAAATGTACAAATATTTGTTTGGACCAGTCCCTTCAAGAAGATTAGGAATGTCGTTAGGAGTTGATTTAATTCCTAAAAAGGTTTGTTCGCTCGACTGTATTTATTGTGAAGTCGGAAAAACAACAAAATTAACCCTTGACCGTAAAGAATATATCAAATCGGATAAAATAAGGAAAGAGTTAAAACATTATTTTAAAAATAATCCCGACCCTGATTATATCACTTTTTCTGGCTCAGGTGAGCCTACATTGAATAGTGGATTAGGCGATATACTTCAATTTATTAAACAAAACAAACCTGAAGTACCTGTTGCTGTATTAACTAACGGGACATTGCTTTTCGATGCAAAGGTAAGAGAAAGTTTGATTAATTCTGATGTAGTTCTTCCATCTCTGGATGCAGCTACTCAAGATGTATTTGAAAAAATAAATTGCCCGGCAAATGGCCTTAGTATTGATAAATGTATTAAAGGAATCATTGATTTTAGAAATGATTTTAAAGGAAAAATTTGGCTTGAAGTTTTTATTTTGCCTGGCTACAACGATAATGATGATGAGTTAATGAAACTCAAAAAGGTAATACTGAAAATCAAACCTGATTCCGTTCAATTAAACACATTAGACAGACCTGGGAATGTGACAAATTTAAGAAGTGCAACACGAAATGAACTTCAACGAGTAAGAGACTTCTGGGAAATAAACAATGTAGAAATAATTTCAGCATCTCCTGAAAGAAAAAAGGTTCAATCGTACAGAAGAGATATAGAATCAACAATAGTTGAAACTATATCTCGAAGACCGTGTACTCTCGATGACTTGACGAAAATATTGGGTATTCATATTAATGAGATTAATAAATATCTTGATGTATTAGATGCAGAAGGAAAAATTGAAGCAATTAATCAGGAAAGAGGTCTTTTTTATCAAATTAAAAGCAAAAATAACTTTGTATAACGAATAAGGTTAGATTGTGCGAGTGGAGTGAGCCACAATCTGAGCCGTTTGTTGGATAAGCCCGGTAGTGACAGTTTATAGAAAATAGTTTTTTGGGGGTCTTTCTGGTTTAGACAGAAATAATGGAATAATACTGGATGGTTGGTTTGGCGTAGTTTAAGAGTCTCTGTTTTGTCATAATAAGCTGGTCTTTTTGTGATATTTGGTGTTTTTTTGAGACAGCCTACTGGATGATAATAGGGTGGGGTGGGGTACGTCCAATTTCCCGGCCATTTTTGCGTAAGATCACGTAGGTAAGGTTTTTTGTGTTGTCGTCACCATGCGAATATGGTAGATCTGACAAGATTATAATGGTGATAACGAAAAGTGTTTTGTTGTTGAGGTTTTTGTTGGCTGACACCTCAATTTTGTGGCCGTAATATCTCACCCCCTGAAAAGCGATTTCCTATCAGCTCCTATAAGCTACAAATTTCAAAGAAGGTGTATAGCCATGGATCATAAGAGTATATATATTACATCAATGGAACCACGTGCAGGAAGTTTGATCATCGCTATAGGAATAATGGAAATGCTCAATGGTCAATATGAAAAAGTGGCATTTTTTCGTCCTATCATTCCTGATGGAGACAAGATAGACAGTGATATTGATTTTATGCTCAAACATTTTGAACTGGACATGACCTATGACAAATGTTGTGGATTCACAGTAAGCGAATATATTGAAGCGTATGGAACATATAAAGAAGACAAACTACATGAAGTACTTATACACAAAGTCAAAAAACTCCATAAAGAGTATGATTTTGTTCTCATAGAAGGATATCCCCGCAATATATTTGGGTCTGTGTTTGATTTTGATATCAATTTAAAAATAGCCAAAAATTTGGATACTGTTTTTATCCCTATTCTCAATGCCCTTAATAAATCAAGTAATACTATAGTTGATGAGATTCAAATAATATCTGAGGCAGTAAATTCTGAAGGATGTGCACTTTTAGCTACAGTAGTGAACCGATGTAATGACAAGATTATAGAAAATATAAATCTACGTATCTCATCAAAAAAGATAAAAATGCAGATATACATTTTTCCAGAAGTCAAAGAGTTAAATATTCCTACCTTGGATCAAGTCACAAAAACACTTGGAACTATGATGCTTTTGGGAAACGAAACACAACTTCAGCACCTTGTCCATGGAAAGAAGATTGCCGCTATGGGAGCAGAAAACTATCTTTCACACATAGAAAATGGAGATATAGTCATAGTTCCCGGTGACCGTATCGATATTATTCTTGCATCCATACTCTCATTTTATGCTAAAAACCATAGTAAAATAGTCGGTATCATACTCAGTGGCGGGATCACCCTCAGTAAACCAATTATAGCCCTTTTTCAAGACTTTACTAACCTTGTTATCCCTATTTTTTCTACAAAGTTAGACAGCTACCAGACAGCCATTGCCATAGAAAAAATCTCTGCGAAGATTACTCCTGCAAGCAAACGAAAAATCATACTTTCCAAAGGTTTATTTAACGCCAATGTAGACAAAGAAAAACTGTTCGGACGCTTTAGCAATGCTTCAAACAATACCTTAACTCCTATGATGTTTGAATACAGACTCTTTGAACAGGCCCAGTCAGACAGACAAAGGATTATTCTTCCTGAAAGTAGTGATGAACGTATACTTCAAGCTACAGAAATCTTGATTCACCGTGACATTGTTGATATTATACTTCTGGGAAACTCTAAAAGAATCCATCAAAAAGCACTCAAGATGGATCTGGACATTAGTAAAGCCAAAATCATAGATCCAGCAGATAAGACATTGCAAGAGAAATTTTCACATATTTTTTATGAGATGAGAAAGGAAAAAGGATTGACACTTAATGCAGCAAAAGATGCCATGACACATATCAATTATTTTGCCACGATGATAATTCATCAGAACATGGCAGACGGTATGGTATCCGGTGCAACACATACCACTGCTGACACCATCCGTCCTGCATTGCAAATTATCAAGACCAAAACAGATATCTCCCTTGTTTCAAGTATCTTTTTTATGTGTCTAGATACCAAAGTACTGGTATACGGGGACTGTGCAGTCAATATGGATCCAACGGCTGAAGAACTGGCACAGATTGCAGTCTCTTCAGCAGATACGGCTAAAGAGTTCGGCATTGAACCCAAAGTAGCCCTACTCTCTTACTCCACAGGATCTTCAGGTTCAGGACCAGAGGTTGAAAAAGTGAGAAAAGCAACTAAATTAGCACAAATTATGAGACCCGAGTATCTGATTGAAGGGCCTATCCAGTATGATGCAGCAATAGACGCAAAAGTTGCCAAAAGCAAACTTCCCGACAGTAAAATAGCAGGAAAAGCCACCGTCTTTATTTTCCCAGATCTCAACACCGGAAATAACACTTACAAAGCAGTGCAACGTTCTACCAATGCATTAGCCATTGGACCGATACTTCAGGGATTGCGTCTGCCGATTAATGATTTAAGTAGAGGGTGTCTGGTCGATGATATAGTCAATACCGTTGCTATTACTGCAATCCAAGCACACAAGAAAGATAAAAAATGAAAATTCTAGTTCTGAACTCTGGCAGTTCTTCCATAAAATGCCAATATTTTATAGACCAGCAAAGTGTCGCCTCTGCAATCGTTGAACATATAGGGGAAAAAGAAGGTTACAGCCAAATAAGATATGAGGATAAAAAAGAAATATATCACAAATCTATGGCCAATCATCACGATGCATTGAACATGATTTTCTCTATGATGGAAGAATTTGATTTGCTTTCTAATATAGAAACACTTGATGCCATAGGACATCGTGTTGTTCATGGTGGCACAATGTTCAAAGAACCAACATGTATCACAAAAAAAGTCATAGAAACAATTCGTTCGATCATTCCTCTTTCTCCTTTGCATAATCCAGCCAATCTTGAAGGCATAGAAGCCATACATGCCCAATATCCGGAGCTTGTACAAGTTGCTGTGTTTGACACAGCATTCCATCAAAATATGCCTGAGTATGCTGCTTTATATCCTTTACCTTATGCCTTGAGTCAAACATCACCAATACGACGATATGGATTTCATGGCACATCCCATGCGTATGTTGCAAAAGAGGCGGCAAAAATGATGAAAAGAGAACTCACTCATCTTAATCTGATTACACTACACTTGGGAAACGGCGCCTCTGCTACAGCCATAAAAGCAGGCATAAGCATAGATACCTCTATGGGAATGACTCCCTTAGAGGGGTTGATGATGGGTACACGTTCAGGAGATATTGATCCAGCCATTATTATCTATCTTGCCAATCATAAGCATATGGATATCAAAAGTATAGATACTATGCTCAACCATGAAAGCGGTCTAAAAGGTATCTGCGAAAGCAATGATATGAGAGATATCCTTCAACGTTCAGCACAGGGTGATAGACTCAGTACACTTGCTTTGGAAATGTATGTTTATAGAATCAAAAAATATATTGGAGCATATACTGTTGCATTAGGAAAAGTAGATGCTGTGATTTTTACAGGAGGCATAGGAGAACATGCCTCCAAAGTTCGTGAAATGATTTGTGAGGGGTTAGAAAATGCTATAGGATTGAAAATAGATACAGTCAAAAACCAAAAAAAGGTATTAGGTAATCAGTCAATCCACAGTCAGGAAAGTAAGATACAACTCTTCATTATTCCTACTAACGAAGAGTTGGAAATTGCACGTCAAACAGAAAGACTTCTTTCTGAAATTTTTTTACATTAAATATATAATATAAGTATTATTTTACGAATATTACTTTATTGTTACAATTTGAAGGGTAATTGGGGTCAGACTTGATTGCTTTTGTCAAGGAAGAAAAAAATAACAAATTAATTGACAAAAAATCGCCGAACAAAAGCATTTATCAGATAGCAAGAAGTGCGGCGGTGCTAACCCGCTAAGCTTGGGTGGCCCGCCGGTGATGCAGGTTGTTCTATGCCCATTAAAAATTTAAAAGAAAGGTAATAGGATAGTGTTTATCGACGAACTAATGAAAAAATCGCGAAACGGAGATGTTCTGTCCCGAAAAGAACTTGTATATTTGCTTGCCTTGGAGCCTGATTCTGTCGAAAATTACAGAGTTATGGCTGAGGCAACCCGACTTTCTAAAGAGCTGTCAGCCGGCAAGGCAGAAATCCATGCGCAATTTGCGATCAACCTCGCGCCGTGTCCTTGTGACTGTCTTTTTTGCTCTTTTGCTAAGATCAATGGTATCTTCAGCAAAGCCACAGAGCTGGCTCCGGAGGATGTTGTAGCCTACGCTTGCCAGTTTGAGGCGGATGGTGCGAACGCTGTTTTCATGATGTCAACGGCCCAGTACCCCTTTGAACGTTTCATAGAAATATCGAGAGAAGTTAAAAAATACCTAAAGCCCGAAACAACATTGATCGCTAACGTCGGTGACCAGACGCTCAAGGATGCTGTCAGACTCAAAGAAGCCGGTTTTTCCGGTGTGTACCATGCCGTTCGCCTGCGTGAAGGAAAGGACACAAGCCTTTCAGTGGAAAAGAGAAAACAGACTATCAATAATCTCAAGGAAGCCGGTCTTGAGGTCGGCACCTGCGTCGAACCTGTGGGTCCGGAACACACAAACGAGGAGTTGGCCGAGATGATAGAATTCACGGCTTCTTTTAATCCATCATACAGTGGTGCAGCCAGAAGGATTCCCATACCCGGAACTTCAATAGCCCAGCGTGGGGTAATCAGCGAAATGAGAATGGCCCAAATAGTTGCCACTACCAGACTGGGAATGCCACGATCTGTGATGGGTAATTGTACACATGAACCATGCACTTTGGGGGCGATTGCCGGAGCAAATCTTTTTTGGGCTGAAGTCGGCGCTAATCCTCGAGATATTGAGGAAAAGACAGAAGAAGGCAGAGGTGAAACTGTTAGTAGCTGCAAATCGATTTTTCGGGAAAGCAATTGGAATATCTGGAGTGGACCATCACGCTACTACAATGCTAGCAAATAGAAGAAGCATCGAACGTTGCTAATTCATCCGACGCAAAAAGCCGCGCGGTTGATTAGCAACCTTAGCTAGCAAAAAAATGAGAACTAAGAAGCTATGAATCTGAAATTTACAATTAGGAAGGAGAAACCTGGCGATATTGTCTCAATAGCCTATGTTACAGAGGAGGCATTTAAGACTCTCAAGATAAGCAATCACACTGAGCAATTTATAATTAATGCACTACGAGATGCCGGAGCATTGACTCTATCACTGGTCGCGGAAATCGACGGAAATGTAATTGGTCATATTGCGTTTTCTTCTGTGACAATGTCGGATGGAATGAGCGATTGGTATGGTTTGGGTCCAGTTTCCGTATTGCCAGATTATCAATGTAAAGGTGTTGGCAAAGCTCTTATAGAGGAAGGGTTGTCTCGACTCAATGATATTAATGCTAAAGGATGCTGTTTGGTTGGTCACCCGGATTACTATAAGAAATTTGGTTTTAAAAATGTGAATGAGCTTGTTCATGAAGGGGTGCCACAGGAAGTCTTCTTTGTGCTCTCTTTTGCTGTAAACATCCCTCGAGGAGAGGTGATTTTCCACGATGCTTTCAAAGCAACTTGCCAAACTCGGACTGGTATGTCGTAAGCTCGGTCTGCAGGCTGGTGAGTTGGTGTTTGATGTCGGTCGCAACTATTGCAAATAGCAAAACAAAAGGGCTTGTAAATAGTTAAATTTACAAGCCCTTTGAGGTCTATGGTGCCGAAGGCCGGAATCGAACCGGCACGGGCGTTAACCCACTACCCCCTCAAGATAGCGTGTCTACCAGTTCCACCACTTCGGCAGTCAAGGTGATCTCAGTTTCTTGAAACCGAGGGACTTCTAAACTATAAATTTCATCTTGTCAAGAAATTGTTAGGGCTCCCAATGAGGAGGTTAAATACTCAGGTCAACGAGCAGGCCGGTACCGCTCATAATCTCTTTTACCAAGCCCTCAATTTTTTCGGGAGATTGAAAAAAACGTTCGCTGAGTTGGAGGCAGACTTGGTGGTTGCTTGAGCAGTCGTAAGCTTTGAGGAGAAATCCGTCAGGAAGTTCAAGTAGAGAGATGTGAAGATTGTTTTCGTGGAGTTTGAGTTTTTTGCAGGTTTGTTTGAGAATGTTGAGAATGTTGCGGTAGTCATCCCGGTTTTTTTTGCGATCCAGGAAAGATAAGGGTCGCGACGAGTCTTGCGAGCGGCGATTACGCCGGTTTCGGCGTTTTCTCAGGCTTAAAGCCGAGGCGTATTGGGTAGGCATGATCGCCTTGATGTCACCTGCTGGCGGGGGGGCTTTGCTGGGTGGGTCATACATAGTGGCCCTTTTGGATGGTCTCCTAAGTTCTGGGTGGTGTTTTTAGTGGCGAAGCAGAACTAACTCGGACAAAGGTTTACGACTTATCTCTTTCTCTTTGAGATCGACAGCGGGATAACCTGTAGCGATGACGGCCATCAGTTCATAACGTGGCGGTAGGTCTAAGATTTTGCCGAGTTGTTGACCGTTTTTCAGGATTTCACCCAACCAGACAGCCCCAAGCCCGAGGCTGTGAGCCATAAGCAGCATGTTTTGCAAGGCTGCGCCAATACTTTGGATATCTTTTTCCCGGTGATAGAGGGCATCGTTGTCGAGAAATACGCCAATGATGGCGGGCGCTTCTTCAATGATGTGATGGTATTTGGTCAGCTCAGCGATTTTAAGTTTCAGTTCCCGTTCTTCGATGACAGCAAAACGCCAGGGTTGATTGTTGAGACCTGAAGGAGCCCAGCGGCCAGCATCGAGGATCGTATCAATTTGCTCTTTGGCGAGTGGGCGATCGGCAAAACGGCGGATACTGCGTCTTTCAAATATAAGTTGCTGTTGCTGGTTAAGCCAGCTCGGTTCGTTATTCATGAGACTAATGTAGTTGGAATGATCTATTCTGTCAAGTTTGAGTTGTGCCTGGGGACAAATCTCCAGCTTGACATTCTTGGCAGATAGTCCTATTCATTTAAAAATTAAGGAGTAAAGGTTGAAATCATCCCCGCCACCGTTGGCCCATCGTCTGCGTCCGCAAAAGCTTAAAGAGTTCGTAGGCCAACGTCACTTACTTAGTGATGACGGCTTTATTACGTGTATGTTGAGTCAGGGCCATCTTGACTCAATGGTCTTCTGGGGACCGCCGGGCTGTGGTAAGACGACTCTGGCAACCCTTTTGGCCGGTGCGGTTGAAGCCGATTTCCATAGGCTCTCGGCGGTGACTGCCGGGGTTGCTGATGTTCGCAAAATCGCTCAAGTAGGTCGTGAAAATCAGGCTAATGGCCGGCGTACGGTTCTCTTTCTTGACGAGATTCACCGTTTTAACAAAGCCCAACAGGATTTTTTGCTGGCTCCGGTAGAGGAGGGTTGTCTCATTTTGTTGGGAGCGACAACCGAGAACCCCTCCTTTTCGATAATTACTCCTCTGCTCTCCCGAGCCCGGGTTGCCGTTCTCGAGGGGTTGTCTGAGGTTGAGATTAAGCTGCTTCTCGAAAGGGCGGTGGTTCGGCTGACCCTTGATCATGGACGTGAGATTGAGGTTGTCTCCGAGGCTTTGGCGGTGATCGCGGCCTACGCCCAGGGCGATGCCCGGCGGGCCTTAAATTTGTTGGAGATGGCCTACATAAATTTTGTCCCTCAAGCTGGGAGTGAGTTGACGGTGGCGGCTCTGGCTCCCCTGCTGGCGGGCCGGGAGTTGGCCTATGATCGGGATGGAGAGGAGCATTTCAATCAGATTTCGGCCTTTATTAAAAGTATGCGGGCCGGTGATCCTGATGCGACTCTCTACTGGTTAGGGCGGATGCTTAAATCCGGTGAAGAGCCGCTTTACTGTGCTCGGCGGATGATTCGTTTTGCCAGTGAAGATATCGGCAATGCCGCGCCCCAGGCCCTGCAACTGGCAATCAACGCGCGCCAGGCTTATGAGACTTTGGGTTCTCCGGAAGGTGAGTTGGCGCTCTACCAGGCCGCAGTTTATCTGGCGACAGCACCAAAAAGCGATGCCGTTTATCTGGCTCTGAAAAGAGTGGCTAAAGAGATTAAAAGCACCGGCAATCAGCCGGTCCCCCTGCAGGTGCGTAACGCTCCGACCGGTCTGATGAAAGAGTTGGGCTATGGTCGCGACTATGTTAATCCGCATCGTGATGTTTTGAATCCAGCGTTAATTAAAGCTTTGCCCGAAAAACTTGTCGAATCATCCTTCTATCGGCCTACCGAGAATGGTTATGAGTTGACCATTCGCCAGCGTTTGGCCGAAAGAGAGAGGTTGCGCCGCCAAGGCTTATCTGGAATCGGGTCTGGCCGGCGCAAAGATGAGTGAACTCGAGGAGAAGCTTAAAGTTTTACCTGATCACCCCGGGGTCTATCTGATGTTGGCTGGGGGTGGGAAAATACTCTATATTGGTAAGGCGATTTCGCTGCGCAAAAGGGTACGTTCCTATTTCAGCGGACGCCCGGATCGCGCCAAAACTGCACTATTAGTGACAAAGGTTAAAGATGTCGAAGTGATTCTCACGGCAAGTGAGATCGAAGCCTTGCTCCTTGAAAATAACCTTATAAAAAAGCATCGTCCGCCCTTTAATGTTGAATTAAAAGATGATAAGAACTATCCTTACGTCCGTCTTGATCGTAAACAGACTTTTCCCCGATTCGAAGTAGTCCGGCGGCGCCGGGCCGATGGGGCTCGTTATTTTGGCCCTTTTCCTGCGGTCAGCGCCCTGCGGGCGACTTTAGGGGTTTTGAATCGACATTTTCGCCTCCGACGCTGTCGGGGTGAACGTTTCGCGAATCGAGTACGGCCCTGTCTCAACTATCAGATGAATCTCTGTTCTGCGCCCTGTTGTGCAAAGGTGACAGCGGTCGAGTATAAGCGTTTAATCAGCGAAGCCGCCTTGATTCTGGGCGGGCGTGGTCGGCCGGTTTTAAAAAGTCTTGAGCGGCGGATGCTAAAGGCGGCCGCAGAGCTCGATTTTGAGGTGGCGGCGAGATTACGGGATGCGCTGCTAGACCTCAAGCTGGTTCTGGAAAACCAGACTATCGATGCCGGGCGGGATGAGGATCTTGATGTTTTGGGGCTTGCTTCAAACCCGGATGGCGCTTGTGTGCTCTATCTTTTGACAATCAGGCGAGGCCATGTAGTGGGTGGACGGCCCTTCTCTTTTTTCGAGTATGGTGGCTGCCAAGAGGAGTTGCCGGGAGCCTTTCTGCAACGTCATTACGGTGAGACCGGAGCCGGTGATCGACCTCCCCCGGTGATCGTTGTGCCGGAGCTTGGCGAGGCGTCGCTGGTTCTTGAATCCTGGCTTAGTCAGATCCGGGGCTTGCGGGTTCAGCTTTTGATCCCGAGCCGGGGCCGGCGTTTGCAGCTGTTAGGCCTGGCCCATAAAAATGCCGAAGATTATCTGGCCCGGCAGGATGCGGTTGCTGATTTTCCCAGTCTGGCTTTGTCGGAGCTTGCCCGAGCCTGTAACTTTAAGGCGTTGCCGGAAGTGATTGAAGGGGTCGATATCTCCAATCTGCAAGAGGATGGGGTGGTCGCTTCCCTGGTCTGTTTTCGTGAGGCTCAGGCGAGTAAAAGTGAGTACCGTCATTATCGTCTCGATGATGTTGCACCCGATGATTTTGCCCGGATGGCCGAGGTCGTAAGGCGTCGTTTTACCGGGGCAGATTGTCGACCGCATCCTGACCTGTTGCTTCTTGATGGGGGGCGGCCTCAGCTTATGGCCGTCGAGCGGGTTTTGCGAGAACTTGGTATCGAAGTGCCGCTGGTTGCGGTAGCTAAAGGTCGTGATGAGCGTGGGCGTAAAGATGCCAAGATTCCAGACAGTTTCTACCAGTCTTCTCGCAAAGATGCTTTGTCATTTAAAACCCACTCTCCCGGAGCCCGACTTTTGCAACAGGTTCGGGATGAAGCGCACCGTTTTGCGCTTAACTATCATCGTCTGGTGCGTAAAAGAGAGCGTGAGACAATACTGCTTGAGATTGAGGGGATTGGTAAAACTCGGGCGTTTCGGCTCTTAAAAGTTTTTGGCAGCCTTGAAAAAATTATTCCGGCAACTCCTGAAGAGTTGGTTGAGCAGGTAGGGCTGCCTTTTCCGGTGGCATGTAACGTATGTGATTTTTTTATAAAGGAGAAAAAGTAATGATAAGAAAGATAATGGTTACCGGAGCCTGCAGTAATCTGGGCCGTTCAGTTGTGCAGTTGCTTGAAATTCAAGCCGAGATTGAGGTGATAGCCTTGAATCAGGATGAACTTGATATCCTGGATGAGGAGAAGGTGGTCGCGACGGTTGAGCGTTTGCAGCCCTCGACGATTATTAACTGTGCTGGCTTTAATGATGTCGTGGCTGGTGAAAGTCGTCTGGCAACCAAGCTTGCGGTTAATGCACGAGGGCTCTGTAACCTGGCCCGGACATCGGCAAAATTCAAGGTATACCTCTGTTCGTTCAGCAGTAAATATGTCTTTAATGGCAAAAAGAGCGAGCCCTATGGCGAAGATGAAGATAAATGGCCAGTGAATCAGTATGGGGGGTCCAAACAGGGTGGCGAAGAAATGGTTACCAACCAGTTAGAGAACTATCTGATCATTCGCAGTGATCTGCTTTATGGCGGGGGCGGCGAAGATATGGTCAGTCGTATAAAAGAGGAGTTGGGAGCCGGCCGTTATTTGGCTGTCAGCGACGATTTTTTTATTGCTCCGACCTATGTTGGAGACCTTGCTGCGGCGACAGTGGCTCTGGTCTCTGAGTGGGCTGCCGGGATCTATCATTACACCAATGACGCGGGTAATGGCATCAGTTGTTATGAATTTGCTAAGGCGGTTGCCGAGCACGCCGGGCTTGACGCGACTCTTTTAAAGGCGACTCCTATGAGTGAGGTCGATTTCGGCGGCCCTTTGAACCTCCCAGAACGAGCTATTTTGGGGCTCGAAAAATTCAGAAAAATATTTCCCTCTTTGATTCGTCCCTGGCAGGAGGCTTTGGCATCTTACATGGGTTGAGCTCAATAGATCTCCGGGCGCCGGTCTTTGAAGCAGGCCATAGTCTGGCGTACTTCGGCGATTTTGGCTAAGTTGATCGTCGCACTAAAGACACCTTGGCGTTGCGGTGTTTTTAAGGTGGTTTCGCCCCAGGGGTCGATGATCGCAGAGTTGCCGGGGTAACTATATTCCTGGCTCTGGCCAATGCGGTTGCAGGCGGCCACAAAGAGCTGATTTTCAATGGCCCGGACTTTCAGCAGGGCCCGCCAGTGGGCCGTGCGGGGGCGCGGCCACTGGGCGCAGACCAGTAGAATTTGGGCTCCCTGTAGAGCGAGGGTGCGGCTGAGTTCGGGGAAGCGGATATCGTAGCAGGTCATGAGCCCGACCTCTATTCCGTAAATTTTGACCAGGCATGGTTTCTGGCCGGGAGAAAAATGTCGATCTTCATCCATCAGCGAGAAGAGATGGATTTTGCGGTATGCAGCAATCTGGTCGCCGTCGGGGTTGGTGAGGAAAAAGGTGTTGTAGAAATTGCCGTTCTCCTCTTCGACCAGGCTGCCGCCGACGTAGGCCCGCTTTGCTCTGGCGATTTTTGCCAGATGTTCGAGCATGGCGGGGGTTGTGGTCGACATCTGTGGGAGATTTTTAAAGTCGTAGCCGCTGCTCCAGAGTTCCGGCAGGATGATGATGTCAGATGTTTCGCTGATTGGGGCCAGAAGTCTTTTGATCCGGCTCAGGTTTTTCTTAGGGCTGCCTAAGGTGACGTTCATCTGGACCAAAGTTATGTTGACCTGCTCTCTCTTCATGGTGGGGCTCTCGATTAGGTTTGGCTGCAGTTTGCTTGGTTGCTTAAGGTTTCAGTATACTATATTATAATAATGTAAGGCAAGTTTGAGAAGTAAAAAATTGGAGGATAACTATGAAAGTCAAGGTTTATCGAAAATTTGTCAATACCAGTAATCGTTTGCGCGTGTTGTTGCGGCCTATGACGGCTGGCGATCAGGATGCAGTTAAGGAGATGTTCTGCCAGCAAGCCAGCGCTGAAGATGTGTGTTTTCTGAAGGAGGATATTCGTGATCCGGAGCTGATCGCAACTTGGTTTGCCAATCTCGATTATGAACGAGTCGTGCCTTTGATGGCTCTGCATGGGGAGCGTCTGGTTGGCGACGCAACCCTGCATCGTCGCAGCGGTGCCGGACGCCATATTGGCGAACTGCGCATCTTTCTGACGAAAGAGTTTCGTGGGGTCGGTCTCGGGATGCAGCTCCTTAAAGAGTTGATTGAGATAGGCCGCGAGATGGGGCTGCATATGTTGGTCGCTGAGGTCGTGTCGGCGGAGCTGTCTGTGGTGAAGGCCTTTCGCAAGCTTGGCTTTGTGCGCCATGCCGAGTTTGATGACTATTTTATTGATACTGAAGACCACCTGCATGATGTATCAATAATGGTTTTGCCGCTGGCGGCCCGCAAAGAGTATCTTTTTTAGTTGTCGAAAAAAATGCAGGAAGAGGTCTTTGTTTGCTATGAATGCTTATAGTGAAGAAGCGTTGCGGGAGCGTTTGACGCGGGTCTTGGCCCAAAATATGGAGGCTTTGATAGAAGCGACGGTGGTCGCTGTACGTAGCAAGATTGATGAATATAAAGAACGGCCTGCAGCGGAACTGGCTGCCAGTGTGCGGCTCTGCTACCACGCCTATCTAGATTTTCTGAAATCGGGATCATTTGCTTCGCTGACCGACTATATTGGTGAGATGGCTCAACGCCGCAGTGATGAACAGGTTCGTATCTCGGCGATTCAGGGAGTTTTTTTGACCTTCAGGGAAGTTGTGATGCCGGTTTTACGAGCCGAGTTCAAGGGTGGTTACGAAGAACTTATTGCCGCTTTTAACTCGATACTGGAAGCCGAAAGCCAAGCCTTGAGAGTTTTTGCCGATATCTATCAAGATGCTTTTACAGCTCGTTTGCGTCAGGCCAATGTCTCTTTAGAGGAGAAAAATCGAGACCTCGAATCTCTCTCGAACAGTCTTGATCTTAAGGTAAATGAAACGACATTGGCCCTGCAACAAAGTCGCGATTTTATGGAGGAGATTTTAGAGAGTCTGGTCTCCGGGATTATTGTTATTGATTGTGAATATACGATTAAGATGTTTAGCCGGTCAATGGAGCGACTCAGTGATCTGCGGCGAGAAGATGTGCTGGGGTGTCAGGTCGATCAAGTTTTTGCCTCGCAAATTGAGATACCGCTATCTTTTTTTCAGCGCCAGATGGAAGATATGGGGGTTGTCGAAGGGGTTAAGATTCGTATTGAAAAAGATGATGGCCGGGCCGTTTACCGTCATATACGAGTGGAAGCCTGGCGTCAACGCGGTGGCAATCTGCAAGGCTACATTGTTATCGTAGATGATATTACCGAGCAGGAGTGTCTCCAGCATTCACTTTCCTGCTATGTCAGTCCGGCTGTGGCTGAAGGTGTTATGGTTAGTGGTGAGCCCTTACGATTGACCGGGCAGCGTATGGAGGTGGTTGTTCTTTTTGCTGACCTGCGTGGTTTCTCAACCTCAGCGACGGGGCTTGAACCGGAGCTAGTGGTCGATTTGCTGAACTCCTATCTCGGGGTTATGGTTGATGTTATCCTGCGTTTTTCTGGTACCTTGGATAAATTTATTGGTGATGGCGTGATGGCTCTGTTTGGGGCCCCGGCCCCATTGCCGGATGCAGCTGAAAAAGCCGTGAGCTGTGCCGTTGAGATGCAGGAAGAGATTGGTCGTCTTAACCGTCAGCGTCATCGAGATGGTGAACCGCATCTCCATCTTGGTATCGGTGTTAGTTGTGGAGAGGCTATTGTCGGCAATATCGGTTCACCCGTGCGCATGGATTTTACGGCAATCGGGGAGACCGTCAACCTGGCAGCTCGACTGCAAGAGATATCTCGCGGTGGTGAGATTTTAGTCGGTGAAAAAGTATATCAAGGCGTGCGTGACCATTTTCAGATTCGAGCTCTGGCTCCGGGAGTGGTTAAGGGGGTTGGCGGAAGAGTTTCGATCTATGTAGTTGAGGGTTATAAATTTTGATGAAACGAGGCTCGGGTTGGGTGTGTTTTTGCAGGATAAAAGTTTTTGTTAAATATTGATTAAGAAAGCTCTTGACAAAAAAAAGGGGCAGGGGTATAAAGCGCCTCCTTCGCAACTGAGGGGCTTTTTAGCCTCGTAATTGTCGCGGAGAAAGTTCTCTGAAAAAAGAAAAAATTCTGTTGCTGAGCCGATAAAGCGCTTGACAAAGATGTGGCGTGAGCGTATAAGCGCTCTCCTCTAACCGACGGTATCCGCGGTCAAGGGTAACGCATCAAGTTAGTGGATAATGCTCAAATAAAAACTTGACAAAAGTTTGCAGACAGAATTAGAATAACGACCCTTTCCCGAATTATAAGAGGGGTTTGTGGTAAGAATAAAGAAATCGATCTTTGAAAACTGAATAGGATTAATTGTACAGCAGTTTCGAGCG
>CAYWGC010000011.1:0-74300 GCA_964457755.1 uncultured Thermodesulfobacteriota bacterium | reverse complement strand
TTACCCCGATCGCGATGGAAAAAGAGTTACGTTTTGCGATTCGTGAAGGCGGCCGCACCGTAGGTGCCGGCGTCGTCAGCGAAATTATTGAATAAGCGATACGCTTTTTAGGGATAAACTCTATATAGACGAAGCCAGGGAGGGGTTAAGAAGAATCCTGCTCTGGCTTCGGTCTGTTTAAAAGATAATTCTCTAGGCGTAGAAAAGGTAGGTTGTAAGCTATGCGAGATAAAGTAATACTTGCTTGCGGGCAATGTAAAAGAAGAAATTACACGACCAAGAAGAATAAAAGAAATACCCCTGATAAGTTAGAGTTTAAGAAGTATTGTCGCTTTTGTCAGACCCATACAGTTCATAAAGAGACCAAGTAACTTTTATTAGATATTCCAGTTTGATTTTTAAGCTGGGCCGCATTGCAGGCCAGTAGCTCTAATGGCTAGAGCACCGGACTCCAAATCCGGGTGTTGGGGGTTCGAATCCCTCCTGGCCTGCCAGTTATGTATAATGGTTACTGTTAACAAATTTAAAGTGGGAGCCTGAATTTTGGCAGCTATAAAAGAGAATATCGCCGAACTGACTCAATATCTGAAAGATTCCAAGGGCGAAATGAAAAAGGTCACTTGGCCTAGTCGTAAAGCAACCATTGGACTTACTTGGGTAGTGCTTCTCACGGTTTTTGTTATTGCCCTATATCTGGGCATAGTTGATCTTGGGCTGGCCAAGCTTATGAAGCTTATCCTGGCAGTCTAGATGTGAGGGGCATGCTGTTAAGTGTTTCCGCTTTATTAGAAATAAAACATAAGTGATAGGGTTGACAGGGTAAGTTATGGCGAAGAAATGGTATGTGATACATGCTTACTCCGGTTATGAGAATAGAGTAAAACTCACCTTGGAGGAGAGAATCAGACAATACGGCCTCGAAGATATGTTCGAGGAGGTTGTGGTTCCCACCGAACAGGTAGTTGAGATGGTCAAGGGCAAACGCCGGACTTCGCAAAGAAAGTTTTTTCCCGGTTATGTCTTAGTCAAAATGGAGATGACCGAAGAGACCTGGCATCTGGTTAAAGGTACTGCCAAGGTCACCGGTTTTGTCGGCGGTGGCGAACGCGTTGCCGCAACCAGGTCGATATCGGAGAGCGAAGCTAATAGTCTTCTTGATCGTATTGCCGAAGGTGAAATGCGACCTCAACCCAAAGTCCTTTTTGATCTTGGGGAGAATGTTACAGTTCTGGAAGGTCCTTTTGCCAACTTTAGCGGAACGGTTGATGAAATCAATCTTGAAAAGGGTAAGGTAAGGGTTTTGGTAAGCATCTTTGGCCGCCCCACCCCCATCGAAATAGATTTAGGGCAAATAGAAAAAATAAGTTAAGATTTTAAATAGATTGCAGGAGAATTAAGCATGGCGAAGAAAATTGTAGGTCAGATCAAACTTCAGATCCCGGCGGGGAAAGCCAATCCTTCTCCTCCCGTAGGTCCTGCATTGGGGCAGCACGGCGTTAATATTATGGAGTTTTGCAAAGCCTTTAATGCCAAGACTGACGCTCTGGATGGCATGATTACACCGGTTGTAATTACCGTTTATGCTGATCGCAGTTTTAGTTTTATTACTAAAACGCCGCCCGCATCGGTTTTGTTGAAGAAGGCGGCTAATATTGCAAAAGGCTCAGGAGTACCAAATAAAACTAAAGTTGGAACGGTTACTCCAGCCCAGGTAAAAGAGATCGCTGAGCTCAAAATGGTAGACTTAAATGCTAATGATATTGATGCCGCCTGTCTGATTATTTCCGGGACAGCCCGGAGTATGGGCATCGATGTCGAATAGGTAAATGTGAGGATAGAATGTCTAAAAGTGGAAAAAATTATCTTGCCAATCGGGCCAAAGTTGATCAAGACAAGAAATACCCGTTGGTTGAAGCTGTTGAGTTACTTAAATCGTTAACTACGAAGAAGTTTGATGAAGGTGTTGATGTTTCTATCCGTCTTGGAGTTGATCCTCGACATGCTGATCAGATGGTTCGTGGCGCGGTTGTTCTACCTCATGGTACCGGTAAAAGTGCTCGTGTAGTCGTTTTCGCCAAGGGTGAAAAAGAGATTGAAGCGCGTGATGCAGGAGCTGATTTTGTTGGTGGGGATGATCTTGCCAAGAAAATTACGGATGGTTGGCTCGATTTTGACAAGGCGGTAGCCACCCCCGACATGATGGGTGTCGTCGGCAAACTCGGGCGCGTTCTTGGTCCCCGAGGTTTGATGCCTAATCCTAAAGTCGGAACTGTAACCTTCGATCTCGCCCGTGCGGTTAAAGATATTAAAGCGGGAAAGGTCGATTTCAGGGTTGAGAAGGCAGGGATCGTACATGCTCCAGTAGGCCGAATCTCTTTTTCGGCTGAAAATCTGCTTGAGAATATCACTAGTCTGATTGAAACTTTGAACCGGTTGAAACCAGCTTCGAGTAAAGGTAACTATATGCGAGGATTTTCGATCTCCTCAACAATGGGGCCTGGGATTAGAGTTGATCTTAATAGCATTTAATTGCTGAAAGATGTACTTAGTAGTTTTATATAATTTTGACAGATTAGAAAAATAGTTAACTGTTAATTGACTGATTTTAGTTTATAATTATTGCAATTATCTATTTTCTGTTTTTTACGAAGCTGTCATTCATTAGGATATATGAGCTGTAGACCGTGGGTCGTTTAAATTAAGTTTTAGACGTAACATCCCACCGAGGCTATCAGATTGAGCTCATTTGCCTTTTGATCAACATTATAACAAGGAGGTGACCGAAGGTGAATAGAGCAGAGAAGCAGATCCAGATCGATGGATTGACAGCGAAATTCAATGACGCAGAAGCTGCTTTTCTGACCGATTATCGCGGATTGGATGTCGAAAAGATTACCGCTTTAAGAAATCGTTTACGAGAAAATAATACTGAGTTCAAAGTTGTTAAGAATACTCTGGCTCGTATTGCAGCGAAAGCAACTGGTAATGAGGCTCTCGTTGACCATCTAATAGGACCTAGTGCCTTGGCTTTGGTCTATGGAGATCCTGCGGCCGCAGCTAAAGCGCTGGTCGATTTCGCCAAGACTGAAGATGCCCTTGAAGTTATGGGTGGAGTTCTTGGTGGTGCATATCTTGATAGCGAAGCTCTTGGCCGGTTGGCAAAATTGCCCAGCAAAGAGGTTATGCAAGCAACCCTGCTCGGGACAATGAATGCTGTCCCTGGTGGTTTTGTAAATGTCTTGAGCGGTGTAGTCCGTTCTGCAGTCCAGGTTTTAAACGCGATAAAAGAACAGAAAGAACAAGTTCAGGAGCCGGAAGCTTAATAGAGCTTAACTGTTTATCGGCAGAAAACTAATAATCGATTAGATTGTAAAAGTCTGAATCATATCGTAAGGAGCTTTAAAAATGTCAATTACTAAAGAAGATGTAATCCAGTTTATTGAAAATATGTCAGTCTTGGAACTTTCTGAGATGGTCAAAGAACTTGAAGAAAAATTTGGCGTATCCGCTGCCGCCCCTATGGCGATGGCTGCCATGCCTGCCGCCGGCGGTGAAGCTGAAGCCGTCGCCGAACAGACTGAATTTGATGTTGTTCTGGTCTCTTTTGGCGAAAAGAAAATCCAGGTTATTAAAGCCGTTCGCGAAATTACCGGACTTGGCTTGAAAGAAGCTAAGGCTGAAGTTGAAGCCGCGCCTAAAGCTATCAAGGAAGGTTTGAGTAAGGACGAAGCTGAAGTGCTGGTCAAAAAACTTGAAGAAGTCGGAGCTACTGCCGAGATTAAGTAAACGCATAATGACAGTTGTTAATTGTTTGTGACTGCCGTTTTAAACGTAAGGGATAGGGTTGATAAGACCCTATCCCTTACGTTGTTTTTCCTTTCTCTCATCTTTTTGGAGAGAATCGGCACCATTAACAATGTGAATTCGCCAACCTATCCCCCCTCTTGCTATTTGTTCATCATAAGCTAACTCTGAAAAATTGAGGATAAAGTTCTATGGTAGCCCGGAATAACCGTAACCTGCCTCGTCTGCGCTGTAATTTTGCGACTATCAAAGAGGTCGTAGACGTTCCTTTTCTCCTGGACCTGCAACTAGACTCTTTTAAGCGTTTTTTGCAAGAAGATATCCTCCATGAAGATCGTGAAGATATCGGACTGCATGGGGTTTTTAAAAGTGTCTTTCCGATTAAAGATTTCTACGGAACCTCTTCAATCGAATATGTAAGTTATAATTTTGGCACCCCCCGATATGACGATCGTGAGTGCATGTTGAAAGGTATTACTTATTCGGTGCCTATACGTGTACGCATTCGTCTGATTATCTGGGATATCGAAGAGGGCAGTGAGCAGCGTTCAATTCGCGATATTAAGGAGCAGGAGGTCTATTTCGGTGAAATACCATTGATGAGTGAAAGGGGTACTTTCATTATTAATGGCACTGAAAGGGTCATTGTCAGTCAGCTGCATCGTTCTCCTGGAGTCTTTTTTGCTCAGGAGAAATCGAAAAGTACGGTCAGCGGGATGTCACTTTACAGTGCTCGGGTGATACCTTACCGGGGTTCCTGGATCGATTTCGAATTCGACAATAAAGATCTCATCCATGTTCGTATTGATCGGCGCCGGAAATTGCCGGCAACGGTTTTGTTGCGGGCACTTGGCTATTCGACAGAAGAGTTGTTAAACCTCTTTTACGATAGTGTAACGGTTAACTCGCTTGCCGATGGCAAATTTTCTCGTGTGATCGATTATGAGAATACTGATTTGGTAGCCAGCTTTAAAGCGCGAGAAGATATTATTGATCCTGCAAGCGGTGAAGTTCTGCTGGTCAAGGGTCGGAAGATAACTAAGACAGCCCTGCGCCGCATGAAGGCTGCCGGACTTGAAATCTTGCCGCTTATTGACGATGAGTTAGTCAACTCATATGTTTCTCATGATGTGGTCGACCCCCAAACCGGTGAAGTTTTACTCGAATGTAATGAAGAGATCACTGCCGATAAGCTCGAAGCTTTACAGGCGAGCGGTGTCGAAAAGTTTGAAATTCTCTTCATCGATAATGTCAATGTCGGCTCTTATCTGCGTGATACACTGCTTGTCGACAAGATTGTTTTGAGCGATGAAGAACGCGAGATCGTGGCTCAGGGAGAGAGAACTGAAAAAGAACTGGAGGTTGATAAAGCTAAACTTGAGATCTATCGGCGCCTGCGTCCTGGAGAACCTCCAACGATTGAGATTGCAGATGCTCTTTTTCAGAATATCTTCTTTAATCCGGAACGTTACGATCTCTCGCGGGTTGGTCGCCTCAAGATAAATCACAAACTCGGAACGGATCAACCGTTGGATTGTAAAACTTTGACGGCTGAAGATATCCTGGCGATTGTTCGCTATCTGATCGCATTAAGAACCGACAAGGGCGTGATTGATGATATCGATCATCTCGGTAATCGTCGGGTACGGACCGTGGGCGAACTTATTGAAAACCAGTATCGCATCGGTTTGGTGCGGATGGAGAAATCGATTCGTGAGCGCATGAGCTTGCAGGAAATTGACACGGCGATGCCGCATGATCTGATCAACTCTAAACCGGTTAGTGCCGCGATCAAGGAGTTTTTTGGGAGTAGTCAGCTCTCCCAATTTATGGATCAAACCAATCCGCTTTCTGAGATCACTCATAAACGACGCTTGAGTGCGCTGGGACCAGGAGGTTTGACTCGTGAGAGAGCCGGTTTTGAGGTTCGAGATGTTCACTTGACCCATTATGGTCGTCTCTGTCCGATCGAAACCCCGGAAGGACCTAACATCGGCTTGATTGCTTCGCTGGCCAGTTATGCCAAGGTCAATGAATTTGGTTTCATCGAAACCCCATATCGGATTGTTAGCGAGGGTGTGGTTAGTGATGAGGTGCGCTATCTTTACGCTATGGATGAGGATGATAAGATTATCGCTCAGGCCAGCGCGCCGCTCAATCCCGACGGGAGTTTCACCAACGAAATGGTTACCTGTCGTAAAGCAGGTGAATTCAGTATTGAACGACGTGATATTATTGAGTATATGGATGTCTCGCCGCGGCAGTTGGTTAGTGTTGCGGCCTCGCTGATTCCCTTTCTTGAGCATGATGATGCTAACCGTGCTTTGATGGGTTCGAATATGCAGCGTCAGGCTGTGCCTTTGTTGCGGACTGAAGCACCGATGGTCGGAACCGGTATGGAACGGCGGGTGGCACTCGATTCAGGTATCGCTGTGGTTGCTAAAAGAAGCGGTTATGTCGAATATGTTGATTCGGGTAAGATTATTATTCGCCATGAAGCGGAAAATGATGATGATGAATTTGGGATTGACAGTTATCCGCTGGCTAAATTCATGCGTTCTAATCAGAATACCTGTTTTAATCATATTCCATTGATTAAAAGTGGGACTTTTGTTGAAGCTGGAGAGATTCTGGCTGATGGTCCCTCGATGGATCATGGGGAACTCGCCTTAGGGCACAATGTCAAAATCGCCTTTATGCCTTGGGGTGGTTATAATTTCGAAGATTCGATCTTGATTAATGAACGACTGATTAAAAATGACAAGTTTACCTCTATCCACATTGAAGTATGTGATGTGGTTGCCCGGGATACTAAATTAGGGCCGGAAGAGATTACCCGCGATATTCCCAACGTTGGGGATGAGGGCCTGGCTCACCTTGATCAGAATGGTATCGTTCATATTGGGGCTCATGTCAGCCCTGGAGATATTCTGGTTGGTAAAATCACCCCCAAAGGTGAGACCCAGCTTTCTCCGGAAGAGAAACTTTTGCGCGCCATTTTTGGCGAAAAAGCGGGTGAAGTTAGAGATACTTCCCTCAGGGTCTCTCCTGGAGTTAAAGGGGTTGTTATCAACACCAAAACTTTTGCCCGCAAAGGCTATGGTGGAGAAGGCGGCGCCGATGAACGGGAACAGGATATTAAACAGGTTAAACGTGATGCCGAAGAAGAGCTCTATTTTATTAGACGCAGTGTCAACGCCAAGGCTCGCGAGTTGTTGTTTGGCCAGATTTTAGAGACTGATTTAAAGGGTGGCAAAGGGTTAGTTGCTCTCGAATCGGGAAATCCGTTGACGGCTGATGATGTTGCTAAAATAACCTTGAAGATGTGCAGTAACCTGGTTTTAAAGGACGCTGCTGAGATTGAGGAGCAGATTGGCGCTTTGGTTGCCTATATGGAACGTGAAGTTCTGCGGGTTGAAGCCTCAATTGATGAAAAGATTGAAACCCTGCGCCGTGGTGATGAGTTGCAACCCGGCGTTAATCAGATGGTGAAAATCTATATCGCGATCAAACGCAAATTATCAGTTGGCGATAAGATGTCAGGTCGCCATGGTAACAAAGGGGTGCTTTCGCGCATTGTTCCGGAAGAGGATATGCCCTATCTTGCGGATGGCTCGACCGTCGATATCGTGCTTAATCCGTTGGGGGTTCCCTCGCGCATGAATGTGGGGCAGGTGCTGGAGACCCATCTTGGTTGGGCCGCCCAGAGCTTAGGCCGACAGATTGAAGAGATGATCGAAAAAGAGTATGGGCCTCAAGTTTTACGGGATAAACTTAACCAGGTTTTTACGCATGACCAAAGCTCTCTGGATTGGTTAGCGGCCGCAACTGATGATGAAGTTCGCGAACAGGCGGGCAAACTATCATCTTATGTGCCGATGGCGACCCCAGTTTTTGATGGGGTTGGCGAAGAGCGTATCAAAGAATGTCTTGAAAGTGCCGGCCTGCCGCGGAGCGGCCAGGTTATTCTGCATGATGGTCGTACTGGGGAGCCTTTCGAACGCCCGGTGACCGTCGGTTATATGTATATTCTTAAACTGCATCACCTGGTTGACGATAAAATGCATGCCCGTTCCATTGGACCTTACTCTTTAGTAACCCAGCAACCTCTGGGTGGTAAAGCTCAGTTTGGGGGCCAGCGGCTCGGGGAGATGGAGGTTTGGGCCCTTGAAGCTTACGGGGCTGCTTATACCTTGCAGGAGTTTCTGACGGTTAAATCTGATGATGTCGCCGGCCGGACCAGAATGTATGAAGCAATCGTTAAAGGAAAGCAGACCATGGAATCGGGCTTGCCTGAGTCCTTTAATGTCTTGATCAAGGAACTCCAGAGTCTCTGTCTGGATGTCGAGTTAGCTGAGGAGAAATCATGAGAGATGTCTTAAGTTTTTTTCAGAAACCCAAAGATGCCTTAAAGTTCAGTTCGCTGCAGATTAAACTGGCTTCGCCGGAGAAAATTCGCAGTTGGTCTTTTGGTGAGGTTAAAAAACCGGAGACGGTTAATTACCGAACCTTCAAACCGGAACGGGATGGTCTCTTCTGTGCTAAAATATTTGGCCCGGTAAAAGATTTTGAGTGCAACTGTGGTAAGTATAAACGCATGAAGCACAGGGGGATTGTCTGTGAAAAATGTGGGGTTGAGGTAATTCAGTCGAAAGTCAGACGGGTGCGTATGGGGCATATTGAACTGGCCTCACCGGTAGCCCATATCTGGTTTTTGAAAAGTTTGCCGAGCCGCATTGCCCTGTTGCTGGATAAAACCTTAAAAGATGTAGAGCGCATTCTCTACTTTGAGAACTATGTTGTTCTTGATCCCGGTGAGGCCGATGAAATAGTCTTGGGGCAACTGACCTCTGAGGATGAGTACCTGCTCCTTGAAGAGAAGTATGGAGATACAATCCGTTGCGGTATTGGTGCCGAAGCGGTCAAGGAGATGTTGCAGAAGATCGACCTTGAGAGTGAGCGGGTGACATTGCGCCAGAATATGGCGGAGACCGGATCTGAAGCCAAAAAGAAGAAGATCGCCAAGCGTCTCAAAATTATCGATGATTTTCGTAAATCCGGAAATTTGCCGGAGTGGATGATCATGGATGTTATTCCGATTCTACCGCCCGATCTGCGCCCTCTGGTCCCTCTTGACGGTGGTCGTTTTGCGACATCCGATCTTAATGATCTCTATCGACGAGTTATTAACCGAAATAATCGTCTTAAGCGACTGATTGAGCTTAAAGCCCCTTGGATTATTATATGTAATGAGAAGAGGATGTTGCAGGAATCAGTTGATGCTCTCTTTGATAATGGACGTCGGGGGCGCGCGATCAGCGGTGCCAACAAACGTCCCTTAAAGTCTTTAAGTGATATGTTAAAAGGCAAGCAGGGTCGTTTTCGTCAGAACTTGCTCGGGAAACGGGTCGACTATTCAGGTCGTTCAGTTATTGTTGTGGGGCCGGAGTTGCGTCTGCATCAGTGCGGCTTGCCCAAAAAAATGGCACTCGAACTTTTTAAACCGTTTATCTACAATAAGTTGCTTGAGCGGGGTCATGTTACAACTATCAAAAGCGCCAAAAAGATGGTTGAACAGGAGAAATCAGAGGTCTGGGATCTTTTGGAAGAGGTTATTACCGAACATCCGGTACTCCTTAACCGGGCTCCGACTCTGCATCGCTTAGGGATTCAGGCTTTTGAGCCGGTCTTGACCGAAGGTAAAGCGATCCGTCTGCATCCCTTGGTTTGCAGCGCGTATAATGCTGATTTTGACGGTGATCAGATGGCGGTTCATGTGCCGCTAACGATTGAGGCCCAGACCGAAGCCCGGGTCTTGATGATGTCGACTAATAATATCCTTTCACCAGCCAATGGCCGGCCCGTGATTATTCCGACTCAGGATATTGTCCTCGGTATCTATTGGATGACCCGGGATCGACCTTTTGCCTTGGGTACAGGGACCATCTACAGCACGCCCCAAGAGGTGCGGATGGCCTATGATGCCGGTTCGGTGCATCTGCAGGCGGTTATCAAAGTGATGATTGAAGGAGAGTTGTCCGAAACTACTGTTGGCCGAGTTATTTTAAGTGAGATTGTGCCGCCTGAAATGCCATTTAAATCATACAATGAAACTTTGACGAAAAAGAGTATTTCGAAGCTTTTCGAGAAAATATATTTGAAAGCCGGCGACAAAAAATCGGTAATTTTCGCCGACCAGATAAAAGATTTAGGCTATAAGTTTGCGACTCAGTCCGGGATCTCTATCGGTATTGATGATCTTGAGATACCGAAGTCTAAAACTGGCTTAATCGAGGATGCCAATGAAAAGGTCCTCGAGATTGAGCGCCAGATTAATAATGGTTTGATCACCTCTGGTGAACGCTACAATAAGTTGGTTGATATCTGGTCCAAAACAACTGATCTGGTTGCCAATGAGATGATGGCGACGATCAGTAAAGAGGTTGTTGAAGATAATTCTGGGCAATCGCATGAGGTGAAATCATTTAATTCGGTCTATATGATGGCCGATTCCGGAGCTCGTGGTAGTCAGCAGCAGATTCGGCAGCTGGCCGGTATGCGGGGTTTGATGGCGAAACCATCCGGCGAGATTATTGAAAATCCGATTATCGCTAATTTCCGGGAAGGCCTCAATGTACTCCAATACTTTGTTTCGACGCATGGGGCTCGTAAAGGTTTGGCCGATACCGCCTTGAAAACCGCAAACTCAGGTTATCTGACCAGGCGTTTGGTTGATGTCGCTCAAGATGCAGTGGTTTCCGAAATCGATTGTGGAACCCTTGATGGAATCTACGTGACCCCGCTTACAGAAGGCGGCGAAATTATAGAAAAAGTATCTGATCGGGTACTGGGCCGGGTGGCCCAGGATGATATTTTTTCGCCCATTACCGGCGAGATAATTGTCGAAGCTGATCAGGAGATTACAGAGGAGTTAGCTGAACAGATAGATAGTTCCGGTCTTGACCGGGTTCGGATTCGTTCGGTCCTGACCTGCCAGTCTAAGCAGGGGACTTGCGCATATTGTTATGGTCGTGATCTGGCCCGGGGTCGTCTGGTCAATATTGGTGAGTCGGTTGGGGTTATTGCGGCGCAGTCGATTGGTGAGCCGGGCACCCAGTTGACCATGCGGACCTTTCATATCGGTGGTACTGCCAGCAGTGCGGTTGAACAGTCGTCATTGTCTTCGAAACTGAGCGGCCTTATCAAGTTTATCAAGTTGGATACGGTGCGTAATCGTAATGGAAAATTAGTCGCGATGAACCGTAATGGTGAGATCGCCGTGGTCGATTCTGACGGCAAGATTAAAGAGCGTAATAAAGTTGTATTCGGAGCCATCCTGCATGTTGAAGAGGGCGAGGAGATCAAGCCCGGACAACTGCTTACTGAGTGGGATCCTTTCTCCATTCCGACCCTGACAGGGGTTAGCGGTAAAGTTAAATATGGGGACCTGATCGAAGGTTTAACCTTCACCGAGCAGGTTGATGCTCAGACCCGGATGTCGAGACGGGTTGTAACCGAATCTCGAAATGCCGACCTCAGGCCGCGGCTTTCAATTAAAGATGAAAAAAATCGCACCATTAAAATTGACGGCCGGGGTGAGGCTCGCTATAACTTCTCCCCCGGTATTCACATTATGGTGGCCGATGGCGAAGAGGTTTTGGCTGGTGATATTGTCGCAACCAAACCTCGAGATACAACCAAAACCAAGGATATTACTGGTGGTTTGCCGCGAGTTGCCGAGCTCTTTGAGGCCCGTAAGCCGAAAGAGATTGCGGTTATTGCCGAGATCGAAGGGATTGTTTCCTTAGGTAAGATGGTTAAAGGTAAGCAGAGGGTTATTGTGACGCCGGAAATTGGCGATCCGATTGAACATCTGATACCTAAAGGTAAATATCTGATCGTTCATGAAGGTGATATGGTGGCCACTGGTGAACCTCTGGTCGATGGTTCGATTGATCCGCATGATATCTTGCGGGTTTTAGGTGTTAAAGAGCTGGCAAAATATATTGTCAACGAAGTCCAGGAGGTCTATCGACTCCAGGGGGTCGGTATCAATGATAAGCATATCGAGGTTATAGTGCGTCAGATGCTGCGGCGTATCAAGGTTGTAGACGCCGGTGAAACCGTATTTGTGGTTGATGAGACGGTCGAAAAACATGCTTTTGAAGCGGGCAACCGCAAAGCTATGGCCGAAGGTCTGCAACCGGCTGTTGGAGAGCCGCTCTTTTTGGGGATTACCAAGGCATCCTTGAGTACCGATAGTTTTATTTCGGCAGCATCATTCCAGGAAACCACCAAAGTATTGACCCAGGCCAGTGTCGCGGGCAAGGTTGATAATCTTGTCGGGCTCAAAGAGAATGTGATTATGGGCCGCTTGATCCCGGCCGGTTCGGGACAGCGCTGTTATCGTGATCTGAAGGTCGGAATGAGTGAAGAGGATCAGCTCCTTATCAAGGAAGCTGTAGCCGCAGATGCCGAAAATGAAGAGGCTTCTGCCGCCGCCCTCTTGCTTAATGAAGGGGCCCAAATGAGCGCCGCCGATGTCAACGCGGAGTTGTAAAATAGCTTACTTAATGCTTCTCTTAGAAGAATTTAAGCAGGGTTTGTGATCGAAGATAATCGAGTATATCGCGTTCTGGATGTGAATTTTAACCGCTTACGTGAAGGTTTGCGCGTGGTTGAAGATTATTGTCGTCTGGTTTGTGATGATGAACAGGCCCTGCGGATCAAGGATTTACGGCATCGTTTGCGTAAGTTGCAGGATGACAGATTGATACTGAATGGTCTGCGTGAGCGGCAAGTCGCAACAGATATTGGACGTCAGACGTTTACTGTCAGTGAAGCGGCTCGCAGCGATTGGCAGGCAATTATTCAAGCCAATATAAAAAGGGCGCAAGAGGCGGCCCGGGTTATAGAGGAGTGTGCGAAACTTATAGATCACCCGGAACTCTCTCAAGGTATTAAAGAGTTACGTTTTGAACTCTACGATTTAGAAAAGTGTGTTGTCGGCTCAAGATTTAATAAGGTTAGAGAGTGGTTTGGCTTGTCCCATAAAAAGGCGGCAGCTCTCTATCTGGTGGTCGATGAAAATTTCTACACCGGTTCTGATCTGATTGCCGACCTTAAGCGTGTTCTGGGCGCTGGTATTGATCTTCTGCAATGGCGTCAAAAGCGGGGCAGTGACAGCTCTTTTCTCGAAAGAGCATATGAGGTCAGGGCGCTTTGCCGTGAATTTAAAACCCCTTTTGTGGTTAATGACCGGCCAGATATTGCACTTTTGGTTGACGCTGACGCTTTACATTTGGGCCAGGATGATCTGCCGATTGCTGAAGCTCGTCGTTTAGTCGGCCCGCAGATACCGATAGGCCGCTCGACCCACTCTTTAAAACAGGCCCTGGCGGCAGTGTCCGAGGGGGCTGATTATCTTGGTTTTGGCCCGATTTTTAAGACCCCGAGTAAGGTCAAGCCCGACCCCGAAGTCGGGATTACTGGTCTGGTTGAAATGTTAACTCAGATCTCTATACCGGTTGTTGCTATCGGTGGTCTTGATGAACACAATCTTAGCGAGGTTGCCCAAACTAAAGTTGCAGCCGTTGCCGTAATTAGAGCGCTTCTCCAGTCTGAACGCCCGGCTGAAACCGTCAGTCAGATGCGCAATTTGACAGTTTTTAAATAGAGGAAATTAGATCTATGACTCAGATGCTAGCGGCTCGTCGAGGTGAGGTTACTCCTGTCATGGAGCAGGTTCTTGCAACTGAAACAATTTCTACGTCTGAACTCCTGGCAGGTGTCGCGAATGGAACTATTGCTATACCTGCCAACTGCAACCATAAAAACCTGACCGCCTACGGTATCGGCAAGGGTCTAAAAGTTAAGGTTAATGCCAATATTGGTACTTCATCTGATGCTTCCAATCTCGATAATGAGCTGCTCAAGTTAAAGGCGGCGATCGCTTATGGAGCTCACGCCGTGATGGATTTAAGTACCGGTGGTGATCTTGATATGGTTATGAGAACCATATTTGCCCAATGTTCAGTACCTTTGGGCACGGTGCCAGTCTATCGTGTGGCTCAGGAAGGTGTCGCCAAACATGGCTTTTTTGGCGATGTGACAGTGGATGAAATGTTTTCGGTAATTGAACGTCAGGCCCAGCTCGGGGTTGATTTTATGACGATTCATTGTGGTGTGAATTTACGTACCCTTGAGAGTCTTAGAGAGTGCGGCCGGGTTACCGATGTAGTGAGCCGGGGTGGCGCTTTTATGGTTGAATGGATGGTTTATAATGAACAGGAAAATCCTTTCTTTGAGCATTACGACCGCCTTTTAGAGATCGCTCTAAAATATGATGTTACCATGAGCCTGGGTGATGGTTTACGGCCTGGTTGTCTGGCCGACGCCACCGACCGCCCGCAGCTCCAGGAACTTATCTATCTGGGTGAGTTGACTGACCGGGCCTGGAAGGCCGGAGTGCAGGTGATGATCGAAGGGCCTGGTCATGTGCCAATCAATCAAGTTGCAACCAATATGCAGCTTCAGAAAACTCTCTGTAAAGGTGCTCCTTTTTATGTTCTAGGTCCCCTGGTAACCGATATTGCACCGGGCTATGATCATATTACGGCGGCCATTGGCGGGGCTGTGGCCGCTGCTGCCGGAGCAGATTTTCTCTGTTATGTAACCCCGTCTGAGCATCTCTGTCTGCCTACCATCGACGATGTTAAAGAGGGCGTTATTGCCACCCGGATAGCGGCTCATGCCGGTGATATTGCGCGCGGGCTTCCCGGGGCCTTGGATTGGGATCGACAGATGGCGGAAAAACGTAAAACCCTTGATTGGCAGGGCCAGATTGATCTTGCTATTGATCCGATCCGAGCCCGGGCTCGGCGCGAAGAGAGTAAACCGGCCGATGAAGAAGTCTGTACAATGTGTGGTGAATTCTGTGCCATAAAAAAAGTAGATGCCTATCTGCACCCTAAAGAAGAAACAATAAATGAGGTCATTAAATGAACCCTTTAGACTTTACAAAATTAGACGGCTTGATAACGGCTGTCGCCCAAGACTATCAGACTAACGAGGTCTTAATGCTCGCTTTTATGAATCCCGAAGCCTGGGAAGAGACTGTTAAAACTGGTCAGGTCTGTTATTTCAGTCGCAGTCGCCAAAGGCTTTGGCGTAAAGGTGAAGAGTCAGGTAACGTCCAGATTGTTAAAGAGATCTTTATCGACTGCGATCGTGATGCCGTGGTCATTAAAGTTGACCAGATTGGTGGGGCTGCCTGTCATGTTGGTTATAACAGTTGCTTCTATACTAAGATTGAGTCCGACGGTAGTGAAAAAATAATTAAAGCGGAAAAAGTTTTCGACCCAGAGAAGGTCTACGGAAAAAAATAGAGATGGCGTTGTAAAAAGTCCGATCTTCAGCGCACCCCAAGGGCACTTCCTTAGGGGCGTCGTCATTATTTTTCAGATACTCGACATACTGCTTGTATGGTCTCGCGCCTGAAAAATAATGACTCCTTGCATATCGAAATTTTTCCTTAGCCATCAGGTGTTAATTAATAGAGGATAGCAAAATAATGAAATTAAGAATTGGAATTCCCAAGGGGTCGTTGCAGGATGCAACCATCGATCTCTTTAAAAATGCGGGTTATAAAATAACCACAAGTTCGCGCTCATATTTCCCGACGATTGATGACCCGGAAATTGAATGTATGTTGATTCGCGCGCAAGAGATGGCGCGTTATGTTGAGAGCGGTATTCTCGATATCGGGATTACCGGCCATGATTGGGTTGTCGAAAATGGAGCTGATGTTGTTGAGATGGCAGAGCTCCAATATGCCAAGGCGACCTTTAATAAGGTGCGCTGGGTTTTGGCTGCCAAAGAGGGTGGGCCGATTAAATCAGTGCAAGATCTCGAGGGCAAAACGATTGCCACCGAGGTCGTGAATCTCTCGAAAAAATATCTCGCCGAGCATGGGGTCTCCGCCAAAGTTGAATACTCCTATGGGGCCACTGAGGTTAAGGTTCCCCATCTTGCCGATGCCATAATTGAAATTACTGAGACGGGCTCATCTTTGCGGGCCAATAATCTTGAAATTCTCGACACGGTTCTTGAAACTACAACC
This sequence comes from uncultured Thermodesulfobacteriota bacterium, assembly GCA_964457755.1. Classification (GTDB taxonomy): domain Bacteria; phylum Desulfobacterota; class Anaeroferrophillalia; order Anaeroferrophillales; family Tharpellaceae; genus Tharpella. Next base: position 58,375 of record CAYWGC010000011.1, on the reverse strand, counting down.
GTTTTGGTTGCCAATAAAAAGATGCAGGCCGATAGCTGGAAGATCGAGAAGGTTGAGCGTCTTATCATGCTTTTACAGAGCGCCCTTGAATCCCGTAACCGGGTCGGGGTGATGTTCAATATTAAACGGGATAAACTTGATCAAGCCATCAAAATCTTACCCCCGGCCAAAGTTCCTACCGTCTCTAACCTGATGGATAGCGATTGGGCTGACGTTTTTGTGGTCTTGCGGAAGTCGGTAGTTCGTGAGATTATTCCGGCTCTTAAAGAGCTTGGAGCCCAGAGTATTGTTGAGTTTCCTTTGAGTAAATTCATCGAATAGATCTGGACCTTTTAGGTTTTTTGCAGATAAAGAACTTGACAGTAATAAGCTTTTCTGTTACCTGCACTCCTCACTTTTAAAGCGACTAAATAGAGAGCCTTTTAGAGAGATAATTAAATTAGCAGCTTGTTGAGTTTTTATTATAAATTATAAATTGAATGGCAATGTATTAGCATATCTGCTCGGCTACGCAGGTTTGTACATAGCAAGTCATTAATATTGGAGGATAGACCTTGGCTAATCATAAATCAGCCCTCAAGAGAATCAAACAGAGTGAAAAACGACGCTTACGTAATCGTCAGGTAAATTCGCAGTTGAAGACGGTACTTAAATCATTCTATAGTGCAGTTGAAGAGAAGGTTGAGGGTGCAGATCTGGTTGAAATGCATCGTGAAACAGTCTCTGCGATCGGCCGCGCCTCAAGCAAAGGGGTTCTTCCTAAGAGAACCGCATCCCGCAAAATTTCTCGGATTACCGCTTTTATGCAGAAAGCTCAGGCCCCGGTTGCAACTATGGCGGGTTAGCTCTCGAATAGTTAGATTTGTCCTGGCAGGATCTGCCCGAGTTTAATAAACTAAAAAGCATCACTCCGGTTACCGGGATGATGCTTTTTTTGGTTTTGCTTTACCGCGTTAGGGCTATTAATGATAGGCAAAGTTCTATTTTAATAAAATCTGGTGAAATCTCTTTTTACCGGCCCGGATAATAATTTTCTTCTGACTGAAATCAGCTTCTATTAAGGGGCGGTCTTCCTTGATCCTTTGCTCATTTAAATAAGCCCCGCCCTGTTCAATCAGACGCCGGGTTTGGCCTTTTGATTTACTCAGACCGGCCATGATAAAGAGATCAACCAGAGTCATGCCAGCGCTTAATTGATCGTGGTTGAGTTCGAGAGTGGGCAGCTCCTCTTCCTTTTTTGTGAGAGTGATATTACGGATGTCAGATGACGTCGCAATCTTAAGCTCAGGGTCAGCGCAACTAAAACGACTGACTGCAGTCTGGTAGGCTGTGACTGCGGCTTTGTGGCCGTGGACCAGGGCTGTAACTTCGTATGCGAGAATCTCTTTGGCGCGGTTGATCCACTGATCTCTAAGGGCGCTTAAAAACCTTATTTCGGTGACCGGCAAAAATGTGAAGAAATTCAGGAGGCGCTCAAGTTCAGAGTCTTCGCAATTACGCCAGAACTGATAAAAATCGAGAACTGAAGTTCTCTCAGTTGAAAGCCAAACCGCTCCGGCCGCAGTTTTACCAAATTTTTCGCCGTTGCTGGTGGTCAGCAGCGGGAAAGTGACACCGTACGCCTCTACCCCTTGTGTGCGGCGAATAAGGTCGATCCCGGCGACGATATTGCCCCACTGATCCTGGCCACCCATTTGGATGCGGCACTCCTGCTCTTTACATAAAACATGAAAATCGTAGGCTTGCAGAATCATGTAGTTGAATTCGATGAACGAGAGCCCGGTCTCAAGGCGTTGTTTATAGGATTCCGCTGTCAACATTCGGTTGACACTGAAATGGCGTCCGATATCCCGCAAAAAATCAACATATTTAAGCGATGAGAGCCAGTCAGCATTATTAATCAGCTGGCAGCGATTATCGTTAAAATCGAGAAAGCGAGCCAGCTGGGCTGCGATTCCCTGACCGTTCTCGACGATTTTCTCGGGCGTCAGCATCTGCCGCAGTTCAGTTTTGCCGCTGGGATCACCCACCATAGCGGTACCGCCGCCTAAGATTGCGATCGGGCGATGGCCGGCTCTCTGCAGGTGCATCATGACGATAATCGGAATCAGAGAACCGACATGAAGACTGTCCGCCGTCGGGTCGAAGCCGATATAAAAAGCCTGTGAAGACTTTTGCAGTAGTTCTTGTAAGCTTGCAGCGTCAGTACTCTGATAGATCAGACCTCGCTCTTCAAGCTCTTGGTAAACCTGGCAACTCATCTTTAAACTCTACTCCTGATCCATAACCATGATCTGCTGGGCCTGACGCAGGCGCTGGTTGCCTTCCTGGAAAAGCTGCATCGCTTCAAGGATCTTGGCGACAACTTCTTCATGGCCCTCTTTTTTGGCTTGGGCAGCCCATTTTTTATAATCGACTTGATGGCTATCGTTATGGTCGATCCAATGGTTTAAAAGCATTCCTAACTTCTCTTCAAAACTCATCTTTTCTTGATGGTTGCCGCAGCCTTGGCATTGGTCATTACTTTCGCAAGGGCCGTGATCGTGATGTTCATGCATGTTTTTCTCCCTAATTATGTAGGTTATTACCAATTAACTTTTGTGAAAAATTGTCAAAATTTAGATTGAATTTGAGGCACTCTTTATTAATTTCACAATTTTCTGATTTGTTGTAACAGTTTGATTTACAGTTTTAATTGTATCACTTAGGGGTTTGATTTTATTTTGCCTTTCTCTGCGTCTTTGCGTCTCTGCGGGAGATAAAAAGCATTTTCCCGCAGAGACGCAAAGACGCAGAGAAAAACCGCAATTCAAACATTCTTCCAGTTTCTTTTGTTTTAAATATGAAGGCGTTAACTCAAGTCAGAAAATTGAGTTAATTTAAAATCAGTTCGGTCAGGTTATGCAGTTTTCTTTTTACTTTCAGCGATTTTGAGATATGAGACCCCGATATCTTCACTGTCAGAGAGCCGGTCGATGCGCCGCAGGTACTGGTGGGGGATCGAGATGCTCTCAGTTTTGGCAAACTCCTTGCGCAGGGCCTCATCTTCTGGAGATATAATCAAGCGATTAACATCTTCAAAGATGATTTCAGAAACTTCAATAAAACCAAAAAAATGAGACTCTTTGACCGAGTGGGCTAAGAGTGAGTAACTTCGATCTTCGGTCTTGAAATGGACTCGATAGATGGGTTTTTTGGCCGAGCTCATAATCTATTTTTTATTTCCCTGAAAGAGACCGACAATTTTACCTAAAAGCCCTTTCTTATTTTCTGGTTGTTTTTGGGGTGTTTGGCTTTTTACTGGTGGTTTAGGTGGATTAACTTTTTGCTCACCTGAGGTCGCTTTTTTCGGCTCTGTGTGCTTGCTGTCCGCAGGGCGGCTGCTTTTCTCAGGGGCCGATGTCGGACGCGGCGGCCGCCGGCTGGATCGGTTTTCTGGTGACTTTGAAGATTCTTTCTTGCTGGTCGCACTACCGCTTCGTCGAGTCGTCTGGGGACGGCTTTTGTCTGGACGTGTATCTGAACCAGGGCCTCGGCTCGTTGTTTCACTCTTGCTCTCTTTTTTGGGGTCATTCGAGCGGGCTGGTTTTCTTTGCGGTGAACTTGAGCTGCTGCTACGCCTTCTTGAATCTCCTGGCTTGCCCCGTTCAGGTGTGCGCGAACGGGGGTTTGAAGAACTGGGAGAGCGTCGGCTTGGGCGTTTAAAATCACGGACAAAATCTTCATCTTCGGCCCAGATGACCGGGATTTTACCGGCTAGTTTTTCGATCGCTTCAATATAGAAGGCATCCTCTTCGCCGGCTAATGCGATAGCAATACCAGTGGCTCCGATGCGCGCTGTGCGTCCGATACGATGGACATAGTCTTCGGCATCTTGGGGCATGTCATAGTTGAAAACATGGGAGACGGCTTCGATATGCAGCCCTCTGGAGGCGACATCGGTGGCAATCAGGATGTTGAGCTTCTTATTTTTAAAACGTTCCAGGGTGGCCTGGCGTTTTTTTTGCGGAACGTCACCGGTCAAACAGGCTGCAGCATAGCCGTTAGCTTTAAGGTAATCTTCAAGGATCTCAGCCATTCTTTTGGTGTTGGTGAAAATCAGGCTGCGCTCAGGTTTTTGCACTTGCATAAGGCCAAAGAGTAGAGCCATCTTTTCATGTTTACCAACGTGGTAGAGGCTCTGTTCGATCTTATCAACTGTAACCTGTCCCGGATTGATATTGGTGGCTTCGCTGATATTGAGATGTTCATAGGCAAGTTCCATGACCTTTTCGGAGAGGGTCGCGGAAAAAAGCAGGGACTGGCGCTTTTCGGTCGTCGGACAGCGTTTCAGCAACCAGCGGACATCAGGGATGAAACCCATGTCAAACATCCGGTCGGCCTCGTCAATAACCAATACTTCGATGTCATCTAAGAAGATAACTTTCTGCTTCATGTAGTCGATCAGGCGGCCCGGGGTTGCGACCACAACATCAATTTGATCGTATTGCAAGGCCAGGCGTTGTTTTTCATAGTCAACTCCGCCGTAGATTGTCTGAAAATTGATTCCGGAAGCTTGAGCCAGGGTTTCAGCTTCGACGCCGATCTGGACTGCCAGCTCACGGGTAGGTGCCAGGATCAGGGCGCGCGGTCGCGAGGTGTTTTCATTGGACCGGTTTTTGTTGCCGTTTGTCTGGCTTCGAAGCAGGCGGGTTAGAAGGGTGATGAGGAACGTTGCCGTTTTGCCGGTACCGGTTTGCGATTGGGCGGCAATATTGTCACCTTTTAAGGTTTGCGGGAGGACCTCCTCCTGGACCGGGGTACAGAATTTGTAACCGGCAGCGGTGATTCCTGCAAGAACCTCTTTCGGAATGTCAAGTTGGGTAAATTGGGTGTCGCTGAAGACTTGTTGCACGTGTTTGGTTGTCCTTTTGTTTAGCTGTTGTTTGATTTTAATAAAGAGAGGTTAAAAGTCAAATTTAGAGAAGGTTATGAAATTATTTTCACAGTCGCCAGTGGTCAGTCGTTTGTAACAAAAATACTGATGACTGGCGACTGGGAACTGCCTTAATCGGGCAACGCCCGATTAAGGCCTTACGGCGCGCGTCTCATAGCAGATAACGGTAGAAAATTCAAACTTTTAATTTGTTTTCTGGTAGAGGGCGCGGGCTCTTTGCAGGTCGTCGGGTGAATTGATATTGAGAAAGGTATTATCCGGGTAAATGTCAGGAAAAGCTGAGCAGGTTATAATTTTGACTTGGACATTTTCAAAAAAACCTCTGATTTTAAAGTTGTTCTTGTTTAATTGTGCCGCGATGAAAGGAATGCAGCTCTGTTTGTAGATGGCCGCTAAAGGTTGCATGCCGTCCGGTGATCTTGGAATAATGACATCGAAGTCCTCTCTTTCAAGCCATAGTTTAGTCAGAGCTGAAAGGGTAATAAAAGGCATGTCACCGGCAACGATCATCAGATAGGGGTTGCGGGCTGCCAGAAGACAACTGTAGATTGCTCCCAGAGGTCCTTGTCCATCTTTTTGGTCGGGAACGATGCGGCCTTCGGGATGTTGGGCGAGGGTGTTGCTGCTGATCAGGGTTTCAGAGCAAAAAGAGTTAAGAATGTTAAGAGTTCGTTGGAAAAGGCTTTCCCGGCCCAGTTTGAGCTGGGTTTTATCTTCTCCACCAAAGCGCTGGGCCCGGCCTCCCGCCAGTATCGCACCACTTAAAGGAAATTTGGCTGACAGTTCTCGGGTCATGGTTGCGGGGTTGGGCTCAGGGTAAAATATTTGCAGATAAAAATGTTTATAGCGGCAATATCCTGAGGTTCAAAGAGTGGGACATCGAGGGATTGCGGGTCGTCGCTGATTACCGCAATCAGATTAGAATCGTGATGCTCTCCCCGGCTCAGCAGGGGCAGGTCGAGGGCCTGGCGCTGGACTTCGATTTTGGGGATCGAGCTTTTTTTAAAGCCTTCAACCAGGATCAGGTCAAGATCCTGAAGGTAGTTTACGGCCAACTCATCAAGGGATGATTGCTCACGGGTTTTCTCAACCAGAGCAGTTTGTTGAGGTCCGGTGATAATGGTTTTTTGGGCTCCGGCCAAGGTGAAGCGGTGACTGTCCTTGCCCTCGTGATCAATGTTAAATGAACGGTGATGGTGTTTGACAGCGCCGACCTTCAGGCCCTGAGCGTTCAGGGCAGCAATCAGAGCTGTCAGTATGGTTGTTTTTCCGCTGTTGCTGTGCCCGATAAAACCTAAGAGAGGAACTTTTTTCATAAGATATGTTTCACAGTGTTGTAGTTGACAGGCATGTTTGCCCATGTTACTTCTTGTCGGCACAGCTTTCTAGTCTAGTTTATAGAAAAAATCAATTGTCATCTGAGATCTTCTCTTAAATGAAACTGCGTCTAATCTTTCTTGTTTTATCTCTGCTCGCTTTCCTGTCGGCGGCAACCGGAGGCTATCTTTATTACACCTCTTTGAAAAAAGCGGCTTTTAAAGAAGCTGAGCACCAAGCCGTTACCCGGGTTGAAATTACCCAGAAAAATCTTTCCACTTTTCTTTCGGAAAATATCAAACCGGTTCGGACCCTGGCCGGTATGCCGCAGTTAGTTGAATTTTTGCATGATGGTGGAGCTGAGGCAGAGTTTCAAACCAATACTTTGCTGGATCATTTCAAGAGTACTTTAAGGGCTGATGTCTGCTATCTGATGAATTATGACGGGGTTACGATTGCTTCCAGTAATCGTCATGAAAGTGATAGTTTTGTAGGTAAAAATTTTGCTTTCCGTCCCTATTTTCAGGGGGCTGTAGATGGGGTTGCGGCATCCTACCTAGCGCTGGGCACGACTTCTGGTAAACGGGGGGTCTATTGCAGTTATCCGGTGTTTACGAACTCGGGGGAGTTGCCGTCGGGCGTTGCGGTTATCAAGGCATCACTTGAGCAGATTGAGAAAAAACTGGGTCAGAGTCGGGATGAGATCGTCGTGGTCACCGATCCTCACGGTTTGATTTTTATTGCTAATCGTAAAGCCTGGCTCTTTCAACTGCTCTGGCAATGTTCTGAGCGGGAACAGCGTGGGCTCGTCGAATCCCGTCAGTTTGGTCGCGGGCCCTGGACCTGGACTGGTTTGCAGCAGGATGGTGAACACTATGCGATCGATAAAGATGGTAATAGATATTTTGTTAACCGTTTAGAGATCGATGGTTTTCCGGGTTGGCATGTCGTTCATCTGCGCAGTCTTAAGGCGATTTACAAGGTCGTTATTGACCCTCTGGTTCGAGTTACCGTACCGACGGTGATAACCCTTTGCATCCTTGTTGCTTTTGCCGTCTTTTTCCTCTATCGTAAAGCCAGTGTTGAGATTTTTCAGCGCAAGAATATCGAACAGGCTTTGCGGGAGAGTGAAGAGCGCTACCGTTCGATCTATCATAATACGCCGGCCATGCTCCACTCAATCAACCTCTCTGGATGTCTGGTTAGCGTCAGTGATCACTGGCTTGAGGTCTTGGGGTATGGGCGGGATGAGGTGGTTGGTAAGCCGTTGCTCGATTTTCTGACACCTGACTCAGGACGTTATGCTCAGGAAGAGGTTTTACCGGAGTTTTTTCGTATTGGATTCTGTAAAGATATCGCTTATCAATATCTTTGTAAAGATGGGACTTTGATGGATGTTCTGCTTTCGGCGATTGGTGATCGCGATCAAGATGGGGTGATTGTTCGTTCGTTAGCGGTTTCGATCGATATAAGTGACCATAAAAAAGCTGAGGAGGCTCTTAAACAGGCCCAGGAAAAACTTAGTCTTTATACCCGAGATCTGGAGTGTCAGGTGCAAAAAAGAACGGCTGAATTACAGCGTCTTTCAGGCAGCATTATGGCGGGCCAAGAGAAGGAGCGGGCTGCCATCGCCCGAGGGCTGCATGATGAGCTCGGTCAGGTTCTCACCGCTTTGCGGATAGAGACGGTCTGGTTGGCGGAAAGATTACGTCCGCATGATGCAAAAGCCGCTGATCGGGCCTCGATGATGGGTTTTTTGATTGACGATACGATTGACGAGGTCAGGAGTATTGCTCTGCGCTTGCGGCCCGGTATTCTTGATGATCTGGGTCTGGTTGAAGCCTTAGAGTGGTATGCGGCCGATTTTGAACGGCGGCTCGGGATTACTTGTGCCTTCAAATCAGATGGCGCGATACCTCATTTAAGTGAGGTTCTGGCGACTGCGGCATATCGTATAGCGCAGGAAGCCTTGACCAATATTGCCCGCCATGCAAAGGCTGATCAGGTGACCATCTCTCTGGCAGTCGAAAAATCTTTACTCAGCGTTGTTATCGAGGACGATGGCTGCGGTTTTACCCTGGAACAATTGCCGGAAACAGCCGGGCTTGGAGTCGCGGGGATGCGCGAAAGGGCTGCTCTGGTCGGTGGTTCCCTTGAGGTTTTTTCAGAGTCTGGTCAGGGATCCAAGGTTGTCTTTACTACTCCTTTAAATTGGGATGATAACTCATGATAAAAGTACTCCTGGCTGATGATCATGCGATTGTCCGGGCCGGTTTGGCCCGGATTGTTGAAGAAAGCGGTGATATCGAGGTCGTGGCCGAGGCCTGTGATGGGCGCGAAGCTGTGCGTCTGGCTTTAAAGTCGCCGCCAGATGTGGCAGTTATCGATATCTCGATGCCGGGTCTCGATGGGCTTGAGGTGGCGGCGCAATTGTTGGCAACTTATCCGGCATTGCCGATTATTATCCTGACCATGCATGAAGAGGAGCAGTATGTAATTCGGGCCGTCGAGGTCGGGGTTATGGGTTATGTGACGAAGCGTTCAGCCCCGGAACAGCTGGTTTCGGCGATTCGTAAAGTCTATGGTGGGGCTCGTTATTTGACAGAAGAAGCGGTGGAGATGCTGGCTTTAAGGCTGGCTAAAGGAGTCAGTGGAAGATCTCCCCTCGATTCACTGTCAACCCGGGAGTTGCAGGTTCTTCGGCAGCTGGCTCTGGGACAGACCAATCATGAAATTGCCGATGCCTACCATATCAGCGTTAAAACCGTCGACACCTACCGTTCTCGTCTGTTGAAAAAACTGAATCTGCGCAATAACGCCGAACTATCTCGTTTTGCCATGCAAAATCACCTTATCGAACCCTGAACTCACCCTTTTTGTAAAAAAAATTCTTACAAGACTTTCAGAAATTGTCGACTTGTTTAGCAGGGTTGATATTTGTTATTAGACTGACTTAATGAAACTAGGTTTTATTGATGCTCGTTTATGGTGGCGGCATTGTGAAGTAAACCTTCTTTAAGTTGATGGGAGCAGAAAGATGAAAAAAAGTAGACTTTTAGTGTTCAGTCTGGTGGTGGCCGTGGCTTTGATGGCATTCGCGACAGTCTCGGTCGCGGATCCTGTTGTCATTAAATTTTCGCACGTGGTTGCCGAAAACACTCCGAAGGGTCAGATGGCAAACAAGTTTAAAGAGCTTGTTGAAAAACGTCTGCCTGGCAAAGTTGAAGTTGAGGTTTTCCCTAATTCTCAACTTTTTGGTGACAACAAAGTTCTTGAAGCAATGCTCTTGGGAGATGTTCAATTGGCGTGTCCGGCGCTCTCAAAATTTAAAAAATATACCAAGGTCCTGCAACTCTACGACCTGCCTTTTCTCTTTAAAGATATGGCTGCGGTTAGTACCTTCCAGGATGGCCCTTACGGACAGAAGATGTTGATGTCTTTGAAAAGTAAAGGACTCATTGGTCTTGGTTATCTGCATAATGGTCTTAAGCAGTTGTCAGCCAGTTCACCACTTAGGGTTCCGGCTGATGCGAGTAAGAAAAAATTCCGGATCATGAGTTCTGATGTTCTGGCGGCCCAGTTTAAAGCAGTCGATGCGATGCCGTTGAAAAAGCCTTTTTCCGAAGTTTTTACCCTTTTACAGACCAAAGCCATTGATGGGCAGGAGAACACTTGGTCCAATATCTACTCCAAGAAATTTTTTGAAGTTCAGCCCTATATTACGGAATCAAACCATGGTCTGCTTGATTATATGGTTATTACTCCGGTTGAGTTTTGGATGGGTCTGTCGGATGAGCTGCGGAAAGGGATCAAAAGTTCTTTGGATGAAGCGATCGCTTTCGGTAATACGGTTGCAGCTAAGAAATCTATTGAAGATCGTCAAAAAATTATTGATTCCAAACGTTCCGAAGTTATCGAGCTTACTGACGCTGAGCGCCAGATGTGGGTTGAGAAGATGAAACCGGTCTGGAAGAAATTTGAAGGTCAGATTGGTAAAGATTATATTGATGCTGCGATAGCTGCTAACAAGTAGATAGATAGATTGCTTTGATTGATTTCACGGGCTTCTAAATTGGGGCCCGTGATTTTTTTGTTTTTTAAGCCGGGTTTTGCCGGAGTTGGGGTTTTCTATGTTTAGCCGTATTGTCAGCAGCCTGGAAGAGACGGTAATCTGTTTGCTCTTGGCAGCCGCGACCCTCCTTGTTTTTGTTGAGGTGGTTTTGCGTTTTGGTTTCGGCATTGGGTTCATGTGGATTGAGGAGCTGACTTTGCATCTTTCTGCCTGGATGGTCCTCTTTGGGGCTTCCTACGGAATCAAGGTTGGTTCCCATATTGGGGTCGATACCTTTGTCAAGATGCTGCCCGACAAGTTGCATCGCCTGGTCAGCCTTTGTGCGGTAATTAGTTGTCTGGTCTACTGTGGTCTTTTTATCAAAGGTTCTTGGGTCTATCTTGAAAAGATCCATATGATTGGTATCGAAATGGAGGACCTGCCGGTTCCGAAATGGCTGGCGCACAGTATTCTATTGCTCGGGATGGTCATGCTGGCTTGGCGTTTGTTACAGCTTTTGTGGGAAGTTTATACGGGTAAGGTAGACGGTTTTAGACTTGCAGATGAGGCTAAAGAGAGTCTGCATCTAGCTCAGGAGATATCGGGCCAGACTGTTGTTAAAGGGGGTGATACGGTATGACCACTGCAGCCCTTTTCTTTATTCTTTTTCTCTGTTTGTTTGCCGGAATGCCGATCGCTTTTGCACTCGGTCTCTCCAGTATCACGACGATTCTCTTTTTTTCCAGTGATTCACTGGCATCAATTGCCTTGAAGTTTTTTGAGTCCCAGTCGGAACACTATACTTTGCTGGCGATCCCCTTCTTTATTCTTTCTTCAACCTTTCTCTCGACCGGCGGGGTTGCCACCCGTATCATTAATTTTGCCATCGATTGCGTTGGTTGGATTCGCGGCGGATTGGCTATGGCATCAGTCCTTGCCTGTATGATTTTTGCCGCAGTTTCGGGCTCTTCACCGGCTACGGTTGCGGCGATCGGTTCGATTGTTATTATCGGGATGGTCAAGGCCGGTTACCCGGAGACGATGGCGGCCGGCGTCATTACCAATGCCGGGACCCTGGGTATTTTGATTCCGCCTTCGATTGTGATGCTGGTTTATGCGGCTGCCACCGAAGAGTCAGCGGCCCGCCTTTTTATGGCCGGTTTTCTGCCAGGTCTCATGATGGGTTCAATCCTGATGGTGGTAATCTATGTTGTGGCTCGGTTCAAGAAGCTTCCAGCTCAGCCCTGGGTGGGGTTCGGAAACCTTTTACGTTCCGGATTCAGCGCTGGTTGGGGTTTGATGCTGATTGTCATCGTCTTAGGTTCGATCTATGGTGGTATTGCCAGCCCCACCGAAGCGGCTGCGGTTTCGGCTGTTTATGCTTTTTTTATCGCGATTTTTGTCTATCGTGATATGGGGCCCTTGAAGGGTGTGGTCTGGGTCGAAAAGGACGAGTCGTTGGGCAATGCGATAACTCGTAATCTCCGTCTTACAGTTGCGGCGATGCCGCGCTCTATTACGCATCCCGATGTGCGCAAGGTGCTGCTGGACTCCTCCAAGGTCTCCATTATGCTGCTCTTTATTATCGGCAACGCAATGCTCTTTGCCCATGTCTTGACGACGGAGCGTATCCCCCACATGTTTGCCGAGATGATAGTTGGCTGGGGTCTTCCGGCTTGGGGATTTTTGATTGTTGTCAATGTTTTCCTGATCCTTGCCGGAGACTTTATGGAGCCTTCGGCAATTATCCTGATTATGGCCCCGATTCTTCTTCCGATTGCTCGTAAACTGGGGATTGATCCAATCCATTTGGGGGTAATTATGGTGGTTAATATGGAGATCGGGATGGTGACGCCACCGGTAGGTCTCAATCTCTTTGTTATGTCCGGCATCACTGGTCATAATCTTGCATGGGTCTTAAAGGCAGCTCTACCGTGGCTTTCGATTCTCGTCATATTCCTGATATTAATAACTTATTTTCCACAGATTTCACTCTTTTTGCCGGAGTATATTGATCACCTCAAGGGTTATTAGTATAAAATAATCAGTATAAAATAATCGATTAGTTGTTAAGTAATTACTAAGTTTGATAATTTTCACCACTTCCGGTGGAACCAGGCCGTATCTTTTTGTTATGATGCGGCTTGGTTTTGTCTATTTTTATCTTTATTTTTAAATCAGGTTGAAAAAAATGGCTGTAGCAGAAAAATCTCTCGCTTTAAGAAAGAAATATCGTGGTTTGATCGGGGTGTGCAGTAAGGTCCCGATTAAGGATACCTCGATTTTAAGTCTGGTCTATACCCCAGGGGTTGGCAGTAGTTGTCAGGCGATTGCTGATAATCCTTCCGACTCATTTCTCTATACAATGCGAGCCAACACGGTTGGTCTCTTTTCCAACGGCTCCGCAGTTTTTGGTCTTGGAAAGGTGGGGGCTGCGGCATCGATCCCCATGCTAGAAGGGGTCTCGGTCTTTTTTAAAAGCTTTGCCGGTATCGATGCCTTGCCGTTGGCGATCGATGCCCAGACTTCAGATGAGTTTGTTGAGATCGTTCGCGTCATGGCGCCGACCATGGGTGGCATTTGTCTTGAGGATATCGCCTCCCCTGATTGTTTTGCGATTGTCGAACGTCTGCGGCGAGCGGTGCGCCTGCCGGTTTTTCATAACGATCAACATGGTTCGGCAATCGTCATTTTAGCCGCCTTGAATAACGCTCTCAAAGTGGCTGGAAAAAAACTTGCATCCTCTAAAGTTGTTATTAACGGCGCCGGGGCCGCCGGTATTGCCTTGGCCCGTAGTCTGGCCCGTCTCGGAACTGGTGAGGTCGTGGTTTGCGATCGGGCCGGGGCTATCTACCGGCATCGGACTTCCAATATGAACTGGGCTAAAGCAGAGCTCTCATTTATTACAAATTGCGATTGCCTTAAGGGCTCGCTCGAAGAAGTTTTGCCTGGGGCCGACGTTTTCATCGGTCTTTCAGGTGGTGGCCAATTAAAGCCGGAAATAATTAAAACCATGGCTGTTAAACCGATCGTTTTTGCTTTGGCCCTGCCGCAACCAGAAATTGATTACCTGAGTGCCCGCAAGGCGGGGGCTTTTATTGTTGCAACCGGCAGTATCGATTATCCTAATTACCTTACTTCTTCTTTGGTTTTTCCTGGTTTTTTCAGAGGGGCTCTTGATGCCGCCGCCTGGAAGGTGACCTGGGGGATGGAGATGGCGGCGGTTAAGGCCTTGCAGGAGAATGTTCCGGAAGATTTGTTGAGTGAAGTAAATATTGTACCCCGGCTCTTTGATTTCAGTCTGGCCCCGGAGATTGCCCGCCAGGTGGCGGCGGCCGCCGTTGCTGACGGGGTAAACCGGAAAGCGGTTGATCCTGAGAAGATCAAGGCAAAATTATTGCGTTATGTTTATGAGGGAGAGCTCGCGATTTTGCCGCCTTTAGAGCGTAAGGGGAGTCGGAAAGAGACCGCCGTCAGCCTTGATGAACAATCCTTGGAACTTCATAAGCGTTATATGGGCGTTATTGAGATCGAAGCCAAGATCCCGGTTAAGGATAAGCATCTGGCCTCGATCCTCTACTCGGCGGCCGGGGTTTCGGAATCAACTAAGTTGATTATGGCTGACCCCGATAAGCTTTACGATCTGACCGTGAAAAGTAATCTAGTGGCGGTTGTCTCTGATGGTTCTGCGGTGCTTGGTTATGGTAATATTGGTCCTCGGGCAGCCCTTCCGGTAATGGAAGGTAAAGCAATTCTCTTTAAAACTTTTGGCGGGGTTGAGGCTCTGCCGATCTGTATCGATACTCAAGATGTTGACGAGATTGTTCGCGTGGTTGAGGCCATCTCCCCGGTTTTCGGCGGCATTAATCTTGAGGATATCTCCGCCCCTCGCTGCTTTGAGATAGAGCGTATTCTACGCGAAAAACTAGATATTCCGGTTTTCCATGATGATCAGCATGGTACAGCGGTGATTGTGCTGGCTGGGATGCTCAATGCTCTCAAGATAGTAGATAAGAAACTTGAAGAGGTTAAGGTTGTTGTTAATGGCGCTGGAGCTGCAGCTACTGCTGTGACCAAACTTCTGCTCAGTGGCGGAATTAAAAATATCATTATGTGTGATACGGTCGGTGCTATTTATGGCGGCCGCAAAAAACGGATGAATCGTTATAAGGAGGAGATGGCGCAGCTGACTAATCCGGAAAAATTAAAAGGAGATCTGGCCTCGGTCTTAAGTGGGGCCGATGCCGTAGTTGGGTTGTCACAACCCAAAACCATCTCTGAAGAGATGGTCAAGAGTATGGGCAGAGATCCGATAGTTTTTGCACTCTCAAATCCGATACCGGAAATTATGCCGGAAGCGGCGTCTGCGGCGGGAGCTAAGGTGATAGCTACCGGTCGTTCTGATTTTCCCAACCAGGTTAATAACTCCCTGGCTTTTCCCGGCATTTTCAGGGGGGCGCTCGATGTCCGCAGCCGTCAGATCGACGATGCCATGAAGATTGCGGCCGCCAATGCGATCGCCTCTCTGGTCAGTCCTGAAGATCTGGCCCAAGGTACGATCATTCCGGCAGCCATGGACCTGCGGGTGCCGCCACAGGTTGCGGCCGCCGTGGCGGCTGCGGCGATGACACAAAAGTTGGCGCGGCGCAAACTTGACCCCCGTGATGTCTACAATAATACGCGTGACTATCTATATGAGGGGATACTGAGAATAGTTTAATCCATATCTTTTTATAGGTATAAAGTTTTTTCTTGCAATCTAAATTAGAATTTGTTAATAGCTTAATATATGTATTACTAGGCGTGGTTTTACAACTTTACAGTTGACAATTAAGGGAGCTTTATTTTCTCTTAATATTGATTTGTTAATTTGTTTTAATTGGTTTATTTTTAACTTTCTGAAGGTTAATTTTTAAAAGGAGGAAAAAATGGTTAGAAGACTAGGATTAGTTCTGGCAGTTTTGATGATGCTGGCGATCGCTCTTCCGGCACTGGCTGCTGACGTCAAAATCAAAGGTGATTTTAACAATCGTTTTATGGTTTACACGAATCATAATGACTGGCTTGCAATGGAAGACGCAGGTCTAGATGATGGTGATGTGAATGAGACTTGGGGGGAAGCCAAGTATCGTCTCTGGTTCGATGCGACAACCAACGACGGTAAGGTTAAAGGTCTTTGGGCTTTTGAAGTTGGCGCACTCCATTATGGTGATGAAAGTAAAGGTGCCGGTGGTTACTCTGGCGATGGAATGGTGTTCGAAACTCGTTGGCTCTATACTGACTTTCAGCTGCCTTGGGCCTGTAATAAAGCCCGCGTCCGTATGGGTTTACAGCCGTTTACAGTAAACGGATATTATTGGCAGGAAACTGTTATGGGTGTGACGGCTGACTTTGCTGCCGGGCCTGTTGATATTAAAGTCGGTTGGTTACGTCCTTGGGAAGATGCTTCTTATGGTGAAGATGAAGATGAATCCGATATGGATGCCTTTTATGCACGTGTGAACTTCAAGCCTGCAGATGGAATTAAGGCTGGTATCTTTGGTGTCTGGCATACTGGAGATTCAGATTTGGATAATGGTGCTGGTGGTACGATCACTTCACAGCATTATGAATTGAAGAAATTGGAAAATAAATTTGACACCTCAATTGTTACATTTGGTACTGATGGTAAAGCTAATTTTGGCAATTTCTTTGTCAACTGGGATTTGATGTATCAGACTGGTAGTATTGATGAAGCTCAGTTTGTACAGGTCTATAAATTCGATTCTAAACTTGGCTCTCAGTTTCAGGATCTGTCTGATCCTGCCGGAGCGCTTAATGATGATTTTGATTTAAGTGCATACTTTGCTCATTTCGATATTGGTATGAAACTTGATGCCCTGAAATTTACCTATACTTTCTGGTATTCATCTGGTGATGATGATCCTTACGATAGTGATTTTGATGGTTTTATGGCGGTTGATCTGGATCGGGCCGACAATATCTGTATTTTCGAGGGTGGTTTTACCGACGATAACTACTTTACAGAAAAACCCTATATTCTCGATAAAGGGTTTATCATGAATAAATTGGCTGTCGACTATAAGGCTAGTAAGAAGCTGTCTTTGGGTTCTTCAGTTATGTACATGATGACTGCCGAAGATGTTGAGTACTATGCTCTTGATGGGACTCTTGAAAAAGAAGATGAAGTTGGTTTTGAAGTTGATGCTTATCTGAAATACAAACTTTACGATAACGTCGAATTTGCCGTTAATGCCGGTTACCTTTTTTCGGGTGATGCTTTGGACGCATTCGAAGTTGAACGTGATGGCAGTAGCGACGAAGACGTTTTCATCAGCACCATGCGGGTTCGTTACAAATTCTAAAGGATTTACTTTCTAAATGAATTCTAAGGGGGAAGCGGTTTACCGCTTCCCCTTTTTCGTGCTTTTTGCTTGAGGTCTTATAGTAAAAAGGCTATATGGTAACCGTGCAATTAGCGATGTTTTGGTTTTTTATCTGTGTTAATTTGTGTCCATTTGTGGTTTACGCATTTTTAACCACAAATGGACACAAATTAACACAAATCCAGTTTCGGCTTGTCCGGGTTTGGGGTTAGAGTTGTGGGGGATGTGTTGAAGAGCAAATATTATTCATATAAATTGAGAGTTCGGGTTATCCTCGGCTTTTTGTCTGTAGCCTTTCTGGCGGCCTCATTGCCAGTTTCTGCCGCTGATCCAATGACTCGTTTTCAGGCTTTATCCGGTTACTTGGTGCAAGTTGGGCCCCAGGGAGTTGTAGTTGATTGCGGCCGCAAGAAGGGGGTTGGGGTTGGTGACCTTTTTGCAGTTCTGCAACCGGGAGTGCCTATGATTCACCCGGTCACGGGGCGTTCCCTGGGGGCCCAGGAGAGGCTTGTCGCAACTCTTAGGGTGATGCGAGTTGAAGCTGATTATGCCATTTGTCGGCCTCTTAACCGCTATCTTAGGGTTCCACTAAATAGAGGGGCTTTGGTTAAACGTTTTGCCTCAATGGCGGCATTGTTTATTGATCTTAATGGCAATGGCATAGAAATCTTTTCGCGCATCCGTGAGTCTCTGCCGCAGCTTAACTGGGCTGACTATGGGGTTGGTTTGCAACACCGCCAGGCTCTGCGTCGGCCGGGAGGCCCCGGAGCTTTGGGCTATGATCTCTATGTCGTTAATGAAGGCCCTAATCTGGCTTTCTATAATGGTGACCAGGAGTTGGTTGCAGCTTGGCCGGCGGCGCAATTTTCAGGTCAAAATGAAGTTTCTGGCGCTTTTACCGGGACTTTTAAAGGTAGCAGCGCTAAGGGTAAGTATGGCCTTTCGACGAGTGAAGCAGGTAAGGCGATTTTGACCAGATACCGTCAGATGGCTGAAGTCAGTCTGGTGGTTAAGGGTATGGATGTCGGTGACCTTGATAATGACGGGATTGCCGAGATGGTCTTTACTGATGGCGAAAAAATTTATGTTTATGAGATTACTGAGCGGGGATTGAAATACAGCTACCGTTATCATTTTGATAAATGGGGTGATATAGTTAATATTCAGGTTGGCGATATCACTGGTGATCGCAAAGATGAGATCATGGTTAATACCTTCAAAGAGACCGAAGATGGTTTCTCATCTTTTGTGATCGCTAAAGAAAAAGGTAAGTATCGAATTGTAGCCGATAACATTCCTTTTGTTATGAGCCTTTTAGGGGGTAGATCTGTGGCCGATAAGGGGGTCTATTTCGTCGGGCAGGGATTCGCTGAAGAAGTACTTTTCGATAGTTCAGTTTTTATTTTAAAATTTAAGGGCAGTAAGGTTTCTTCAGTAGGACAATTTTCTGTGCCTATGGGTTTTGCCTTGCCGGGTGCCGTCTATGAGGATATCAATAATGACCAAATCAAAGAGCTCTGTTTTATCAATAAACAGAACTTTCTGGAAATCTATCAGGGCAGTAAACGTCTTTGGGTCAGTGATGAGCGTCTTGCTGGTTCTCTGCATGATGTTCAGTATGAGGTTGGTACACCGAAAGTCAGCTATGTAGAAAAGAGGGAGATCAGTTCCCCTTTGAGAGTTTATGATTTTGATGGTGACGGGGTAAAAGAGATTATTTTAATCGACAATGAATCCGGTATGTCGACCGCTTTAGGTGAATATGGTTTTCTTAATAAGGGTCATGTTAAAATGATCAAAAAGAGCAACACTGGTTTTGTCGTCCAGAAGTTGACCGGAGTCATTGGCGGGCCGGTGCAGGGCATGCAGATTGTTAAAGATGAGCTGGTCTGCGCCATGGTCAAGCGCGGCGATGATCTTTTGCAGCTTTCCGGTAATACCTTTTTGCTGGCTTTTCCGTTACCTGGAAAAAGATAAGATAGGATTAGATATCACCACAGAGGGCACAGAGTTCACAGAGAAAAGCAAGCCTTATTTAACTCTCTGTGGTTGTGAATATTAAGCTTTGGCTTTCTTCGAACTGCCGGGATTGGGGTCATTGCTGGTAAAAGGTGCGTTAGCACCCCAGCTTTGACCCCGTTTATGAGGGCGAAGCAAAGTTCACCACTACTTTTTGGGATTTTAAGAAAAGGGTAAACCTGGTTTTCACTTAAGGTCAAAGAAGTCTTCCAGGCGATTCATCCCTTCAGCGATATTTTCCAGTGAGTTGGCATAAGAAAAACGCAGGAAACCTTCGCCGTTTTTGCCGAAATCGATGCCTGGAGTGACCCCGACGCCGGCTTTTTCAAGAATCTCAAAAGCGAAATTGTAGGAGTCTGAGGTAAACTTTTTGGCATTGGCAAAAATGTAAAATGCCCCTGTCGGCTCCACCTCCACCTGTAAACCAATTTCGCGCACCCGTTTCAGCATAAAGCGGCGCCGTTCATCGTAAATTTTCAGCATCTTCTCCAGATCTTTGGGAACCTCTGGAGAGGTCAGAGCGGTAATTGCAGCTTCCTGGCCAAAATGGCTGGCTGAGATCATGAAGTTCTGCTGCAGGGTTTGGAGTGTGCGCATGTAACGGGGTGGGGCGATCAGGTAACCTAAGCGCCAGCCGGTCATGGCGTAGAGTTTTGAAAAACCATTAAAAACAAAAGCGTTATCGGTGTACTCAAGGATTGAGTGCTCCTCGCCTTCATAGACCAGGCCGTGGTAGATCTCATCCGAGAGAATCGGCAGATCAAGAGCGGCCAGTTCTCGCATGCGGTCAGCTTCCAGCAGGTTGCCGGTCGGGTTGGCCGGTGAATTAATCAAGATCGCCTTGGTTTGCGGCGAGATTCTTTTTTTCAAGGTTTGCGGGTCGAATTGGAAACCGTTATCTTCGTAGACGTTAACGAGTTGCGGGGTGCCGTCACAGTAGGTGACAAAGTTGCTGTAACAGGCGTAACCGGGGTCGCTGACGATGACCTTGTCGCCGGGATTAAGTAGCGCGGCACAGGCCAGCATCAATGCCGGAGAGGTGCCGGAGGTGACAAGGATTTGCTCTGCTTGGATCTTGACTTTATAGCGTTTCAGATAGTAATCAGCAATGGTCTGGCGCAACTCAAAGGTCCCGAGGCTGTGAGTGTAGTGGGTTTTGTCAGCTTTAAGAGCTTTTATAGCTGTATCTTTAATAGCTTGCGGGGTTGGAAAGTCTGGTTCGCCGACCGCCAGATGGATAATTGAACGCCCTTTGCGTTCAAGTTCCTGGGCCCGTTCAAGAATATCCATCGCCATAAATGATTTCAAACCTGCTGCTTTATGGGAAAAATTTCCGTCCTGCAAATTAATCACCTCTAATATCTTTATATAATAACTAGAGTTTTGCGCGGTCCTCTATCAAGGAAAAACCTCAACCCTGATAGGTGGCCGCTATGAATGACAATCCGGGATACGGCAATATCCCTCATGCCTTTTTCGACTTTATCACATTTTTCAGTGAAGCTCTACCCCTGCGTTCAGTTCCGATATTTGCCTAACGATTCAAAGCCGGTAGGGCATCGAGGAAAAGATTTTCCCCATTGAGCTGGAATCCGACAAGCTCATTGTTACTCTGGTAGCTGATGTAGGTTGCCGATCTGACATCAGCGGCCGGGAATAGATGCTCCGGTGCTCCCATAAGTTTGGCAAACGCTTCCAGCAAGAAAGTTCTTTTCGCCACCAGTTCGCCTTGGTCATTTCGTGCTTTAAGGGTCACGTCTACAGCTTTGGCTTCACAGTTAACCAAGGCAATGCCGGACCAGCCTGCCTGGTCAAGCTTGGCCAGAATACCATTGGATGATTTGATTCCGACTCCGGTATAGCCGCCCAGCAGGTTGCCATCATTGCTGCCAAAAAGTTCAAAACCAGTGATTCCATGGCTGGCGTCAACCTTTAGCCAGGCCGTATTGGCCGGCAGATTGAGACCGGCCGCGCTGTTAAAATATTTATTTTGTCCAGTTGCAAGGTTAATGCTTACAGGTGTAAAAGAGATTCCGGTTTCAGAGTATGGTGTAATCGAAAAGCTCTGATTTGCAGCCTGGGGATCGTAGGCTACGAATCCGGTCCACCAGTTGTTGTCTGAAGCAATATGGGGATAATAGATGGTATTTGTTAGTTTGCCAGAAAGTGAAATGCCGCTGAGCTGGTGTCCACTACCGATACTGCCAAAAAGTTCAAGGCCAATGATGCCGTTGCAACCAGTGATGACGGCAGAAGAAATTTGAGGTTGCGGGGCGTCGTTGAACAGATCTCTTAAAGAGAAAGATCGATGCCCACCGGTATCCAGAGATATCACTTTCTGGCTGCCGTCAGAGAAGGTGATAGTTGGATTCAAGGTGGCTGAAGTTGTGTTTAAAAGGGCGATACCGGTCCACCAGTCATCATCTGAAGCGATATGGGATATATAAAGGGTATTGTCGTCGGTTTTGGTTGTGGCTGGCAAAGCGACCCGATAACCGGCCGTTTGATGATAAAACTTAGTGTAGCCGACAATCTTGTGACTGCCGGTTTCAAAAACCAGGTAACTGATTTCATCGGCATTAGCAAAAGAGCTATTGACAGTCAGTTCAGCTCTCTCTCGGGGGTTAAGGTATAAAGATACCGGATCTGCAACCGGCTGCCCCAGATCATCGTAAGCCATCAGGCGGCCCCAGGCTTTGACTGAGCCGGAATTAATTAACGCGACTTCAGTTTTCCAGCCGTCAGTGCAGGAAGCGTGGGGAAAATAGACATTGGCATTGCCAGCTTCAAGATCCATGATCAGCAGGCGGCCGGATTTGCCATCGGCAATATAGGCCCGATTACCAACGACATGAAATCCCTGCGGCACAGCCGTAGTATCGCAAGCCTGAAGATGTTCAGGCTGGCTCGGATCACTGATATCGAGCACCTGCAGAGTACCCATAGCATTCATTTTGTTCATCAGATAGGCCTGGTTACCGGATACTTGTATCCCTAAATTCCAGCCTTGGGTCTGGTAATTGCTGATTAGGCTCGGTGCGCTCGGGGTTGCGACATTAACAATCTGTAAACCATCATAGCTGTCGGCAATATAAGCTGTGGTGCCAAGCACCATGACATCTTTAGCATTGCCAGACGTATTGTAGTTGCCGATAATCTGCGGGATGTCGGGACGCAGTCTCTGGATATCAATGATTTGAAGTCCATTATCGCTGTCAGCAACATAAACCAGAGAGCTAACCGTATCGACTCCTTCGGAGGTGTATCCAGGCAGTTCATAGGTGGCTATGATTTCAGGTGTGGTGGGGTCGGAGACACTGATAATCTGTAAATCATGAGGACCTTCAGCGATGAAGGCCAGGTAGTTAACGACGTGCACATCACGGGCATATCCTGAGGTTGTACAACGGCCTACCTCAACCGGGATGGCGGGGTTGCTGATATCTACGATGTAAAACTTACCGCCGCCGCCGATGTAAGCCAATGTGCCAATCACCTGAACAGCTTTGGCGTATTCATTAAACTTCCCCAGACGGATTGGTTCGGCTGCATTGCTGACATCAATAATTTGTAAGCCGGCTTCCTCAGCAGCCAGGTAAGCGATCGAACCATCAACCCAGACATCGGCGGCTAAGCCTGAATAACTATTATAATAACCACGGGCGGCCGGGGTGGCCGGGTTCAGGATATCGGCCAATCGCAAGCCGGCAGAGCCATAAGCCATATAAGCTATTGTGCCGGCAACGAAAACATCTTCAAGATAACCTAGTGTCTTATCTGTAGCCTGCAAATCCAGGGCGTAGTTAGTCAGCAAGGTTGGCACGTCAGGATCAGAAATATCAAAAACCTGCAAGCCTTTAGAGCCGTTTGTCACGTAGGCGGTATTGCCGACCACTTGTATGTTTGTGATGTAAGTGTCTGCACTGCCCAAAAGTTGAGGCTGGCTCGGGTCTTTGACATCAATAAGCTGCAGACCTTTGGAGGCATCGGCGAGACTGGCAACAGCTCCCGTAACCCAGATTCCGGATGCCGATCCCGGGCTGTCGTAATTGCCCAGCAATTGCGGACTTGCGGGATTTAGGACGTTGATGATCTGCAGGCCGAATTCGCCATCGGCCACGTAGGCAATCGTGCCGTCAACAAATACATCAACGGCATATCCAGGGGTATTGTAGGTGCCGAGCAGAAAAGGGGCTTCAGGATTGCTGACATCAATAATCTGCAATCCACTCTGAAAATCGGCGATATAAGCCTTGTCATTAACAACTTGCACCTTTAATGCGGTATCTGGAGTCTCTAAATTACCTAACAGCACCGGGTTGGCAGGTTCTCTAATGTCAATAATTTGCAGACCGTTTCCGCTATCGGCAATATAGACCAGGTTGTCAGCAATAAAAACTCCAACACTGTCACCCGTAGTATCAAAATTGGCCAAGAGGATTGGATTGTCGGGGTCGGCAATATTGAAAATATCGATTCCGGCCCCGCTGGCGGCACAGCAGGCAATCTCGCCAGCCACATGAATGCCTTTGTATTTACCGGTACCCCATTGACCGACAATCTCGGCGGCCGGGGCAAGAGAGGTTAGCAAAAAAAAGATGACTATAACTGTGAAAATTTGTTTGCCGAATCGTAACCGAGAGTTCAGTGCAGAGCTCATTTCTACCCCCTCTTGCTTGAGAAAAGCTTGATTGGTGTTTTAGATCAGCTATTTAAAAACATGTTCCATTTAAACTATCAATATTGCCATGAAGGTATTGAAACTATGACCCCTGATGATACTTTGGCTGTTTCGATCGTCGAAAAAAGCACCCGGCAGTCACAGCTACTATCTAAACTCTATTTTTATTGTAACTTGTGGGATACCAGTTAGACTTAAAACCTAATATAGTTTAGTTTAAAAATCAAGTCTCTATGTCGAGCTGAATTATGATTTAGACGATTGCTTTAATCTGCAATTTTGTGCTATAGGCGCGGGTTTCAGATTTATCATTAATGCCGGAGCAGGAGTGCTGATTATGTTTGCGACTGAAAAGTTGATCAAGATGGCCTTGGAAGAAGATCTAGGATCTGGCGATGTGACAACTCTTTCGACCGTGCAGCCGGGTACACAAGCGCGGGCTTTGATCAAAACCAAGCAGGAGTGTGTCGTTGCCGGTCTTCAAGTTTTAGAATTGGTCTTTCGTACTCTTGACTCTTCCCTTGAAATTGAGACTCAGGTTGCCGATGGAGATTTTCTGAAAGTTGGTGATCCGATTATGGCGGTGACCGGAAATGTCATTTCGATTCTGATGGCAGAGAGGGTTGCTCTGAATTTTGTCCAGCGTCTTTGTGGGATCGCGACTTTGACCTCTCAGTTTGTGGCGGAGATCCAAGGTTCTCGAGCCGAGATTGTCGATACTCGCAAGACGACGCCAGGTTGGCGCTCACTCGAGAAATATGCGGTGCAAGTTGGTGGTGCCCGCAATCATCGGCATGGTCTTTTTGATGGAATTCTTATTAAAGATAACCATATTCGAGCGGCCGGGACGATTACCGATGCGATTGCCCATGCCCAACGCCTGGCCCCGCACGGATTGAAAATCGAAGTTGAGGCTGCTGATCTCAATGAAGTTAAAGAGGCGGCTCGCTCGGGGGCTGATATTATTCTGCTGGACAATATGGATGAGGCTCTTTTGCGTGAGTCAGTGGCTTTTGTGCGGGAGCAGTATCCGGCCATTAAGCTGGAGGCTTCTGGCGGGATCGTGCTTGAGAATGTGGCGCAAGTGGCGGCCTGCGGGGTTGATTTTATCTCAGTTGGAGCTTTGACGCACTCGGCCCCGGCCATCGATATCTCTCTCGATCTGGTTTCGTGATAAAGTCTTTTCGCACTCCCTGGGGGAGTGACGTTTTAAGCTTTGCAACTCTGGATTCAACTAGTGCTTATCTCTGGCAGCAAGCTCTGGATGGGGCGCCGCAGGGAACCGTCGTGGTTGCCGAACAACAGCTTTCAGGACGGGGACGGCGGGGTCGGCAATGGCATTCGCCGACAGGTTTAAACCTTTATTTTTCGGTGCTCTTACGTCCTCATCTGAAAATCGATCAGGCCCCGCAACTCTCTTTGGTGACGGCTGCGGCTCTCTGGCAGGCCCTTGCCGAAGATTGTCCTGGATTAACAATTAAATGGCCCAATGATCTCTACTGTCAGGGCCGAAAAATGGCAGGGATTTTGTCTGAGATGAAGCCTGGTCAGGATCAGGCCGAGTTTGTTATTGTCGGGGTTGGTCTCAACGTTAACGCTTCACTTAATGATTTCCCTCTTGAATTACAGAACCAGGTTACCTCTTTAAATTGTGAGAGTGGCCGGTGCTTTGATCTTTCCGAACTGCTGGGTAGAATTTTGCACGAGATGGCTTTATTTGTGGATGAATTTTGCCGGGAGGGTTTACAGGGGTCGATAGCGGATCTGATCAACCGCAATTTTTTTCTTGCCGGGAAGGATATAAGTATCCACTCCGGGGATCATAAAATGGCCTGTCGAGCTCAATCTATAGATGCTTTTGGTCGCCTGGTGGCAACCACTAGAGATGGCAAGACAGCGGCATTTTCAGCTGGTGAAGCCTGGCTTGAGAAGAGAGTAAATTAGGATTTCATGAGATGATAGTAGTAATTGATGTTGGCAATACACATACAGTTTTGGGGATCTACCAGGGTGATAATCTTCTCGATAATTGGCGCATTTCAACCTCTACCCACCGGACCCGGGATGAGTATATAATCCTGCTGCAGGGTTTTTTGCGTTCTTTGGACGCAGATCGCCAAGAGGTCTCCGGCATGATGATTTCCTGTGTCGTACCCCCGGTTCTCAATGAACTTCTTGGTCTGGCCAGTAAATACTTTCATTTTCGACCGTTGGTAGTTGGTCCTGGAATTAAGACGGGGCTGCCGATTCTGCTTGATAATCCACGTGAAGTTGGGGCCGATCGTATTGTTAATGCGGTCGCGGCCTATCAAAAACACAAACAGGCGATGGTGATTATAGATTTTGGCACGGCTACCACCTTCGATTGTGTTTCGCTAAAGGGTGAGTATCTGGGTGGGGTGATCGCTCCTGGCATGCATATCTCGATGGAGGCGCTTTGTCAGAGGGCCTCAAAATTGCCGCGGGTTGAATTAATCAGGCCCCCGGAGGTGGTCGGCAAGAATACGGTTCACGCCATGCAGTCGGGCATTGTTTATGGTTACCTGGCTCTAGTTGAAGGTCTGGTTCAGAGGATCAAGGATGAATTAAAGCTGGATCTTCTGGTGGTTGCCACTGGAGGTCTTGCTAAAACCGTTGATCGAGAGACCATGATTATCGATTATGTGGATGAATTTCTTACTCTGCATGGGTTAAAGTACCTTTATAATCTTAATAGTCCGAATAAATAGCTTGACAATGTCGGTTTAAGGCGATAATAATTGTCAACTTTAAATTCTAAGCTTAGGATGGTTATTTATTATGAAGTTGACGAGAGCATCAGATTATGCGATTCGTGGAATTGTCTATATGTCGATGCAGTCCCAGGGTTCAATTGTGGTAATTCCTGAAGTCGCTCGGGAGATGGATGTGCCGGTTGGTTTTCTGGCCCGTATTTTTCAGAGTTTGAGTCGGGCCGGAATTGTGATATCGCATCGTGGCAAAAAAGGCGGTTATTCGATGGCTCGAAAACCGGAAGAGGTGACCCTTCGTGATGTGGTCGAAGCGGTCGAGGGCGATATCAAGCTTAATATCTGTTTGGACGGCTACAATGTTTGTAATCGGATGGAATTTTGTTCGGTGCGCAAAGAGTTGGACAAGGTTCAGAATGATTTTATTACGAGTCTCGATAAAACAAATTTTGCCTATTTCGCAGCCCAAGAGAAGGCGCATCGAGATAGTCTCAAATAATTTTTAAGAAAAACCCCCGCTCAATATTTTTTGTAGTTTTTCAAGTGTCGTCAGGGCCTTGATCGGAGTTGTCCGGTTAAGGTCCTGTTTTTTTATGAGTTCAATAACTTTAATCTCGGATGGGTTATGAGCCTGAGGGGCTGGCGGCGGCTCTAAAAAGGGCAGGTAACCGCTTTGCTGTGCCGCTGGTCGGTCGCTGAGAATGCTTTTACCGGTCATTCTCAGATTGCCCCCGGCCGCAATCTCGGCGGCTTCCAGATTGGTCAGAATTTTTTGCGCTTTTTCCAGCACCGACTGGGGAATCCCAGCCAGTTTGGCAACCTCAATTCCATAACTGTGGTTGGTTGCTCCTTTAATGATGCGTCGCAAAAAGGTAATGCCGTCGGCTCGTTGCTGAACCGCGACATTGTAATTTTTGATTCTGGGTTGGGTTAATTCAAGTTCGGCGAGTTCATGGTAGTGGGTCGCAAAGAGGGTGAGGCCGCCAATCCTTTCATGGATATCTTCGGCGATCGCCCAAGCCAGACTCAAACCATCAAAGGTGCTGGTGCCGCGGCCGATCTCATCCAGAATAATCAGACTTTTGGGGGTTGCCTGATGCAGAATCCTGGCGGTTTCAGTCATCTCAACCATAAATGTCGAAAGTCCTCGACTTAAGTTATCGGAGGCCCCGACGCGTGTGAAGATATGGTCAAAGATGCTCGATTTGACGGTTTTGGCCGGCACAAAACTGCCCATTTGCGCCATCAGGACTAAGAGGCCGTTCTGTCTTAAGAAGGTAGATTTTCCGGCCATATTGGGGCCGGTGATAATCCAGAGCTGCTCTTTTTTACTGTTTAGAGAGGTGTCGTTGGGAACAAAGTTTTCGCTTAATGTTTCAATGACCGGGTGACGGCCATCTTCGATCTCCAATAGCTGCTGCTCGTTCGTGATTTCAGGTCGGCAATAGTGGTGTCCGTCGGCAACCTCGGCGAGACTGCTTAAGACATCAAAAAGGGTCAGGCGCAAAGCCGACTCGCGAATCCGTCCGATTTCCAGCGCGGCTTCCTGGCGGAGGGAGAGAAAAATTTCATGCTCTAAACTGTTTATCTTCTCTTCCGCACCTAATATCTTCTCTTCATACTCTTTTAGCTGAGGGGTTATAAAGCGGTCGGCATTAGTTAAGGTTTGGCGCCTCTGATAATCTTCGGGAACCTGTTCGAGGTTTCTTTTGGTGACCTCTATGTAATAGCCGAAAACGCGGTTGAAACGGACCTTAAGGCCGTTGATACCACTCCTCTCCTTCTCCTCTTGTTCATACTCGATCAGCCACTGTTTGCCGTTTTTGCTGATCTGCCGTAACTCGTCAAGTTGCTTATCGATGCCAGCACAAATCAGTTTGCCTTCGTTGATGGAGATTGGCTGTTCGGGTAAGAGAAATTGCTCTATCTTTGCGGTCAACTCCTTAAGTTCATGCAGGCCTTGTAAGGCTTGGTTGATCAGGGTTGGTTGGATTGGCAGGTCACTGAGCAGAAGTTTAATCTCAGGAATTAATGACAAGGAGTCTTTAAGACTCAAGAGATCACGGCCCGTGGCTTTGGCCGCTGCCAGACGGCCGCAGAGGCGGTCAAGATCGTAGAGCTTTTTAAGCCGCTCTCTAAGTTGGCGGCGGCAGCGCTTCTCTTCGAGCAGAATCTGGACGGCATCTAAACGCTCTTCAATAAGTTCTTTGTCGAGGAGTGGGAAGAGGAGCCACTCTTTTAGCTGACGACTGCCCATACTTGTTTGACAATGGTCGAGAACCCCTAAGAGACTGCCCTGCTTGCGGTTTTCTTGAATCGTGCTTAAGAGCTCCAGGTTGTAGATGACATTGCGGTCAATCTGCATGAAGCTGCATGGTTGAAATATAGTTATTCCCTGGATATGGTTGAGAGCGGCATTGGTCTGGGTCTCTTTAGCGTAGGCTAAAGCGGCCCCGGCAGCACCGCAACCAGGGCCCAGATGCTGGCCCCCAAAACCGTCGAGATTGAGGGTTCCAAAGTGTTGGCATAGGAGTTTACGGCCCGCTTCGGGAGAAAATGATTCGTTTTCAGGACGCAGGGTAAAATGGGCTCGAGCAAACTGGTTGCGAATCTCATTCTGCCAATTACGGTCATGGTCGGAGCGGGCTGGCGGGAGCAGGATCTCAGTCGGCTCACAGCGTCCCAGTTCGTCCAGTAGCATCTCCAAGTCAGCAAGTTCCGTGACCCTGAATTTGCCGGTACTGGCATCAAGCAGGGCCAGGCCATAGAGTTCCGGTTTTTGTTGCCGATAAGAGATTGCGGCCAGAAAGTTGTCCTGATCAGGGTTTAAACAGTCACTCTCCAGGTTAACCCCGGGCGTGATAATTTTAGTAACCTCCCGGCGGACAAGGCCTTTGGCCTGTTTTGGATCTTCAACCTGATCACAGACGACAACCTTATAGCCGGCATTGACCAGGGTCGTGATATAACCGGTTGCGGCATGGTGCGGAAAGCCGCACATCGGGATCGCATCTTCATCCTTTTTGTTGCGGCTGGTCAGGGTGATTTTTAAAGTTCGGGCCGCAGTTGCGGCATCGTCAAAAAAGATCTCATAGAAATCGCCCATCCTAAAAAGGAGCAGCTTGTCGGCATGCTTCTCCTTGACCGACATATATTGCCGCAGCATCGGGGTCAGTTTTTTGATCTTTGGTAGCTGGTTGTCAGTTGTCATTTGACAATTAACTCCCCTGATTCACTTCCCCGTCGCCAATTTACTTTGACTGAAGCCAGCTCTTTGGCTTTACTGTGGAGGCGGAGCTTTTCGGCAGCGTAAGGGAGATCAGCTTTATCCCCTTTAAGAATTGCCACGGGACCGGCCATCTCGGTCAATTGGAGAATGAAGTGGCTCTTATCGGCCGTTTTTAAAAGTTGCTGGTTGTCGTCACGATGGCGGCCGACAATAACAAAATCAGAGCTCTCGTTTAAAGGATAGAAACGCCCGAATTTTAAAAGGTTGATATCGGCAGCAGATGGGGGAGCCGTAACCTTCTGATAAAGCGTTTTAACTCGTTTGGCAAAACCCGGATCGGTCAGCAGGCAGCCACCTGCGGGAGTCGGGTAATTGCTGATACCGAGTTTCTCAGCCAGGGCCATCTGGGGTTTGCGGCCGCGACCGCTGAAATCGAAGAGCAAGTCACGATTAATCAGGCCCGATTCTTCGGCTTGGCTCGGGGTTAGCAGTTTAGCGCTTAAAGGTCGCAGGAGGAGGCCTTCAGTCAGGCTCAGTTTCTCAATGCGTCGCATGGTGTCGCGGCGTTGCGAAAAGGGGCGTTGGCCTACGACTTCACCGGTGACAATACAATCTGCCTGCCAGGCTTCGGCCACGATCCGGGCCTGGTTGAGCATCATAATTTTACAGTCAAGGCAGGGATTGAAGTTTTTACCGTAACCATAAAGGGGCGCGGCCAGCATCTGCAGGTATTCGTCAGTTAAATCGATGATGCTAAGATCAATGTCATAAGAGGTCTTGACTTGCTCGCAGAATTCAACCTCATTGTCTTTGATTTCATAACCAAAGAAAGGGCTGATAAATTTTATCGCCTTAACCTTGAGGCCCTGTTGCTGGATAATTTTGATTGCTAGAATACTGTCCAAACCTTGGGAAAAAAGGGCGACAACCTGGGGTTTTTCAGTGATATTGGGGATCATTAGGGGATTGTCTGGCAATTTATAGTCTCTTGTCTATGAATAGTTACTTTTAAGTCGAAAAGGTCAAAATCGTTTTCACCACGAAGGCACGAAGGTCACGAAGAAAGGCTTTTCAACTTCGTGACCTTCATGCCTTCGTGGTTAATATACATAGAAAACCTGTTTAGTTTCGGCTCCGTCAGTTATGCTTCAGGCAAAAGCCCTGGTATTACAAGCTCTCCGCTTCGTAAAAGTATTGGGGGATCAACTCTTACGTCAATGATTGTCGAAGGTTGAGGGGCTGGATTCTGGTTGTTGGCGATTATTAGGAGGTCGCTTAAGGCCAGAAGTTGCGGGTCAAGCTGGTCGGCTTTAGGGGTTGGCGTCTGGCCGCTTAAATTGGCACTGGTGGAGATCAGAGGAAGCTGTGCGAGCTTTGCTAAATCACGGATTAGCGGGTGGGGAGACCAGCGCACGGCAACGCTGTCATCTTCGCCGAGAATGGTTTTAGGGAGCGTCTTAAAACCCTCTAAAACCATAGTCAGGGCTCCCGGCCAGTATTTGTCGGCGAGTTGCAAGGCGGGTTCAGGCCAGTTAGAGACCAGTTTGTCCAGAACTTGAAGACTGCCAGCAAGGCATGGAAAAGGTTTATCCAAAGGGCGTTTTTTTATCTCGGAAAGGCGCTGTCCCAGCTCATTATCGAGAGCGTTGCCGCCGATCGCATAAAAAGTTTCGGTTGGGTAGACAACTATCCCTCCAGATTGAACTATAGAGTCAATCTGTTTAAGCGTTTCAGCCTGCCGATCCCCGGGGAAAGGGTAGTTGAGGGTGATCATCTTTTCTGCTGGCGACGTTCCTGAAGGCGTTTATCTTTATCTTCGACTTTTTGGGTCATATCCCGGCGGTAATCGGAGAGCTGTTTTGCTATCCTGGGGTTTCCTGAAGCTAATATCTGCAGGGCAAAAAGGGCTGCATTGGTGGCTCCGGCCTTGCCGATAGCCATGCTTGCAACCGGAATTCCGGCCGGCATCTGGACTGTGGCCAGCAGAGCATCAATACCCTGCAGGGCGGTTGAACTTAAGGGAATGCCGATGACCGGGAGCAGGGTATGGCCGGCAACGACACCAGCCAGATGGGCGGCGGCACCAGCTCCGGCGACAATCACTTTGCAGCCTTTTTTTTCAGCTTCTCTAACGATCTGCAAGGTGCGCTCTGGAGTTCGGTGGGCCGAAGACACCCGAGCTTCATGGGGAACTCCAAAAAATTCAAGAACCGTTGCAGTTTCGCTCATAACCTTCCAGTCGGAGTCACTGCCCATGAGAATGAGGATGTCGATTTGTTTCGGCATTTTGTAAAACTCCCGTGTTCGAATTGTCTCGATGTGGGGCCAGACCATTAGTTCTGGTCCTGGTTACAGAGGGCGAAGCAAAGTTCTGGACTGCTCTCTGGCAATTAGATCCTTTTTAAAGCTTTGCGGCCGATATCCTTGCGGAAATGGGCCCCTTCCCAGTCTATTTTTGAGACTGCGTGGTAGGCTTTTTCAATAGCGTGAGGAATGTCGTCACCGATTGCCGTAACTCCTAAAACCCGGCCGCCGTTGGTAACGATTTTGTCGTTCTCATTTTTGGCCGTACCGGCATGAAAGACCATTACCTCTTTAAGGCGGCCGGCAAGATTGAGGCCGGAGATCAATTGGCCATTTTCATATTTTCCAGGGTACCCTCCAGAGGCCATAGCTACGCAGACAGTCGGTCGTTCATCCCATTCGACAATCGTTTTGGCGAGATGGCCGGAGATGCAGGCTTCAAGGATAGGCAGGAGATCACTTTTTAAACGCATGAGAATGGGTTGCGTTTCCGGGTCACCAAAGCGGGCGTTAAATTCAAGGACCTTGGGAATACCATCTTTGATCATCAGTCCGGCGTAGAGAATGCCGCGATATTTGCAGCCTTCAGCAGCCATCGCTTTGACGGTGGGGATCATGATGTCATTCATGATCCGGCGGAACAGTCCTTCCGAGATCACCGGGGCTGGCGAGTAGGCTCCCATGCCGCCGGTGTTGGGGCCCTTATCGTCGTCAAAAACTGGTTTATGATCTTGCGAGGTGACCATCGGAACGACAATATCGCCATCCGTAAAGACCAGGAAAGAGGCCTCTTCTCCTTCGAGAAATTCCTCGATAATAACCTCTTTGCCGGCATCACCGAAGGCTCTTCGCCGCATGATTTTGTTGATCGCATCTTCGGCTTCTTCGACGGTCTGGGCGACCACAACCCCTTTTCCAGCGGCCAAACCATCAGCTTTAACAACAATCGGTGCACCTTTTTTGTAGACGTATTCAATGGCATCATCAAGGTTGTCAAACGAAGCTGAGTTTCCAGTTGGGATCTCGTATTTTTTCAGGAGATTTTTGCAGAAGGTCTTGCTGCCTTCGATCTCGGCTGCCGCCCGGTTGGGCCCGAAAATTCTTAATTCGGCGGCTTCAAAAGCATCGACGATTCCGGCGACCAGAGGATCTTCAGGACCGACAATTGTCAGCTCAATGTTTTCATTGCGAGCAAACTCGACCAGACGTTCAATGTCATTGGACTCGATCGGTACACAGGTTGCTAAAGAGGCAATCCCGGCATTACCCGGGGCGCAGAAGATCTGTTCAATTTTGTTGCTTTGCGAAAGTTTCCAGATCAAAGCATGTTCACGGCCACCGCCGCCGACCACTAAAATTTTCATTTACTCTCTCCTAAGCCAATGATGGCAATTTGTTGCTTTGCTTCGCCCTGCTTCGCGTGGGGGACAGAGCTAAAGATCTGTCCCCGCATTGCGGAGGAGTGGAAATATTTCTTAAATGTTTAATGCTTGAAATGGCGGTTGCCGGTGAATATCATAACCATATTATGTTCGTTGGCGGCGGCGATGGCTTCGTCATCGCGATTGGAGCCGCCGGGTTGAATGATTGCGGTCACGCCAGCTTTGGCAGCCGCATCGATGCCGTCACGAAAGGGGAAGAAGGCATCGGACGCCAGGACTGAACCAGCGGTTGGTACCTGTGCTTTCATGACCGAAATATTGACTGAATCAATGCGGCTCATCTGGCCGGCTCCAACCCCGACCAGACGGTTATCGTCAGCCAGAACAATGGCGTTGGATTTGACATGTTTACAGATTTTCCAGGCGAACTGCAGGGTTGCAAACTCTTTTTCTGTAGGTTCACGCTCGCTGACAGTTAGCCAGCTGTCGCTTGAGGCCTCCTTGAGATCGCGTTCTTGCAGGAGGAAACCACCGACAACTTTTTTAAGCTCAAGGCCACTTGCCTGAAAATCATCCAGAAGGGGGGCTTCGAGCAGACGTAATGCAGTTTTACCGGCCAGAGTATCACGGGCTTCCGCCGAGAATCCCGGAGCAATGATCGCTTCCAGGAAAGTTTCGCTCAGAATCTCGGCACTCTCCTTGTCGACCTCCTGGTTTAAGGCGACGATGCCGCCAAAAGCGGAAATTGGGTCGCAGGCCCGGGCCCTTTTTATGATTTCTGCCATAGTTTTCGAGGTTGAGGTGGCAGCCCCGCAAGGGTTGGTGTGCTTGATGAAGACGGCCGCCGGTTCCGTAAACTCTTTGACCAATTCAAAGGCGGCATTGCTGTCTAAAATATTATTAAAGGAGAGCTCTTTGCCCTGGAGTTGGACAGCATTACTGATACAGGGTTCATTGATCTCTGGATCTTTATAGAAAGCCGCGCGCTGGTTAGGGTTTTCGCCGTAGCGCAGATCCTGCGCCTTGGTTCCCTGCCAGGTGAAGGTCTCAGGTAGAAAATATTGCTCTAATTGGTGGGCATCTGGGCGCGGAAAACGGCCCAGGTAGTTGGCAATAGCAGCATCGTAGGCCGCCGTTGACTGGAAAACTTTTTTAGCCAGAGTGAAATTGGTTTCCGGGCCGACGGCACCATTGTGAGCTTGCATTTCAGCGATGATCGGGGCGTAGTCACCAGGCTCAATGATTACCGTAACCGCGCCATAGTTTTTTGCGGCGGAGCGCAGCATCGTCGGCCCCCCGATATCAATATTCTCAATGGCGTCGGCAAACTCACAATCAGGTTTGGCGATGGTCTCAGCAAAGGGGTAGAGGTTGACGACCACCAGGTCGATCGCTTCGATGTTGTGCTCAGCCATTTTTGCGACATGCTCGGGCAGGTCACGGCGTCCTAAGAGACCGCCATGAATTTTGGGATGCAGGGTTTTGACGCGCCCGTCCAGCATCTCGGGAAAACCGGTGTAGTCAGAAACTTCAACGACTTTCAGGCCGTTTTCGCGCAAAAGTTTAGCCGTGCCGCCGGTCGAAAGAATACGCACCCCTAAAGCGATCAATTGCTGTGAGAATTCGACGATGCCGGCTTTGTCGGAGACGCTGATCAGAGCTTGTTTGATAGTAGCCATAAATTTTCCTTAAGATGCAGTTGAGGATTCGTGAAAAAAAAGCGAAAAAGATGAAATACCCAACCAACGCCAAAAATGCAATGAAAATTTGATTACAGGTTAGATTTAGTTGTCTGTTTGTTGAAAATGATACCTTTTTGTAAAGTCGGGTCTCTTAGGGCAGAACCATTAAGGTTCTGCCCTTTTAGTGTCAACTTCCATAAGGGATAAAAATTTGGGTCTATGCGAAATCAATTTAGTAGTGTATTTAAAAGTTGTTTTTAACAGGAGGTAAATGATGCGTGAAGCGGAACTTTATACCAGATTACCGGAAAATCGGGTGCGTTGTGATCTCTGTGCCCATCTCTGTCGTTTGCGTTCGGGGCAGACTGGCATTTGCGGCGTTCGTCGGAATCGGGAGGGCACCCTCTATACGCTGGTTGCTGATCTCGTGGTTGCCACGCATGTTGATCCGATCGAGAAAAAGCCTTTGTACCATGTTTTGCCGGGCTCTAAAAGCTATTCTCTGGCGGCCCCCGGTTGCAACTTTCGCTGTCGTCATTGCCAGAATCATGAGATTTCACAAATGCCGCAAAATGGAAAAGGCTTGTCCGGGCATCGTGTTAAAGCCTCGGAGTTGGTGCGAGAAGCTCTGGCCACGGGTTGTCGATCGATTGCTTATACTTACACTGAACCGACGATCTATTTCGAATTGATGTGCGCTACCGCGGCTTTGGCAAAAGAGCAGGGGTTGCTTAACTTAATGGTCAGTAATGGCTATTTGACGGCGGCGGGACGGTGTCGTTTGTACCCCCTTATCCAGGGAGCCAATATTGATCTTAAAGCCTGGTCGGACAGTTTTTATCGTCGGATTTGCGGGGCCGCCAGTATGACTCCGGTCCTTGAGACCATCAGTGACTTTATCGAGCATGGGATCTGGGTTGAGGTGACCACTCTGTTGATTCCCGGTTATAATGACAATCAATCGGAACTTAAAGAGTTGGCCCGTTTTCTGGTCTCCATATCCCCCTCTATCCCCTGGCATGTTACCGGTTTTTTTCCTACCTACCGTTTAACTGGAGTACCGCCGACTTCACCAGAGACCCTCAAAAAAGCTCGCGATATCGGTCTTGAGGCGGGTTTGCGCTACGTTTTTGAAGGTAATCGTCCCGGGATTGGTGGGGAGAATACCAATTGTCATCACTGCGGTGAAGTCTTGATTGAGCGCTATGGCTTTAAGGTTGTTGAAAATAAAATTTCAGATAAGTCCTGCCCGGTTTGTCGAACTCCAGTTGCCGGGATTTTTTGATTGCTTCATCTACTTGTTTTTTTCTCTTTCTGGGTTATTGATAGGCGTATTTTTTTCTAGATGATCGCTTAGCTCTGTTTAGGTTTTTATGCCATCTTCCTGTTTACTTTTAACTGAAAGCGAAAAGTTGTCTGCAGACCTTGCCAAAGCACTTCCGGCTGAGGTCTGTCTGCAGATCCTGCCGCAGTTTGAAAGAGCAGAATCTTTTTCGAATAATATTGCCTTTGCCTTAGTTGATTGTCGCGAGGACGGTGATGCCTCCTGGTGTCACTCCCTTGTCAATTTGAAGGAAGCCGCTTTAGAGAGCTTTCCGGTGATTGCAATCTGTCGTCCTGAGGCCTTGGCAGCAGTGCGTCGGGCCCTCCAGAGCGGGGCCGACAGCTATCTTTTTACGCCCTTAAGAAAATCTGCAACCAGTCGGGTAATTGAGCAATGTTTAGGTGGGAATCGCTACTCAAGTGAATTTGGCAGCACCTTGCCGACAGATGAAATTTTGTTTACCGAGGGGTTTTGCGGATTTATAGGGGCTTCTGGGCCCATGAAGGAGGTCTATCGCCAACTTCTTAAAGTGGCTCCAGCCGACAGCAGTGTGCTGATTCGCGGTGAAAGTGGAACCGGTAAAGAGTTGGCTGCCAGGGCTCTGCATAGTCTGGGGCGGCGTAGCCAGAAACCTTTTGTGCCGGTTAATTGTGGCGCGATCCCGCGAGATCTTCTCGAATCGGAACTTTTTGGTTATGTCAAAGGGGCTTTTACCGGGGCTCATAGTGACCGTATCGGGCGGATTGAAATGGCGGAAGGCGGCACTGTTTTTCTCGATGAAATTGGTGATATGGAGCCTCTTTTACAGGTTAAGATCCTGCGCCTGTTACAGGAAAAAACGATTGAGCCTTTAGGCTGGCGTAAAGAACCTAAACGGGTTGATGTACGTATTGTTTCAGCAACCAATCGCGACCTTGAAAAAGATATTGTCAGTGAAAAATTTCGTGAAGATCTCTATTACCGTCTTAATGTGGTGCCCCTGACACTGCCTTCTTTGCGGGATCGGCCAGATGATATTATTGGCTTGGCCGAGTTTTTTCTGGGCCGTTTCAATGCTGGTTTTGAGGGCGCCGAACAGGTTTTGGGAATCACGCCGGAAGCTTCCTGGTTGCTGGAAAATTATAGCTGGCCGGGAAATGTCAGAGAGCTTGAAAATGTGATTGAACGAGCCGCGGTGATGAATCCGGGAGGCTGGATCATGCCGCTTGATCTGCCGGAGAAACTTTTCCAGACCGAAAGTGCTGTTTCAGGGGTGGGTGAACTTTCGCAAACGCCAGCCTCCGTCGCACTGCCAGCGGCAGGCATCTCCTTAAAATCCGAAGTAACGCGACTCGAAAAAGAGTTGATCGCTGAAGCCTTAAAGCGTACGCACGGGGTTAAAGAGCAGGCCGCCCGATTGTTGCAGATAAATCGAACAACTTTGATTGAGAAGATTCGCCGCAATCAACTAGAGGAGGATGCTTCGTGAAGGATTTGGGGAAAATCGGCTTGCAACCGGATATTTCCCGGGCCGTCTGGTTTTTTTTGTTGGTTGTCGTTCTCTTTTCGATGGTCGTTGCCGACGCGGCTTTGGCGGTTGAGCGTAACCGTAAGAACCTGCTTAAAATCCAGCTGAGAAGTGATAAAAAAAAGCACTCCAGTCGGGTTGTCATGCGGCTAAACCAAGGCGGCTATTATGAGACTGAAGAGGATCATGAAAATCGTAAATTGATAATAAAACTTTTTGAATTTAATAATTTTGGAGCTCAACCGGTCAAAGTGTTAGATGATCCTCTGGTTAAAGGGGTCAATGTCAGTAAGAAGGAACAATATCTTGAAATTGCAATCTATCTAAGAATCGATAGTTACACCCTTAAAGTGTCACTCTTTGAATCTCCGCCGATGTGTGTGGTTGATATCAAAGCGACAGAGTCCGTAGCCAAAATTTCTTCTCTCCCCAAAAAGCCTGTAGCAGTTGTCTCTCCTGGTATTTCAGAGCCTGAAGTTGAGGGCCAATCTGAATCTGATCCTGAGTCTAAGTCGACAATAAAAAATGAATTACCAGATAGGGTCGGGTCTGAAGGTGAGCCCGGTAAAACCGAAACTACTCCGGAATCAGTTTCGGTTTTACCGCCGACGGTTGTTCCGGTTCAAGAAAAGCCTCAGCCGCTTCCTCTCCTCAAATCTGCTTCTGACTCTCGCTCTGAGCCTGCGGAGCCCTCATTGCAAGTAGATCCTGAATCTAAACCTGAAACGCCCATTCCAGAAGCGATTGCTGAACTGCCGGCCGCAGAGGCGGCCGGCAGTTCAGCTAGTGAGCCGGTGGCTGCGCCAAAAGAAGCGCAACCGGTTGTTGATCGGGCAGAAGAAGCAGCGCTGTTATTGCCGACTGAAAGTTCTGTTTCCGAAGCTGAATCAGAGTCAGTGGCAACAATCATTGAGCCCCCGCCAGGGCAGGAGTTGTTCGATCAGGGGTTAAAAGCCTACCAAGAGGAAGATTATGTTGCCGCCGAAGAGTTTTTCAGCCAACTGGTAGACTCTTTTCCTGATACCTTACTCAATATCCCAGCCCAATTTCGACGTTTTGATGCTCGGGCACAGGCAGCGATTGCCAGCGGCGGTAATCGTGATCGTCTGGCTCAAGTGATTGATGAGTTTCTGAGTGCCGTGCGGTTACACGAAGATCACCAAGAAGCCCCTTGGGCTTACCTGCAGGTTGCCAGGCTTTATGAGAAGATGGAGTTTTTTTATGAGGCTGCCGGCGTCTATAAGGCTCTATTAAAGCGTTATCCGGAGAGCTCTTTTGCGGCGGCGGCCAACTTTGCTTTAGCCCGCCTCAATTTTTCTTTAAAACGCTACCAGAATGCCTACGATGATTTTTCAAACTTACTCAAACGTCAGCCTGAAGGCGGTTTTTCAGTTTATGCTCACTACTATCGAGCCAACGCTCTAACCTATTTAGGGGATGCGCGTCAGGCTCTGGATGAGTATCGGGTCGGACTCGAAAAAGATCCCGACTTTCTTCAGCGTGACCCGCTTTCGCTTTACCTTCTGGGTAGTGCTTATCACAGGTTGTTGCGTTATCCAGAGGCGAAAGAGTATTTTTTAACGATGCGCAATCTTTTTCCAGAGAATGAAAACACCCCCCAGGCCCTGGCCAAGATTGGTGAAATTCTGGTTTTAGAAAAGAAACTGCCGGAAGCGATGTTGATGTTTTCGACGGTTGTCAAAGAGTATCCCGGCAGTGAGGGTGATATCGTCTCGCGTCTGAAGATGGCTATCCTCGGAGAAGATCCCAAAGTGCGCCAGAAGCTGGTGCCGATCAATCAGGCTTATGCGGATTTACTCGCCAGCGAGGTGGCTTACAGTTATTTGATTGACCGCCATCCTGAAAGTCCATTTACCGATATCGTCAGACTCAACCTCGGTCAACTCTATTTTCGCCAAAATCAATATGAAAAAGCGCGACAGGTATTGGGTCATATGTTGACCCGGCGGCTTGAGCCGGGTTTAAGAGAGGTCACCTTTACAACCTTGCGCAAAACCATTTTTGCCGAGATCGAAGAGCTCTATAAAAAAGGGGAGTACGGCTCTATTGTGGCGTTGCAACATGAATATAGCGACGATTTTCTCTCGCGTCCGGGAGCCGTCTATCCATTTTTGTGGGTTGGTGAGGCTTTGCATAAAGAGGGCTTGGAGAATGGGGCTCTGGAGGTCTTTCGGGAAGTCACAAAGCTTAAACCTACACCTGAGCAGAAGTTGATCATCAATTGGGGGATTGGCGATCTCTTGCTCGGGCTTGAGAGGTTTGACGAGGCCGAGAGTTTTATTGGAGCTCTTAATCTAAAAAAAATGCCGCCAAAGTGGCGGGCGCGGATGTTGCTGTTGAAAGTGCGATTGCTGCAGCATCGGGGGCTGGTGCGTGAGGCTCTTGAGTTGCTCGATAACGTTAAAGAAGAAATTCCTGAAGCAGCTATTGCAGAGCGGGTTGAGATGGCGGTTTTAGAGGCTGACCTTCTAATCCTTAGCGATGCTCAAGGAGAAGCTTTAGAAGCCTTGCGTCGAGCTGTCACCTTGTCCTTTATGTATCCGCAAAAAGTCAAGGTTGATCAGCGTCTACTTCTGGGTTATCGGCTGGGCCGTATGTTATACGAAGAGAAAAATTATGCTGCGGCGGCTGCCTGGTTTGCTAAACTCACACTTTTAGCTCCGGTTACGGAGGTGGCAGAGTTGCTTTATTGGCAATTGCGTTGTCAGATTGGCCTTTCCAAAGGTGATTCTATAGATGAATTTTTACTTCGCTTACAGAAGGAGTATCCCGAGAGTTCCTGGACCGCTTCCGCGGCAACTGCAGTTAAAGATTTCAGATGGCAACAGGAGAGTCGCTCATTAAAGTAGTTCTCTGCGATAGTGATGTACAGTTTACCGAGGCGCTTTCGCAAATTCTTGTAAAGGCGGGTTTCGAGGTGACGGCAACAACGCTACCGTTGCTTGATGTCGACCGGGTTCTGGCGGCAGAGGCTCCCGTAGCTCTCCTTGTAGGAGAGCTTGATTGCGATTTTAAGGGTGAGAACCTGATACTCTATTTGCGTCGCACCTATCCCGATCTTGCAGTTTTGCCGGTTGTTGCCCGGCCCACGGTCGATGGGGCGGTGACGGCGATTCGGGCCGGTGCGGTTGACTATCTATTAAAGAAAAGTTTTTCTTTGGCGGATCTCGCTGAAAAAGTTGTCGAGGTTGTAAAACTTAGATCTTCTATCCCGGAACATGATCGCAAGGGTGAGTTGCTCTTTGGCGATCCGCGCATGGTCAGAATGATGCGCCTGGCGCAAAAGGCGGCAGCGTCTCGGGCGACAGTTCTGATTCAGGGTGAGAGCGGTACTGGCAAAGAGCTTCTGGCCCGCTTTATCCAGAAGCAGAGCCCTCGGGCCGACAAACTGTTGGTTGCGATAAATTGTGCGGCCCTGCCCGAAAATCTTCTGGAAAGCGAGCTTTTTGGTTTTGAAAAAGGGGCCTTTACCGGTGCCCTGCAGAGAAAAATCGGCAAATTTGAACAGGCTGACGGTGGCACCCTCTTACTCGATGAGATCGGCGAGATGGCGTTTCCTCTACAGAGTAAACTCTTGCGGGTTATTCAGGAGGGTGAGGTTGATCGTCTCGGCGGGCGCCAGCCGATTTCGGTTGATGTCAGGATAATTGCGACCACCAACCGGGATCTGCAGCAGGAGGTCGCAGCCGGAAATTTTCGTCAGGATCTCTTTTTCCGGCTTAACGTAATTCCTTTAACCATTCCCCCATTGCGTGATCGCCTTCAGGATGTAGAGCTTCTTTTGGAGCGTTTTATCAAGCAATACAGCCAACTTAATAAACGTAGTTTTCAAGGTTTGGCAGATGGGGCTCGACGTTTTCTCCTAAACCATAACTATCCCGGTAACGTTCGCGAATTGGAGAATATGGTGGAACGGGCTGTGGTTTTGGCCGATGGCCCATATCTGGAACTTGAAGATTTTTTTATTGATCCCGAAGTCATGCCGGACTTGGAGCTGTTGCCACCATTACCTGAAAAAACATCTCTGGATACAGCTCAGGCTGTTACTTCAAGCCCCGATTCTATGACCGATCTGCCCTTACCTGCAGGAACTACTTTGGCCGAAGTTGAACGTTATATGATCTACAAAACCCTGCATGAAGTTGATTCAAACCGCACCCATGCCGCTGCTCAACTTGGTATCAGTATCAGAACTTTGCGAAACAAGTTAAAAGAATACCGGGAAAAATATGGCGATTTGGCCGAGAATCAGTAAATTATTGAAACAATTTTTGTATCTATTCAGCGTATTCTGGTTTCAAGCTGTCTCGATGTGGGGACAGACCTCCGGCGAGGGTTTTTAGCCCGAAGCGGGCTGAGCTTGCGCCTGAACGAAGTGAGGAAGTGCCCTTGGGGTATCCATCTTCGGAGTGGGCGAAGCGATGTTCGATGCTTTCTTTAGTAACTTTATGAGGTTGTTGAATAGATACTAATTTTTTTATCCGATGTGTCTGAACTGTTTTATTAGAGGTATCATGAAAAAATCAATATTTTGTGTAATAATAACCTTTTTGACCGCTTTCTTATTACTGTTTTGCTTTGCCGGTTCCCAGGCTCTGGCGGTTTCCGGGGTTTATCCGGTTGAGCCAAAGGATGGCATCCAGTCGATTTCCTATACGATTTCTGGAGCAAATTTGGGTGCATATAAAGATACGGGAATAATGGGTATCGGCCGTTTATATCAAGGAACCTTGGGCACTGGGACTTTGCGGGCTCAGGGGACTGTAACTGCGAACGAATATCTACGCTCGGCCCTTATTATTGTTGAGATTCAATTGGGTGGAGGGGTCGACAGCGACTTAGAATCAGAATATCGGGTTGACTTAGGGGCCAGTGAGCAGAAAAATTTTGATGTGTCAGTCGCGATTCCGGCTGTGTTGACCGCTGCTATAAAGACTTATGGGGCTAACGTTTGCATCTGCGTTAGAGTTGACGAATATCTTGGTGAGTACGGTCCTGATTCTGGGTATCTTACGGTTTCAGCAATGCTCGACGCATCCTCAACCGCACCCGGCAACCATGTGCCAACCGTATCTTTAAACTACACTCCGGCACAGCCGATAGTTGGCAGTCCGATA
Source organism: uncultured Thermodesulfobacteriota bacterium (assembly GCA_964457755.1). Classification (GTDB taxonomy): domain Bacteria; phylum Desulfobacterota; class Anaeroferrophillalia; order Anaeroferrophillales; family Tharpellaceae; genus Tharpella. Next base: position 15,690 of record CAYWGC010000011.1, on the reverse strand, counting down.
AATTTTACGGCTACAGCTGCCGATGTGGATGGGGATACTCTAAGTTATGCTTGGTATCTGGACGGGGCTTTACAGAGCGGGGTCACCACGACAACTGTCAATTGGTCGGGACCCACAATCGGTGCTCATTCACTTAAGGTCGTGGTCAGCGATGGTAAGGGGGGTGAGGCCGAAACTACTGCCAGTTTCACGGTAACCAACCCGGCTGCCGAGCCCTATGTTATTGCCCCTGGTTATCAGGAAGGAGAAGGTGAAGCCTGGGCCTATGTTGAAGAGGTAATTATTAATGGTCAGAAGGTAACCGGTATTGCGCAGACTCTTCTCTATAACGGTTCGCGGGTAAAAACCGGGCCCGGCGTGGAGATTCTTTTGCGTCATAGAGCTGGAGCTGTGACCCGGGTCAATGAAAATAGTACTTATGAGGTTAAGATTCGTAAATTTGCGACAACACCAATGATTGATGTGTATGGTAGATTGATAGACGGGGTGTGTGAGTTTTATTTTCCGAAAGGCTATGCCGGAGCCGAAAAGTTTCAGGTTGAAACCAACCGCGTTCACACCAGCATCAAGGGTACCACTTTTGCTGTCTCGCAGATCAATGATGTCAGTACCGTATCTGTGCAGGAGGGTGTGGTTGAGGTAACTAATCTCGATACTGGTGTGGTCACCCAAGTCGGGGCGGGAGGTACTCTGACTGCAACTGACACGGGCGGCTATGTTAATGGTGCCTACAACTATTATGTACCCTATTACTCTTCCAGTAATGGCAACTGGACCGGGCTTGGCTTGGCCAACGACAACCCCGCAGCTAATGCTTTAGTTCAGGTCTCGGTCTATGATAGGGCCGGAAACCTACTCGGTACTGAGAAAAAACTTATTGCGGTCGGGGGCCAGGAGTCTCTGCCCGTAGCCGGCGGACAGAATGCTGCCGGGTGGATGTTGGTTAACTCGCACCAGCCTCTTTCCGGGCTGGCCTTCATCGGTTTAAATGGGGCGCAAGACTTGATGGCGGATATTCCTTTTGTCTCGGAGTTAGCGACTAATCTGGTGATCCCGCATGTCGCCCAAGACACGACTTGGGATACTTCAATATTGCTCTGTAATCCGCATAATTTTACGAATGACGTCTATTTCGAGTTGGTTGACCAGAGCGGTTTTTCCCAGGGGATTGAAAGTTTTGAGTTGCCCGCTATGGGGAGCGGGGAGTATCCTTTGGCATCGCTATTTTCAGGCGCTAACCTGAAAAACGGGAAAATCCTGATAACCTCATATGATAGCGGGGTGGCTGCCTTTGCCCTTTACAGCAATCTTAAAAGTGGCGGTTCATATTATGCTGGTATCAATGCCGTAGCTGAAGATTCCGGCTTTCGCTTTTCAGCTTTGACTTTCTCCTACTACCTGCCCTATTTCTCGTCTGAAAATGGAGATTGGACTGGCCTGGCCCTGGCCAACCCGGATATTTTTGGCGCGCTTGAGCCTCGAGTTACGATTTATAACGAAGCCGGTACGGTTCAGGTCGGGATAACGGTTCCAATAGATATTTGGGGGCAGTACTCCCTTGCCCTGGCTCCACCGACGGTCAGCCGGGGCTGGATCCAGGTCGATTCAGATGGGCCTTTAAACGGCCTGGCCTTTATCGGGACGGGCGGGGCTCCATCGTTGATGGCAGATATTCCCTTTGTTGAGAACTTGAGCCGTAACCTGATAGTTCCTCATGTCGCTCAAGATACGACCTGGGATACTACTCTATTACTCTGTAACCCTGCGGCCCAAGTGGCTTCTGTGCGAATCGTCAATCTCAATCAGTTGGGAGAGGTCGGCGCTACGGTTGACCGGATAATTGCGGCCCAAGGCAGTGCCCGTTATGAATTGTCTACCCTTTTCGCGGGTCATTCTGAGATTGGCGGCAAAATCGAAATTACTTCATCAACCGGCCTCGCCGGATTTGCTCTCTATAGTAATAGAAAAAGTGGGGGTGCCTATTTTGCTGGGATCAACGCCGAGGCTGTTGAGTAGGATGGGTTGTGATTTAATGGTGGATAGTTGGGGAGGTAGGTAACGTTGCCGAATTTCAAAAATTGTTTTCGCGCAGTTTTAAGTCTGATTGTAATAGTTGCTCTGCAGTCATCGGTTCTGGCTGGGCCTGGAGAGGTTGTTAAATGGTCTGACCTAGGTGCACATCTGGCTGAAAAATCAGTTGTTATTGAGGCTCTGCCGGTTATTGATTGTCCGATAGGTATCGAATCTGAATCGGCTGATCATCTGGTTTGTCAGGTGATTGAGAATACCTTTTATAAATGGAAGGAGTACGAGTTTTTTGATGCTGCCGGCAAAACCTGTCTGGCACTTGAAATGCTAAAGCCTGAAGCGCGCCTGTTGCGGGCAGCAGAGGCCAGGATTTTATTGAATGGTTCGAAGTTGTGCGAACTCGCAACCCCGGGTTCGGCAGGAATGATAACTCGCCAACCGCCGCTAACCCCACGCCGCGTCAAACAACCATTTTTTAAAAAGGCTGCTCGGGGAGCTGTTGATCCTCCTCTTGAGAGAGTTGTTGGTAGCGACACCTTCAGGACTGATCTAAATGCTGGAGTTCTAACTGAAGAAAACCTGCCTTTGTTGAGGGAATCGATTCAAGGTAACGATGACCGGGTCAGGGTCGCAGTTAATGACGATATTACAAGTTATCCCTGGAATACCATCTGTTATCTTGATTTTATGGTCGCAGGTGATAGCTATAGAGGCTCAGGGGCTTTGATTGCCTCTAACTGTGTCTTGACCTGTGGCCACAACTTATGGGATCAGGAGCTTAAAGTGTGGTCTCAATCCATGAAGGTGACCCCGGCTCAATCTCAGGACAATCAAGGAGGGACTATTTACGAACCCTTCGGAACTGTTTCAGCTCAAAAGCTTGAGAGCAATTCTGTTTACATTGATCATTCGGGCGGTTTCGAATACGATTACGGAGTTGTTAAGCTGCCGCAGAGCTTTGCCGGGATCTCAACCTTTATTCCGGTTGAGTATGACAGTACGCCGTCGGTGATCAACCTTGCCGGTTATCCGGGGGCGGTTCAGAATGAGACTAACAGTTATGATATGTGGTATGATTATGATGAAGTGCTTGGTTATGAGGGGGTTGCCGATCGCGTGCTTCTGCATAAGGCCGATACTTCAGCAGGTCAGAGTGGTGCTCCCGTCTGGCGGTTCGATAAAACGACCCAGACATATCGTCTTGTGGCTATCCATGTTTATGGGGCGCTAGCCGGCAACGGGGCCTGTCGTTTGGTCTCCACGATAGAACCGTTTATATCGGAGTGGATGGCTTATGAACCGGAGGACTCAGTTAATTATACCCACTTCAGCTATATTCCCTATTTCTCTACCACCAGTAGCCGCTGGACCGGTCTAGCCCTGGCCAATTACCATGTCAAAAATAATCAGGCCAGGATCGATTACTACGCGGCCAATGGCGACCATTTAGGCAGTGAGTCAAAACTGATTGCTGCTTATGGACAGGAAGTTTTTGCCACCGCAACTGCCAGTGGTACTGAGGGTTGGATTAAGGTCTCTTCGACAGACTCCTTGAAAGGTCTGGCGCTGATAGGCGATAGCGATTCTGCTACCATGTATGATATTGATCTGAAAGATTCACTCCATCGAAAATTTCTCTTTCCTCACCTTGCGGTGGACCAAGATTGGCGTTCATTTGTCTTGATCTGCAACCCTAATGACGTGGATGCGCGTATCAGTTTTAGCTATTATGACGGGGCCGGCACTTCAGCATACCAGATGACGACTCCGCCAATCCCGGCCAACGGTAGCATAAACTATCCAGTTTGGACGCTTTTTCAACAGACTTTGACTGGTGGCACTATGGTTGTTGAAACCGATCAGCCGGTTACGGCCTTTCTTCTTTACGATAATAAATCGACTACCTGGAAAGCTGGTTTGAGTGCTGTACCTTTAGATTAAGGTTTTGGATATTGTTGTATTGTCCGGTTTTATGGCTCTGCAGCGGTTGCAAAAAAAGAGTCCTTGGGGTAAAGGGTTTTTGAACGGAAAATAATATGTCAAATTAGTTTGTGAAGATGAGTGAAGTGATGGCGAAAATTATTATAGCTTGCAGTAAGAAGCCTCTCGCAGCTTTTATTGAGACCGCATTGGCGGATTTCGATAGCGAGTGCCGGATCGCTGTGGACGCAGTTCATTTGCAGGAGTTGCTTGCCGAATCAAAGCCTGATGTTTTGCTTTTTGATTCGGCATTTTCCTCTTCAAGCGAGAGTTTAGAGTTATTGGAAGATCTGCGTCACAACAATCCAGCCCTGCCGATTGTCGGAATCTTTGAACCATTCGGGGAAAACCTGGATGAAATCAGGCAGATTCTTTCCTCTGAAAATACTTTGACATTACCTTTTGGCAGAGATGATTTACATGAATGCTTGATCCAGGCTACTGGTCGGGATCTAATAAAAAAGAGAGTCGTGCAAGAAATAGAAGAGGGCGAAAAGATGTCTGAGCCGCAAGATATTCCTGTCACAATAGTTGAGCTTACTGAAATTGTCGAAGAAGGGTTGCCCCTTGATGAGATTCCCGGGCTTGAAGATGGTAAGATGTCAGAGTCTTTTTTGGAGGTTGATTCTGCTAGCGTTGAGATTATGCAAGCGGAGCCCGAAGGTGAACTGTCAGATGATCTCGATCTTGACGATTTCAATGATACTTTGGATGATCTTGAGTCCGGTTCTGCAGAATCTGCTGAGGTCGAAACCGATGCTGATAAGGTCAGCGATGTCGGGCCGAACGTGGATGATGACACGGTAGTCGAAGAGAGTTTGGAGGTAGCTACTGAGGCTGAAAACATAATTGAAAGTTCGTCTGAAGAAGATTCATCAGAATTTGTTGCCGGAGATGTCGATGCTTTGCTTGCTGACGATGAATTTACGGAGGTCGAAATCCCCGAGCGTCCTGAAAATGACGATCCTGTTTTGGCCGAACTGAAAAGTGCTGGCTTGACTGCTGAAAATGAAATGGTGGAAGTGAAGAGTGAAGCGGCTTCTTTGCCAACGGAGGAACTTGATGGGGAGATTGATTTCTGCGAAGATGATTTAAGTGATATTGACGATCTTTTGGACGAAATCTCAAAAGGTGAAGATGCAGTCGCAGAGAGTCTACCAGAACCTGAATTTAAGGATTCTGAGAAAGATGATGTTGTTAAAGACACAGAGGTTGAGTTCTCTGAGTTAGTTGTTCCCAGGGTGGATGCCGAAGATTTGTTGTCCGGGGTTTCTGAGGGTCAGCAAAAAGAGTTTTCGAATGATGTGATGGCTCCTCTGGAAAATGATATTGAGTTGCCAGAAGACTACCTGCTTGAAGAGGAGATGCCAGATTTTACAGGTGAGCCAGAGCCTGAACCTGAACCAGCGTCTGGGACTCAACTGACGACATCATCTTCGTTGGAGCTGGAGTCAGAGGAACCGGAAATTTGTGCCGAACCGATCTCTCAGGATTTTTCCCGACAGATCGAGAGCATGACCCAGGAGTGGAGTAAGCAACTTCTGCAGAGCACCTATGCCAGCATGGACAAGATGATAAAGGCAATTGGAGATCTGGCTCCGACGATTGTCGACCAGGTGGCTCGTGAGGTCATTCCACCGTTGGCTGAAAAAGTAATCAAAGCCGAGATCGCCCGTTTAGAGAAGACCTTGGAGATTGAGGAGGAGCAGGAAGAGGAAACTAACACCTGATTCTGCTCTAATTCTTTAGCCACAAAAGAACACTAAAAAAGCACGAAATTTTTGTGTGTACTTTTGTGTGTTTTAATGGCTGAAAATGTTTTGGCCAAGATAAATTGTAACTATTTGATTAAGGAAACTTTAAGCATGACCGAAAACACCGACAATCAACCGCGACAACTTGACAAAAATTACGACCCTCTGAAGATTGAGGATAAATGGTATAAATTTTGGGAAGAAAACAAATGTTTTGCGGCCGACCCTGCGGCCCCTGGCGACTCTTTTTCGATGGTCATCCCGCCTCCTAATGTGACCGGTTCATTGCACATGGGCCATGCGCTCAATAATTTGTTGCAAGATATTCTGGCTCGTTATCATCGCCAGCAGGGTCGCAATGTGTTGTGGATGCCGGGTACTGACCATGCCGGGATTGCGACTCAGAATGTGGTTGAACGCCAGCTTGCGGCCGAAGGACTTGAGCGTCACGATATCGGTCGCGAAAAATTTATTGAAAGGGTCTGGCAGTGGCGTGAAGAGTCGGGTGGTACAATTATCAACCAGCTTAAACGTTTGGGCTCTTCCTGTGACTGGAGTCGGGAACGTTTCACGATGGATGAGGGCCTCTCCAAAGCGGTGCGTGAAGTTTTTGTCACTCTCTATGAAGATGGGCTTATCTACCAGGGTGACTATATTATCAACTGGTGTCCGCGATGTCACACGGCACTTTCCGATTTGGAAGTCGAATTTGAGGAACATAACAACGGTAAACTTTGGGATCTTGAATATCCTCTGGCCGATGGTGGCGGCTCAATCATCGTTTCGACGACCCGTCCGGAAACCATGCTTGGCGATACTGCGGTTGCGGTCAATGGTGAGGATGAACGTTATTCTCAGTTGATCGGCAAAGAGGTTATGTTGCCGCTGATGAATCGACGTATACCGATCATTGCCGACGATTATGTTGATCGTGAGTTTGGCTCCGGAGCGGTTAAGATTACTCCGGCTCATGACGCCAATGACTTTGAGGTCGGTTTGCGTCATAAACTTGAGATAATCAAGATTATGGATGAAAAAGGGTCCATGAATGAGAATGCCGGGGTTTATGCTGGGTTGACCCGGGAGGCGTGTCGTGAACAGGTAATCGCCGATCTTAATGAACTCGGTCTGTTGCCGGCAACCAAAGATTATGAGCATAATGTCGGCCACTGTTACCGTTGTCAAACAATTATCGAACCCTATCTCTCAAATCAGTGGTTTGTTAAAATCAAACCTCTGGCTGATCGAGCCCTCGATGCGGTTAGAGAGGGAGAGACCCGGATTATCCCGAAAAACTGGGAGAAGACCTACTTTAACTGGATGGAGAATATCCGGGATTGGTGTATCTCGCGCCAGATCTGGTGGGGCCACCGAATTCCGGCCTGGTATTGTGAAGCCTGTGGCAAGATGATTGTGGCCCGGGTTGATCCTGACTGCTGCCCGGATTGTGCCAGCACCAATTTGCGGCAGGAGACTGATGTTCTCGATACCTGGTTCTCGTCGGGGCTCTGGCCCTTTTCGACGATGGGCTGGCCCGAGTCAACCGAGACCTTGAAAAAATACTATCCGACCTCGGTTTTGGTGACTGGTTTTGATATCCTCTTTTTCTGGGTTGCCCGGATGATGATGATGGGTCTTAAATGTATGGATGAGGTCCCTTTCAAGGATGTCTATATCCATGCCCTGGTGCGCGATGAACATGGCCATAAGATGAGCAAGTCGCGCGGCAATGTGATTGACCCGTTGGTCATTATAGACCAGTTCGGGGCTGATGCACTGCGTTTTACATTGGCGGCTTTTGCCGCCCAGGGCCGTGATGTCAGTCTCTCCGAGGCGCGTATCAGCGGTTATCGAAACTTTGTTAACAAACTCTGGAATGCGGCTCGTTTTACGCTGATGAATCTTGAGGGTTTTTCCCCGGATGTGGCCATCGACAAGAGTAATTTCTCACTGGCCGATCGTTGGATCAGTCACCGCCTCAACCAGACTGTGGGTGAGGTTACGGCCGCTCTCGATGAATATCGCTTTAACGATGCCGCCCATGCTCTCTATCAGTTTACCTGGCATGAGTTTTGTGACTGGTATCTGGAACTGGCTAAGCCCGATCTTTTTCAAAGTGAAAATGAAGTTCGGAAAAGTACCGCACAGGCGGTTCTTTACCGCACCTTGGAAGAGATTGTCCGGATGCTCCACCCGATTATGCCATTTGTTTGTGAAGAGATCTGGCAAACTTTGCCGCGACTTAAAAGTGCACCCGCCAGTATCATGCAGACCTCTTTTCCAAAGGTCTCGGTGGAGTTTGATGATCCGGCAGCCGCTCATGAGATGACGCAGGTTATGGAGGTCATCACCGCTATCCGTAATATTCGGGGCGAGATGAATCTCTCTCCGGGTCAGCGTCTGGAGGCGGTTATCAGCGGTTCTGACGAGGGGGCGCTCAACACTCTGAAAAGCAGTTCGGACTGTATTGCCAATCTGGCTCGTCTTACATCCCTGACAATTGCTAAAGAGGCCCCACGGCCGCCGCAATCGGCCGCCGGTTTGGCGGCAGGTCTGGAGATTTTTGTACCTTTAGCAGGATTAGTCGATTTTGCTCAGGAAGCAACCAGGCTGGCGAAAGAGCTCAAAAAAACCGAAAAAGAGTTTGCCGGAGTCAGTAACAAATTAAACAATCAAAAATTTCTCGCCAAGGCACCGCCGGAAATTATCGAGAAAGAGCAGGGTAAACACCAGGAACTTAAGCATAAACTCGAAAAATTGCAACTCAGTATCAAAACCCTGGAACAGGTCACCGTATCCTAGACTCCTGGAAAGCCTTGAATCTATGACTTCTTTGACTACCTTGACAGTTACAGAACCGGTTTCTCGTCTAGATCGTTTTTTACATCTGCAATACCCCGCCGTATCAACTAATCGTTGGCGGCGGGCTTTGCAGGCTGGTGAGGTTATGATCGATGGTTGTCGGGCTGTAAAGGGGGCGGCGCTGTTTGCGGGGCAGACGATCTCTTTTGCTGTTGATCTGCCAGCTCGGCTGGCCCCGGAAAAACCGCTGCCGGATGTTTTAGCTGATTTGGAAATATTGTACCATGATGAAAACTTGCTGGCCTTAAATAAGCCGGCCGGTTGTCATTCCCACCCTCTGACAGCTTCAGAAACCGGAACTCTGGTAAATCAACTGATAACCCTGTATCCCGAACTTGCCGGGGTTGGTGAGTTTGGATCTTTACAGCCGGGCTTGCTTAATCGTCTCGATTATGCAACCTCCGGGATTGTCCTTGTGGCGCGCAATAATAAGGCCTGGAGAGATGTTCGCCAGCAGTTTGTTGAGCATCTGATACGTAAAGAGTATATTGCCGCAGTTGACGGTCGGTTTTCAATAGCCACCGTTATCGAGAAGGATCTGACCCACGATTTTAGAGATCGCCGAAGGATGGTGATTACTCCTCCAGCCGAGCCCTGCCGGGGTTTCTATCCGGCCCGGACTGAGGTTTTCCCGATTGCATATGAGGCGGCGAAAGATGTAAGTCTGGTTCGTCTTGTCATGTATAGTGGGGTCATGCATCAGCTCCGGGTCCATTTGGCGGATGCTGGTTATCCGGTCTCTGGTGATACACTGTATGGCGGTAAGCCTATTACCTTTGCGGGTGAGCAAGATGCAGAGGTGGAACCAAGCGCCGTTTTTCACCTGCACTGTTCTCAACTAACCCTTGCCAATGGCCGGGTTATTGAGGCTCCCCTGCCCCAGTGGTATAAAATTTTGGCAGTGTCATAGCCTTCTCCCCTTTAATTGAAAGTCTGGCTTTAAATCTGGAGTCCTCCGGTGGATCGCAAACTGTTGTAGAGAAGGTTTTGTCAACCGCTTCCAGGGATGGGAAGTTTTCTTATCTTGTGGGCTCTTGTGTAGGTTTATCTTTCCAGGATGAATCGATTGCGGAGCCCGAGCTCCTGATTCAGGAGGAGCTTTCTGGCTTGGCTCATAATCTCAACACATCTGACGATCATGTGCGGCCATGCCGAGAATCTGGGTGAAGATGAAGATGCCGGTGCCGTAGTGGCAGTTGAGACCATGCAAGTGCTTTCCGGGGTCAAGGTAGTAGATCAGGTCGAGGATGTCTTTTCTGAATCGGTTGTTGGTGCTACCTACGTCAGCTACACCTCGGATCATGGCGTAGTTGGTTTCTTCCTTAATGGCTCAGGAGATAGCACTATGCTCGATGGTTCGCAGGCGTTATAGGGGAGTGGCAACTCGTATGGTTAGTGAGGTCTTCTTTGGACTTTGTTTCTCGCATTTCGATATACGCGTATTTACGATATACTTTAAATTTGATGTTTGGCGGAACAGTAGAGATTGGTGTTGGATATGTACTTTGTCAATATTGGACAATTGACCTCGTGGGTTAATCAGTGGGTGCCCAATTACCCTCTCAATCACCTTACTCGGTTCGACCGTAAGCTGGGCAATTATTTTATTAGTTGCCGGGGATGGTGACCACCAATATCTCAATGCCGATGTTGCGGATTACGGCACTGGGGCTGAAACTTCCTTGGCGCCTGTTATGCGACAAGTCTCCCGATTTAACTCCTTAACTGTAGATTTCTCAATTTCTTCATAGTAGTTTATGAAGTAGTGTGTTATAAGCTTATCTTATGCACCTTCCCAGTGGGAAATTATTTCCACTGTATCCAACCTTAACCTTAGTTGGGACCACTCGTTGACAATCGGCCAATACTGGTCGGCACGATCTCGTCGCCTCCTCTGAGTCTAATACTCAAAGGAGTACCTATTTTAGTATCCCCGTCCGTTGTGTCTTTGAACACGCCTATAAGCCATCTCAAGTCTGCCAAGAACAAAATAACGTTGTTCGTATACCTCGATTTACTGAAGACAAGCCTCTTGTCGCTCCTGCAATCGTCTATTGTGAAGTTGATTTTGGCGATAATGACGGCAAAACCGCCAACCATCTTCGCCTGGGTAAAGCGATCCTGCTAGGATGCGAAACCCTCCATCGGCAACCGCTGGAGGATCTCCATACCGATGCTATCATGATGTGTGCCGAAGTGGTCTTCCCATTGAACTACAACGCACTTGTCCGTGCCATGACGTCACCCGTTGTCACCAAAGTTATGACACCCTCTCAATCATTAAATAAACCAACTAATTAAGGAAAGGATATAATTTTGAAGCATACCAACCCTAATAATAAGCGTGTAACCACAGCATTACTTCTTGCCGCCGGCATGGGCACTCGCCTGTATCCCTTGACGCAGAATGAGCCTAAATGTCTAACCCTAGTCAATGGCATGTCGATACTTGAACGCCTGATCTCCTGCCTGAAAGAGCAGGGTTTCAAACGCTTGGTCGTGGTCACCGGACATCTGGAAAATCAGATAAGGGATTTTCTGGGAGATCAGATAGGTGACATTAAAATCGATTATGTTTTCAGCCCGTTATACAAGACAACCAATAATATCTATTCTCTCTGGATGGCCCGTAAAATTATTAATGAGCCATTTATGCTGCTCGAAAGTGATCTTGTTTTTGATGAATCACTTCTTGATGCCATGCTGTATCCTGACAGAATAGCGGTTGCAAAAATGCAAACGTGGCTGAATGGCACATGTGTTACAATCAACCAATCTAAACAAGTTAAAGCATTTTTGGCGGGCGACGCGGATGCCTGTGGTGATATCAAATATAAGACGGTTAATATTTACAGCATTTCACTTAAATCTTGGCGTAAAATTGTAAAAAGATTAGACAAGCGCATTGCCGACGGCAAAGTAAATGACTATTACGAAACCATATTTGCGGAAATGGTTGCTGACGGCAGCCTCTCTTTTGAAAATGTCTCTTTTGACGGCAAGCCATGGTATGAAATAGACACCATTGAAGATCTGGCAGAGGCGGAGAAACTATTTTTATCAGACGATTATACGATCGCAAAAACTGATACTCTTTCAGATTCCGATTTTTTAAACATGAACTTGATCAATTCTGTAATACCCCCCCCAGAGACAACAGGAATCTTAAATGCCACAAAATCATTATAAAACTCAATCCGAAAAATACGAATTCATTTCCGGCCAACATGGTGGTTACTATCGGTATGATTTTATTGATCATGCCTATCTTTATAATCTTTATTTCCCGCCAGAGGCTATTTTCACAAACTTTAAGGATCAAATTCACGACCTTGTGCTGAATTATCCGGTGGCACAAGATGCCCTGGCCGAGCTTGTCGGCAAAATAATCGACCAACCGGCAGAAAGAATTGTTGTGGGAAACGGAGCTGCTGAATTAATAAAAATAGTATCTGGTCACATATCCTCTAAGTTGATCGTTCCCGTTCCTTCTTTCAATGAATACGCAAATGCCGCGCCTTCAGGCCAGGTAGTCGAATTTCCGCTTGAATTCCCATCTTTCCAGTTGGATGTGGATAAATTTGCCGCGGAAGCGTTCAAAGTAAAAGCTGATATAGCGGTTGTCGTAACGCCTAACAATCCGACATCCATGTTAATTCCTAAACCTGATCTCATTCGGCTTGCAAAAAAACTTGAAACTCATGACTGCATGCTGATTATTGACGAATCATTTTTAGATTTTACAGAGAACCATGATCAAATAAGCCTGGAACAGGAAATCGAAAATTACCCGAATGTTGCGATTTTTAAAAGCATGAGCAAAGCCTACGGTATCTGTGGGCTTAGAATCGGCTATATGCTGACTGCAAACTCGAAATTTACCGAAGCTGTAAGAAACGGTGTGCATATTTGGAATATTAACGGATTTGCGGAAGAGTTTCTACGGCTTTTACCCGATTACAAGCAGGAATTTATTGAAAGCTGTAAGCAAGTTCGAACCGACAGAGACAGCCTGTATAGAAAACTTTGTGGTATCAAAGATATGACTGTTTTCAAACCAGACGCAAATTTTGTTTTCTGTCGTCTGCCCGATTATGTGCAAAGCGCTCCTAAAATTACGAAAAAATTATTTATTGAACATAATATGTACATAAAGGACTGTGTGGGCAAAACTCAACCTGATTCTGATCGTTATCTCCGAATTGCCAGCCGTACAGAAGCAGAGAATTGTAAATTAGTTGAAGCTTTAATCGATGTAATGAATTTAAAGACCGGAGAAGCATTAGAATAATGACAAGTCCCGAACCACAACAACCGCATCAGCCCACAATGCTTTCTTTTGCAAGGGATCTCCCCAACATCTGTTCGCTTGCAGGCCTATTATGTGCCCTACTTGGTATCTACTACGCTATTTTGGGCAATTTCCCAGTTGCGATAATTGGAGTTATATGGGCTGTTTTATTCGACTGGGCTGATGGAATCGTGGCTCGTCAAATGACGGGGCGCACAGATCACCATCGGGCTTTTGGGGGCCAGCTTGATTCACTGATAGATATTGTAAGTTTTGGCGTATTCCCTGCTGTTTTTCTCTTAAGCTATGGTCAGTTCAGTCCATGGTTCTTGCCGGGAGCATTTCTTATTGTCGCTACCAGCGCTTTACGATTGAGTTACTTTAACATTTTCGGACTGATTGACAATAAAACCTACATGGGTCTGGCATTAGACAATAATGTTATTATTCTTGCTTTTGTGTTTTTGTTTGAAGGATTTATTAATCATACAATCTTTTCAATAATCCTTTATGCACTATTGATGGCAATGCTGGTGTTTAATTTAGCCCCTGTACGAACGCCTAAATTTGCCGGAAAATGGTTTTATGTTCTTATCGTCTACACCTTGATATTAACATTTATCTACGGTTGGATACAGTTCAACAGAGTTTGACGACCACTTCTTTTCACTTATATCCTGTGAACTTTTTCGAGACCAGCAAAGGTGAATTGATAGTGCGGCTGGGCATACGCATATTCTAACGGGAGCGAATCCCGCCCAGAAAGGTTGCCAGCCCCCTGCGTAGCGAGCCCTTAGTTATGACAACCAAGCCCTGAGGAATTAAGGCTAGAGTTATATTAAAGATCCAATTGGGACATTTTAATGTTGCTGTAGCAAAGCTTAAGATAATTGTTAGAAGAATGCCGTAACCTAAAAGGGTGTGATACCGGTGATGCCAAAATTACAAAAGGTTATCGATTGCCAGCAAAATATGTCATCCATACGGTGGGCCCTGTTTGGCATGGCGGTAATAAAGGTGAACCCGAACTCCTTGCTTCTTGTTATCGGCGATCATTGGAATTAGCGGTTGAGAATGGTATCCGTTCAATTGCTTTCCCAAGCATTAGTACGGGTGTTTATGGTTATCCAATTGAGCTTGCGGCAAAGGTGGCTGTAGATACTATTCGGTTGATGGTGCGGGAGAGTTCTGGAGTGATTGAAGAGGTTATCTTTTGTTGTTTTTCAGAGGGTGATTTGCGGGTTTACGAGGGGATGCTTGATGAGAGTGTTTGATAGTCGGGTAAGTAAGGCGAAACTTTTACAAAACCTTTACGAAAAATACGGTTTTGCACATAAAAATTTTACAGTTGTCAGCTATATTGAAGATAATAGGAGAGAGAATTCCTTAATTCCCAAAAAAAAGGAGAATTATCATGAAAACTCTGAAAATATCTTTAATGGTTTTGGCGATGGTCGTATCTTTGTCGCTGAGCACAATTGGCATGGCAGAGGCGAGGAGTAACAACAACAGTAAAAACAATAATAATAAGCGATACAGCCAGATCTACAATAGTAATCACAATTATCAGTCGAAGCATTCCGGCAGATATTACAAACAGAGAAATAAACATCACCGTACACAATATGCCAAACCGCACCGTGCCCAATACAAAAAATATCAACGTGCAAAATACGTTAAGCAACAGCGTCGGCATAATCACCACAACAGATACCTTTATCCGGCATTGCTTGGTGCAGGGGTTGGATTGTTGGTGTTGGGGATAACTCGGTAAGGGTGAAGGTAGATGCTTGAGTGTTGAAATAGTGCCTGTTTGAAATTGTATGGTCAATCTGCTGGCCGCCGTTTTAATTGTGCTGGTTAGTTAAGTTAGAGATTTTAAAAGCCTCACTTCTTTTATTAATTTAGGGGGTGAGGTTTTTTGTGGTTTGGAACAGTTCCTTTTTTACACTATTATTGATAGGGCATATCCAACGCAGAGATATATTGATGTTGTGACGAGGAGTGCTTAGCAAGAAATGTAAGTGCTAATTTAAAAAATATTGATCACTGAAACTGACCCCTATACCTTTACTTTCAGAACGAACCACTTTGCCGCCCAAATAAACCGTTGAGAAAGAGCTTGAAAAATTGTTTAGTTGGATGTTGAGCTTAATATTTGTACCTTCTTGGAGTAATTGACCCTCAATCAAGAGGAACGCTCCGTGAGATGAAACATCACGAGTTTTACACTTATATGATCGTACATCCCCGTTGTTAAGTGTAATTCTGATTTGAGTGGGTACCTGAAGGTTATGTCTTACTGCTACTCTCTGCACCATGATTAACCAATTTTTAAGTAAGTGTATGTTCTGTAGGTGTCAATCATTAGCAGTATTTATACCAAATGTAAAGGCATGTGAAATTACTCAATTTAAAATTTGATCTTAACCAACTTAAAGTATGTTGTGAGGTATTCCGACAAAAGTTCGGTAAAGTTTGGATTCCTACAGATTACGTCCCTCGCAACTTCAGCTAAAGGGATGGATGGTGCTAAGGTTGTTTGGGTTGATGGATGGTTTATGTGGGTGAATTTTGTGTTGGTGGTTTTGGTGGGTGGTTGGGGTGTGAGATGGGGTAGTGATGTCGAAAAATTCATTACAGGTTGTGGTAAAAAACATTGACAGTGTTTTTTACGGTTGGTAGGGTCTTTTTGTTACGTATATAGGGTAGACGTCTTATTACGATACATCTCAAGTTAGCAGTTTGGCAGGAGTGTAGAGGTTGGTGGTGGAT